>JBBEBA010000051.1:0-22904 GCA_040882575.1 Gemmatimonadota bacterium
GTTGCCTTCACCCTTCCCCCCCCTTATATAGGTCGACACCATGACTGCAAGAGCAATGGGATCCGCGACGGTCTCCTTCGGCCTGGTGTCGGTACCGGTCAAGCTGTACTCGACCGGCGACACGACGGCCGCGGTGAGCTTCAACTGGATCCACAAGGACTGTGGCTCGCGGCTGAAGCAGCAGTACATCTGCGCGCGTGATGGCACCGTCGTCGAGAAGGACGACATGGTGAAGGGCTACGAGGTCGCGCGCGATCAGTACGTGCTGTTTTCGCCGGACGAGCTGAAGGCGCTGGAGGCGAAGGCAGACAGCGCGATCGAGATCGTCGAATTCGTGCCGGCGCAGAAGGTCGACCGCGTCTACGTCGACAAGCCGTACTACCTCGGCCCTGACAAGGGCGGCGACCGCGCGTACCGTCTGCTGGGCGCGGCCATGCACGCGACCGGCCTGTCGGCGCTCGGGCGCTACGCGGCGCGCGGCAAGCAGTACCTGGTGCTGCTGTCGCCGCAGGGCGACGGCATCCTGATGGAGCAGCTGCGTTACGCGCACGAGGTGCGTCGCTTCGACGAAGTCCCGATCGGCTCGGCGGAGGTGAAGGACCGCGAGCTGGAGCTGGCCGTGCAGCTCGTGCAGCAGATCGCGAGCGACGAGTTCCGGCCCGAGTCGTACAGCGACGAGGTGCGCGAGCGCGTGCTCGAGCTGATCCAGCGCAAGATCGAGGGCGAGGACATCACGGAAGCACCGGCGGAAGCGCCGCAGACGCAGATCATCGACCTGATGGCCGCGCTGAAGGCGAGTCTCGCGAAGAGCGAGGCGAAGCAGGACAATGAAGCAGCGCGCAAGCCGTCGAAGCGCGCCGCGCCGGAAAAGACCGCGAAGGCTCCAGCGCGCAAGAAGGCCGCTGGCGGCAAGTAGCGTCGCCGAAGCATGGCAGACGGCCCGCACGGATACCGCACGGACGATGTCGCCAGACTGCTCGATGTGCCGGTGCACCGGGTCCGCGCCTGGGCCCGCGCGGGCTTCGTGTCACCGGCGCGCGGTCCACGCAATGAGCTGCGCTTCTCCTTCCAGGACCTGGTGCTGCTGCGCACCGCTGCCGAGCTCGCGCGCGGCCGCATCCCGCAGCGCCGCATCACGCGGACCCTGCTGAAGCTGCAGCGTGAGCTGCCGCACGGACGATCGCTCACCGAGCTGCACATCCACGTCGCCGGTGACGAGGTCGTCGTGCGCGATCATGGCGAGCCCGCGTGGAACCCGTCCTCCGGCCAGTTCCACATCGACTTCGACACCGCCGACATCGCGTCACGAATTGCCGAGATCGCGCCTGCAACGGCGCGGGCAGAGGCGCGCGGCGCGGCCGCGGTCGACAGGTTTGCCGCTGCCACTGGTGAGCGGGCCGACCCCGATGGCCGAACAGCCGGTGACTGGTTCGAGCTGGCGGTCGAGCTGGAGGGAGCCGCTCCGGCCGAAGCGCGGCGCGCGTACGGGCGGGCGCTCGCACTCGACGCCAGCCTGGCGGACGCCCGCGTCAACCTCGGGCGTCTGCTGCACGACGCGGGACTCATTGCAGATGCGGAAGCGGCGTACCGCCGCGTGCTCGCCGCTGTCGAGCACGCGCTCGCCGCCTACAACCTCGCCGTGCTGCTGGAGGACGCGGGCCGCTCGACCGAGGCGATTCAGGCCTATGCGCGCGCGCTCGCCGCCGACCCGCTCCTCGCCGAGGCGCACTACAACCTCGCGCGTCTCTACGAACAGCAGGGCGACGAGCGCGCCGCGATCCGTCACCTCAACGGCTATCGCGAGCTCATGAAGGGACGGTAGGACCGAGGCGGGAGGCGACCCGCTTCAGTCGTCGTTTCCTGCCGCGCCCGGCCGGATCCCGACGCTCACGCCGATCTGAAACGTCCACAGATTCGCCTCGCTGCGCGTCGGGTCGTATGTGATCGAGCCGTCGGGATTGTCCGTGATGTCGCCTTCCTTCAGATACTCGACTTCGCCGTTACCGTGGTAGCGGGCACCGAGGTCGAGCAGGATGGGCGTGCGTCCGCTCGAGAGCGGGATCAGCACGCCGCCACCAGCCGCCCACGCGAACGTGACGTCGTCGAAGTTAGTCGAGCTGGCGAACGGCTCGTCCTGCTCGTTGCTGCCCTCGACTTCCGACGTCGTACCGAAGTACGAGAAACCTGCAGCTGCGTTCGCATACGGCCGCACGGGTCCGCTCGGAACCATCAGCTGCGGCCCTATGTTGCCGTATGCAATGCTGTTCGTCGTCGTCAGATCGAGCTGCACGCGGCAGCCGACCGTGGTGCTGAAGCACACCCGCTTCGTTTCCGAGCCGTACACGATGAAACCGCCATCTGCGCGCAGCGCGAACACGCCGCCCGCACGCACCGGCCAGACCACGCCGACGTTCAGGCCGCCGCCATGCTGCACGTAGTCGAGGAACTCCCCCGACGGCCGCGCATACTGCGCCTGCACACCTGCGAACACCACCGGCGGCCGCAACTCCGTCGTCGGGCCCTGCGCGTTCAATGACGTCGGCGCCGACGCCGACACCAGTCCCGCCGCCAGCACTGCCGCGACCGGCACCAATTTTCCCTGCTTCGTCATCTATTCCCCCTGACCGACCGGCCTGGCCGTCGTCATTCCTGCAGATTGCGTTGTCTACCGCGCACGACCTACGACCCCGCTCACTCTGCGGTTTCGTCCTCGGCCGCCGCCCGCACTTCGGCTTCCGCCCGGCGCCGAATCTCCGCTTCGTCCAGGCCTTCCTCCGCCAGCCATTCCTGATACAGCATGCCCGCCATTATGAAATTCGTGATTTCGTCCAGGTGCTGTCCCGGCCTCGTCTCCGGCGCCAGCATGCCGCTCCACAGCAGCCGCACCGCACCCTGCAGCGCCGCCATCGGACCGAATACGAGCGCCTCCAGCGGCTTCATCGGAAGAATGCCCTGATCGATGCCGTCCTGGAGCACCCGGTCGATCGCTGCGCGCAGACGCGCGTCCAGGGCCGCCAGCTCCGCCTGCGAATCCGGCGTCAGACACTTCCTGAAATCATCACGCTCGCAGTACTGCACCAGCCGCTGATACTCTCGCGCTCCACGGTGCCGCTCCCAGAATACCCGCACGATCGCTCGCAGCCGCGCCGTCACCGGCAGCTTCGGATCGATCGCCTCAAGCCGCTCCAGCGCACTCGTCTGGAACTCCGACGCAAGCCGCGCATAGATCTCGTCCTTGCTCGTGAAGTGCTTGTACACGGTGCCCTTCCCGATCTCCGCGCGTTCGGCGATCTGCTCGACCGTCACCGCCTGCCAGTCGTCGTCGGAGAACAGCTCGAGTGCCGCATCGAGTATCTCGCGTTCGCGGCGCTCGAACTCGCGCTGCTTGCGTTCGGCAATGCCCATGTTTGACTCCCGCCCCCTTTATGACTGCCAGTCACAGAATAGCCGGATGCGGCGCCGTCGGTCAAGGTTCAGGCATGCGCTGAAGGCCTGCGAGGGTGGCGTGCGCAGGCCTCGCACGCTATGCATGTCGTGGAAACCAACCATAAGGGGGAGGATCTGTGGCAAGAGGACGGATTTACAAGGACGTGTCGGAGACGATCGGCAGCACGCCTCTGATCGCGCTGCGGCGCATGGGCGGCGGAGGGGGCGAGGTGCTGGTGAAGCACGAGGGGTTCAACCCGTACAGTTCGGTGAAGGACCGTATCGGTGACGCGATGATACGGGACGCCGAAGAGCGGGGCGTGCTGAAGCCGGGCATGGTGGTGGTGGAGCCGACGAGCGGTAACACGGGGATCGGGCTGGCATTCGCGGCGGCGGTGCGCGGTTACCGCTGCGTGCTGGCGATGCCGGACACTATGACGGTGGAACGTCGGCACATGCTGAAGGCGCTGGGCTGTGTGGTGGTGCTGACGGAGGGTGCGCGCGGCATGAAGGGCGCGATGGAGCGCGCGAACCAGCTCGCCGAGGAGCTGGGCGAGCGTGCATGGCAGCCGCGGCAGTTCGCGAACCCGGCGAACCCGGCGATCCATTACCGGACGACTGGGCCGGAGATCTGGGAAGATACGAACGGCAGGATCGACGTGCTGGTCAGCGGCATCGGCACGGGTGGCACCATCACGGGCACGGGGCGATACCTGCGGGAGAAGAACGCGGGCATCCACATCGTCGCGGTGGAGCCGGCGGAAAGCCCGGTTCTGTCGGGCGGCGAGCCGGGCCCGCACAAGCAACAGGGCATGGGAGCCGGCTTCATCCCTGAAGTGCTCGATACGAAGGTGTACAATGAAGTGGTGCGTGTCACGAATGACGACGCCATTGCGACGACGCGGCGCCTTGCGCGTGAGGAGGGCCTGCTGGTCGGGATCTCCTCCGGCTCGATCGCGTGGGCGGCACTGCAGGTCGCGGCACGTCCCGAGATGAAGGGCAAGCGGATCGTCGCGGTGCTCGCGGATTTCGGCGAGCGCTACCTCTCCAACCCCGTTTACGCGGAGCTGCCGGAGCCGCAGCTCGCAGACGTCCGCTAGCTCTCCATGGGCCTGACCGGCCGCGCGCGCTCGGCGCCGCGACCGGTCAGGAACGCGCCCAGTCGCTCGGCGGTGGTGTTGAAGATCAGGTACGCGCTGGGCACGACGAACAGTGTGAGCGCCATGGAGACACTGAGCCCCCCGACGACGGCGATTGCCAGCGGCTGCATCATCTCGGAGCCCTGCCCGATGCCGAGGGCGAGCGGCAGCATGCCGCAGACAGTCGTGAGTGTGGTCATCATGATGGGGCGCAGGCGGACGGTACCGGCCTCGATGACGGCATCGAAGCGCGACAAGCCGCGTTCACGGGCCCTCTCCGTGTACTCGACGAGCAGGATGGCATTGTTCACGACGATGCCGGCGAGCAGGATGACGCCGAGCAGGACGGGCGCGCTCATGGGCGTCTGCGTGATCCAGAGCAGCAGTCCGACGCCGACGAGGGAAAGCGGAATCGCGAGCAGGATCACGAACGGATTGACCACGCTTTCGTACTGCACCGCAAGCACGACGAAGACGAGGAAGATCGCGAGTCCGACGACGATCGCGAGCTGACGGTTGTTCTCCCGGATCGCCTCTTCTTCGCCGCCGATGATGACGGCGTACCCCTCGGGGATCTGAAAGCCTGCCAGCCGCATGCGTATCGAGTCGTTGACCTCGCCGACGGTCGCGACTTCGTTGATGACATCGCCGGTCAGGCGGAAAATGCGGTTCTGGTTCTCGCGACTGATCTGCGTCGGACCCGCCGTGGTGTAGACGTTGGCGACGTCGCGCAGGTAGATGGGGGCGCCGCCCGCAATGCCCGGGAACAGAGCGACGGATCCGATGTCCTCGGGGCTGGTGAAGTTCTCGGCCGGCAGGCGTACGCGCAGGTCGTACTCCTGGTTACCCGACGTGAAGCGGGTCGCAACCGTGCCATCGAGCGCGGTGCGCAGCGTCTGACCGACCGTGGCGACATTGAGGCCGAGGTACGACGCGCGTTCGCGGTCGAGCTCGATCGCGAGCTGAGACGTGGCTTCATCCGACGACGGCGCGAAGTTCTCGAGTCCGCGTATGCCGGTCAGGGCATGAACGATGTCTTCGCCGATCGTACGGAGCTGACCGAGCTCATCGCCGGTGATCGTCAGCTCGACAGGCGAGCCGGAGGTTGATGTGCGCAGGCCGCGGATGCTCGGCGGTCGCACGAACACGCGCGCGCCGGGGAAGCCGCGGGCATCGACCTGCTGCTGCAGCTGCTGCACCCACTGTTGCGCGCTCATGGAGCGCTCGGTCACGGGATCGAGCACGACCGTGATGTTGCCGCGGCCGGCGCTCTCGCTGGTCGAGCCGCCCCAGAGCATGCCGCCCGCCGTGGCGAACTGGGTGGTCACGCCGGGCATGCGACGCACCATCTCCTCGACTTCGAGCGTGACGCGGTTCGTCTCCAGCGCCGACACGCCCGGCGGCATGCCAACCATGACGCTGGCGTTGCCGTCATCGACCTGGGGCAGGAACTCGTTGCCGAGATTGCGCGTGAGCAGACCGGTCCCGAGCAGCGCGAGCACCGCCACGCCCAGGACTGCCCAGCGCTGGCCGACAATGCGCGGCGCCGAGCGGTTGTAGAGCGTGCGCAGACCGCCGACACCGCGGTCGAACGCGACGAGCGGTGCGAAGCGGTGGAGTCCGCTGCTGAAGCGGACCTTCGCGAGCTGCGCGGACAGCATCGGCACGACGGTGAGGGCCACCGCGAGCGAGGCAAGGATCGCGAACGAGATGGTGAGGATCAGCTCACGGAAGATCAGCGCGGCGAGGCCGCTGATCAGCAGGAAAGGCACGACCGCGGCGAGGTTCGTCGCCGTGGATGCGATGACGGCACTCTGCACTTCGGCTGCGCCTTCGTGCGCCGCGTGCTCGGGGTCCTCGTTGCCTTCCTCGCGGTGACGGAAGATGTTCTCGAGCATGACGATCGAGTTGTCGATCAGCAGGCCGACGCCGAGCGCGAGGCCACCGAGCGACATGATGTTGAGCGTCAGCTTGCTGAGACCCATCATGACGAAGGTGGCGAGGATGGCGATCGGTATGGCGAGCCCAATGACGAACGTCTTGCGGAGCGAGCCGAGGAACAGGAAAACGATGAGCATGGCGAGGCCCGCGCCGGCCAGCGCCGCGTTGCGGACGGAGCCAATGGAGCTGCGGATGAACGTCGCCTGGTTCTGAATCGTCTCGTGATGGATGTCGCCGGGGATGAAGCGCGAGGCGGCGAGCGAGATCAGCTTCGCATCCACCTCCTCGGCGACCTGTACCGTGTTGGCGTTCGGCTGCTTGCGCACGGACAGGCGGACGGCCGGCACGCCGTCCAGCCGGGCCCAGAGGCGCTGCTCGCGATGCGTGTCCTGCACGTCGGCGATCTCGGCGAGCGGGATGCGCGTGTTGCGGCCGGGCACGGTGAGCAGCACGGCGCGGACTTCATCGACGCTCTGGAACTTGCCCGCCGTCTTGCCGACGATTTCGCGGGTCGCCGATGAGACGCGGCCGGCAGCGACGTCCTGATTCGCCTGGCGCAGGGCGTCGATGACCTGTGACACGGAAAGGCCGTAGGAGCGCAGACGTTCCTGGTCGAGCGTGACCTGGATCTCACGTGTGAGACCGCCGGACACATCGACGGATGCGACGCCCTGTATGGTGAGCAGCTGGGGCCGCAGGCGGAGCTCGACCCAGTCGCGGAGCGAGACGAGGTCACGCATGGACGATGAGAATGCGACGTCGTAGATCGCGGCCTGTGAGGGGTCGAACTTGAACAACGTCGGCGGATCGGCTTCCTCCGGCAGCTGCGAGCGCGCGCGGTCGAGGTTCTTCGACGCATCCTGCAGCGCGAAGTCCACGTCCGTGCCGTACGCGAAATGCAGGTTGATGCCGACGCGGCCCTCCGACACATCCGTCTCGATGCGGATCAGGTCCTCCGTCGTAGAGAGCGCGGCCTCGAGCGGCTTGGCGACGGTCTCCTCCAGCACCTGCGGATCGACGCCGCGGTTGTTCACGTTCGCGCGGATCTGCGGGTACGTGATGCTCGGCAGCAGGTCGAGCGGCAGCCCGCCGAGGAAGAAGAACCCCAGCACGATCACGACGGAGGTCAGCATGACGGTACCGATCGGCCGCATGATGGCCATGCTGGGGAGGCCCCGGTGCCGGTTCGCCGGCTGCGCTTCGGCGGCCGCGTCCGTCTGCTCGTCGATCGGCTGCTCGCTCATCGGTCCGTGCTCCTCGGTGTGGTTCTGCACTGCACTAGTGCTCCGATTCGGAGCACTAGATGGCCGGCCGGCCGGATGCGGCGGCGGCGGTCGCGGCGGCGGGCGGCTGCGCGGCCGTTGTCGCGCTCGACTGCGGCTCACCGAGCGCGGGCACCGTACGGACAGTCATGCCGTCGCGCAGCGTGTTGTTGCCGGTGACGACGACGTTCTCTCCTTCGCTCAGGCCGGACACGATCTCGATACGGCCCTGCGATACGAGGCCGGTGTTGACGGTGCGGCGTATCGCGGTCTCGTTGTCGATGACGAACACGGCGCTGGAGCCCTCGCCGCCGAGCACGGCGGCGACCGGGACGAGCAGCACATTGTCGCTGGTGGCGAGATCGAACGTGACGCGCGCGAGGAAGCCGGGCCGGGCGAGACGCGCGCTCGCCTGATCGAATACGACCTCGACCGGCACGAGGCGGGTCGTCGGATCGCCGGACGGGAAGACGCGGCGGATGCTGCCCAGCAGCTGCTGGCTGGGCAGCGCATCGAGCGTGATCGTGACGCGATCGCCAGCGGCGAGGTCCACTACATCGAGCTCGGACACACCGACGCGCGCGACGATCTGCGACACGTCGGCAATCGTGAACAGGTGCGACTGGTTGCCGATGACGTCACCGGTCTCGACGTTCTTCTCGATGATCACGCCGCTGACGGGCGCGTTCACCGTGGCGTAGCCGATGCGCATGCGCAACTGATCGAGCTGCGCGCGCGCGGCGGACAGTGCGGTGCGGTCCCGCTCGTACTCGGGCAGCGTGATGATGCGGCGGTCGCGCAACTGCTCGGCGCGCTGGAACGCGGCCTCAGCGACCTGGTACGCGGCCTCGGCGGCGGCGAGCTGAGACGCGAGCTCGCGGTCATCCAGGCGCGCGAGCACCGCACCCGCCCGGACGGCGTCGCCCTCCTCCACGACGACGCGCGTGAGCGCACCGCTGAGCTGGCTGTTCACGGCGATGGTGCGGAGCGGCTCGACGATGCCGGAGACCGTGACCTGCCGCGCAATGCTGCCGCGCGCGACCGGCTGCACTGCGACCGTTGGCACGCGTGCGCCCGGGCCACCCGGCCTGCCGGCGCTGGCGGTCTGCGTCGATTCATCGCCGGCGCCGCACGCGGCCAGCAGAACGGCGAGCGGAAATACTCGTGTCCGGATCATCGATCCTCACCAAGTCTCTGTCCAAGGATGGCTTCGAGCTGCGCGACGGCGGTGCCGAGCGCCTGCCGCGCGCGTACTGCCGCGACTTCGGCGTCCGACAATGCGACCTGCGATGTCTGCAGATCGAGGATCGTCGCGACGCCCATTGCGTAGCGTTCTTCCTGCACGCGCAGGTCCTCACGGGCCAGCACGAGGCCGCGGTCGGCGAGCGTGATGCGGTGCTCTGCGGACTCGATCTCGGCGGCGGCCGACTCTATCGCGACGCGCGCGCCTATTCCAGCGTCGCGTGCCCGCGCCTCGGCCAGACGCTCGGCCGCCGACGCCCGCTGGATCGCGGCCTCGCGCTGGAAGTTGTTGAACAGCGGCAGCGACGCGGTCATGCGCATGCTCCAGCTGCGGTCCTGCGGCGGGAACGAGAAGGACGACCAGTCGTAGCCGCCGGTCAGGCGGAGCGTCGGCAGGTAGGGCGTGTAGGCGGCGAGCCGGTCGGTCCTGCTCGAGGCGAGCGTCGCCTGCGCGGCGAGCACGGCCGGCGAGCCGGACGTCGCCTGCCGCACGAGCGCATCCAGGTCGGGCAGCTGCGGTGCACTGTCGGGCAGCGCCGCGTCAGCAGCATGAACCTGGGCCGCCACGCCGACGCGGCGGCCCAGCTCCAGCGATGCGTTCCGCATCGCGGAATGCGCGTCGAGCAGCGCACCCTCGGCGTTGCCGAGCTCGAGCTCCGCGCGCAGCGCATCGGACTGCGTCGCAGTGCCGAGCTCCAGGCGCGTCTGCGCGGCGGCGAACTGGTCGCGTGCACGGGCCAGCCGGTGCTCCGCCGCGTCCACGATGCCCGACGCCGCGGCCGCGGCATAGAACGCCTCCGTGGCGGACAGGATAGTCGCGAAGCGCTGGGCGTCGTACTCTGCGTCCGCAGCCGCGAGGTCCGCATTGGCGGTCCGGATGTTCATGATGCGGCGGCCACCCGTGAAGATATCGTAGCCGCCCTGGATCTGAGCGGCGTAGTTTTCCGACACCAGGCGGCCGGTCGCCTGATCAAACCGTTCGTTGCTCGAGTTGGCGTAGATTCCGTTCAGGCTCAGGGATGGCAGCCAGCTGCCAGCCGCCTGCAGGCGGGCGGTCCGCGCATTCGCCAGCGACGTCTCGGCAGCGACGGCCGCCGGATCGCGCTCGAGCGCGGCACGGACCACCTGGTCGAGCGTCATCACACGCGGAGCCTCCTGCGCCCCGACGGCGGACGGCAGGATCAGAAACGGCACGACGGCCGCCCGCCGCGCCAGGCGCCGGGCACCGCAGATCGCCTTCAACAGCATGTACTTTGCTCCTCGATGTCCCGGCTGGAACTGCGACAGCGACCCGGGCGCGCAGAGCGGCCCTATTCTTAACCAGACGCGCGGCCTTCCCTGAACGTTGAGGCGCGCGCCAGCTACCCAAGATGACAGCATGGGCCGTCGCGCTCAAGACGCGGGCGGAACGTACCGGCGGGAGATTCTGGAGGGACGAGCTGGCACTTGCGCCGCGGAGCCGCGGCGGAACCTTCAGCCGCCGGACGCGGCGTGCGCACGCTGTGCGTGCACCCCGCTGCGCGCCGCCGGCAGGTAGGCGATCTCGACGTACTCGCGGACCATGCGATGCGTGTTGAAGTAGCCGCCGCACTGCCGGATGGCTGACCGCATGCGCTTCGCCCAGGCACGGCCGACGCCGGCCTCGCGCAGGTAGAACAGTGGTACGACCTCGTTCTCGATCAGGTCGAACAGCGCGTCGGCGTCCGCGCGGTCCCGTGCCGGCCTGCCTGCCTCGGGACCGTGAATGTCCACGGTGTCCGCTCGCTCGCCCGCCTCGATGCTCCACCCGATCGGCTCCGGCAGCCGGTTGTGCTCCTCCCACGCTTCGGCCCACCAGCCGTCCGGGATGCTCAGGTTCAGGCCGCCGTTGGCGGCCGCCTTCATGCCGCTCGTCCCGCTGGCCTCGTACGGTCGCAGCGGCACGTTCAGCCATACATCTGCGCCCTGTACCAGGTGGCGCGCCAGTTCGACATCGTAGCCTTCGACAAACATGAACCGGCCGCGGAACTCCGGACGGCGGCCGAATTCCGCGATCTGCCGCAGCAACGTCTGGCCGGGCGCGTCCTTCGGATGCGCCTTGCCGGCGAATATGAACTGGACGGGCCGATCGTTGTTGCGCAGCAGCTTCGCGAGGCGTTCCGGCTGCGACAGCAGCAGCGTGGCGCGCTTGTACGTTGCGAAGCGGCGGGCGAACACGATGGTGAGCGCGTCGGGATCCAGCGCCGTCGCTGCCCATGCCGGATCCTCGCCGCGGCGCACGGATTCGCGACGGAGGCATGCGCGCACGTGCTCGATCATGGCGGTGCGCTGGCGCGTGCGGGCGCGCCACAGCTCGGCGGTCGGGATATGCGATGCGCGGTGCCAATGCAGCTCGTCGGCATCGTCCTGCCAGCGCCCGCCGATGCGGTCCTCGAAGAGGGCGCCGATGTCGGGTCCGACCCAGGTCGGCAGGTGGACGCCATTGGTGATGTGGCCGATCGGCACGTCCTGCTCCGCTGCGTCCGGCCAGAGGTCGTGCCACATTCTGCGGCTGACGACGCCGTGCAGGCGGCTCACGCCGTTGCGGATGGTGGACAGCCGGATGGCGATCGCGGTCATGCAGAAACGGGCGTCGTGGCTGGTGCGGCCGAGCGCCGTGAAGCGGTCCCACGGGTCGCGCATCTCCCGGATGTAGCCGCCGAGATAGCGTTCGAGCAGGTCGAGCGGGAAATAGTCGTGACCGGCGGCCACCGGCGTGTGGGTGGTGAATACGACTGCGCCGGCAGTCCGCAGCGCGGCGTCGCGAAAGGTCTCGTGGTCGTCTGCCAGGAGACGCGCCCGCTCGACGGCCGCGAACGCGGCATGTCCTTCGTTCAGGTGGATCGCGGACGGCTCGATGCCCATCGCGCGAAGCGCGCGCATGCCGCCGATGCCGAGCACGATCTCCTGCTGCAGACGGTGCTCGTTGTCGCCGCCGTACAGCCGGTCGGTGATGCGACGGTCCTCCGGCCGGTTCTCCGGCAGGTTCGTGTCGAGCAGGAACAGCGGCACGCGGCCGACGTCGGCGCGCCAGATGCGAGCGCACGCCACCCGCTCCGCCAGGGGGAACTCGACCAGCAGCGGCGCCGCGTCCGGACCGAGCACGGGCCGCAGCGGCAGCCGCCGCGGGTCGGCGATGTCGTAGACGTCCCGCTGGACGCCCGCCCCGTCGATCTCCTGGACGAAGTATCCTTCGCCATAGAACAGGCCGACGGCAACGAGGGGCACACCGAGATCGCTCGCGCTCTTGAGGTGGTCGCCCGCAAGGATGCCGAGCCCGCCCGAAAAGATTCGCAGCGCCTCCGTTACGCCGAACTCCGCCGAGAAGTAGGCGATCCGCCGGTCCGCTTCGCCACCGTTTCCCGCGCCAGCGGAGTCCGGCTCCGCGCCCTGCCGTTCGGCGGACGACGGCAGCGATTCGTCGCCGTGCCGCCGATCGTACCACGTTTCCCGGCTCGTCAGGTACGCGCGCAGCTCCGCGGCGCGCGTTCGCAGCACTGCCACGAAGGCGGGGTCAGCGGCGAGCTCTTCGAGACGGGCGGGCTCCGCTTCGGCCAGCAGTCGGATCGGGTTGTGCCCGACTGCCGACCACAGGGCCGGATCGATCGCCTCGAACAAAGCCTGCGCCGGAGCATGCCAGCTCCAGCGCAGATTTATGGCGAGCTGCTGCAACTCGGTGAGTGCCGGGGGCAGGTGGAGAACGGAAGGGTCGGTCATCGTCAACCGTCGCTCTTCGAGAAGGCTGATGGGAGCCGTACTGTCGCAATGCGGCCCTCAGATGGTACCAGGTTAATGCGGCAGAGGTTCCTGCGGAAGACACATATGGGGTCAGCGCTGCAAGTCGCTGCAGGCAGCGGACCTGAGCCAGTCCGACGAACGCTGGGCTGGCTCGCGGTCCGGTGCTGCGCGCTCAACCGGCAACGACCTCGACCAGGGCGGCGGCGGGAACGGACCGCCGGTCACCCGATTCCCACGGCAGGTTCGGCTTGCCGAAGTGGCCGTAGTTCGTCGTGGAACGGTAAATCGGCCGGCGCAGGCCGAGCTCGTCGATGATGGCTGCGGGCCGGAAGTCGAAGCCGAGCACGAACTCGGCGGCCGCCGCCTCGTCGCCGGTCCCGAAGGTGTCGACCTTCACGGAGATCGGGCGCGCGACGCCGATGGCGTAGGCGACCTGGATCTCGGCCCGGCGCGCGATCCCTTCCTGCACCAGCTTGCGCGCCACGTGGCGGCAGAAGTACGCGCCGCTGCGATCAACCTTGGACGGGTCCTTGCCGCTGAATGCGCCACCGCCGTGACGGCCCATGCCGCCATAGGTGTCGACGATGATCTTGCGGCCGGTCACACCCGCATCCGCGCTCGGTCCGCCCTGCACGAAGCTGCCGGACGGGTTCACGATGAGGCGGATGCCGTCGCTGTTCCACTCGCCGAGCGCGGCCGGCACGATGTGGGTGTGGATATAGTCGAAGATCGCGTCGGCGTTGACGTCCTTCGTGTGCTGCGTCGAGACGAGGACGTCGGTCACGCGGATGGGGCCGTCATCGTCATAGACGACGGAGACCTGGGTCTTCGAATCGGGGCGGAGCCAGTCGACGCGGTTTTCGTGGCGGTGTTCGGCGAGGGTGCGGGAGAGCCGGTGCGCAAGCAGAATCGGCAGCGGCATCAGCTCGGGCGTTTCGTCCGTCGCATAGCCGAACATGATGCCCTGATCGCCCGCACCCTGATCCATCGCGTCGGCCTCCGCGCGGCGCACGCTGGCGCCGATCTCCGACGCCTGCTCGGTCAGCAGCGACTGCACGATGACCGTGTCGGCACAGAACGGCTCACCCGGGTCCGTATAGCCGATTTCGCGAATCACGTCGCGCGCGATCGCCTCCGTGTCCACCCCTTCGGCCTGCGACGTGATCTCGCCCGCCAGGACCAGGTGGTTCTCCTTCACGAGCACTTCGCACGCGACATGCGCACGCGGGTCCTGCGTGATGTGGGCGTCCAGAATCGAGTCGGCGACGTAATCCGCGACCTTGTCCGGATGCCCTTCGGATACCGATTCGGATGAGAACGTGTACGGTGCGGCCATGTGCGACTCCTCCTTCGCGCGCGCTGCGCTGGTTCATTCGCCGTCGAATCGCTGGCCTGATGAAAAAAGCCCGCGACTGATCAAATCGTCGCAGGCTGATGTCCCGCGACTTAGACGGATATCCACGTCGGGCCTGGAGCGGCCCCGTTCGCGCGGCCCGTCAAGTCGGGTGAAAAATCGCCGCGCGTGGAGGGATGATGGTGGGTTCGCCCCGAATCGTCAATGGGGAGCGGGGGAGCGGGGGAGCGGGGGAGCGGGTGCAAATGCCTGTGCCTGTGCGTGTGCCTGTGCCTGTGCGTGTGCGTGTGCGGCCCGCGGTGAGCGGAGGGGCTGGAGGCCGGATCGTCATGATTTGCATTCGACTTCATGCCTCATATAACTTCGCGGCTCAACTTCACGCGAGCAGACGGGACGATGTCATGAGTGGCGAACTCGATCGACGCGGGTTCCTCGGCAAGGCTGCCATCGGAGCGGTGGGTGCAGCGGCAACGGCGAGCGCGGCGTGTGCCGGACCGGGCGAGCAGGGTGCGGCGAACGTGCAGACGCGGCCGAACGTGCAGTGGCGGCTGGCATCCACGTTCCCGCGCGCGCTGGACGCGCTGTACGGCAGCTCGGAGCGGCTCGCGGTGAAGCTCGACGCGCTGACGGAGGGGCGGTTCAGCATCCGCGCGTACGCAGCCGGCGAGATCGTGCCCGCGCTGCAGGTGCTCGACGCGGCGCAGCAGGGCACCGTGCAGGTCGGTCACAGCGCCGGCTACTACTACACCGGCAAGCATGAGGCGCTCGCGTTCGACACCGGTGTCCCGTTCGGACTCACGTCCCGTCAGCAGTCGGCATGGCTCTACGAGGGCGGCGGCATCGAGCTGCTGCGCGAGATCTACGATGACTTCGGCATCATCAACTTCCCCGCCGGCAACACCGGCGCGCAGATGGGCGGCTGGTTCAAACGCGAGATCGGCAGCGTCGCCGAGCTGCGCGGCCTCAAAATGCGCATCCCCGGCATCGGCGGTCAGGTGATGGACCGCCTCGGCGTCACCGTGCAGGTGCTCGGCGGCAGCGAGATCTACCCAGCTCTCGAACGCGGCGCGATCGACGCCACCGAATGGGTCGGTCCCTACGACGACGAAAAGCTCGGCTTCCAGAATGCCGCCCGCTTCTACTACTACCCGGGCTGGTGGGAGCCCGGCCCCTCAATGTCCTTCATGGTCAACCGCCAGGCCTGGGACCTGCTGCCTTCCTCCTACCAGCACGCGTTCGAGGTCGCCGCCGTCTACGCCATGAACGGCACCCAGACCATCTACGATGCGCAGAACCCCGCCGCTCTCGCACGCCTCGTCGCCGGCGGCACCCAGCTCCGGAAATACCCTGACGACATCATGGCCGCCGCCCGCACCGCCACGCAGGATCTGCTAGAACAGCACTCAGCCGCGGATGCGGCCTATCGGAAGGTCTACGATGGGTTCAGCGCGTTCCGTCAGGACTCCTACCGCTGGTTCGGCACGGCCGAACAGGAGTTCGCCCGCTTCTCCTTCGGCCTCGCAACCTGACGTTCGGGGATGGGGCTTCGGTGGCGCGGGCGGATGTACTGCGGCAGCATGTTCGACCCGCAGCTGTTCAGTCTGTTCGCCGACGGCCCGGCCGCCACGGTGCTGGACGCCGCGGAGGCGCTCACATAGCGACGCGCAGCACCTCGTCCACGGTCGTGATCCCCGCGCGCACCAGTCTCAGGCCATCGTCCCGCAGCAGGCGCATCCCCTTCCCCACGGCCAGCGAGGCGAGCCCGCCGGAGCTCGCGTCCCGGTGCAGAGCCGCGCGCAGCTCGTCGTCCATCACCAGCAGCTCGTAGATGCCGGTGCGGCCGCGGTAGCCGGTGCTGCGGCACGCGCTGCAGCCTGCGCCGGTCCGCGCGTGCGTCAGGTCGGGCGCGCTGCCGGCGAGCGCGGTGCGCTGCTCCGATGTGAGCGGCGTCTCGACGGCGCACTCGTCGCACAGCCGGCGCACGAGGCGCTGCGCGAGCACCGCCTCGACCGTGCTCGCGACGAGGTACGACTCGATGCCGAGGTCGACGAGCCGCGTGAGCGCGGTCGCGGCATCGTTCGTGTGCAGTGTGGACAGCACGAGGTGGCCGGTGAGCGCGGCGTGCGTCGCGATGTCGGCGGTCTCGTGGTCGCGGATCTCGCCGACCAGCATGATGTCCGGGTCCTGCCGGAGCAGCGCGCGCAGCGCGTTCGCGAACGTGAGTCCGACCTTCTCGTTCACCGGCACCTGCGGCACACCCGCGAGCTCGTACTCGACGGGATCCTCCACAGTCACGATCTTCTCGCGACCCGTCCGGATGCGGTCGATGGCCGCGTACAGCGTCGTCGTCTTGCCTGAGCCGGTCGGCCCGGTGGACAGCACGATGCCGTGCGGGCGCGAGATCGCCTGCATGAACAACTGCTCCGTGTCCGGCGCCATGCCGAGCTCGGGCAGACCGATGCGGCCGCGCTCCTTGTCGAGCAGACGCAGCACGACGCTCTCACCGTGCAGCGTCGGCAGCGTCGACACGCGCACGTCCACCTGCCGATCGCGCATGCGCAGCCTGATGCGGCCGTCCTGCGGCACGCGCCGCTCCGCGATGTCGAGCTCGGCCATGATCTTGAGGCGGCTGACGACCGCGGCCGCGAGACGGCGCGGCGGCGCGGCCGCGTCCTGCAGCACGCCGTCGATGCGGTAGCGCACGCGCAGCCCGCCCTGATACGTCTCCAGATGCACATCGGACGCGCGCGCCTCCAGCGCCTCGAGCAGCAGCAGGTTGACCAGTTTCACGACGGGCGCCTCGTTCGCGAGGCTGACGAGGTCGTCGAGCGCCGCGTCGCCGTCGAGGATGGGACGCGCGTCGTCGGACATGCCGGCAATCAGCTCCTCGGCCGTGAGCGCGTCCGGCGAGTAGACACGGCGTATGGCAGCGCGCACGTCCGCCTCCTGCGCGCGCACCAGCTCGACCGGCGCGCCGGCGACCAGGCGCAGCTCGTCGAGCGCCTGGACATCCACGTCGTCGAGCCAGGTCGCCGTCAGCAGTCGACCACCGGCGAGCTCGAGCGGCAGCAGCGCGTGATGCTCGAGGTACTCGGCCGTGAGCGCACGCGACAGCGGCTGAGCGTTCAGCAGCGCCGATACATCGGCGACGTCGATCGGCTCATCCGCCACGTGTCATCTCCGCACCGTCGTCGTGTCCGACCGGATGGTGTCCGACCGGATGGTGTCCGACCGGATCGTGTCGGTCCGCAGCGTGTCGAGCTGGATGATGCGCGGGTTCGGCGTGATCAGTGGCACGATGGGCGTGAGCGGCTCGAGCAGCTCGGCGTTGCGCTCGATCTCCTCCTTCACGCGGTCCGCGTCCTCGTCGGAGTAGACGATGTGCGGCGTCAGGAAGAGGAACAGTTCGCTGTTGCCGACGTTCTCGCGCGTGGTGCTGAACAGTGCGCCGAGCACCGGTATGTCCATGAGCAGAGGGATGCCCGCGCGCGAATAGTCCGTCTGTGTATCGATCAGCCCGCCGATCACGACGGTCTGGCCGTCGCGGGCCAGCAGGTGCGTGCTGGCCTCGCGCGTGCTGATGATGGGAGCGCCGAACTGCACCTCATTGGTGGCGCTGTTGATCTCCTGCGTGACCGCCATGTTGACGTAGCCGTCCTCGTTGATGGTCGGCAGTATCGTGAGCACCGTGCCGACGTCGCGATACTGGATCACTTCGTCGCGGAACGGCTCGGTCGTGCCGAGCGAGCGTGAGATCTGCACGAACGGCCTTTCGGTCCCGACGTTGATGCGAGCCTCGAGGTTGTTCTGTGCCGCGATCACCGGCCGCGACAGGATGCGCACGCGACCGGACGCCGCCAGCGCGGAGAGCGTCGCCTCGACGTCGATGTCGCCACTGCGCAGGATGCGGAGCGTGAAGTCGTTCTCGGTTTCGCGCGCAGTCGGCAGGTCGCCGATGGTATTCTGCTCGCCCTCGGATCCGTCTGCGGTGAAGCTCACACCGATGTTGGTGTCGTCGGTCCGGCGGACTTCGGCGATGACGACCTCGATCACGACCTGGAGCGGCCGCGTGTCGAGCGCCTGGATCGCCGCCTGCATGACCGCCCAATCGCCGGGTGAAGCACGGACCAGCAGTGAGTTGGTCGCGTCATCGGGCACGACCACGGCGCCGAACGGCTCGGACGCGCCGCCCGCCATGACGATCTGCGCCGGCTGCTGGGCCTGCTGGTTGCCGAGCTGACGGAGCTGTGCGGACAGCGTCTGAGCGGTACCCCCACCAAAGCGGGTGATGGCGCCACCCGAGAACAGTGCCTGGAGCGTGCTGGCGAGCACTGGCGCGCGCGCGTGCTGCAGCCGGTGAATGAAGAGCTGCCGCGGATCTTCGATCGGGAGGTTCGAGCCCTGCAGCCGAAGCACGCCGTCGGCCGCCGCCACGGAGATGCCGTTTGCGCCGGCAATGCTGTGGATGAGCGACAGCATCTCGGTCGTCGTAAGTGTCGCGCGCAGCGTGACCGGCTTCTGCGGCAGATCGGCGTAGGTGAACCCGATACCCGCCGCCTGGGCGAGCGCCGACAGCACGAACGCGAGGTCCGCGTCCTGGAAGTTGAACGTGGCCGTGCGCTCCTGCGTCAGCCCTTCCTGCGCGGCGAGCGGACGGGCCGGCGAGCCGGGCAGCACGCCGAGCAGCACGATCAACAGAGTGGTGTTCACGCAACGTCGCATCGGATCTCCTCGGTCAGCGGTCCCGCGTGTTGTCGCGACGACGCTGTTCAATGGCTCGCTGCAGCGCCTCCAGCACTTCCGGCGACGCTCCCCTCTGCCTGGCTTGCTCGTGCGCCTGCACCATCTGCAGCAGCTCGCGCCGTTGTTCGACCAGCTGCATCTGCTGAGTCAGTGCACGTTCACGCGCGTTGCTGTCGTCGTCCGTGTCGCGCGTATTGCGACGGCCCCGCTCCGGCGCGGCGGCGATCGGCACTGTCTGCAGCGGCCCTGGCACGCGCAGCATCAGCTCACGGCTGCCATCACTCATGATCGCGGACTGCGGCATCACCTGCGTCAGCCGGAACCCGCCGAGCGACGCGCCGACCTGCAGCAGTCGCGGCGTCTCCTCACCCAGCTGAATCAACGCAATGCTGCCGCCCGCGGCAGCATCGACGAGGGTGCCGCGGAGCTGGAACGGGGGCACCGGCGGCGGCGCCGGCGGCGCCTCCTCGCCCGGCTCGACATCGCCCGGCAGGCGGTAGCGCTCGGGGGGCCTCTGCCGTTCAGGGCTGAAGGGATCGGCGTCCACGGCGAGCATCAGGGCTTCCAGCGTCACAGCATCGCTTCGGGCCTGCTGCGCGTCGTCGGCCGCGCGCCTTGTCCCGTCCGGCTGGAGCGGCGGCGTGTCCTCGATACTGATCGCGCGCACGAGCGCGCTGCCGAACATGAACATTGCGACCGCGAACGCTGTTGCGGCTGCGATCATGCCGCGGCCCGGAGTGTCGTTCATGGCGAAGCCTCCTCAGCGGGTGCGAATGCTTCCACGACCAGACCGAACTGGACGACACCGGCACGATCTTCCCCGGCCGGTTCCATGGAGAGCTCGACAATGCGCAGGAGCAGCGGACCGGACTCGATGCGCTGCACGAACGTGAGCACGCCTTCGAGATCGGATTCGCCGCGCAGCGCGAGACGGAGCGGCTGCAGGACGGCGCTGGTGCCGTCGGTGCCCGCGCGCGGCGGCTGTACACCACGCATCTCCTGCAGCAGCACACGGCTGAGCGATGCCAGTGTCTCGAGCAGTGCCGTCAGCTCCGCCTCGGCAAGCGGCACGTTGGCCGCATGCACCAGACGCCGCGATGCGTCGTCGGCGCGCACGTGCAGCATACCGGCGGAACCTCCGATCACACCGGCGTCCGCGAGCAGTGCCTGCTCGCGCTGGAGCAGCGCGCCCTCCACGCTGGTGCGGTCGCGCAGCTCCTGCAGCATCCCGCGATACGGGCGGATGGCGCCGACGTACAGCAGTGCGGGCAGCAGCACGCAAAGCCCGAGCAGAACCGCACGGCGGTCGCGCGCGGTGAGCCTGCGCAGCAGCAGCACGTCGGAGACCCCGCTCATGGATTCCCCTCCGGCCGCGGGGCGAGGCGGGCACTGATCCGGAACCGTTCGAGCGCAGTGGCGCCATCGTCCAGCTCGCGGTCCACGGCGCCGACGAGGCGCGCTTCCTGGAGCGTGCTGGCGCCGCGCAGCGCCTGCAGTGCCGCGCCTGCGCGCTCGCCCTGAGCGTCGACCCGCAGAGTGTCACCCGTGGCATGCAGGCGAGTGACGTGCGACTCCGGCGGCAGCAGCATGGCGAGTTCGAAGAGAGCACCCGTCCAGCGCGGCACGGCGCGGTCCAGCGATTCGATCGCGGCCACGCGGGCGTCGAGTCGCTCGACCGAGTCATGGGCGGCGAGCAGCGGCCCTACCTGCGCACGGATGCCGGCACGCTGCCGCCTTACCGCATCGAGTTCGCGCTGCGCGCCCCACAACTCGAGCCCCGCACTCGACGCGAACACGATGAGCGCTGCCGCCGCCAGACGGAGCGCGAGTCGTCGCTCGCTCTCCCTGCGCACCGCTGCCATCGACGACGGCACCAGCCCGAGCCCGGCCTCGTGCGCGTGCTGTGCGGCCGCTGCCGCTGCGTCCAGTGCCGGGCCGGCAACGGTGCGATCTGCGGCAGCGAGCGCGCGCGTAAGGATCGCGTGCCCGGCCGCCGGCGCGAACACGACGACAGCGCCCGTTTCGACAACCGCACCGGTGATCTCGGCAATCGCGTCGGCGGGGATGCGCCGCAGCACCACTGCGGCGCCGCCCCGGAGCTGAATGACGTGTGCAATGCCGTCGTGCAGAGCCACGATGGTGCCGGTCGCGACGTGCGCGGCGGCGATCCAGGCGGCGTGCGCGGGGGCGATGGCGCCGCAGCCCCAGCCTGCCTGCTCCGCTGCGTCCAGCACTGCATCGACGAGCGGACCGGCCGCCGCGGCCGCCACGACGGGCGCAGCCGCCTGCCCGCGCCGCGCGCGCTGCAGGTGCACGGCGCTGATGCGCGGCGCCGGCACGCTCGCGAACCAGCGGCCCGCGTCACGACGGACGACGGTCGCGGCCTCCGCATTGCGCAGCGGCGGCAGTTGCAGCAGGCGCGTCTCGGCGAGCGGGGGCAGCAGGGCAACGGACACGGAGGCGGAACCGACGTCGCCGAACGCGGCCTCGAGCCGCGCACGCACCTCCGCGAAGAGCGCAGGCAGGGCAGCGGCGATGTCGCCGCCTGCCGGCAGCTCGAGCTCCGCGGTGTGCACTGCAGCGCCGTGGCGCGCGACGACCGTGAGCCGTTCGGCGCCGATTGCGATGTCGATGCGTGTGCGCGCAGTGCGTCTCATTCGATCCTCCGCCACAGCACCACGGCGCCCTCGGCCGAGCGTGCGGCGACGGCGCGGACGACGGTGTGCACGGGATTGCCGGCAATACTTCCTTCCGAGATGATCTCGACCTCATTCGTGGCGAACGTCACGCGACGGTTGAACTCTGACGGCCGCATGCCTTCCGGTATGTCGAACCCGGTCAGTTCCTCGAGGTCAATACGGTCCTGGAGGTATCTGCCGCCGCTGCGAATCGGCAGCAGAGCGGCCACGACCGCGACCGTAAGGCCCGGAACAGCGAACAGTACGGCTTCCGGTGCCGCGTTGATGTTGATCATACCGGAGCCGATCACAGTGAGGAATGGCTCGACCTGCGCGAACACCTCGTCCGTCATGCCGCGCACGTGGCGCAGCTCGGCGACGCTCGCGAACGGCCGGTTCGGCGGCAGCACCGGCAGGCCGTCCTCGAGGTACTGCTCGCGCTCGCCGCCGTTCAGCCGCGGCAGATCGTCCTCGTCGCGCCAGTCGAGGATCGCCTGCGTGAGCTGATCCGCTGCCGCGTAATCGTTGCGCAGACCCTGTGACAGGAACGCCCGGATCATCTCCTCGTCTGCTTCGTTGATGTTCAGTCGCTCTCCCGTGCCCCGGACCGTGACGCTGAACTCCGCGTCGCCGAGCGACATTCCCGGCGGCACGAGCCCCTGCGGGTCGCGCCATACATCATCGACCGAGAGGAGTGACCTGACGCTCTGCCTGCGACCGCTGCTGCCCTCCTGCCGACTCACGTCCGCACGGATCTGCTCCGCGCGGTTCAGTGTGGCTGCGGTCAGCCGTGAGCGCACGAGCTCGACGCCCGCGAGCGCTGCCTCGCGGGCGCGCGTCTCGTCCAGCCGGTTCGCGGCGGCCAGACGCGCCGGCTGCGAGCGCAGCGCCGAGTCCAGGGCGACGGCGCTCAGCGCGACGATCAGCCACAGTGCGGCGATCAGGACAAACCCGGAACGCGGCATCATCGGACAGCGCCCAGCGCTACGCGTATCGGGTAGCGCAGCAGCAGCGGCAGCGAATCGCCGGCGACCGGGAAGAGCGTGATCTCGACGGCGCGCGGCAGCGAGTTGCGCGACTGCCAGGTCACGTCCCACGGCGCGTTCTGTTCGACCGGCAGGTAGCGGATGAGCATGCGGCCCACCTCGGGCACGAGCTCCATGCGGCGAGGCTCCCCACCGAACGTCATGCCCGTCATCTCCGCGACGAGGCCGCGCTCCGGCGTCTCCGGATCGTGATCGACGTAGAGGCCGACGACCGTGGACGAGCCGTCGAGCGGCGTACGCGACGTCGTCGGGAACAGCAGCAGGTCCACGATTTCACCGCCTTCGTCCTGCTGCATGCCCACGAACTCCTCTCCCGT
>JBBEBA010000052.1:0-22519 GCA_040882575.1 Gemmatimonadota bacterium
GGCCTGGACGCCGTGTGGGCCATTCGCGGCGGCTACGGAACGATGCGTCTGCTGCAGCACCTCGACCTCTCCCGCTGGCAGGCACGGCCGCGCGCGTTCATCGGGTTCAGCGACAGTACCGCCGTGCATCTGGCATTGCATGCTCGCGGCGTCGTTTCCTATCACGGACCGCATGCCGGCGGAGATTCGACGCCGCTGGCGGAGGCGTGGATGCGCCGGGTCCTGTTCGACGACGCACCGGCCGGCGTGCTGCCGCTGCCGGAGCCGGACGGCGTGCGCCTGATCTGCGGCGGTGTGGCCGAAGGCCCGCTCATCGGAGGCAACCTCGCCCTGCTCGCCGCAATGTGCGGAACGGCGATGGCGCCGGTCGCGCGCGGTGCGATCCTGTTCGTGGAAGAGGTGAGCGAGCCGGCGTATCGGATCGACCGCGCGTGGACGCAGCTCCTGCTGTCTGGCGCGCTGGCCGGCGTGGCGGGCATTGCATTCGGACGATTCACGGAGTGCGGTGACGAAGTGGGCGAACTGCTGCCGCGACTCGCGCTGCCGCTCGGCGTACCTGCGGTTGCCGGCCTGCCGATCGGACACGAGCCCGACAACATGACGATTCCGCTCGGCATCCGCGCACGCCTCGACGGCGGACGAGGTACGTTGGAGCTGCTGGAAGCGGCGGTGAGCTGATGGTGCAGCGGATCTACACCCGCACGGGTGACATGGGCGAGACCGGGCTGTTCGGTGGCGGGCGGGTCGCGAAATCAGACTTGCGGGTGGAAGCGTACGGCGAGGTAGACGAGCTGAACGCGACGCTGGGCTGGGCCCGGGCAGTCGTGACCGAGCCGACGATCGGCGAGCGACTGCTGGCTGTGCAGCCGGATCTGTTCGCGATCGGCGCGCATCTCGCCACGAAGGCACCGGCGGGCCGGCCCGCACCGGCACTGCCGCCGCTGCCCGAAGACCGTATCGACGAACTGGAGCAATGGATCGATGAGGGCGAGGCCGGGCTGCCCGCGCTTCGCGCCTTCATCCTGCCCGGCGGCTCTCCCGGCGGCGCTGCGCTGCACGTCGCGCGCACCGTCTGCCGCCGTGCCGAGCGGCGCGTCGTTGAGCTGGCGGGCGCTGAGGAGATCGCTTCGGCCATCCTCGTCTACCTGAACCGGCTCTCCGACCTCCTCTTCGTGTGGTCGCGCGTCGAGAACCGCAGTGCAGGTACGCCCGAGCAGGAGTGGCTGCCGCGCACGTCACGATGAACCGCGGACTTCCCGAGCGCGCTGCTGCGATGCTGGACCGCGCAGCCGCGGAAGCGGCGGCTGTGCTGACGGCTGCTGATGCCGCGCGTGTCCGCGCCGCGCTCGAGGTCGCACTCCGCGCACGAACCACGGTGTTCGATGTCGAGGATGCGCGCAGCCTGGCACCCGCGCGCACTGTGCGCATCCTGATCGCCGACGTCGCCATGCGCAGCGCCGACGCGCTGTCGGCTTCCGCTTTCGTCGATTCGGTCGATGAAGCCGCACCGCCTTCCGGCATCCTGTCTGACGGCGCCGAGCTGCTGCTGGAGGTGGTTCCCATGCCCGCGACCGCCGGCGACAGACTGCTGGAGCAGCTCGTGTCGGTGCACCCGGACGCGGCCCTGATCGCCATCGCGGAACGGCTCGATCAGGCCCGACACCTGCACCTCAGACACGAGCTGCCCTGGGTCGCGTTTCATTCGGGGATACGCAACGCGTACATTCCCGCCGCGTATCGGTTGTCGCCGCAGCTCGCACGTCGTCTCGACCGCTGGGCTGACGCATTCGCACGCAGGTTGCTGCTGCCGGACTGAGTGCGGACTGCTGTCCTGCGAGGCGGCTCATGCGGCGCCTGCGAAGTCTTGCGACCGATGCCTGCGTCATGCACTATTCCACGCTGGTGCAGAACGCTGGATTCAAATGCCGAGGATGACCGGAAATGCCCTACGTGATCGCCGAACCCTGCATCGGGACCAAGGACGCAAGCTGCGTCGAGGTTTGCCCGGTAGACTGTATCTACGAAGGCGAGGACCAGTACTACATACATCCGGATGAGTGCATCGACTGCGGTGCATGCGAGCCGGAGTGCCCGGTCACCGCCATATTCCCCGACACGGATGTGCCGCCGGAGTGGACGTCATATATCGAGAAGAACCGCGTGCACTTCGAGTAAGTCACACGCGGACGCACGCCGCGGCATCGTGCAGGTCACCAATGACAGAAGCGCGCCGTCCAGCTGGACGAGCGCGCTTCTCCGCGTCAGCTTGGCGCCGCCGATCAGAGTCCCGCGGCGCGGATCGCGTCGAGCTTGAACTGTGCCGGTGGATCCTCACCTGCAGGCGCTGCACCCGGGATGGCATTCTCTTCCCGACTACGGCTCAGCAGCAGGCTGGCTGCAATGGCGGCAACTGCTATGAGACTCACATTCAAGGTGCGGATAGGCGCCTCCCCGGATGAGTACGGCCGCCCGCGCCGGACGGCCGTAATGCCATATACATTGGATGTGCTGATGAACGCGTGCTGGCGTGAGTTTGTGACAGACGCGCGCCATGACCTGCAGTGCACTTACTCGTCCAGCGGTTCGCCCGCACCGGTGAACATCGGGCTGGTCTCCCGCCACAGCTCTTCGACTTTCTGCCTGAGCTCGCGGACCCGCTCTTCCTCCTCCGAATGCTGCAGGTGGTAGCGGGCGGCGCTGAGTGAGCTGAACGCACGCCAGAGCGCCTGTGAAGCGGGAGTGCGGCTGGATCGCGGCCGCTTCTCGTCGGCCAGTTTGGCGACGATCCAGTCGGCGAGGCCGTCATCGACCAGCATGACCTGACCATCCCGGCTCCTGGCCTCTTCCGTCACGAACCCCTGCAGCTTTCGCTTGAACGACTTCGGTACTCCTGCGACGACGTACACGCTGAGGTCGTCGCGCTCGAGCATCTCGGCACCCATGCGGCCTCCTCTTCCCGTGAATGCCCGGCCTGGCCGGCGCGATTCAGCACGTCTGGCAGCAGTCATGAGGCAAGGCCTGCGCCAGCCTCAGCGCTCCACGACCATGGCAAAGCCCATGGCGCCGGCCGCGCAGACAGTGATCAGCCCGATGCCGGCGTCGCGACGGCCCATCTCGTTCAGCAGCGTGGTGGTCAGCCGGGCACCGGTCGCGCCGAACGGATGACCGAGTGCGATACTGCCTCCCATGACATTGATACGGCCCTCATCGATCAGACCCACCTTCCGATCGCGGCCGAGCTCCGTCCGCGCGAACTCGGCGGAATCGAGCGCCTCCAGATTGGACAGCACCTGCGCGGCGAACGCTTCGTGCATCTCCCAGAGTTCCACGTCATTCATGGTCATGCCGGCGCGATCGAGGGCGACCGGCGTCGCGTAGGCCGGTCCCTGCAGCAGCTGCGCACGCGGCGACAGCGCGCTGTATGCCCAGCTGCGGATGTAGCCGAGCGGCTCGAGCCCGAGCGCCTTCGCCTTCTCCTCGCTCATCAGCAGCACGGCACTAGCGCCGTCCGTGAGCGGCGACGCGTTGGCCGCAGTGACCGTTCCGTATCGCTTGTCGAATACCGGCCGCAGGGCCGCGAGCTTCTCCCCCGACGTATCCGTGCGCACGCCGTTGTCGTGATCCAGCACTTTCTCGTACGCAGGCGGCACGAAGGTCGGCACGATCTCCGCCTTGAGCCGGCCGTCGGCCGTGCCCTGAGCAGCCAGGCGATGGGAGCGCAGTGCCCACCGGTCCTGCGCCTCCCGGCTGATCCCATTCTCCTTCGCCATCCGCTCGGCGCTCTCGCCCATCGTCTCGCCGGTCGACGGCTCGGCGATGGCGGGCGTGATCGGCGCGAAGTGCTTCGGCCGGACGCGCGCGAGCGCCTTCATGCGCGCGCCCATCGACTTCGCCTTCGACGCCGACAGCAGCGCGTCGCGCAGACTGCGCGACAGCAGCATGGGCACGTCGGAGAGCACTTCCACACCTCCCGCAACGACCACGTCGGCGTGCCCGTTCAGGATCATCTCGGCGCCTGACGTGATCGCCTGATTCGACGACGCGCATGCGCGGCTGACCGTGAAGCTCGGCACCGATGGCGGCAGGCCGGACTCGATTGCGACTTCGCGCGCAACGTTCGGCGCCAGAATCGAAGGGATGACCGTGCCGAAGATGAGATGGTCGATCTCGGCCGGGTCGATCTCGGCGCGATTGAGCAGCTCGCGAACGGCGACGGTGCCGAGCTGCACGGGACTCATCCGGCCCAGCTCCGAGCCCGCACGGGCAAACGGCGTACGACATCCTGTGACGATCGCGACACGCCGGGCCATTCAGCGCTCCGTGGCTGGAGATGAGGGCAGGCTTTCCTCGAGCGCGTTCCAGCCGAGCAGCGCGCATTTCACACGAACCGGGAATTTCGCGACACCTGCCAGCGACCGCAGATCGCCCATGGACCTGTCCCTCGCCGCGTCGGCATCGCCGTGCATCATCGCCGTGAAGCGGTCGGCCAGCTGCAGCGCTTCAGCCGTGCTCCTGCCCTTGACCAGCTGCGTCATCATCGAGATCGACGCCTGGGATATCGAGCAACCTTCCCCGACGAACCGCGCGTCCTCGATGATGCCGTCGCGGACGCGGAGCTGGAGACGCACTTCGTCGCCGCACGTGGGGTTGTTCATGTGGATGGACGTGTCCGGGTCCGGCAGCTCACCCTTGTTGCGCGGCCGCTTGTAGTGCTCGAGGATCAGCTCCTGGAACAACGAGTTCAGCGGGGGCGTCTCACGGTCCATGTTCATTTCTCGCCTGTCCCGTACGTTCTGCGAGGGCGTTCGACCGCATGGTACCCCCGACTCACGCAGGGGATCACACTGCACGCACAATACTGCCCCGTGCATGCATCCGCACAGAGCCCGCCAGGCTCATGAGAACGCGGAGGGGGTGTCACGCGAAGACGCGAAGGGACAGCAGGAGGCGTGAGCAGAATACGTCGGACCGGCCCGTCTCTGCGGCTCAATCCGTCCTCCGCGTCTTCGCGTGACACCCCCTCCCCCTTCCCCTCACTGCTCCGCCAGCATGTCCTTCATCTGCGAGAAAAAGTTCTGCCGCAGCTTGGTGGACTCCTCCACCGACAGCGCAGCGGCGCCTGTGCCGTGCACCTCGATGACGTCCGCGGGAATCTCGTCGAGATAGCGCGACGGCAGCACTGGCGCGGCACTGCCGCCGCGCCTGCGACTCAGGCAGTACGAGAGTGAGAGCCGCTGCCGCGCCCGGGTGATGCCGACGTAGAACAGCCGCCGTTCCTCGGCCAGCGGGTCCGCATAGCCTGCGTCCACATCCTCAACGGCGAGCGAGCGTGCGTGCGGCAGAATCCCTTCCTCGACGCCGACAATGAACACGTCACTGAACTCGAGGCCCTTCGCGGAATGGAGCGTCATCAGCGTGACGCCCCCGGGCTCCTCGCCGTCCGCCTCCTCGACATCCATCTCCAGGAGCGCCAGCCGCGCGAGCGCTTCCACCAGCGTCGGCGACTCCCAGTCCGGATCATCGCCGGCGGCCTCCCATACCTTCCTCTCGTAGCGCGCAATCGTGCCCGCGACATCGCGGATGTTGTCGACCCGCAGGTCCGCCGTGCGGTCGTTGCGCCGCTCGTCGCGGATCGCATCCTCAAGTCCGAGACACTGGAAGAACGCGAGCGCCCATTGCGCGAGCGGCGGCAGCGCGTTGACCGGCGGCGGCAGCGCGGCAGCGCTCTCGGCCGCCCGCAGCTCGCGGCGAGCCTGCGCGAGTACCTCGTTGAACGCCTGGAGCGCAGCGGCCGCTCCCGTGCCCATGTCTTCCGCCGTGATCCGCTCGAGCAGCTGCCCGAATGGAACGTTCCGGGTGCGCGCCAGCTCGGCGAGCCTGAGCACCGTGGTCCGGCCGACACCGCGCGTCGGCCAGTTGATGATGCGGCGCAGTGCTATCTCATCGTGCGGCGCTGTAACAGCGCGCAGGTACGCCATGCAGTCGACGACTTCCTTCCGCTCGAAGAAGGACGTGCCGCCTATCACACGATACGGGATGTTCTGCGTGCGCAGTGCCTCCTCGATGACGCGCGACTGCGGATTCGTCCGGTACAGCACCGCGAAATCCTCCCACCGCATCTTCCGCGACATGCGACGCACGTGGATCTCGCGCGCGACCGCTTCCGCCTCCGCGATTTCGTGCTCGTGCGTGAACAGGTCCAGCGGCGCCCCGATCGCGTTCTCCGTCCTCAGCTTCTTCTCGTGGCGGTGACGGTTGCCCGCGATCACTGCGTTCGCCGCGGCGAGTATGCGACGCGTCGACCGGTAATTCTCCTCGAGCCGGACGACCGCGGCGCCGGGGAAATGCTGCTCGAACTCGAGGATGTTGCCTACATCCGCACCGCGGAATGCGTAGATCGACTGGTCGTCATCGCCGACGACGCACAGGTTGCGCCGCGGCCCGGCGAGCAACCTCGCCATCTCGAGCTGCACCGCGTTCGTGTCCTGGTACTCGTCGATCATGAAGTAATGCCATTTCTTCCAGAGCGCCTGCCGCACGTCCTCGTGATCGCGCAGCAGCCGCGCCGTGAGCAGAAGCAGGTCATCGAAGTCGACCGCGCCGCACGCGCGCAGCGTCTCTTCATACCTGCCGTATGCGTCGGCAGACAGCACAGCGTAGTCGTCGGCGCGGCTGCCGCTCACCTGCTGCAAGGCGACGGCCTTCACTGCCGCCCGCGGATCCACACCGCGCGTCTTCCAGTCCGAGATCTGACGCATGACGCGCTTCAGGTCGAACGTGTCATCGTCGATCGAGATCTCCTCACATGCGCTGCGCAGCGCACCCAGCTGGTCGCCCGCACTGTAGATCGCAAAGCGTCGGGGTAGCTCGAGCTTCGTCGCGTATTCACGCAGGATGCGCACGCCGAGCGAATGGAAGGTGCTGATCGTGACGCGCTTCACCTCCGCGCCCGCGAATTCCGTCACGCGCTCCCGCATCTCCAGCGCAGCCTTGTTCGTGAACGTGAGGGCCGCTATGCGGGCAGGGTCCACCTTCACGCCTCTGAGCAGGTGCACGATGCGGTAGACGAGCGTGCGCGTCTTGCCCGACCCGGCACCGGCAAGGATCAGGACCGGCCCTTCCGTGCGGACGACCGCGCTGCGCTGTTCAGGATTCAGCTGTCGGAGGTAGGACGTGTCTGCTGCCACACTGCTCGCGGGTACCGTGTGAGTCGCGGCATGAACAGAACACCGGCGCGCGCAGGACGCAACGACTTGACATGGGAGTGGCGCGTGCAGCCATGGGCCTGGGGACTTCGCGGCTGATATTTCACGCGAAGCCGCCGAGTACAGCCCAGGACGCGAAGAGGTAGGGGGAGGGAAGGGGAAATGGGGAGGGACGTCGATGAGGTCGCGAAGGAGGTGGTGGATGCTTCGGTCAGGCTGCACATGCGGCTCGGGCCTGGGCTGCTGGAGTCGGTGTACCAGACACTGCTGGCGCGCGAGCTCAGCCGGCGCGGACTGTTCGTTGAAAAGCAGAAGCTGGTCGTCTTTGACTACGACGGCCTCACGTTCGCGGAGGGACTGCGGGTGGATCTGCTGGTCGACGAAGTGCTGGTGGTGGAGCTGAAGTCCGTGGAGCTGCTGGCGCCCGTGCACACGAAGCAGCTGCTGACCTACCTGCGATTGCTGGACCTCCGGGTCGGCCTGCTCGTGAACTTCGGCGGCGCGACGCTGAAGGAAGGCCTGCGCCGAGTAGTGAACGATTACACGCCCCGACCCCCTTGGCGTCTTCGCCGTTCCTCCGCGCCTTCGGGTGAAAAGTTTCCCCCTGCCCCCCTCCCCCTCCCCCTACCGCCCGAAGACCACACGCGCCGTCTCCAGCGCCTCCGCCAGACGGTCGATCTCGTCCGTCGTGTTGTAGATGTAGCACGAGGCACGCGTCGTGGCCGGCACCCCGAGCCGTCGCATCAGCGGCTGGCAGCAGTGGTGTCCGGCGCGCACGGCGACACCCTCTGCATCGACGATCGTCGCGACATCGTGCGGGTGCACACCGTCGAGTGCGAACGAGAATACGGCGGTGCGCTGCTGCGGGTCGTCGGGACCGAAGACGCGAAGACCTTCCACCTCGGCGAGGCGGGCGAGGCCGTAGCGCGACAGCTCGACCTCGTGCGCCCACATCGCGTCGTGGCCTACGTTGTCCAGGTAGTCCGCGGCTGCGGCGAGCGCGATTGCTCCGCCAACATTGGGTGTACCGGCTTCGAAGCGGTGTGGCGGAGCCTTGAACGTGGAGCCATCCACGCCGACGTAGTCGATCATCTCACCGCCGCCGTGGTACGGCCCCATCGCGCGCAGCAGCTCGATACGAGCCCACAGCATGCCGATGCCCATCGGGCCGCACATCTTGTGACCGGAGAGGGAGTAGAAGTCGCAGTCGAGCGCCTGCACATCGAGCTTGACATGCGGCGCGCCCTGAGCACCATCGACGAACAGCAGAGCGCCTGCAGCGTGGACCATGTCGGCGATCACGCGGACGGGGTTGATCGTGCCGACCGCGTTCGAGATGTGGCCGATCGAGACCATGCGCGTGCGCGCATTCAGCATGTCAGCGAGCTGGTCGAGCCTGATGCACTGCTGGTCGTCCACATCCACGAACCTCACGACCGCGCCCGTACGTTCCGCGATCAGCTGCCACGGCACGATGTTGGAGTGGTGCTCGAGCATGCTGAGCAGGATCTCATCGCCGGGCTTCAGGTTGGCGCCCCAGGAGCTCGCGACGAGGTTGATCCCCTCCGTCGAGCCGCGCACCCAGATCATCTCATCGGCCGAGCGTGCGTTGAGGAAGCGGGCCATGCGGGCGCGCGCATTCTCGTACAACTCGGTCGCCCTCCTGGACAGGTCGTACAGGCCGCGATGCACATTCGCGTTGTCGCGTTCGTAGTAGCTCGTCAGCGCGGCGATGACCGCGCGCGGCTTCTGGGTGGTGGCCGCATTGTCGAGGTAGATCAGCGGCCGGCCGTCGCTGTTGCGGGTCGACAGGATCGGGAACTCGCGGCGGATCGCCGCTACGTCCAGCGCGCTTGCGACCGTCACTCAGTCCTCCGCGGTGGCGACGTAGATCTCGCCATCCTCTACGCGCACGGGGTACGTACGAATGGGCTTGATGGCAGGCAGCCGGGTGGCGCGGCCGGTCGCCATGTCGAAGCGTGCGCCGTGCCACGTGCACTCGATAGTGCCGTCGTCGATGGTTCCGGCGGACAGCGGGAAGTCGCGATGCGAGCAGTTGTCGCGGAACGCGTAGATGGTACCGTCCGCGTTGGCGAGACACACCTTGTAGTCGCCGACATCGACGCTCAGCAGCTTGTTCGGCGGCAGCTCAGACAATGATGCGAGCCTCGTGTATCCGTCCGCGGCGCTCCCGGCCGCGGGACTGCCGGCCATGCTCATGCCGTGATGCGTGCTTCGATGGCCTGACGCAGCTCTTCCACGACGCCGGGCAGCGGCAGACGATCCAGCACTTCGCCGAAGAAGCCGAAGACGACCAGCCGCTCCGCCACCGCGCGCGAGATGCCTCGGCTCATGATGTAGAACAGCTCCTCCTCATCGAGCTGCCCGACCGTCGCCGCGTGCGAGCAGCGCACGTCGTCGGCCTCGATTTCGAGATTCGGCAGTGACACGGCTTCTGCGCGCTTCGACAGGATCAGGTTCCGGTTCGTCTGGTATGCGTCCGTCCGCTGCGCACCCTTGTAGACCTTGATCAGACCGCGGAACACTGCATGCGAATCGTCGGTCAGTGCGCCCTTGTACAGCAGGTCGCTCGTCGCGTGCGGCACCCTGTGGTTCTGCCGCGTGTTGTGGTCGAAGTGCTGCTTGCCGCGGCCGAAGTAGAGACCGAGCATGTCACTGCGCGAGCCCGGACCTTCCAGCGAGGCGGCGAGGTCCACGCGCGCGACCGAGCCGCCGAGGTTCACGACGAGCGAGTCGAGGTTTGCGTCACGCCCTGCGATCGTACGCTGCGTCGACAGGTGGTGCACGTTCTCGCCGAAACGCTGCAGCGATACGTATTGCACGTCCGCCGCGTTGCCGGCGATCACCTCGACGGCGCCGCACGAGAACGTCGGCACGTCGAAATCGGCTGACCCGAGCTCCTCCACGAACCCGACATGGCTGCCTTCCTCCGCCACGATCAGGATGCGCGGGAGATAAGCTGCGCCGGCATCGGTGAGGTAGCGCAGCACGCGGACCGGCTCTTCGATGCGGACGCCGCGCGGCACGTAGAGAAATATGCCTGCGTGCCAGAACGCGCCGTTCAGCGCAGCGAACTTGCCCGCGTCGGGTCCGATCGCAGAGCCCAGATGCTGCTGCACGAGCTCCGCGTGATCGACCGCGGCGACCGCGAGATCCTGCAGGATCACGCCCTTCGCTGCGAGCTCCGCGTCGAGCTCTGTCCTCACGATGTGCGTGCCGACCTGCAGCACACGCCCCGCCGCAACGCGGCCGGCCAGCCAGGCAGACTGCGCCTGCGGCACACTCGCCGTGGACGCCAGACTCGCCAGCTTCACCTTGTCCCACTTCAGGCGCGCGGGATCCGTGTAGCGCCACTCCTCCAGCCGCGTCGTCGGCAGCGGCATGCTCTCGTATACGTCCCACGCCGCGGCGCGCGCCGCACGCAGCCACTGCGGCCCGCTTTCGTTGCGCGCCACGAAGCTGTCCGCGTTGAATGCGGTTGTTACCCCTTCGACCGTGCCCGCACTAGCCAACTGACCCCTCCATCTCCATCTCGATGAGACGGTTCAGCTCCACCGCGTACTCGAGCGGCAGCAGCTTCGCGATCGGCTCGATGAAACCGCGCACGATCATGGCGGCGGCTTCGTCCTCGGCCAGGCCCCGGCTCATCAGGTAGAACAGCTGCTCCGCGCCGATCTTCGAGACCGACGCCTCGTGCCCGACCGACGCGCTCTGCTCCTCGATCTCGATGTACGGGAACGTATCCGTCCGCGACGTCTCGTTCAGCAGCAGCGCATCGCATTCCACGTTCGACTTCGCGTTCGTCGATCCCTCGTAGATCTTGCAGAGACCGCGGTAGGTCGAGCGGCCCGTCCCCTTCGAGATCGACTTGGAGATGATCTGCGATGTCGTGTTCGGCGCCGCGTGCACGACCTTGCCGCCCGTGTCCTGATGCTGTCCGTCGCCCGCGTACGCTATCGACAGGATCTCGCCATGCGCGCCCTCGCCCACCAGGTAGCACGACGGATACTTCATTGTGAGCTTCGAGCCGAGGTTGCCGTCCAGCCACTCCATTGTCGCATTCTCATGCACCATCGCCCGCTGCGTCACGAGATTGTACATGTTGTGCGACCAGTTCTGGATCGTGACGTAACGGAACCGCGCGTTCGGCTTGACGACGATCTCGATGACACCCGAATGAAAGGATTCCGTCGAATACACCGGCGCCGTGCAGCCTTCGATGTACTGCGCTTCCGCCCCTTCCTCGACGATTATCAGCGTCCGCTCGAACTGCCCCATCCTCTCCGCATTGACACGGAAATACGCCTGGAGCGGAATGTCCACCTTCACGCCCTTCGGGATGTAGACGAAAGAGCCGCCCGACCACACCGCCGAGTTGAGCGCCGCAAACTTGTTGTCGGCTACGGGCACGACCGTCGCGAAATGCTCGCGGAAGATGTCCGGGTACAGCCGCAGACCATCCTCGATCGACTCGAAGAGGATGCCCTTGTCGGACCATTCCTTCTTCAGCGAGTGGTACACCATCTCGGACTCGTACTGCGCGCCGACGCCGGCCAGGACCTTACGCTCCGCCTCGGGGATGCCGAGCTTCTCGAACGTGTCCTTGATCTCCTGAGGCACGTCGTCCCAGGAGCGCTCCATCTTCTCCTGCGGCTTCAGGTAGTAGTAGATCTCATCCAGCACGCTTTCCAGCATGCCCAGGTCGCCGCCCCAGCTCGGCATCGGCTTTGATCGGTACACGTCGAGCGCCTTCAGCCTGAACTCCAGCATCCAGGCCGGCTCGCTCTTGTGCGCCGAGATCTCCCGTACAATGTCTTCGTCGAGGCCGGGACGTGCCTTGAATACGTGGCCGCCTTCCGTCGTGATGAAGCCGTACTTGTATTCTTCCAGGCCCAGGCCCGCGACCGTCTCGTTCTGTGGCATGACTCTCTCGTCCCTTCGCTATACGGAAGCCGTCTCACGGAAATTCTCGTAGCCGCCCGCTTCCAGCTCCTCAGCCAGCTCGAAACCGCCCGACCGCACGATGCGGCCGCTCACCATCACGTGAACGTGGTCCGGTCTGATGTAGTTCAGAATGCGCTGATAATGCGTGATCAGCAGGAACGACGTCGCCGCGTCCTCCGCATGCAGCGCATTAACTCCCGCCGACACCACCTTCAGCGCGTCGATGTCCAGTCCCGAGTCCGTCTCGTCCAGCACCGCCAGCGAAGGATTCAGCATCGCCAGCTGCAGGATCTCGTTCCTCTTCTTCTCGCCACCGCTGAAACCATCGTTCACCGACCGCTGCGCGAACACCGGGTCCATGTCCAGCAGTCGCATCCGGTCCAGCAGCTCCTCCTGGAAATCGAAGATGTCCACTTCTTCGCCCGGCCGGTTCGCCTGCAGCGCCGTGCGCAGGAAGTTGGCGATCGACACGCCCGGAATGTCCACCGGATACTGGAACGCCAGGAAGATGCCGGCACGCGCCCGCTCATCCACTTCCAGCTCCAGCAGGTCCTGGCCCTTGAAGGTCACTGCTCCGTCCGTCACCTCGTACGCGGGGTGGCCACTCAGCACCTTCGACAATGTGCTCTTGCCCGACCCGTTCGGACCCATGATCGCGTGGATCTCGCCCACACCAACCTCCAGGTCCAGCCCGCGCAGGATCTCCGTGCCATCCTCGGCAACAACAGCGTGCAGATTTTCGACCTTCAGCAATGGCTCGCTCATGCTCTCTTCCGTGCGTTTCTCGCCCGCTATGGGCTCTTTCAAGAATGATTCTTGATCTCAACGGAAGCTACCGGCCGTCGCTGAGAGTGTCAAGGGAAAACGAGTGTTGCGGTAAGTCGCATGGGGGTACGACTTTGACGGTGGCGAACGGCGGTAGCGCGAGGAGGTGGTGTGCCTGAGGAGAGGGTGGCTCTGGTGCTTGGCGGGGGAGGGCTCAAGGGCCTTGCGCACGTGGGCGCATGGCGGGCGGTGCAGGAATCGGGGATCCGGGTGACGGAGGTCGTCGGCACGAGCATCGGCGCGCTGATCGGTGCTGCGATCGCGGGCGGAGTCGAGCACGAGCGTCTGTCTCAGGTCGCGCATTCGCTGCAGAAGGCGGAGATCATTTCGCTGAACAGGTGGGCACTGCTGTTCAACGGCATTCGTCAGGAGAGCATTTTCCGGGGCGATGTATTTCTCGGCTACATCGAAGCGACGCTGCCGGTCGCTGCGTTCGATGATCTTGCGCTGCCACTGTCCGTGAACGCGGTGGACCTCGGGACGGGCGAGCCGGCGTGGTTCGGTGCCGGCGGCAGAGGGGATGTGTCATTGACGGATGCTGTGTACGCGTCGTGTGCGCTGCCGGTGTTCTACCCGCCTGCGAGGCTGGGTGACCGGTACTACGTGGATGGTGGTGTGTGCGACCCGCTGCCCGTCTCGTTTGCGCTGGCGCGTGGAGCAGACCGCGTGATCGCGGTGGACGTGGCAGCAGCGATCGCCGGAGACGCAGCTGGGACGGTGGCGAAGGGCATGGTCGCGATCCACCATCGTACGATGCAGATCATGGGCGGGTCACGGAGCATGCAGGAGCGCGCGGAGGGATACGGTCCGAACGTCACGTACGTGCGGCCTGCACTCGACGGCTACGACACGTTCGACTTCGGCAACACCGACTATTTCCTGGCGGAGGGATACCGCGCCACGCGAGCGGCGCTCGGTGGCGGCGAAGACGCGGAGCTGCTGGCGGTGTGAGCGGTGGTCAGTGCAGGATCATGGTCAGCCATCGCCGCCAGGCGGCATCCGGTATGTCCGAGCGAGCGACATGCCAGCGCGCGACGATCCGGCGCAGGAGGAGGCCCGCCGCCGCGCGGGGCTGCCGCGCCTCGTCTGCCATGCTCACTGGGGGTCCACCGCCGGCGGGCTGGTCTGGTTCACGGCGCCCGGACCCACCGGCTCGCCCATCGCGATGCGGTAGCGGACGAACATCTGCGCGAGCATGCTGCCAGCCTGGGGATCGCCGCGAGAGAGAGCGGTGATCATCACATCCCGCTGCGCGAGCAGTTCGCGGAACGTCGCCTGTGCCGTCTGCGGGCTGTTGGACCCCGCCGCCTGCAGACCGGTGAAGAAGCTGCTGGCCAGCTGGCGCGCGATCTCGTGACTGCCGCGCTGCGCCTCGATGGTAGCCGCGCCGAGCGTCGCCTCGAGCTGCTGGAGTGCGAGCGCTGAGCGAGTGTCGTCGAGGTCGGATGCGTAGCCGCGGGCACTGGCGTATTGCCAGCCGGCGCCGATGGCGAAGCCCAGGACTGCGGCGACCGCTGCGATCAGCACGGTCCTCTGCTGTGTCGTCATTCAATTCCCTCCCGAGGGCGGTTCCGCGCCCGCAACGGTGCGCGCGATCCGATCAATGGCGGCGCCCGCCGTTGCGGCAGGCAGGCCCGTGGCGTTGACAATGATGCTGAAGATCAACTCCCGCCCGTTGGCGTCCACGACGTAGCCGCTGAGGGCGTTCACGTTCGATATGGTACCGGTCTTCGCGCGCAACCTGCCATCGAGCGCGCGCAGCCGGCCCGACAGCGTCGAGCCCTGCATCCCCGGCGCTGCGAGAGCGTCGTGCCAGGCTGCCCGCCACGGCTGCTCCTGCGCGTAGGCCAGCAGCGCGACGATGGTTGCGGGAGTCAGCAGGTTCTGCGCCGAGAGGCCGGAACCGTCGCGGACGCGAACTGCGCCCGAATCCACGCGGACGTCCTCGATCATGTATTGCTCGACGGCCGCGCCTCCGCCCGCCCAGGAGCCGTCACCCGCCAGCTCGGCACCCAGCGTCTTGAGCACCTGTTCGGTGACCCAGTTCTGACTCGGCTGCATCAGGCCCGCGACGATGTCGCGCATGGGCGCGGACCGATAGGTCGTCAGGTGCGCCGCGCCTGCTGCGATCTCCCCCGCGACGGCGGTATCGCGCACCACGCGAACGCGTTCAGTGGCAACCCCGGCCCTGCCCAGCGCCTGAGCGAGCGCCGCGGCGGCGCGCTCGGCCGGCCGCGTCACGGCCAGCCTCGATGTATCGGTCGCACCCGGCGCCACCCGGCCATTGACGTACACCGTGTCCCGGCGCGCAGTGTATTCGATGGATAGCGACGCTCTGGCACCGACAGTATCCGTCGCCACCGTTCCGCTCACTGGCTGCGAAACGGGACCGATGACCCGGAGGCTGCCTGGCTCCCCGGCTCGCTGGCCGCCCTCCATGACCAGGCTGAAGGTGCCCTCTGCCACGGCGAACGATGCGACGGGCGGCGCGTAGCTCCACGGCAGGTCGCCGACTTCCCAGGCGGCCGAGACCTGCTCATCCCGGAACAGGGTGGCATCAACGATCAGCTCGCCGGCCGATCGGATGCCGGCCCGCGCGACCGCCGCGGCCATGCTGTCGAGTGCTGCCGCATCATCTGGATAAAACCGACTGGACCACGTCGGGTCGCCCGAGCCCACGACGACGAGCCCATCCACCCGGTCTCCATTGCGGCCTGTAACCAGGACCTGCGTCTCGTAACGATAATCCTCGCCAAGCAGCGCCAGCGCCGCCGCGCCAACCGCCAGCTTCATGTTCGACGCCGGGATGAAGTGGCGGTCGGCATTCCTCGAGTAGACAACCGCCCCCGTGCGGGCATCGATGATGTGGACGCCCCAGTGGGCGCGGTGCAGCGGCGGCGCGTCGAGAATTTCGTCGATCTCGTGACGGAGCTCGTCCGCGGATAGTGCGACTCTCCGCGGGGGCTCCCGTGGCGCGACAGCGGGTGGTGCGGCAACGGGCTCCGGCGCCCGCGCACGCGTCGCACATGCGCCGAGCGCCGCTGGCACGAGGACCATGATGATGTTGAGCAGGCGCAGCCGATGCCTGCCGCACGAGCGCGTCTCGCGGGGCCTCACGTATACTCCTGGACTGATCACTCTCACGGGCAGAATACGGGCATGCAAGAACTGGACATGGATCCCGAGGCGTTCCGTCGCCACGGCTACGCCGTCATCGACCGGATTGCCGAATACCTCGCCGAGCCGGAACGCTGGCCGGTACTGCCTGCCGTCGAGCCTGGCACAGTTCGCGCCGCTCTCCCGACGCAGGCGCCCGAGCAGGGCGAGCCGATGGAAGACCTGCTCGCGGACTACGACAGCCTGGTCCTGCCGGCAACCACGCACTGGAATCACCCCGGCTTCTTCGCCTACTTCAGCATCAGCGGCTCGGGACCCGGCATCCTCGCCGAGGCCCTGACCGCCGCGCTGAACGTGAACGCCATGCTCTGGCGCACCGGCCCCGCCGCGACTGAGCTCGAGGAAACCACGCTCGACTGGCTCCGCCAGCTCATGGGCCTGCCGGAGGGTCTCGAGGGCGTCATCAACGACACGGCGTCGAGCAGCACGCTGTACGCCCTGGCCGCGGCCCGCGAAAACGACGCGTCGCTCCGCATCCGACAGGACGGCCTCGCCGGCCGTGACGATCTCCCTCGCCTGCGCGTGTACTGTTCGGAGGAGGCCCATTCGAGCGTGGACAAGGCGGTTCTTACGCTCGGACTTGGACTTGCCGGGTTGCGGAAGGTGCCAACGGACACGGACTACGCGCTCGACCCGGTCGCACTCCAGGACGCCATCACCGAGGACCGGGCGGCGGGGATACGGCCGATCGCCGTCGTCGCCACGGTCGGGACGACGTCCACGACAGCGATCGATCCTGTTCCCGCAATTGCCGGGATCTGCGAGCGCGAAGGACTGTGGCTCCACGTGGACGCTGCCTACGGCGGTGCGGCGGCGCTGCTGCCCGAAATGCGCTGGATCCTGGGCGGCTGTGACCGCGCCGACTCGATCGTGGTCAACCCGCACAAGTGGCTGTTCGTGCCCATCGACTGCTCCGTACTGTTCACCCGACGGCCCGACGTGCTGCGACGGGCCTTCAGCGTGGTGCCCGAGTACCTGACCGCGGGGACGCCGGCCGGACAGGCGGACGGCACGGCCGCCGAGCCACGCAACCTGATGGACTACGGCGTCGCACTGGGTCGCCGCTTCCGGGCGCTCAAACTCTGGTTCGTGCTCCGCCATTTCGGCGCCGAAGGCATCCGCCGCCGGCTCGCGGGCCACATCGAGATGGCGCGTGCCTTCGCCGGGTGGGTGGACGCCGAACCCTCGTTCGAGCGTATGGCTCCAACGCCTCTGTCAGTCGTCGTTTTTCGGTACCGGCCGCCAGGCGAGTTCGCGGCCGAAGTGCTGGACCGCATGAACAGTGAGATTCTGCAACGACTCAACGCATCGGGTGAGGTCTTCCTGTCCCATACCAGAGTAGGCGGTCGCTACGCGATTCGGCTCGCTATTGGCAATATCAGAACGGAGCCGCGTCATGTCGAGCGAGCCTGGCAGCTTGCAGTCGAGGCCGCCCGATCCGGAAGACCGTGAGCTCCTGCCACACGTCACCTTTGGCGAACGTGCATACTGCGGCGAAAGTGGGCGAGGAGATCCGGGGTCAGCTCGGCCCGGGCTGAGGCAGGCCGCACCGACTCAGAGGGTCTGCAACAGGCGCGCCATGAGCGCGAGGCGGAAAGGCAGGTCCGACAACACGATGTGTTCGTCCACCGCGTGGGCGCCGCCTCCCTGTGCGCCTATCCCGTCGAGCGTGGCGGCGCCCACTGCATTCGCGAAGCTGCCATCGCTGCCGCCGCCGCTCATGCCCTCGCTGATGGTCGCGCCGAGATCTGCGGCTATCCCTCGCGCGAGCTCGAAAGCGCTGGCAACGGCCGGCGTGCGCACCAGCGGCGGGCGATTCTCGACCCGGCTGACCCGGAGCTGCGCGTCCTCGAGGCGCGGCCGGAGGGCCGCGAGGCCGGCGTGTACGCGCTCCCCCTCGGCGGGCTCGGCGATCCGGACGTCCAGCTCGGCCCAGGCCTGCTCGGCAATCACGTTGGATGCGGTGCCGCCGCCGATCCGGCCGATGTTGATCGTGGTGCCGCGACTGTGATCGGCCAGCTTCCGCGCGGCGGCGAGCGCGTGTATCAGCTCAGTGATGGCACTGACGGCGAACTCGCCCTCGAGCCCTGCGTGCGCCGCCCGGCCGGTCGTCTCCATCCGATAGGTCGCGACACCTTTTCGCGCCGTCTTGATGCCACCATCGGGCAGGCACGGTTCAGGCACGAGCACCACCGCGGCGCCTCGCGCGTGCTCCTCTATGAGCGCCCGGGCGGAATGCGAGCCGATCTCCTCGTCGCACGTGACCAGCACGGTCACGCTGCGGCGCTGTCGGGGTTCTCCTCGATCCCGCAGCCACGCCAGCGCTTCGACGACCAGGGCAATGCCGGTCTTCATGTCGTACACGCCGGGACCGTACGCGCGTCCGTCCTCCACCCGGAACGGCCGCAAGGCGAGTGTTCCGGCCGGATGTACGGTGTCCATGTGCGCCAGCACGACGATCGGCGGCAGCGCCGCGTCCGGGCCCGGCATGCGCGCGACCAGGTTCACGCCCAGCGAGGGCGCCTCGTGCGTGTCCACGTCCGCGCCGCACGACTGGAGATCCGACCGGACCCGTTCACCCAGGATGCGGATCGCGTCCGCATCGCCGCTCGGCGTCTCCACCTCGACGTAGCGCCGCGCCCGTTCGAGCACGCGCCCGATCGCCTGATCCGCGGGCATGCCAAGGTACGCATCCACCAGCCGCGACGACGCCATATCGTGGTCCGTCATTCACTTACCTCGTCAGGGACGCGGTCCGTGGCAACCAGGTGCGCAACGTAGGCACGGACCGCCCCCTCTGCGTACGTCCGCAGGGCCGGGTCCAGGAAGTGACCATAGACGACCTCGGTGATCTGCCGCACGTCTCGCGCGCCACCGGCGATCGCCGCCAGCACCTGTCGCTCCCGCTCCGCACGATGCTCGAGGTACCGGCCGATCGCCGCTGCCGCATCGGTAAATGCAGGTCCATGAGCAGGATAGATGGTCTCCGGCGTGAGCGAGCGCAGCCGCTCAAGCGACGCCAGGTACTGTCCCAGATCGCCATCCGGCGCCGCGACCAGCGCCGTATCCAGGCCGCCCATCATGAGGTCGCCGCAGAAAACCGCCGCCGCCGCCGGCCAGTGGAAGGCCAGGTGGTCCAGAGCATGGCCCGGCGTCGCCAGCGCGATGAGGTCGCCCTCGTCGGTCGGCACCACCGAGCCGTCCCGCAGCGTACCCGTCCCGAGCGAGAACACGCGCGCGTCGAGCCTGCGCGCCAGCTCCCGCGCGCCGTCACTGTGGTCGGGGTGCCCGTGTGTGAGCAGGATCCGTACGGTGGCTTCTGGCGGGAGGGCGGCGGCGATCGCGTCCAGGTGTGCTGGCGCCGTGGAGCCGGGATCGATGACGACGGCCCGGTCCCGGCCCACGATGTAGGTGACGGTTCCGGCCATCGTCATCGGCGACGCGTTCGGCGCGAGAACCGCCCGCGGCCGCAGCACGTTACGTTCCCCCGCTCCCCCGCTCCGCCGCTCTCCCGCTCTCCTACCTGCGTTCCGCCATGAACACCTCGGACAGCTTGTCGGCGATCATCTCGACCGCCTCCTGGTCCTCGCGGGTGAACGCGTCCTTCGTTCGGGCGTCGATATCGAGCTGGCCGAAGATCTCGTCGCCGGCGCGGATCAGCACGACCAGCTCCGCCTTCGTCTTCGGGCTGCAGGCGAGGTAGTTGTCGATCTTCGTGACGTCGCCGACGTTCTGGTTCTTCTTTTCGGCCACTGCCGTGCCGCACACGCCCTGGCCTACATCGATCCGGGCGTGCTCGGTGCCATTGCCCATGTAGTTGTGCAGCCAGAGGATGTTCTCGTCCGGATTGTGGAGGTACACGCCGACGAAGTTGTAATCGACATCGCCTGCCTTGAGCTGTTTCACGGATTCACGGAGAATCGCATCGGAGAGGTAACCTTCGTCGCGCATCTCCTGGATCCGCTTGATCAGCCTGCCTGCATCTACCATGGTCGGGATTCCCTGTAACTGGTTCCGTTCGGCGCCGCGCCGGCGTGTCTCGCCGACTGCTACGGTCTGCCGATTCCCTGGCCTGCGTCGTGGGCCGGTGCGGTCCACGAGAGCAGCCATTGCCATTGTTCACGACGACGTTCCGGCTCCGTCTCGTCGTACAACGCCTCGATCGCAGTGCCGACATCGTCGTCGAGGTACAGCCACAGATGGAACTGCGGCACGGCGGCCTGCCTGCCGCCCATCCAGCGCGCGACGTTCTCCACGCGCTGTATGCTCACGCGGACACCCGTCCGCTCCGCCTGCTTCGCGACCAGTGCGCGGTACTGGGTCCAGTCGCTTTCGGTCGGCGAGATCAGGCGCCACTCCAGCGCCTCGCGCGGCAGCTCGCGGGACGGATCCTCCTCCAGCGGGCCGAAGATCGTATCGAGCCGCGGCAGCAGCACGGCGCGCCGGACGCCGGCCGAGAGACATTCGCACCACACGACGACGCGTCCGAGATACAGGTCCCAGGGGATCTGGATCGGAACGGTCACGTGTGCACTCCGTCCTCGAATGCGCCCTCGATCAGCACGGCGCGGACGGGCGAGCTGTCCGCGCCGACGAGACGCAGCGGCAGGGCGATCAGACTGTACTCGCCCGGCGCCACGTCCGTCAGTACCACGCTCTCGAGGATCGCGATCCGGGCGTTGGCGCAGACGATGTGTGTCTCGAGCACGACCGCATCGCGCCGGTCTACGGAAGGCGCGTCCGTGCCCACGAGGCGGACGCCGGCCGCGGCGAGTGCACGGGCGACGTCGGGCGAAATGGCTGCAAACGCCTGCGGGAACAGGGTGGCATCGACGGCGTCCCGCGTGTGGAACAGGATGCGCTCCGTGCGAGCCAGGTCGAGGCCTGCGACATGCTCGAGACCCACCTCCTCGCAGCCGATCGCGTCCACCACGGTGCAGCGGCCGACGCCGGCGTCAAGCGGCATCTCGGCCGCGGTTTCGCCGCCATCCGCCAGGTGCAGGAACCCGTCCATGTGGGTGCCCGCGTGCACGCTGGCATGCAGTGCCGCGACATTGACCGGATCGCCGCGGTCGCGGCGCTGCGACCATTCGATCTCGACCGCCCGGTCACCGGGCCAGACAGCGGTTTCCTCGCCGAGCGGCTGGCTGATATCGTGGATTCGCATGAGCCCGGGAAGATAGCGGCGGTCTGGCCATCGCGACAACCGGGGCTGCACTGCGACTCAACTCGCCGCGCCGATCAGCTCTTCGATCGCCGCCAGCATCACCTGCGGGTTGCTCGGCTTGTGGATGATCGCGTCACAGCCGGCCTTCTCCAGCGCCTCGCGGTACACATCGCCGAATGCGGTATGTGCGATGATCGGCATGCGGCGCGTGCCCTCATCGCTGCGAAACGCCTCGACGAGGTCGCACCCGTCGCGCCGCATGTCGCCGAGGTTCACGTCCACCATCGCGAGGTCGGGTTTCTGGGCGCGCGCGATCTCCAGCGCCGCTGCGAAATCGGTCGCCGCCAGCACCGCATAGCCGCGGTAGCTGAGCAGAGTCGTGTATATCAGCAGCTCGTCCTTGTTGTCTTCGACGACGAGCACGGTCTTGCGATCCATTGCAGTCCTTCCGGTGTCCTGTACTGGAATGCTGCGGCAAGACGCCTGCCGAAGAATTGAGTTAACTGCCGGTCCCGCAGCCAGTTCCACGATGCGAACGCGGACTGGTGCGCCAGCCGCGGGCTGGCGCAAGCATTCAGCGCGGCACGAAATCGTCTGCGTCGGAGATGTCGCTGCAGAAGGCGGCAATGAGGCGGGCCGTCGCCTCCAGGTCGGCGAGGCTGACGATCTCGTTGGGCGAGTGCATGTACCGGTTCGGCACGGACAGCACGCCGGTGGGCGACGCCCAAAGCGCCAGGTAGGCCGCGTCGGCGTCGATACGGGTCATGCCAGGCGGACTATCCGTCGCCAAACCCTTGGTGGCTTGTGGCATTGCTCCATCCTGGAGATGGCCAAGGCCTTACTTTTGATCCGCTACTCAACGCGACCCGGGATAATGTCCTGCGTGGCCGCTCGTATCCCTTCTCCTAACCGGTCATGACAAACTCTGGAGGAAACTGTGATAGAATTCAGAGAGCCCACAATTGGCGAAGCGAATTACCCGTTGTTTACTACCACCCGCGCTTTCTGCTCGAATCAGGTGGGAATATGCCGGAAGCTATAACTCGGGCGTCCACCAACGTTTGCGGCGTTATGGGTGCTGTGGCAGGAGAGTCAATGAAGGATTTTGCAGGCAGTGTAAGATTGATTCCAGCTCTTCTGTTCGGTGCTGGATACGTGCATTGTAAACCTGCTTTAAGAA
>JBBEBA010000053.1:0-98430 GCA_040882575.1 Gemmatimonadota bacterium
GCTGCGCGACCGGCACCACGGCCGCATCTACCGCGTCGTGTACGAGGACGCGCCGGCGCAGCCGGCGATGTCGCTCGAGGGCGCATCGCCGGAGCGGCTGGTCGAGACGCTGCGGCACGACAACATGCTGTGGCGCATGCACGCGCAGCGGCTGCTGGTCGAGCGCGGCCAGACGGATGTCACGCCGGGGCTGCTCGCGCTCGTTGCCGACCAGGCGGTGGATGAGATCGGGCTCAACGTCGGCGCGATTCACGCGCTCTGGACGCTGCACGGCCTCGGTCAGCTCGGCGGTCAGAATGCGCAGGCCCTGAACGCGGCGCGCGCGGCGCTGCGCCACCCGTCGTCGGCCGTGCGCAGCAATGCGGTGCAGGTGCTGCCGCAGGCGGCGCAGTCGGTGCAGGCGATCCTGTCGTCCGGCGCGCTAGACGACGACGCGCATGTCCGTCTGCGCGCGCTCGTCGCGCTCGCGGACATGCCGGCGTCCGATGACGCAGGGCGTGCGGTGTACGCGCTGCTCGCGCAGCCGGCGAGCATGGAAGACACGTGGATCCGTCGCGCGGGCTCGTTTGCTGCCGCGGCGCACGCACGCGGGTTTCTCGGCGCGGCGGGCGAGGCCGGTATGATCGCGCGCGTGAATGCGCAGCGGGCGCCTGAGAACGTGCTCCCGAATGCCGGCTTCGAAAGCGTGTCGGGCGGACAGCCTGAAGGATGGACGGGCAGCGCCCGCTCGGGAGCGCCCGTGTTCGCCGCGGAGAGCAGGGGCCGCAACGGCGGCCGCGCGCTCGTCATCCGTGCCGCCGAGGGTGCAGACGCGAGCTGGGTCGGGCCGGAGATCCCGTTGAAGCCGCGTAGGCAGTACCGTCTGAGCGGCTGGATCCGCGCAGCGCAGATCGATCGCGGCGAGGGCCGCGGCGCACTGCTCAATCTGAGCGGCGTGCCCGGCGCACTCGGCCGCACGGAGAGCGTGACCGAGCCGGGCAACTGGGTCTACCGCGAGCGCGTGTTCACGACGACGTCGCAGGACACGGCGGCGGTGAACCTGACGCTTGGCGGAGGCGAGCCGTCCACCGGCGAGGTGTGGTTCGACGACGTGGCGCTCGTCGAGCTCGGGCCGGAGCCGGGCACTACGCTCGAGAGCATCGTCGTACTGGTGATGCAGCGTGCGCCCGGCGCGTTGGCGGTGCCGGACGCGCGGCAGGCGCCAGCGGCGGATGTCGTACTCGAGCTCGGCGTCGTGCCGGAGGAGCTGCGCTTCGACCGCACGGAGCTGCGCGTCGGTGCGGGTCAGCGGGTGAACATCGTGTTCACCAACACGGACAACATGGAGCACAACCTGCTCATCATCCGGCCGGGCACTGTCGAGGAAGTCGGAGCCATGGCGGACGCGCTCGCGACCCCGGCGGGGCGCGCGCAGCAGTACGTGCCTGACTCGCCGGACGTGATCGTGAGCACCCCGATCCTGCAGCCGACGCAGAGCTACGCGTTGAACTTCACCGCGCCGACGGAACCGGGCCGCTACACGTTCGTGTGCACGATACCCGGCCACTGGCGCGTGATGCAGGGCACGCTGATCGTCGAGTGACACTGCGCGGAGTCGCACGCCGGTCACGCTGGTGCATTGGCGTCGCAATGTGCGTCGCGTTCGTCGGATGCGACGGAGGCGGTGGTGAGGAAGACGCGCGTGCTCCGACGCTGAACGCGCGGGTGGCGCTCGAGCTCGGGGTGCTGGAGGGCGATCCGGCACAGGAGTTCGGCCAGGTGATGAACGCCGTGAAGTTGAGCGATGGGCGTATAGCGGTCGCCGACAGCCGCAGCACCGACGTGCGTGTGTTCGGTGCGGACGGCACGCACACCGGGGCAATGGGTCGGCGCGGCAGGGGTCCCGGCGAGATCGCTGCGCTGACGCGTCTGTGGGCGGACAGCGCCGACAATCTGACATTCGGCAGTGCCACGAAGATCGTGCGGTTCGACTCCTACGGCGAGTTCCTGGACGAAAAGATTCTCGACTGGACTGTGCTGTCGCGACCGGACTACGGTGCGGACAGCTCGTGGCCTCTGCACGGCGACACGCAGCTCGTCATGCTCATCGAGAGTTCGAGAGCTCAGCCGCGGCAGGAGGGTCTCATTCGGCCGGGGAGGGTACTGCTCTTGGCGACTGCGCAGGGGGAAGAGCTGGATTCCATCGGCTATTTCCCGGGAGTCGAGCAGTTCACGTACCGCACGGGTACGGGTTATGACACGGCGGTTCTGCTGTTTCCGGCGTACAGCCACCAGGCCATCGGGAAGACGCGGATCGTGTTCGGGGACCTCGCCGCGGACTCGGTTCTGCTCTACGAGCCGCGTACACGTGAGAGTCGCTGGCTGAAAGTGCCGGTCGAGCCGCTGCCCATCGATCCGGCAACGCTCGATGCGGCGAGGGAGGCGGCGTGCGAGTGGGCGAGCGAAGGCGACCTCCGCGCGAACTGCGAAGCCGGTGTGGCCCGGCTGCCTGCGCAGACGCACTACCCGGCGATGCGGGACATCGCCGTGGATTCGGCGGGCCACGTCTGGGTCTCGAAGTATGCGGAGGCTGCGGCGGGCACGGTGGCCGAGTGGCTGGTGCTGGACGACGCGGGCGAGCCGACGGCGCGGGTGCTGCTGCCGGTCGAGTTCCGCCCGACGCAGATCGGCGACGGCTACGTGCTCGGCATCACGACGGATGATCTGGGCGTGAACCGAATCGTCGAGTTTCGAATCGACGGGATGCGATGATCGGTGTGCGCGCAGCGTGGTCGTGCCTCGTGGTATCGCTGTCAGTCGTCGCATGCGGCGCGCGGGACGCTGAGCAGCCGATGGACGCGGTCGAGCCGATCCCGGCCGAGCCGTTGCCGACGCTCGAGCCGGCCTCAGTGCTGGAGGTGGCCGTCACTATCGGCGAGCAGCCCGGGCCCGTGGACGACTTCGTTCATCCCGCTGTCTTCGGACGCGATGCCGAAGGCGACATCTACGTGTTCGACATCATCTCGGCCGAGCTTCGCAAGGTCGAGCGGGACGGGAGCTCCGGGCGGGCTCTGAGCCGGCGCGGCGACGGACCGGGCGAGATCCCGGGGTCCGCCATGACGATCGTCGTCGACTCGTCGCGTGTTTTTCTGTACGACGAGCGGAGCGGGCGCCTCGCCGCGATTTCCACGACGGGTGAGCTGGTCGACGATGCGTTGCTGCACGGGCCGCGGCCACGTGCTGGAGCGCTCGCCGCTCTGGTCCACGTGACGGAAGATGGATCTCTGGTCCTGCGCGCGCGAGTGATGGGGAGGTCGACGGCGGACGAGCCGACGCAGCCCGTCAACAGCTTCGCCTTCGTCCGGGCGACGCCCGGCGCGGCAAAGACGGATACGCTCTACTCCTATGAGCGGCCGGCCGGTTCGATAGCACTGAGCGGCGGCAGTGACCGCGTCCTGGTACCCGGCCCGCGAACCGGCCCGACTGTCAACTACGACAGGAGCACGGCCACCCTCATCCGTATCGATCGGCCGGTTCCGGAAACAGCGGCGGGCTCAGAGTTCACCATTCAGCGCATCAGCCCGCGAGGAGAGGTGCTCAACCGACGGGTGTTCTCGACGCAGACACGCGCGATCGAGCCCGAATGGAGGGACACCCTTGTAGAGCGAGTCCGGCGGCAGGGCCGGCTCGGCGGAGGCGATCGGTATGGTCGCATGAGCTTCGAGGACCTGCGCGAAGCGGCCGCACTGCCCGCGTACTACCCGGCTGTGGAGGAGTTCCACGTTGGAGAGGACGGGACTGTCTGGCTGAAGACGCACGCGCAAGGCGAAGACTGGATCGAGTGGGTCGTGCTCGACTCCGCGTTCAATCCGATCGAGCGCGTCCGCCTGCCTGAGGACCTTCGATATCCCATCATCTTCGACAACGAGATCTGGGGCACGATCATGGACGACTACAGTCGCAGTGTGGTGCGGCTGGACCGACGCGCGCACCAGGGCGCGGGTGAGGATCGCGGAGCTGCTGTATCGCACTGACGTGCGGCAGGTTGACGGAGCAGGAGGGCCGGTCGATCTTTTGGGGCTCGACGACGTCGCGTTCAAAGTCGTCGTCGCGGGCCGGTAGCTCAGCTGGTAGAGCAGGGGACTTTTAATCCCAAGGTCGTGGGTTCGACCCCCACCCGGCCCACTAGCTCAACATGAACAACGGCACCAGGTTAGCGTATTTGCCGACGTCGCGCTCTTCGCCCCTAGGGGTTGAATTGTGCCTGTTGTGTAGCCCTTTACGGGTTCGCGTGGAGGTTGGAACCCGAATCTGAAAAGCCGGGATATTACGGAAAGTTCTTCTCCAGCGGAGTCTCACATCTTCGTCCCGTCCGCTCCAAGTGTCAACGCCGGATACGGATGTCCCACTTTCGCCGGCTGAAATGTCCCACATCCGGGGACTGGCCGGTTAGTGATTCTCCTTTGCCTTGGAAGGTCTGCGCTTGGGAGTCGAGCCTGAGGCCGATTCCTCGTTGAGTTGCTGCCAGAGGTCAGTGTGGTGCCTCATCCGGAAGCTGTTGCCGCGGATGTTGATGATGTGGCAGTGATGCAGGAGGCGGTCGATCAGCGCCGCAGCCATGACTTCATCACCGAAGACCTCACCCCACTCCTCAAAGCTCTTGTTGCTGGTCAGCACCGTCGATGCATGCTCGTAGCGCCGACTCATGAGCTGAAAGAAATGCATGGCGCCCGTTCTGGTGACGGGCAGGTAACCGATTTCATCGACGACCAGAAGCGCTGGATGTGTCAGGGTCTTCATGCGCTGCAGCAGCCTGCCTGCGGCATGTGCTTCTTCGAGACTCGTGATGAGATCCGCGAGTGTGCCGTAGTAGACGCGACGACCCATTTGTGCAGCGGAGATTGCCAGCCCGATCGCGAGATGCGTCTTCCCCACGCCCGGCGGTCCGAGAAACACGATGTTCTCCTTTCGCTCCACGAATCCGACCTTGGCGAGGTTTTCGATCTGCTCGCGCTTCACGGACGGCTGGAAGCTGAAGTCAAAATCAGAGAGCATCTTCACGGCTGGCAGCCGGCTGCTGCGCATCGCGGCCTGCAGGCGCCGATTGTTACGCAGGCTGATCTGCGCTTCGAGCACCGCGGAGATGGCTTCTCCTGCAGCGAGATGCCCGCCATCGACTCGCGACAGCACCTGGTCGAGTGTTTCGAGCGAGCCTGGCATCTTCAGGTCCGCGAGCTGCGTCCGGATTTGATCGCGCAGGCTCATCATCTTGCACCGGCCGCGATGCGGGAATAGGTGCGAAGCGACCGACGCTCGACCTCGACCTTCGGAAGCGGCACGTGAGCCTCTCCAGCAGAGCTCGGAAGCAGGACCAGCGAGTGATACCGACGCGCCGCGAGAGTCAATAGCGTCATCTTCTCGTGCGTGTGAAAGCGTTCGGCCGGCTTCTGACCTGTGGTCCGATGTAGCCGTGCATTCGCAGTGCGAGTGAGCCACTGCTCGGCCTGTGTATTCAAGTCTTCGTCGGAAACAAAGTCGCGTCCGTAGACGAAACTCTCTCGCAGATATCGAATGGGTCGTTCGACTTTGCCCTTTGTCTTTGCCCGGTACGGTCGGCATGCGCGGACACGGAAGCCCCAATGTGCGGCGAAGCGAAGAAACTCGGCATTCTCGATCAGCTTCCCACCCTGGCTGCGCAGGTCACGTGTGATTACGCTGGCCATCTGATCGAAGAGCAGCTCACGGGGAACGCCGCCGAAGAACGCAAACGCTTCTTCCAGTCCGGCGAAGAGCGTACGCATGTCCTGGTTCGTGTAGAACTTCAGCCAGAGCAATCGGGAATACCCAGCACGACCAGGAGCGCGTAGCGTTTGCCCCACGGGAATGAGAACTCCGCGAAATCGACCTGGCCCTGCAGTCCGGGTTCCGTCTCGAAGCGAACCAGCGTCTCTACGACTTCCTTCGGCCGGATCGACTGCACGAACTCTTTCAGCTGCGTGATTCCGCCTTTGTAGCCTGCTGCACGAACCTCCTCGAAGAGTCGGGTGGCAGACAACTGGGGATAGGTAGCGAGCCGAGCCTCTATAATCGGTTTAAACGGCTCGAGCTTCGACGGACCGACCCGGCGCACCGGCCTCGGCACCTGTCCGGTCTCCATTTCGCGGTCGAGGTGGCCGGCAGCGACCCAACGGTCGATCGTCCGTCGATTCATGCCGAGCTGCCGGGCAATGGCCGTCTTGGAAAGGCCCTGGTCCAAATAGTGTGCGAGTAACACGCGAATCTCCCACTTGATCACGGCCTCTCCCTGTCGTATGAGGGTGGAGAGACCAAGCTGTGAAGGTGACCCGTAGCCGGCTACAGAGGCCTTCCGGGTCGTGATCCGAAGTGGGACATTTCAATCGGCGAAAGTGGGACATTACAACCGGCACCTACACCAAGGTGCAAAATACCAAGGCGCGATCTGAAAAGCCTGTTCTGGCCGGCCGGAACACATTCGAGACTTGCCGCATCAAAACACAAGAGGCTATTGTGACTTAAACAGGGAAGGGTTCTTTCATTCTGATATGCACCATCGGCGGGCTAGCAGGTCGGGTGCTGAACGGCTTTGCCGATGCGTCCCATGTGTATGGGCCTCGGATGCTGGAGAATGGGGTGGTAGTCATAGACGTGTGGCGGCTCATCTACGATCGGCCATAACCATGGAGGTTCTAATGAGAGCACTACGCATGGGCGGAATCTTGTACGTGACTGCTGCGGCGTCCCTCTATGCGCAAGGGCCACCCCCCGGTGGTGGTACGTGCGGTGTGTGCGACGATTGGTTCGACAGCGAGTGTAGTTTTTTTGAGGACCGTACCAAGCATGTGTTTATTGGTACCGGAACGAGCGGACACGAGGGATATCACGAAAACGAGTCGTGCGGAACATGCGAGGATTGGCACGTCATATGTAATGAGGGCTTCGCGCAGGCGGTAGAGGCGCTGTCCACTTCCGAGCTTGCGGTAGTCATCGAACGTTTTCCGGACAACGTAACATACGATTCGAAGACCGGCATCATCAATGTCACTGGATGCGGGAAAACGCTTCGTCTCGAAGCAACTCACGCGCAGCGTAAGTCCGTCAGTATCTGACGAAGACGTGCCGCCACACGTCTGACCCGTCAGTTTATAATGAAACCGCTTCCATCCCAGAGACCGGGTGAGGCGGGTCTGCGTATCGAGATGTCAACTGCAAGGCAGATCGCCCGTAGTTCACGAAGCGCTGCCTGTACCTCTATACGTCAGGGGCTAATTCGGCGGCACGTGACCAGCTCAGAATTCCTTGTCGCAGGTCCGCCGCATCGATACCTTGGATACTGCCCAAGGCAGCGGTCACCAGCAAGGGAGCCACAATGCTGGAGAGTCATCAGGGCCGGAACGCGCTACGTCCGATTGGTGCATGGCGGCTCATCGTGTGTTCACTTTTGGCTGCCCCTTTCTTGCTGAGCTGCGACCGTGGGCGTTCGGTGGCTGCGTCCGATTGCGTACAGCCATGTACTGTGCGGTTGGAACACTCGGCTACGCTTGGATTGGCGGCAGGGCCAGACTCTCCACTTGAAAACGCGAACGTGGTGGTAGACCGCTCCGGCTACTTTTACGTCGCTCCCACCTACAATTCAGGGCGCATTTCCGTTTTCGCACCCGACGGAACGCTCGAACGGGTGGTCGGGGGCGAGGGCGCGGGTCCCGGCGAATTCAGAGTCGTAACCCACTTAGCAATGGTGGGCGACACACTCATGGTATCCGACCTCGGAACGGCCCGCCTGAGTTTCCTTAGTAGGAGTGGAGAATTTCTTGGCTCTCTGCCGTTAATCGAGGCGCGCGGGGATCTCGCCGTCTTGAGTGACGGTAGCTTAGTGCGAGAGGTAAACCAGCCAACGCTGGAAGTTCCTGTAACGGTGTACCGCCGGGATACTCGCACGTCGACAACTGTAAACGGACCGGCCGCAACCTGGGACACATTTAGAGACGAGATTGTCCTTGCACCCGAACCGCGAGGTGGCTTTTGGCTTTCGTATGTGAATCGATACGAGTTTTTTCGCTACGACAATAACGGGTCGTTCTTAGATCGCTTAGATCGGAAAGTTTCATGGTTTCCACCTATCGAAAGGGTGGATCGCGGGGAAACTGTATCGGCCATAAAGGACATGGCTGTCGACACGTCCGGCCTAGTACTCGTTCTCATCAATCGAACCAGTCCCCCCCCGGAGGAAGCGGCCCCGAGCCGAGAGGAGAGCACACCCTCTATCGCGATGCGGGAGCGCCAAACTCTACGCATTATCGAAGTTATCGATCCCGCTAGACCAGGCCTCGTAGCTTCAGGCGGGCTAGCAGGTCGGGTGCTGAACGGCTTTGCCGATGCGTCCCATGTGTATGGGCCTCGGATGCTGGAGAATGGGGTGGTAGTCATAGACGTGTGGCGGCTCATCTACGATCGGCCATAACCATGGAGGTTCTAATGAGAGCACTACGCATGGGCGGAATCTTGTACGTGACTGCTGCGGCGTCCCTCTATGCGCAAGGGCCACCCCCCGGTGGTGGTACGTGCGGTGTGTGCGACGATTGGTTCGACAGCGAGTGTAGTTTTTTTGAGGACCGTACCAAGCATGTGTTTATTGGTACCGGAACGAGCGGACACGAGGGATATCACGAAAACGAGTCGTGCGGAACATGCGAGGATTGGCACGTCATATGTAATGAGGGCTTCGCGCAGGCGGTAGAGGCGCTGTCCACTTCCGAGCTTGCGGTAGTCATCGAACGTTTTCCGGACAACGTAACATACGATTCGAAGACCGGCATCATCAATGTCACTGGATGCGGGAAAACGCTTCGTCTCGAAGCAACTCACGCGCAGCGTAAGTCCGTCAGTATCTGACGAAGACGTGCCGCCACACGTCTCATCGTCGCCAACTCTTGCGCGGGTTACCCCGAACGGCCGCGGCTGCGTGAGAATCCTGCAGGGTGATTTTCGTCACCTTAGATCGCATCCACCCGAGATCTCCTAATCCGGGCGCGGCACGCGGACATCTAAGGGTCACCGCCGGTTGCTTGAAGGAAATGGCGCTTTGTGTGCGATCGCTCAAGAAAGCTGGCCGCGACAGCGTTCTACTCCGAATGAGTGCGATTACGCGACTTGGACGGTCGGATCGCCCTCTCTGATCCGGGGTCGCGGAAAGCTCCCTGATCCCTTAATTCCTGACGGAGGCAGGGCATGAAACGGAAGCGCCGGATAACAGCCAAGCCCGATCCACGCTCCAATGCCGCAGACGCTATCAAGGGTCGACCGTGGGAGCTTTGTGCCTACAGGGTACAGGAGCCGTCTCCGGAACTTGTGCCGGCGGCGGTTCGCAGAGAGTGGATGCAGGACACCTTTGAGCATTTCGCCACTCGCTGCCTCCCGATGATGATCGCGAATCAATCGGGGTGGTTTATTCTCAACTCGCACGGGGTGCGTCTCACGTGGAACGGTGGACCAAAGGCATCGGATCTCAGGGTCGAGTATGCTAACGAGGTCCCCGCAGACCCGCCGATCGCCAGCCATTTCGGCCACGGGATTGCCACATGGAGGATACCGATTCTGTTCCGCACACCTGCGAATTTTAATTTATGGGTGCGCGGCCCGGCGAATACGCCGAAATTGGGTGTGTATGCTTTAGAAGGTGTAGTCGAAACTGATTGGTCGACCGCGACGTTCACAATGAACTGGAAGCTGCTGAACCCTGACCAGAGCGTTACCTTTGAGGTGGGCGAGCCGATTTGCATGATTTCACCTCAGCGCAAATCTGACCTAGAGCAGTTCAGTGCCGTCAGTCGCCCGGTAAGCTTCCCTAAAAGGTTGACAGTTCTAAGTTAGACTTTCGACGGCTTCAAGAGGAGGAGGATGCGAAAGTCACGGAGTCCCAGATCGTCGCGATCCTGAAGGAGGGCGAGGCGGGGATGCCCGTTGCCGAGCTGCTGCGAACGCACGGGATCAGCAAGGCCACCTACTTCCTGTGGCGCTCGAAATACGGCGGTGCGACGGTGAAGGAGCTGGCCCGGCTGAAGGAGCTCGAGTCGGAAAACGCGAAGCTGAAGCGCATGTATGCCGATCTCGCGCTTGAGAATGCCGCGATCAAGGACGTGCTGTCCCGACAACTGTAGGGCCGTCTGCGAAGAGGGCGGCAATCGCAATCCTGGTCGATGAGCACGGGCTCCGCGTGAGCCGAGCCTGCCAGGTGGTGCGGTTGTCGCGGACGGCGCACTACAAGCCACCTGCAGGCCGGATGGAGCGGGACGCGCCGGTCGTCGAGGCGCTTCAGGGCGTAGTCGACCGTCACACGCGCTGGGGGTTCTTGAAGTGCTTCGACAGCCTTCGGCTCGACGGGCATTGGTGGAATCATAAGCGTGTGCATCGCGTCTATGGCGATCTGCGCCTGAATCTGCCGCGCAGGACGCGCCGCCGGATTCCGCGGCGTCCGAAGCAGCCGTTCTTCGCACGGAGCGCCCTGAACGAAACGTGGGCGATGGACTTCATGCACGATCGTCTTCATGCCGGCCGTAGGTTCCGCACGTTCAACGTGATCGACGAGGGCAACCGTGCAGGCCTCGCCATCGAAATCAATCCGTCGCTGCCGAGCGTGCGTGTGATCGCAATCACTGGATGAGCTCATCGCGCAGCATGGAGAACCGGGGCGCATTCGCTGTGACAACGGACCTGAGTTCCGATCGCTTGCGTTCACACGGTGGGCGGAAGCGAAGAGCATCGAGGTCCTCTACATCCAGCCGGGCAAGCCAGTGCAGAACGCATTCATGAGCGATTCAACCGCAGCTACCGGACGGAAGTCCTGGACGCCTACCTGCTGGAGTATCTCATTGACGTCCGCCAGGTCTCGACGACTTGGCTCGCTGACTACAACCTGCGGCGGTCGCACGACAGCCTCGGCCGCGTTCCGCCGCGCACATTCATGCCGAGGCACACTGCCGTCGAAGTCTAGCTATGCAGTGTCAACTTGACGGGGAAGCTTACCCATACAGTTGGCGAACAGGGACGCGGCAGCGGACGCCGGACCAGCTGCCGAGATGATGCAGACTGCGGTGGGCCGAGCACGCGAACGATCATGAAGGGATGCCGGGATGTCGCACCGGAAACTGATGCTCGGCTGCGCTGTGGCGCTGGCGTCGTGCGGAGACGTGTCGCCAGTCCCGCAGGCGGCGACAGTTCACGACTCGGCAACGTGTCCGCAGGTAGGTGTGGATGCCTGGGGTGCGCTCGAGGGGGTGTTGCTTCACGAGACTCGCGGCGGACTCGAGCCCGAGCTCGGCGCGGTGGCGGGGCTCGCCGTATACAGGGACTCGGTCTACGTGTTCGATACGAGCGAGCCGGGGATCGTGGTGTTCGACTCCGCCCTGAACCGCATCCGTCGGTTCGGTCGGAGGGGGCGCGGTCCGGGCGAGCTGGAGGTGGACGTGATCACGAGCCGGCCTGCCCTCGACCACCTCGTAGTCGATGAACGAGCAATCATCGTCGGAGACCGCGACGGGCAGTCCTTGAAATGGTACGGACAGGACGGCCGGTACGATCGCAGCGCTACAGTTCCAGTCATCCTCAACAAGCGGCTGCGCATTCACGGCGACACCGTCTTCGCTGAACTTCCACCATTCGGGCGGGACGCTTCCGCCCCCGACTCGTTCGCGGTGGTGATGTCGATCGATGGCGAGCTGGAGCCGGTGTTCACGATTTTGAAGCAGATCTACCCGCGAACGCCGTCCGGCTCCGTCATGGTCGGCCGCGACGAGGCCCGCCCGAAATGGGATGTTCAGGGTCGTTGCCTGGTCCTGAACGACGGCCATCATCCAACGATCCTGTACCACGATCGCTCAACGGGCGCCACGGATTCCATATCGTTCGAGATGCCTGAGTACGCATTTCCGGAGGCGGATGTTCAAGAATTCCCTCGGGGGATCCGCATGCCGCCTTACGAGCGGCTGGGTCGGTTCAGGGATCTCGTGATCGACCCATCGGGCGCGGTGTGGCTGGATATCAACGCCGTCGATGCTACGGATTCGCACTTCGTCGCGCGTGTGATGCCCGACGGATCCGTGGCATTCGATACGCTCCCCACCTTCCCGCGTGCCTTCGCGAGCAATGGTCGCATCTACGGCGTGAAAATCACGAGTCAGCAGGGCGAGGTTCAGGTGCAGGCGGTGAAATGAGCTGCCCTTAGAACGCGCGGTTCGGTTCGGCCATCAGGTCGGAGTCCCGCACGTCTGCCGCCACACCGACGATCGTCGCCTGACGGTCCAGTACTCCAGCGTCCTGCCGACGGGGTCCTGATCCGGCCAGAACCGCTGGGCGAGGCGTTCCGTGATGACGACGACGTGCGGTCCGTCCGCACGATCCTCCGCTTCGGTGAACGCCCGCCCCCGCACGATCTCGATGCCGAGGGTCTCGAAGAACGACGGTGTCACCACGCGCCACTCGACATCCATGCTCTCGTCGGGCTGCGGCCGTAGCCGGGCGGCGCGGCGATGGTGCTCGCCGAATTTCCGGAGTATGGCATCTGCATCGCAACGGCCTCGGTCTCGACGCCGGGCAGTGCACGCAGCCCATCGCGGATCTGCTGGCGTACGGCTCGAAAGCGCGCTTCCCCTCCGTGACGGTGTCGCCGGCGAAATAGAACCCGCCGTACAGTGGCGCGACCTGAACGATGGCGACGCGCTCCGGCTCCATGCCGATGTCCACCGAGTTGAGCGCGAGCATCGTGCGCGTGAGCAGGCCGCCGCTGACGAGCAGCATCGCAGCGAAAGCGAACTCCGGGATCACGAGCGTTCGCTCCATGTGGCCGTCCTGTCCAAGTCTGTGCAGACCGCGAGTCCGGCCAAGGGGCTGCGGCGACGACGCGCAATCTGGCGCTTGACGTCCGACGGTCTGAGCGCATATCCTGAACTCGTCTTGTGTAGTCTGTCTACCTATCGACTCCAAGCCATGACTGAATCGACTGAACGGCCCGCATCCGACCTGGTCCCCGGCACCCTCGAGATGCTGATCCTCGGCACACTGACGCGTGGCCCGCTACACGGCTACGGCGTGACGCAACACATCGAGCAGTCGTCGGGCGGCGTGCTGACGGTGCCGCAGGGCTCGCTGTACCCGGCGCTCGAGCGGCTGCTCGGGAAGGGTCTGGTGACGGCGGCGTGGGGCAGGTCTCCGACCGGTCGGCGCGCCCGCTATTACACGATCACCGCTTCCGGCCGACGGCGGCTCGAGACGAAGGTGGCGGATTACGAGCGCGTGACCGGTGCGATCGGGCGCGTCATGTCCGGAGGCTGACGCGTGTCGTGGGTCGACGGGCTCCGGCACCGGCTCCACGTGTGGTCGGATCGGAACGCGTATTTCCAGGAGCAGCAGGAGGAGCGGCGGTTCCATCGCGAGATGGAGCTCATGCACTGGCGCGCAGGCGACGCCAGGCCCGGCTCCGATCGCGCGTCGGCGACGAACCCATCCGGCCTCATACACCGTCAGCGGGAGCGTTCCAAGGTGAAGCGGTTTCTCGATGGGCTGCGACAGGACTTCGGCTACGCCGTCCGCGGGCTGATCCGCTCTCCGGGCTTTGCACTCATGGCCGTGGCGACGCTGGCGCTCGGCGTGGGGGCGAACGCGGCGGTGTTCTCAGTGCTCGACCGGCTGTTCGGCCAGCCGCCCGCAGGACTGGGTGAACCGGAAGATCTGCGCCGACTCTACCTCCGGATCGTGGACCATTCGGCCGACCCCGAGGTGATCGCTCCGTCGTTCAACTACCCGGCTTACTCGGCCGTGGAAAGTGCGGTGGAGCCCGGCGTCGGACTCGCCGCGTGGACGCCGTCCAGCGAGCAGTTTCTCAGGTCCGGCGATGGCGAGGTTCCGATCCGCGCGTCGTGGGTGACTCACGACTACTTCGATGTCCTGAACGTCTCGACAGCGCGTGGTCGCCTCTTCGGCGAAGAGGAGGGGCGGGTCGACGTGCACGTGCCCGTGGCCGTAATCTCACACGACTTCTGGAAGCAATTCTTCGGGTCCGACCCGAGCGTCCTCGGGCGCAGCCTGGACATCGACGGGACGGACTACACGGTCGTCGGGGTTGCCGCAGACGGGTTCACGGGTCTCGACCTGAACTACACGGACGTATTCCTCCCTCTCGGAACGCTGCCGGTTCAGACCTGGTCCGGCGACCCATGGTGGGAAACGGGCGGCAACTACCTGCAGGTCGCGAGTCGGGTTGGTGAAGGCGTCGGAGACGAGCAACTCGCCGCCCGCGCGACGGCGGGATACCACCGGCAGGTCGTGCCCGAGCGCTACCAGGTGCTTTCCACGACGGTCGTAGTGCCAGGGTCGATCATCGCTGCACGCGGCGTCGGCGCGCGCGCCGGCACAGCGCACGCAAATCAGGCTGTATCCCTTTCGATGCGCATCGCGGGTGTGAGTGCGATCGTGCTGCTCATCGCAGCGGCCAACGTCGCCGGGCTCCTGCTCGTGCGCGCGAGCCGCCGACGCCACGAGCTCGCGGTGCGACGCGCGCTCGGCATTTCCCGCGCGCGGCTGATGTCGCAGTTCCTCACCGAAGGCATGGTGCTGACCGCGCTCGCGGCGGCGGCCGCCGTTCCGGTCGCCGGATGGGGAGGCGCCGCTCTCCGGCGCTTGCTCCTGCCGGAAGTGCAATGGGCGCGCGGTCCGCTCGACATGCGCGCAATTCTGTTCGCGCTGGGCAGCGCCGTCGTCGTCGGGCTCCTCGCCGCCATGATGCCGGCGCTTCAGCCCTGGGGCGGCAGGCTCGGCACGGGCCTCAAGGTCACGGCCCGCGAGGGAGGCGGGCGGGGTGCGGGACTGCGATCGGCGCTCCTGGCGGGCCAGGCTGCGCTCGCCGTGATCCTGCTGATGGGTGCGGGCCTGTTCGTGCGCAGCCTGGACAACGTGTCGTCGCTGCGGCTCGGCTTCGACATCGATGAGCTCGTTATGATCAGCATCCGGACGAGCCCCGCGCCCGCAGGACCGGAGCTGCGCGAGGTCGCCTCGAGACTCACCGCGATGCCCGGAGTCACGGGTGCCGCCATGGCCATGTTGGCTCCGATGTCGGGTAGCGCCTACGGGCGGCTCTTCCTGCCGGGCCGCGACTCTCTGCTCGTGAATCCCGATGCGTCCCCGGCCTACAACACTGTCTCGCCGGAGTTCTTCCAGGTGACGGGAATGCGGGTTCTGGACGGTCGCACGTTCGCCCCCGGCGAGAGCCAGGCGGTGATGGTGAGTCAGACCATGGCCCGCGTGTTCTGGCCCGGCGAGAACGCAACAGAGAAGTGCATCGTAATCGGAGAGCCTGACTCGGCGTGTCAGCCGGTGATCGGCGTCGTCGAAGACTCCCGACGGAGAGCGATCATCGAGGAGCCGATGCCTCACTACTTCCTCCCTCTCGACCCGGATGCGCCCGGCCGGCTGATCCTCCTGCGCGTGCAGCCCGGCCAATGGGATGCGGCGGCCAACGCGGTTCGCGAGGAGCTCGGGGCTCGCTACGAGCCACGGGAGGTGATGATCCGTCGCTCGACCGAGCTTCTCGAGCCGCAGTTCCGGCCTTGGCGCCTCGGCGCGCAACTCTTCACCGCCTTCGGTCTCCTCGCCCTGCTCGTTACGATCGTCGGTGTCTACAGCGTCATGGCCTACGCCGTGAGCCAGCGCACGCACGAGATGGGCGTGCGCATGGCGCTCGGTGCCAGGATGCACGACATCCTCGGACTGGTCGTGGGATCCGGAATACGCGTCGTCGCCGCGGGCGTCGTGATCGGGATCGCCGTTTCGCTCGCGCTCGGGCGCGTCGTGGAATCGCTGCTCTACGACGTCAGCCCCTGGGATCCGGTCGCAATGGCATGGGCCGCCGGGATCCTGCTCGCAACGGGCGTCGCGGCGAGCTTCGTGCCCGCGTGGCGCGCGGGCCGGGTCGATCCGGCCGAAACGCTGCGGCCGGACTAGAATGACCAACCGGTGGGTCTGGATCGCAGCCATTCTCGGCCTGCTGCCCGCAGGTCTGGCCGCGCAGGAAGCGCAGCGTGTGGTCGGCAGCGTCGTGGATGCTTCAGACCGGTCCGTGATCGGTGAGGCCGTCGTACGGCTGCTGAATGCCGACGGACAGCTGGTTGCCTCCGGTCTGTCCAACGCGCGAGGGGAATTTTCGCTCACCGTGCTGCACGCGGGCGAGCACGTCGTCGAGGCGGTTCACCTGGGATACCAGCCGACCGCGTCTCGCGTGTCCCTCGAGCCGGGCGCAACGGTGCGGGTCGAGCTCGAACTGCAGTCCGACGCCATCGCGATGGACTCCATCGTCGTCATCGGCGACCGTTCCGACCGACCGCCTCGCTGCACGCCGCAGGTGCTGCGTGGCCGCGTCGTCCCGGGAGGCTCTGCGGATGCGGAAGAGATCATCTCTGGAGCGGCCATCGAACTCCTGGGCAAGGACGGTCGGATGCTGGCGGCAGCGCGGACGAATGCAGAAGGTCGCTTCACGTTCGGTACGCCCGGCCCCGGGATGTACCGGCTGCGCGGCAGCGCGGAAGGATACGTGACCGCCGATGGCGGCGAGTTTCCTATTCTGCCCGGGGACACGGTCGAGGTCCGGTTCGGTCTATCGCGTGACGACGCCTTGAACGCGCCAATGGAGGTCATCGCCTCGGCCCGGCCGTGGATGGAGCGGTTTGAGCTCGCAGGCGGACGTGCCTTCTACGACCGCATGGCGGACTGCCAGACGGATTCGCCCGACGGATCACGCTTCGCGGTGTTCATCGATCGGGAGGTGATCGAGGAATACGACGGCTGGCGAACGAACGAAATGATCGACTGGGAGGCGCGGGTGGTGTTCGGGACCACGCCCGGAGGACATATCATTCTCTTCGGACGATGCGCGCCGCCAGTGTTCGTCAATGGCGCCTTGTACTACGGCGTTCTGAAGGAAATTCCGCCCGAGGAGCTGGAGGCGGTCGAGATTCATCAGCATCCGCGTGTTCCGACACGATTCTGGTTGCCCGAAGGGCAACCGTGCGGTGTGGTGGCGCTCTGGACGCGCCGCGTGCCGCCGGATGCGGACGCAGCCGACCACGGCCCCGTGCGCTTGCTCCTGGGTGGCGGGGCGCTGGTTGGAATCCTGTACCTGCTGTTCCAGTAGTCGATACGACAGGAGGCCGCGATTTGAGGCTGACCGGAGCAAGAGAAACGCAGGTCGCGGCGGTGACGGCCCTTCTCATCGGCTTCGCGCTGGGTACCGACCGCCTCCACGGCCAGGTGCAATCAGCCGACACGGCCGATGCACGAGCGGAGGTTTCCGCCGATACCATTGCGCAGCAGTTCGTCGGCTGCTACGACGTCGACGTCGGGCCCTGGTCCCCGCATGAACCGAGCGACTCGATCTACTACATGCCGCCCGCGCGCATGCAGCTCAGCCTCGCCGTCAGCAGTGGCGGGCTGCTCTCCCAGGGATACGCGGTCGAGCCCGCACCGGGTGCGATGCCGAGCATCCACCGCTACAGTTCCTGGAACGCGGCTGGACCGGGGGCGCTGACCATGTCCTGGTCCACGGGATTCGCCGGCATGCACGTTCGATTGTCCGGCCGCGATACCTTGACCGGCGAGCTGCGCGCGTTCACGGACGTGGTGGGTGTGCAGCGGTACACGGCCGGAGTCCGCGCGGTACGCGTGGACTGCGACGCGGCGCTCGATCCGTCGCGCCGACGGGCGTGGCGCTACCCGCCGATCGTTCGACTTGCGTCCGGCGACTCGCTGATGCTCGGAACAGCTCCGCCTGCGCACCTGAACGTACTGCCTGGACCGAGCGGTTACGTACTGGAGACGTCACCGCTTCCCCCGTACCACGACGCGAAGAGCGTCACCGTGCATATGCGAGACGGGGTGGTGAGCGCCGTCGTCCTGCAGTATCCGGACGAAGTCGAATTCGACACGCTCCTGGTCCGCCTCACCCGGGAGCTGGGTCCACCGACGAGCGTCAGGCAGACAGACTGGCGGTGGGCGGCCTGGTCGGCGCGCCTCGTATCGATCAGCGTGCAGGAGGACACCTTCCGGATCCCGGGCCTCCGCATCCAGATTCAGCGGGTGAGGCCTTAGCCGGTCCTCAGCGCACACTGTGACGCGCGACCGCGAGCACATGACCGATGCGGAGCTGATGCAGGTGCTCGATGCGGAGTCCGGAGCGGCTGCCACGCACGCGCATACGAGCGGCTGCGCTCAGTGCGCGGATCGCGTGGAGCAGCTGCGCGATGACGCAGAGCTCGTGAGGTTGTGGCTCGGAGCCGCGGCCTTCGACGAGGCGGACACGCCGGTACCGCAGTCCGCGCTCGCCTTCCCGCGGCCGCCGGCGCGGGTCCCGGGCTGGATGCGCGCGGCCGCCGTGCTGCTGCTGGTCGCTGGCCCGGTCGCAGCGCTGCCGCAGCTCCGGCAGTGGCTCATCGAGGCAGCAACAGGAACCCCGGCGGCCGCGCCTGCGCCCGCTGCGGTCGAGACTCTCTCCACGCAGGCGGCCACTGCATCGTTCAGGTTCGCGTCGGAAGGCAGCATGCTCGCGGTCGCCTTCGACGCCACGCCCACCGCCGGCACGTTAACCATCCGAAGCGCGGACGGCGCCGAGGCCGTGCTCGAGATTGCAGGCGCAGCGGGCGCAGGTCCGGTGCTGTCGGCGTCGGGCGTTCGCATGCGCAACGACGCCGCATCGGCGGCCAGCTACGTGCTGTCGGTGCCGTCGTCGGTCACGTCGGTGACCGTCACGGCCGGCGGCCGCGCGCTCGGTACGTTCGAACGCGCGGCGATCGCGGGAATCGTCGTGCTCGAGCTCGGCATAGGATGGTGAGCGGGGGAGCGGGGGAGCGGGGCCGTGCATCCCACCGCTCCTCCGCTCCTCCCGCTCACCCGCTCACCAAGCTGTAGCCGTGCAGGTATTCGACGCCGAGGTCATCTGCGAAAGTGCCCAGGACGACTTCGTCGTCGATGTACAGCGGCGTAAAGCCGATCGGCAGCTCGATCGAGTGACGAAACACGCCGTCGGCGTCGAACACGTCCCACGTGTCGGGCGTCTCGCTCCACTGGTCGACGGCGTATTCCTTCACCCAAAGGTCCCCGGATTCGGCGCCGAGCAGGCCCGCGTAGGTGGGGACCGACGGAGCATGAGGCGAGACGACGTAGTTCGCGCGCGCGGCAGCCGCATCGTACTGCCGGCCGCCGTCGAGGGCTCTGCGCTCTGCAGCTGCTACGGAGGCATCGACATATTCTGCAAGCGCCGCATCGTCCACAGGCCGCACCGGCACGTGCGCACTGCGCACGACCGTGGCAAGGCTACCGGTGCCGTCGTAGAAGTGCGCCTCGTAGCTTTCATTTGCACCAATTACGAAGCGGTCGCCGGCCGTGGTGGTGAAGGCCTGCCGCGAATACGGCACGGTCATGACGCGGGTAGAGTAGACTCCCGGCCGCGGTGTGCCTGCCTCGACCTGAATGTCCGACGAAGCATACGGCCGCAGAGGCATGAGCTCCCCGCCCGGCGGCTGTACGGCGACCCGGAACGTTCCCCGCGTGAATTGAAGTGTGTGCGGTGCCGGGTCCCCGCCGCCCGGTGCATACACGAGCAGCGTGCGGTCGGGCAGGGCGCCCATCACCATCTGCGGCGTGCCGTCGCTCGCGTAGGGTACGTAGTCGCGGGCATGGGTGCCGTCGGCGGCCAGGATGGTGATGCGACGGTGACGGTTGTCGAAGATGAGCACGGAATCGCCGGCGAGCCGTCGCATGTAGCTGATCGACTGGAACTCGGCAGGGCCATCTCCCTGGCCGCCGATCGAGCGCAGATGCGCGCCGCTCTCGTTGAAGAGGCGGATCTGCTGCGTGCCGCCATCGGCGACGACGATCACGCCGCCCGTCAGCCGGATCACGTGCCGCACGCGATGCAGCAGATCCTGCTCGGCACCGTCCACGCTACCGATCCGGACGAAAGGCTCCGCCTCCAGCCGCGGCACCCGTGAAGCGTCCGCGGGACCGCTGTTCTCGACGATTCGGACACCCGCGCTGTCCCGCACGATGGCCGTTTCTTCCGCCGGCGCTGAGGGCGTCGCATTGCAGCCGGCGGCAATGATGCCGAGCATAAGCAGGAGCATGCTGGTTCTGCGCATTTGGATTTTCCCTGTGACGGATGGGCAATGCATCGCGATACAACGTAGAACGATGCACGGAGGGAGACCACATCCCCGCCGGCGCCCAGCCCCCACCCGCCACCCTCGCCCGCAGCAGTCGCCCGCGGTGAGCCGCACGCAGTAAGTCGCCCGTATTTCCATGCAAATCTGGTCATGACGCGGCCATCCCCCCATACTGCACGCCATGACTGAAAAGCCCACACGCCCACTGCTGCTGGTCGCCTTCTTCGCCGCCGCGATCGTGGTCGCGCACCTGCTCGACCCGCTCGCGTTCCGCTTCCTGCGGCTGGAGAACGTGTACGGCGAGGACTGGGGTCGCATGCTGCGGGTGATGGGATTCCTGCCGCTGTGGCTGCTCGCGGGCATCGCTCTGATGCGGCATGAGCGCGCGCCGTGGCGTACAGCGTTGCACTCGCGCGGCGGGCTGCTCATTGCCGGCGCGACGCTCGGCGGCATCGTGGCTGAGCTGACGAAACTGGTCGTGCGCCGGCGCCGTCCCGGCGAATTCGGCGAATACGTTTTCCGTCCGTTCACGGAGCGGCCGTTCTCGACCGGCGGGCTCGGCATGCCGAGCAGTCATGCGCTCGTCGCGTTCGGCGCGGCGGCGGTGCTGTCGCGCATGTTCCCGCGCGCGCGTGTCATGTGGTGGGGCCTCGCGTGGGGCTGCGGCCTTACGCGGGTCGCGGACGGCGCGCACTTCTTCAGCGACGTTGTAGTCGCTGCACTGCTAGGCTGGGTCGTCGGCTGGTTCGTCTGGCGCTGGCGCGATCCGGCAGTCACGACGCATGTGCGCAGTGAACCAGCCATCGTCAACGTGTGAGGTGATCCCATGCTGATACAGGATTCCGCCGGTATCCGTCGCATCGGCCAGATCGCGATCACCGTGCGTGACACGCCGACGGCGAAAGCCTTCTACCGGGACGTGCTCGGCCTGACGCATCTCTTCGATGCGCCGCCGGCCATGTCCTTCTTCGACTGCGGCGGCGTGCGTCTGCTGCTCGGACAGGCGGAGGATACTGCGCAGCCTGCAGCGTCGTCGATCCTGTACCTCGACGTCCCGGACATCACTGCTGCGCACGCCGTGCTCGCCGCGCGCGGCGTGTCGTTCATCCACGAGCCGCACAGTGTTGCGGACCTCGGTGACCGCGTTCTGTGGCTCGCGTTCTTCCACGACTGCGACCGGAACACGCTCGCGCTCATGAGCGAGGTGCCGAAGGAGCCGCCGACGTCTGCAGCACGCGCTTGATCGCGTGCGCCTCCGTCGGGTCCGGAGGCTGCCAGATGTGCGTCATCCCGTGTATCACATCCTCGGACACGGCCGCCGCCGCGGGCCGCGTGCGGTTGCGCTCCAGCAGCACCGCGGCCGGTACCTCGAGGTAGACGATGTCCACGCGCGGATCCGACTGCACGATCAGGTCGAGCAGCGTCCTGCGATGGCGGCGGCCGAGCGTCGTCGCATTCCACACGAAACCCGATCCCTCCGCCAGCAGCCGCCGCACCCGTTCGTGGGCGAGCGTCACGACCGGCTCCTGATCGGGCGCGGCCGGATCGACGCCGAGCTCGATGCGGATCGCGTCGAGGGAGATCACCGGCCGATCGTCGCCACTCGCCGAAAGCCATGTGTCCTTGCCGCTGCCCGGCAGTCCCGACAGCACCGTGACTCTCGGACCAGCAGGCGACGGCGCGACGGCGTCGGGGTCCTGGATGCGCTTCCTGAAATACAGGAAACGCGCATGGTCGCTGTCGAACGCTCGTGGCTGTGACAGGCAGCCGTGACCCGTGCAGAACGCGGTGAACTGCGACAGCCGCTCGAGTCCCGGCTCGATCACGGGCGAGATGCGTCCGCGCGTATCGGCGCGCGAGAGCAGCGCGAGCCGGTCGCAGCGGAGAACGAGGCTCATCGCGTAGACTGCCCGGCGCGGGTCGCGCGCCTTCATCGCATCGCGCGCGTCCATGTGGAAGCACGTCAGCGCTGCGACTTCCTCGCGCAGCGCGTATGGCGCACCCATGCGCCAGAGCAGCCGACGGGCGAGGCTCTCGCCGCGGACAGCGTGATTCGGCGACCGCTGCCGACCCCCGGGATCGGTGGCCGTCGCGTCCGGCTTGCCTGCATCGTGCAGCAGCGCAGCGAGCATCAGCACTCGGCGGCCGTCCCGATCGAGCCCGTCCCACTCGGGATCGTCGGTGAGCGCAGCGCACACCATCTGCGTGTGCGTCCACACATCCCCCTCGCCGTGGTAGTGCAGGTCCTGACCCGTCGCCGCCATGGCGCGGACCCAGTCGAAGTCGTCGTACAGACGCGCGAAATCGAGGCGGCTGCAGTCGTCGCTCATGTACTCGTCCAGCTGCAATTCAGTCTCCGGATCGGGCATTAACATTGCACCTGCAGGGCGTCGCGCACCGACTGGTGCGCTCCCCGGAGGAGGTTCGGCATTGACGCGCAAGATTCTGCCCGGCAGGCGTTTTCCGCTGGGCGCCACATACGATGGTGCGGGTGTCAACTTCGCGCTTTACTCGGAGCATGCAACCCAGGTCGAGCTCTGCCTCTTCGAGGCGCCCGAGTCACCCGCGGAGACCGAGCGCATCCGGCTGCGCGAGGTCACCGGCTTCGTCTGGCACGGCTACGTGCCCGGTCTGCAGCCGGGACAGGCGTACGGCTACCGCGTGCACGGGCCCTACGAGCCGGCGAATGGGCACCGCTTCAATCCGGCCAAGCTGCTGCTGGACCCGTATGCACGTTCGGTGCGCGGGCCGTTGCACTGGAGCGGCCCCATCTTCGGCTATCGCATCGGCGACCCGCGCACAGATCTCTCGAAGTCGGATGAGGACAGTGCGTCGTCGGTACCGAAGGGCATCGTCATCGCCGACGACTTCGACTGGGAAGGCGATGCACCGCCGGACATACCGCTGCACCGCTCGGTGATCTATGAAGCCCACGTGAAGGGTCTGACGAAGCTGCACCCCGACGTGCCGCCGGAGATACAGGGGACTTATGCGGCGCTGGCGCACCCGAAGGTCATCGAGCATCTGCAGCGACTCGGCGTCACAGCGCTCGAGCTGCTGCCCGTTCACGAGATGCTGGACGAGGGTCACCTCATCGACAAGGGCCTGGTCAACTACTGGGGCTACAACACGCTCAACTTCTTCTCGCCCGCGTGGCGCTACGCGCAGTCGTCGGAGCCCGGCGGCCACATCCACGAGTTCAAGACGATGGTGAAGGCGCTGCACCGCGCCGGCATCGAAGTGATCCTGGACGTCGTCTACAACCACACGGCCGAAGGCAGCGAGCTGGGTCCGACCCTGAGCCTGCGCGGCATCGACAACGCGACGTACTACAAGCTCGTGCCGGACCAGCCGCGCTACTACATGAACTACACGGGCACCGGCAACAGCTTGAACGCGCAGCATCCGCAGGTGCTGAAGCTGGTCATGGACAGTCTGCGCCACTGGGTCACGGACATGCATGTGGATGGCTTCCGCTTCGACCTGGCATCCACGCTGGCGCGCGAGCAGCACCACGTGACGCGACTGTCGTCGTTCTTTGATGCGATCCATCAGGATCCCGCGCTGTCGCGCGTGAAACTCATTGCCGAGCCGTGGGACGTGGGCGAGGGTGGCTATCAGGTCGGCAACTTTCCCGTCCTGTGGGCGGAGTGGAACGACAAATACCGTGACGCGGTGCGTCGTTTCTGGCGCGGCGACGACGGACAGATGGCTGAGCTCGCCTATCGCCTGACCGGCAGCAGCGACCTGTATCAGGAAGACGGCCGTCACCCGTATGCCAGCATCAACTTCCTCGCCGCGCACGACGGCTTCTCACTGCACGACCTGGTCACCTACGAGCGCAAGCACAACGAGGCGAACGGCGAGGACAACCGCGACGGCCACGACAACAACATCTCCGCGAGCTACGGAGCCGAGGGCGAGACGGACGATCAGCAGATCATGGATGTGCGCGAGAGGCAGAAGCGGAACTTCCTGGCAACGCTGTTCCTGTCGCAGGGCGTGCCCATGCTGTGCGCCGGCGACGAGCTCGGCCGCACGCAGCGTGGCAACAACAACGCGTATGCCCAGGACAACGAGATCAGCTGGCTTGACTGGAACCTGGACGAGCGCCGCTCCGCACTGCTCGAGTTCACGCGCAGGCTGATCGAGTTGCGGGCGCATCACCCCGTGCTCCGGCGCCGGAAGTACTATCGCGGTCTGCGCATCCGGGACTCGGACCAGCGCGACCTCACCTGGCTGCGGCCGGACGGTCTGGAAATGACGGACAGCGAGTGGGACGCGGCGTGGTCACGCGCGTTGGGGGTCATGCTGTCGGGCGAGGTGCTGGCGGAGCTGGATGAAAACGGTGACCTGCAGACGGACGACACACTGCTCATGCTCATCAATGCGTACGTGCAGCCGATCGATTTCAGGCTGCCGGGCGACCCGGGCGAGTCCTGGGAAGTGCTGGTGGACACCGCGACGGGCCGCGTCGAACCAGGACGTCGGCATGAAGCCGGCGAGCTCATTTCGCTGCCCGACCGGGCCATGTTCCTGCTCTGCCATCCGAACAGAAAGACCTGAGCGCGGTCTTCTCGCCGGCCGGAAGCGATCCGCCGGCTAGTAGCCGGGCGTGAGCGTACGTCGTACGCGACGTGCGCCGGCGCGCGTGCCGGCGCCGACGGCAATGCCGAAAAGCAGGGCCGATCCCGCGCCGATGATGGGCAGCACCGCGACGACCGGCGCGGCGATGACTGTCGCCGCGGCACCCGCGATGAGCGGCGTGCTCGGACGCTGTGCGGCTTCGACGAAGCGCAGACGGCGCTGCACGAAGTCCCGCGACCGGACATAGCCGATGGCTGATGCGCCACCCGCTGCAATGATCCCGAGCAACTCGAACATGATATTCCTCCAGGGCCGCGCGGACATCGCGCTCACCCCACTACGGCTTCCGCGCGACCGCGGTTTCAACGCAACCGCGGCTTCAGCGCACGCGCGTTATCGAGAGGGACGCGTTGGTGCCGCCGACCGCGTCCAAGGTGTACAGCGCGCCTGCCGCAGTGAGCATGGTGCCATCGATCAGGTAGCCCACGGCGCCGCCGGCCGGGACCGAGCCTGTGATCGACGTCGAGTTGCCGGGCACCAGCCGCGTCCACGCGTTGCGGGGGTCGTCCTCGGCACTGCCGCCCGCCGGGCGACTCGCACGGAGCTGGTACTGGTGGTACTGAGTCCAGGCAGGCAGGCTGGCTGGTGCTCAGATCGTCCGCATAGAGCGCGACGCGCGCCCGCGTGAACAGCTCCTCTGTGTCACCGACCTCCGGCAGCCAATCGCTGATCACCGCATCCAGCTCGGTCGGGCGACCCGCGGCGACGACGAAATCACGCAGAGCACTGAGCCAGTCTCCGCCGGAGAGCGCGACCTGATCGGCGAAATAGTCGAAGATGTACGACGAGTGCTGGTAGCCGCCGCCGATGGGTGTGCCGGCATTCATGTAGGTCGGCACGTCGTCGCGGAAGTAGCTGCCGTTGAATGCGGGGTTCAGCGGAAGCTGCACGTTCGCTGTCCGCGACGGTGTCCCGGTGCCGAGCAGCCGCGCGGCGATCGGCAGTCGCTCACTGAAGCGCGCGAAGCCTTCGACGAGCCAGCGGTTGCCGCGTACGGGCTGACCGTTGCGCTGCAGCATGCCCCAGTGCCGCATGTGCGCGATCTCGTGCGTGAACAGGTTGTCGGCCAGCCGCTGGGGGTGCTGATTCAGGCCGCGCGTCGAGCCGTTCGTGCCGACCCAGTAATCGAACGCGAAGAAGTCCGTGGACGAGTACGTGTAGCCCCAGATGTTGTCCGCGTACATCAGCGTGTGCACGGCGAGCACGCGTGCGGGCACGCTGGCCTCGACTGCCGAGTTGTGACGCCCGTCGAACAGGCGGTCGCCCTGGAGACTGGCGTGCGCTGCATACTCCAGCGCGATCGAATCCAGGACCACATCGGGAAGCGGCGTGTTGTGCCCGCCTCCCTCGCGCGTGAGCGTGGTGCCGAGTCGCACATCCTCCGCGATGATCAGTTCGTCCGAGATGTGGCGAATGACGGCCCGGTTGTCGTTCGTCGTCGTGATCCCGAGGCGCGCGATACCTTCAAGCCGCAGGCCGAAAACGGTGTCACCGATCTGCGGGTCCGCGGCGGCGCTGTTGAGGTCCACGAGCGCGCCGGAAGCTCCGTGGATGCGCGCGGCGCCCGAGCCGGCTTGCGGCGCTGGCGGCTCGTACTCGTAGATCCGCCCGGCGCCGAAATCCCAGGAATGCGCTGCCGGCGGCGGTGGCGCCGCGACGAGCCGCTGGACGGTAGCGGCGGAGACGCTTCCTGACGGGCTCGGCGCAGCGACGACACTGTGCAGCTCGAATGAGAATCCGGTGTCGCTGGCCGCTCCTGTGGATGCCGGGAAAAGGGCGGTGTCGGAGGGGCCGAAGCGCGGCATGTTCTCCAGCAGTATCAGATACTGCTCGTCCGCGGCATCGCGCGGATCGAAACGCAGGCAGGGGAATTCGGCGGCGCCTGTGCTCTCGAAGCGCTGGAAAGCGCCCAGCGCGAAATCGAGCTGGACGAGCGCCGGGCAGTCCACGGGAACGCCGACGGCCTCGAAGAGGACCTCTGCATCCGGCAGGCCGGCCACCGTCGCGGCGAGGACGTTGAATGCGGGCTCGACGCCGAGCGTCCAGCCGGCGGCACGCGCGATACCGTCGGAGCCCGTGCGGACGGAGCCGCCCGCCACGCTGCCGCCGCCGGCCCGGACCACGAACGTGACGCGCGCGCCGCCGACCGGCCGGCCGGCCGCATCCGCAACGCGCACGGCCGGCGCGACGGGCACCAGGCTGCCCGCGGTTGCATCCAGATCGGCAGTGACTGCCGCCGCGATGTCTGCGGGCTGCACCGGCTCCGTCGGGCTGTCGCACGCGGAGACGAGCAGCACGGCCGACAGCAGTGCAGCGGGTGCAGAGCGCATTGGGTGTCCTTCGCGAACGGTGCATAATGGAGGTTAAGTGTATTACAATCAAAGTCTTGGGAAGTTCCGGTTGCCTCGCCCGCGAGCGCGCCTACCTTTAGGCGCAAGGTCAGGACACCGCGGCGCAAGGTTAGGACACCCGCGATCGGGACGCTGATCGGGCTGGTCGGGGCAGATCTGGTCATCGCGCTGAAGGAGCCGATGTCGAACGTCGCGGCGCGGGCGTTCATGTTGGAGCGCGAGAAACGTGAGCTCCGCTTCGAGCCACTGGCACTTATCGAACGTCAGGCCCAGACGCCCTCTTCATCCCGCTCAGCCTTGGCGCAACCGCCTGCGAGCGTCTCGGCCGAGCGGGCCATCTTCTGCGGGGTGGACTGGATAGCTGCCCCACTGCGATTTCTCGTCACTCTGTCTCGTGCTCACGCAACGAGGCGGACTGCCCGCTCACGCTCCTCTGCTGAATACTGTCATGCTCTTGATATGGCTCCAATCTCTCACGAGTTGGAACCTCCAAAACCGGGGGCGTTCAGACGCTTTCTTCACAAATCCCTGACAAACTCCTGACAAGGCTCTGACATTAGCATATTGCGAGAGGCTGACTTCGGCTCCAAGGTTCGAATGAGCCCCAGAGTCGTCCTGCGTTTGCCAGTCGTCGATTCTGCAATGAGGACACTCGAAAAAGAGGGGCGGTTCGTTGACATTGTCGAGGTGAACCTGTCGAACCACGGAGTCTTGACATGACGACTTGCGAAAACGGCGGGGCTTGGACGCCTGCCCGAACTTTGGAAACCGTCGCCGTCAACCGATCGGTTGGAAACCGGAAGGCTTTCCTCGCGCAGGCCGTGGGCATGGTGTCGATACTGGCCCGCAAGTTTCCCGGCCTTGACCATGCCGATGTATGTAATGCTGTAGCCGATGCCGTTGACGAGTGGCAGTGCAAGGTCGGATCTACAGGCGCACAGCCGGACCCTCGGCATCTCCTTCATGCGGCATGGTGTAACTGCGCCAACTGTGCGCGAAGCAGTGATAGGCGGGGGCAGCGTGAACGGCGTTGGTTCGAATCCAGTATCAGTAGTCGGGAGCGTGAATGGATGGACGCCCGCGAAATGCAGTTCGGCGTGTTTCGCCGACGCGTCGCGGAACTTATGCCGGACGACGAGATGCGGTCAATATTTTCGTGCTGGCTAATCGGAGAGCGGGACACGCAAGTTTATGTGGAAGCGCTAGGTCTGGCCGATGCCTCTGACGACGTCCAGCATCAGTCGGTCAAGCGAGCAAAAGACCGACTAGTCAAGTTCCTCAGTCGGAGCCGGGCGGTTCGAGTTTGTAGTGATGACTACATCCGCTGGAGTTCGGTGCTGCATTGATGTCGAACCCAGCCCCATTGGCGGGGATTGTTGATATAGGGAGTACCAGGTGCCGCGCTCGGTGGCCCTGGAGGGCACTTGGCTCGGGAGGAAAGTATGCTCGTGAATGGAATAGCTAGGCGAGCCGCTGTCGTTGCCGTCATGGCGATAGTGGCGCTCTCTACGCCGGCTCAGACGGAAGACAGTGGGGAAGCCCAGGCTGCTGGTGACTGGTGCGGGCAGTGGAAATGCGTCCACATGAAGTTGTACTGTGACGGCGAAGCAATAACGCTGTTCTGCAACGCAGTTTGCGAGGGTTGGGTGGATGCCAATTGTACTACGCATAAGTCGTGTGGGGCCGGCGAGGTGTACGTCAGGTGCAATGGATGAGTTCTCCCAAATACTAGGGCTGCAAAGCGGCTGCTGCGGGGAACGATATCGGCTGAAGGGCTCTAACAGCAGAGGATGCCATCCATGAAGAGCAGAGCTGAGACGCTCATGTCGGCAGTACTAACCGTGGCCGCCGTAGTGCTAACAGGTGCGGTGCTAACGCGTGAATATGGATTCCGCTCAAATGCTGTGGGAAGTACGCCTCCTTCTGGAGAGCCAGAGCTGTACGAAGATTGGAGAGAATGGATCGCTCACGGCGAAATATCAGGAGATGACTCGGCATCGGCGATTGTCATCGAATTTGCCGATTTCGAGTGCCCTGCATGCCGCAGATTCCATCACGCTGTCCTCACGCCTGTCAAGGATACCTTTGGCGCTTCTGTCGCAGTCGTCTTTATGCATCTCCCTCTAAGCATGCACCGCTTCGCGGAGCCCGCTGCCCGAGCGAGCGAATGTGCGTCAAATCAGGCCAGGTTCTTCCAGTTTGCTGACGTTGTGTTCGAGAAACAGGATTCCCTGGGACTAAAAACATGGTCATCCTATGCCGCCGAGGCAGGAGTTACGGACGCAGAGAGGTACTCCAACTGCGTATCGCTACAAACGTCCTTCCCCCGAATAGCCATGGGCAAGTCAATCGCCACAGAGTTGGGGATAACTGGGACTCCGACGGTTTTCATAAACGGCTGGAGATTCCCCACGCCCCCAAGTGAAGCTGAAATGGAACGCGTGATTGGGGAGATCCTGGCGGGAAGAGCGCCATTTTGATGAACGAGATACGGAATGGCTGTCTAGCCGTGAATTACGGGTTCATTTTCCCGGGTGCTCGAGCTTGGTGGAAGGCTGGGCGCATTCTTCGGATCAGCGTCTGCCTTGCCGCTGCGGTATCAAGTATCGCTCCTCCCGCCCAAGCCCAGAGGGTGACGTCCCGCGGATCGGGCCCCCAGGCGTCTTTCGTTGAAGGCTTTACCACGATTGTAGCTGTGCGCGAGCTGACCGACGGCCGCGTCGTGATCGTCGATTCCCACGAACGGAGGATCGCCATCCTGGATTCATCGCTAACACAACTGCGACCAGTTGGCCGACATGGTGCAGGCCCCGGAGAGTTCGAGATACCGATGGGTCTTTTCGCGCTGGTGGGTGACAGCTCCGCGGTCTACGATCCGCCGAACTCGCGCATGCTAGTCATCACCCCGGCAGGCGAGACCGGCGGCGTGCTCGGCACCCTGGGACTACCGATCGGAGAGCCCGCGCGTCTGAGCGGCGTGCATCAGCCGGCAGCGACCGACGGCTCCGGGAACTTCTACGCACAGTCAGCGGCGGGCGTGGAGGACGGTGGTACCACGCGCCACGGGCCTCTCCTGCGGTGGAACACCTCCGATCCTGACCCCGACACGGTCGCTTTGCTGCCCTTGCCGGAGCAGGGCCGAGTCATTTCGGCGCCGGGCGCGATGGTTGCAAGGCTGCCGATGCCGCTGTTTCAGCCGCGAGCCGTCTGGGCCGTCGCCCGAGACGGCCGGGTCGCGATCGTGTTTCCGGAGCCGTATCACGTCGAGATCGTACACCCGGACGGAACCCGTCGCCGCGGAACTGCCATTCCCGTCGAGCCCCTGAAGCTCACGGACGAGCATAAGACCGAGTGGCGCAGGGAAGTTGCGAGGACGCAGCTTCGAGTCGTCGTCGCGCGCGGTGGAGGATCAGCCTACCGGACCATTTCTGAGGACGAGGTCGCGGAACCTCCGGGATGGGAGCCTTTCCTCCCGCCGTTTCTCAGCGACGCGGCCGGCTTTGCAGGCGATGGCCGATTGTGGGTCAGACGAACCACTCCGCCCGATCGCGCTGCGACGTACGACGTATTCGACGCTAACGCACGCCTCGTCGAGGTCGTGGTCCTACCGCCGAACCGCCGCCTCGCCGGCTTTGGTGCCGACGCGGTTTACCTCGTCAGGCGCGACGATTTCGACCTGGAGTACCTCGAGCGGTGGATCCTTCGCTGATCCCGAGGAATGCTCTATACCTGCGCCTCCGAGCCTCCGCGTGCGCCTCCGAGCCTCCGCGTGTTTTTGATCTGGCTGTACCGTCTTTGGTTTACATCTCCTCCAAGCATTTACGATTCGTCAGAATCGCCCACCTATTCTATATAGCAGCCCCCACTCAATTGGGTCGGTAGTATAGAGTGCGGTCACTCTCTTGAACCATTTGTCCCCTGAAGCGTACTCGATCGGCAGCTTATCAACGGGGGCACCTTTCCCGGTTAATTTCAGTCCACCACGGAGTCATCGTGCCCCCACAGCTGGCGCTCCTCTTAATGGTGAGCGACTCGAAGAACCTGCCGGCGGCCGTCCGGTCGGCCGAGCGGCAGGTGCGCCACTGGGGAGACAGCTTCGGTGGCGACCCGGCTGACCCCGCGACGTGGGAATGGACGCGCGGCGCGAGTGCCGTGACGGCCGTCATCGACCTGCATCCGCCCGACCGGGCACGAGCCGCGCTCGCGGCGATCCGGCGCGTCCGTCCGGATGCCGCGGTGCTGCTGCTGTCGCAGGACGTCGCGGACGTGGACGGACCCGGCGACGGCACCCTGGCGCGGTCGGGCGGCCTGCGCGATGTCGTGCGACTCGATCTCGAGGAGGAGCTCGCGCGGCTGGAGGCGGAGCGGAGGGGCTACTGCCTGCGCGAGTTCGCCGCAGGCGACGATGTGGTGCCGATCCTGATCCACGATGATCCGGATCCGGACGCCATGTCGAGCGCGCTCGCGGTGCGCGCTCTGATCGGCGGAACGCCGGAGCGGATGCCGATCGTGACGCTGGAGGAAGTGACCCGTCCGGAAAACCGTCGCATGGCGGATCTGCTGCACATCAGGGTGACGCGCGTCACGTGCGACGAGCTGCGCCAGTTCGACCGGGTGATCACCGTCGATACGCAGCCGCGCGGACTGCAGCAGGACGGGAGGCCCCGGCTCGCCGTGATCGATCATCATCCGGCCGAGAACAGCTACGCGGCAGAGTTCCGCGACATACGCCCGCACTACGGCGCCACGGCGACAATGCTGACGGAGTACCTGCGTGCGGCGTCGGGCATTCGCGTGCGTGGCAACCTCGCGACGGCGCTGCTCTACGGCATCAGGACGGACACCGACTCGCTCGCGCGCGGCGTCACGCCCGCCGACGTCGCGGCGTACGCGTACCTGCAGGAGCACGCCGATGTCGATCTGATCAAGCGCTTCGAGCGGCCCAGCTACACGCTTGCGACGGCCCGTTCTTTCGCCGACGCGCTGCGCTCAGCCGAGTGCGACGAGGATCTGTGCGTCGCGTACGTCGGCGAGCTGCAGCCGCATGAGGCGCACGTCCTGGCCGACCTGGCCGACTTCTGTCTGGGCATCGAAAACATCACGTGGGTGGCGGTGGCCGCCGAGCTCGAAGGCGAGCTGGTGCTCACACTGCGGCACACGGGCAGCGACCCTGGCGCGGGCGGTGTCGCGCGCGCGCTCGCTTCGTTGCACGGCGGATCCGGCGGTGGACACGCGACCATGGCCAGAGTTGCGATACCGGCAGATCGGGCGCGCACGATCCTGGATGGCGAGGAGATGGCGACTGCGGTACGGCGGCTGATTCGCGAGGCGATACGTCATGCGGCCGGCGAATCCGCAGAGCGGTCTACTCGTCGAGATTCACCCCAAGCTCGTCCGGCGTGAGCCCGTTCAGAATCGACTCGAGTACCTCGGCAGCATATTTCTCCGCCGCCTGGTCCGGGTAGAGGCCGCGAATGTGCGAGAGCACCAGGCGCTCGCCATTGGCGCACTCCAGTCCGACATAGGCCGAAGCATAGCGCTCCCTGGTCCCCGCGTTCGACTCTTCCTCGTGCGGCACGCCCGCGACCTCGAGACGGGCATCGCCGCTCTCGAGTGCGCTGCGGATGCGGCTCCACGTCTCATCGTACGCGAACGCAGTAGAGGCGAGGATCGTCGGCAGACCGGCGATCAGCAGTGCAACATCGAGCTGCACTTCCTGATCGATCTCCTCGATCTCCGACGAGTACACGATTGGGAACGGGCCGGCCTGGAAGACCGGAATTGCCGACGAGTCCATCTCCACTCCAGGAAGGCTCGGCAGTACGGGAGCAACGGCCAGCCGGCCGTCAGAAAAGAGTACCGCGCTGCGCCGGATAAGATCCTGCAGCCGGCCCGGCAGGCGTGCGAAGCGCGCATCCGCTCTGCGTGCCGCTGGAGTGCTGCCTCCACGGCCAGAGCACGGGATCAACGCGCGGAAACGGCGTGAGGCGGGTGGCGCCGTCGCGCGCGCGAGTCAGTATGCGGCGAGCTCGTCGATGGCCGCGACGATGTCGTGGGTCTGCGGCAGGATCACGTCTTCGAGCTGCGGTGCATATGCCACCCAGGTGTCCATGGATGCGACGCGACGGACGGGCCCGTCGAGGTGCTCGAAGAGGTCGCTCGCGATGCGTGCCACGATCTCGGAGCCGATGCCCCACGACAGTGAGTCTTCGTGCGCGACGATGACCTTGCCCGTCTTGCGCACGGATGCGGCGATGGTGTCCATGTCGAGCGGGTTGAGCGAGCGGAGGTCGATCACCTCGACACTGATGCCGCGTTCCCCCGCGATGCGTGCTGCATCGAGCGAGCGCTTCACGACGGCGCCGCAGGTGATCACCGACAGGTCCGTGCCCTCCCGCACCACGGTCGCGCTGCCGAACGGGATCATGAAGTCGGGGCCCGGGTTCCGCCCCTTGTTGTAGACCTGCCGGTATAGATGCTTGTGCTCGAGGAAAATCACCGGATCCTCCGAGCGTATTGCGGTGCGGAGCAGGCCGTTCGCATCGAGCGCCGTGGCTGGCAGCACGACGCGCAGACCGGGCGTGTGGGTGAACAGCGTCTCGCCCGTCTGCGAGTGATAGATCGCGCCGCCCTTGAGGTAGCCGCCGTACGCGACGCGGATAACCACCGGGCACCACCAGTTGCCGCCGGAGCGGTAGCGCATGGTCGCGAGCTCGTCGCGGATCTGCATCATCGCCGGCCAGATGTAGTCGAAGAACTGGATCTCGACGACCGGCTTCAGGCCGCGTACGGCCATACCGATGGCGCGCCCGACTATGTTCGCCTCGGCGAGCGGCGTGTTGAACACGCGGTTCGAGCCAAATTTCCGCTGCAGGCCCCAGGTGCATTTGAAGACGCCGCCCTTGCCCTTCACTTCCTCGAGGGACGCTTCGCGGCTGCAGTCGGCGACGTCCTGGCCGAATACGACGATGCGCGGATCGCGCTGCATCTCGTCGCGAATGGCGACATTGATGAGATCGACCATGGTCGTCTCACCGCCCGCGAACTGCGGATCATCCTCCGTGTCGAAATCCGAAGACGTTGGATCGACGTTCGGCGAGAACAGGTGGTCGAGCGCAGTTTCGGGCGCCGGCTGCGGCATTGCGATCGCGCGATCCGATGCGCCACGAACGTCCTCATCGACCTGCTTCTCGAGCGCGTCGAGCTCGGCCGCGGTCGCAATGCCCAGCTCGATGAGATCCCGTCGCGCGACGACGATCGGGTCCTGCTCCGCGTCCAGGCTGCGCTCCGACTCCGGGCGGTACAGCCGCTCGTCATCCGACATCGAGTGCGAGTACGGCCGCACCACGTGCGCGTGCAGCAGGGCAGGACCTTTCCGCTCGCGCGCGTACGCGACAGCGCGGCCGCAGGCTTCCCAGCTCTCGGTCAGACGCGTACCGTCGAACTCCTCGATGTACAGGTCCGGGAAGCCGGTGAGCAGTGCGCTGATGTTCCCGCCAGCCGTGCCCACCTCGACCGGCACCGAGATCGCATAGCCGTTGTCCTGGATCAGGAACACGACAGGCAGCTTCAGGTTCGTCGCCGTATTGAGCGCTTCCCAGAACTCGCCCTCCGATGTCTGGCCCTCGCCCGACGTGCACAGCACGACCTCGTCCCTGGCGAATCCGGCGATGGCCGCGCTCATCGCTTCATCGCGCCCCGCACGCATGCCGGACTCCGCGCAGCCGACCGCCTGCAGGTACTGCGTGCCGGTCGGCGATGACGTCGATGCGATGCGCAGCTCGCGGCTGCTCCAGTGTGACGGCATCTGACGCCCGCCACTCGCCGGATCCGCTGCGGCGCCGACCGCCTGCAGCAGCTGGTCGTACGGCGTTACGCCCAGCGCCTGGCTGAGTGCACGATCACGGTAGTAGAGGTAGAACCAGTCGGAGCCCGGACGCAGGTGTGCCGCCACTGCGACCTGCACTGCCTCATGGCCGGCGCCCGAGATCTGGAAGAAGATCCGGTTCTGTCGCTTGAGCAGGATCTCCTGATCGTCCGTCCGACGCGCCGCGACCATGGTGCGGTACATCGCGATGAGGCGGTCGCCGCTCAACACGCCGCGCCCCATCGTTCCGACGCTCTTCCGAGCGGCCTCCTTCTTCGTCTTTGCAGGCATGGCTGCAATTTACCCATGGGCCGGAAGGCCGGCCACCCCTGCGCACGGGCGTGGCCGTTTACATGCGTCCCGGGCAGGCACTATCTTGCCGCGTGCGCAGCGCCCATCTCATTCGCCGTTTTGCCGGACTCGCATTGCGAAACCCGCGCCTGCTGTTACCGCTGCTGGGGGCGGCCTGGCGGTTCCGTGGACGCGGCTGGTACAGGCGCGCGCCATTTCTGCCGCTGCCGCCGCCTGACTACATCGCCTGGCGGTTGCATACAGCCTACGGTGATGAGCATGCCGTGCCGCCGCCGTCGCATCTGGCGCGGTACCTCGAATGGACGAAGTCGCAGGAGAAAGGCCGGGGAGGGCAGCAGGGATGAACAGGATCGTCGCCATCATTCTGGTCGTCGCGATCATCTTCGCGGTGCCACCGCTGCGGGCTCGAGGGGCCGTCCTGATGGAGCCGGTGATCGAGCGGCTCGGGCCTGTCGGCGACGCGATCGCCAATCCCATCAGGCGATACTCTGCGAACAACAAGGTCAAGCACGTGCTGAACGTGATCGACAACGACCGGGAGCTCGGCCGCAGACCGCCGCCGAAGGACCCGGAAGCGTTCAATCCATGGATGCGGCGCCGGGTACCGGAAGACACCGGTCTCGATCCCTGGGGCAACCAATACTGGATGCAGTATGGCGATCGCACGGTCACCATCGGGTCGAACGGCCCGGACGGCGTGCGCGGCACGGAGGATGACGTAGCGGAAACCGCGCCGCACTGAACGTGGAATCTCTCCTCCAGGACATCATCGAGCTCCTGATCCGTTTGGGGCCGTGGGTAGTCCTGCTCGTCACGGCGACCGAAACGGCCTTCTTCATCGGCCTGCTGATCCCGGCTGAAGCGACAGTGCTCGTCGCGGCCTTCATGGCGCAGGCCGGCTACTTCAGCGTGGTGCACGTGCTGCTGGCGACGATTCTCGGTGGCCTGCTGGGCGACCAGATCGGGTATGTCCTGGGGCGGACGGGGGGGCGGCGCGCCGCAGCGAGCGCGGGTCGGCTGGGTCGGCTGTGGCGGCAGCACGAGGCGCGCGCCCTCGTGCTGTTCCGCCAGCGCTCCATCCTCGCCGTGTCGGCCGCCCGATTCATCTCCTTCGTCCGCACGCTCATGCCGTGGTTCGCCGGCATGAGCCGCATGTCCTACGGCCGCTTCCTGCTCTACGACGCCATCGGCGTGATCGGCTGGGGCACGGCCTCCGTTGGAGCCGGTTATCTCGCCGGCCGCAGCTGGCACGTCATGGCGAGTGCACTCGGCACGGCGAGCACCCTCATCATCCTCGCGCTGCTCGGCACCATCGGTCTCATGACGATCCGCAGTCGGCGCCGCATGCGGTCGCTGCTGCGCGTCGCACTGACCGGCAACATCGCGAGCGGCAAGTCGGCCGTGGCGGAAGTGTGGCAGTCGCTCGGCGCTGACATCATCGATGCCGACGATCTCGCGCGCCGCGTCGTGGAGCCCGGCACGGATGCCCTGCGCGCCGTCGTCGCGCACTTCGGGGACGGCGTGCTGCACGCGGACGGCTCGCTGGATCGTGCAGCGCTGCGCGCGATCGTGTTCGGCGATGACGACCGGAGGCTCGCGCTCGAGGCCATGCTGCATCCCGAGATCGAGCGGCTGCGCCTGCGGGAGGAGCGTGGAGCCGCGGCTCGCGGCGAGCACATCGTGGTGCATTCCATCCCGCTGCTGTTCGAGACGGGGCTCGATGACGGCTTCGACGTCATCGTCCTGGTCGATGCGCCGGATGCGGTGCGCCGTGATCGGCTCGTGATGTTGCGAGGCATCGATCCGGACGAGGCCGACCGCATGATGGCAGCCCAGCTGCCGGCGTCAACCAAGCGCTTGCGGGCGCACTACGTGATCGAGAACGACGCGGGGCTGGACGAGCTCACGGCGCGCGCCGGCGAAGTATGGATGGAGATCCGTGCCCGCAATGAATGACGCCGGCACCCTGCACGTGGACATGCACGTGCACACGCGCGGCTCGTTCGACTGTCTGAGCGACCCGCACGCGGTGATCGCGCGTGCAGTGGCCTGTGGCCTCGACCGCGTGTGCATCACGGACCACAATGCCATAGATACGGCTGTCGCCCTGAAGGATGCGTACCCGGGCCGCGTGATCGTCGGTGAAGAAGTCAAGACCGCCGAGCGCATCGACATCATCGGGCTTTTCCTGAGCGACCTGATCCCCGGCGGCACGCCCGCGCGCGAGACCTGTCTCCGCATCCGCGAGCAGGGCGGCCTCGTCTATGTGCCGCATCCGTTCGCCGCGGGCAAGGGCGGCGCGGGGGTGCTCGACGCCATCGAGGACCTCGTGGACGCGTTCGAGGGTTTCAACGCACGCATCCATGACAGTGCCCTGAACGATCGCGCTGTCGCGTGGGCGAACGCGCGCAGCGTGCCGATCGGCGCAGGTTCCGACGCACATACGCTGCGCGAGATCGGCCGCGGTCGTGTCGTCGTGCCACATTTCGGGGCCGGTCCGGCGGCGTTCCTGGCCGCCCTCGCCGCAGGACACATAGAAGGACGCATGTCGCCGCACGCGGTGCACCTCGCGTCCACCTGGGCCAAAGTACGGAAGCAGCTGCCCGGCGGCCGCTTCGAAAGGTGATGGATATGAGTGCAGACATAGAAGTGCCCCCGAAGCGGCAGGCAGCACTGCACAGCGTCGTTCGGACGCTGCTCGCCGCAGACAGAATCGTTCTCACGACGCATGTGAATGCCGACGGCGACGGCGCGGGCTCGGAGGCCGCCATCGCCCACTGGCTGCGCGGCCTCGGCCGCACCGTGCACATCGTGAATCCGACGGCGTTCCCGGACCTGTTCCGCTACCTGATCGATGACGATTCGATTGTGCTCGACGCGGGAACCGTCGCGGCCGACCGCGCCCTCGCCGACGCGGATCTGCTGGTCGTCGTCGATACGGCGGAGGCCAAGCGCATCGGCCGCGTCGCGCGCGCTGCCGAAACCATGCAGCTCGCGATCATCGATCATCATGTCGAGGGCGACGTATCGCTCCGGGGCGTCACCGTTCAGGACGTCACCGCGTGCGCGACCGCCGAGCTCGTCTACGATCTGCTCGTCTCCGCAGGGCTGCCGCGGCCGTGGCCGCAGCCCGTGCTCGAAGCGATCTATACGGGCATCACCACCGACACCGGCTCGTTCAGGTTCGCGAACACGACGCGCCGCACGCACGAGCTCGCCGGCGATCTCATCGAGCAGGGCGTCAATCCCGAGCTCATGTACCGCCGCATCTACGCGACCGTCCCGCTCCACCGCGTTCAGCTGCTGCGTCACGCGCTGGAGCACCTCGAGGTCGACCCCGACTACCCGATCACGAGCATCACCATCGAACGCGGCATCATGGAAGCGCTCGGCGCAGGATCCGACGACCTCGAGGGCGTCGTCGAACACGCGCGCGCCGTCGAGGGCACCGAAGTCGCCATCCTCTTCCGCGAGACCGCCGACGGCTCCACCAAGATCTCGCTCCGCTCCGCCGGCGACATCGATGTCAACACCATCGCCCGCCAGTTCGGCGGCGGCGGTCACGTCAAGGCGTCCGGTGCGCTCATTGCCGGTCCGTTCCGCGAGGCGCGCGAGCGCGTCCTCACAGCCACCCGCAGCGCGCTCGGCACGGACTTCCGCCGCACGCGCGGCGCGTCGTAACTTCTGTTCCCCGTTTCGCCATTGCAGATCGGATTCACGCCATGAGCTCCACACAATGGGCAAACATCGGCGACGACGCTGGCGCCCTGCATGCGCTCGTCGCACGCGTGCTCGAACAGGTGCCGCTCGACCTCATCGACTACCTCTGGATCTTTCCTTCGCGCAAAATCGCCATCGGCGAGAGCATCGTCGTCGTCATTGGCGCATTTGACGACGATGAGCTCCGTCGCCGCGTGCTCACCGCCCACTTCACGGTCGCTCGCAACAGAAAGGGCGCCGCACAGGTCAACGTCCGCTTCGACGAGCACGGCTCGGCTCCCGCCGCCGCTGTGCCCCGCATCGTGAGCGGTGTGCTGCGCAGGATGGGCGAAGACGCCGACGCGGAGCCCCGCGAGGAGTCCATCGGAGGAGATCGCGAGCGATGGAACGCGGTGATCCTGGCGCTGGGCGGCCCGGCGGGCGCCGCAGCGGGCGATGGAGCGGCCGATGGAGCGGCCGATGGGGCGGGCGGTGGGCACGTGTGAGGGTGGGCTTGTTCAGGCGGTGCTCGCGGGCTATCAATAATCATTGTTGATTGTGACCCACTGGAGGCAGGCACATGAGCTTTGTACATCTGTTCCGCCGTTACCTGAGGGAGCAGGGGCTGTCGGTGACGCAGCAGCGGGAGGCGGTCGCCGAGGTGGTGTTCACGTCATCGCAGCACCTGTCGGTGGAGGAAATCGAGCAGCAGCTGCGGCAGGGAGGGGAGCGCATCGGGAAGGCGACGGTGTACCGGACGCTGGAGATGCTGGTAAAGAGCGGGCTGGTGCAGGAGCACGACTTCGGCGAGGGGTTCAAGCGGTACGAGCACCTGTTCGGTCAGAAGCCGATGCGGGAGCATCTGATCTGCACGGAATGCGGCAAGGTAGCGGACATTCACAGTGCAGACCTGGTGCGGGTGCAGGAGGACGCTGCGCGGAAGCAGGGGTTCCTGCCGTCGCGGTACCGTCTGCAGATATACGGGCTCTGCGCCGGCTGCCAGGCCGCTGGTGCGGAGCTGAGGTGGGAAGGGCTATCGTGTCCGATCGAGAGCATCTAGACGGGGGGCGAAATACTGGGGCGAAATACTGGGGCGAGATACTGAGCCGAAATACCGGGGCGAAATACCGGGGCGAAATACCGGGGCGACACACCGGGGAGGGGAAAGGGAGCCGTTTTGGCCGTTCACCCGCTTCACTCGCCTGCTTCAATCGCCCGGTTCATTCGCCTGCTTCACCAGCCCGGTTCACTCGCCTGCATCATTCGCCCCCTTGTTTCGCCCCTTTATTCGCTCCTTTATTCGCCCCTTTATTCGCCCCTTCACTGTCGTACGGAGACCATGTCAATACCGATGTCGCTGAAGGCGGCGGCCTGGGAGCTGCCGCACAATTTCCTCGGACTGGATGAAGCCGGCGGCGCGTTCGACCGTGCGGGAGCGGTGATCCTGCCGGTGCCGTACGAAGCGACGACGAGCTTCGGCGGCGGCACGGGCGGCGGGCCGCGGGCGATCATCGAGGCGTCGCGCTACATCGAGCTGTACGATCAGGAGCTGGATTCGGAGCCGTCCGGGATCGGCATTGCGACGCTGCCGTCGCTGGCGCTGACGGGCGCGGGTCCGCAGCAGGCGCTGACCGAGCTGCGGACGGCGTATGACGCATTGCTCGAGGCGGCGCCGGACAAGTTCATCGTGCTGCTTGGAGGAGAGCACTCGGTGTCGAGCGCGCCGATTCTCGCGTGGGCGGACCGGCTCGATCGAGAAGGGCGGCGGCTGAGTGTGCTGCAGGTGGACGCGCACACGGATCTGCGGCCCGAGTACGAGGGCTCTCCGTACTCGCACGCATCGGTGATGGCACGCGTGCAGGATCGCGTCGAGATCGCTGCGGTCGGGATCCGCGCGCTGACGAGCGAAGAGATGCGGCTGGTGCGGCGGTCGGAGAACATCCACCTGTTCCTGGCGGATGACATTCACGCGGGTGACGCATGGATCGACGACGTGCTGTCGCGGCTGGGCGAGGATGTGTACATCACGTTCGATGTCGATGGATTCGATCCTTCGCTGGTGCCGTCCACGGGCACGCCCGAGCCGGGCGGGCTGCAGTGGTATCCGGTGCTGAAACTGCTGCGGCGCGTGTTCACGGAGCGAAAGGTCCATGCAGTCGACGTCGTCGAGCTCGCGCCGATCCCGGGCCTGTCGGCGCCTGACTTCCTGGTGGCGAAGCTCATCTACAAGATGATCGGCTACCGCTTCCTGCAGCCGCGGGGCTGAGCCGCGCGCACGCCGGGCGGCGCCGCCCGGTCGTCAGAAGGCGGAGCGGCGTTCGCGCGCGTGACGCTGCAGGATGGGCAGCTCGGGCGGCTCGGAGTACCTGCGGAAAATGGCGTGCAGGTCCAGCGGGTCGTCAATGGGATAGTCTTCGGGCACGAGGCCGCGCGGCGTGAGCAGAAATGGCCAGCCCTGACGCCCGCCGAGCGCGCCGTGCGCGCCGATCTGGTCGTCGAAGCAGATGCAGATGTCGTTCTCGGCGTCATAGGAGCCGAACAGGACCATGTCGCCGGCGTTCTTCATGTTGGCGAGTTGCGCGATCGCTCGCCGCTCGACGGCGGACTCCGCATAATCGCGGAGCGGATCTTCGCCTGACAGCATCTCCATCTCACCGGCCGGCGTAATGAGAGCGCGACCACGCAGCGTCTCGACGTGTGCGCCATCGAGCATGCGCGTGATGACGCAGCCAATGCCGCCGTGCGCGACGAGGAAGTAGTACAGCGCGCGACGGTCCGGGTCTTCTCGGATCTCGTCGAACGACAGCGGCCGCTCCGGCTGTGTCCAGTACACGTGTGCAAGCGACGACGAGTAGGTGACGATGATTTTCTCCTCGTCCACCTCCTTCACGGTCTCGGGCAGGAGCGGGAACAGGTTGTAGTGCTGCCTGATCCAGCGGCCGAGGCCGAGGCCTGCCTTGCGCGCGGGCAGGATCGACTCCTCCGAAACGTGCTCGAGCTCCTGGACGAGGAAGTCCATGGCATCCTGGTGCTCGATGGAGTAGTCGCCCGTACCGGCCATGACGAGGACGCCGTGTTTGGTGGCATTCACGATGGTGTCGCCGAGCGTCTCGTCGTAGCGGATACGGTACGGCACGGATGGCGTCTGGCCGTGGTCGCTCAGGATATACAGGTCGTAGGGACGGCCGGGGGCACGTCGCAGCATGGCCATGATCTCGCCGATACGGCGGTCGAGCGCGCGCACGCTGCCGAACGCCATGCGGGTACCGGGCCCGAAATGGTGCGCGAACTCGTCGTACACGTTGTACGTGGTGTAGATCGCCGGCACGCCCGTGTAGATGTCGAGCAGCACGGCGAGCGTCTGCAACTCGCGCAGCACGACGTTCGTGCCCATGTGCAGGAACGGCAGGTACCACCAGTAGTAGGTGTACTGGCCGCGCATCTGTCCCCAGACGCGCACGACTTCCTCGCGCAGGTACTCGAGGATGCTGTCGATCACCATCCGCACCATGCGGATCGGATGCAGCAGTGCGAGCAGCGCAACGCGGCCGCCGCCCATCTTGCCCAGCAGTCGCTGCGGCTTCTTCGCGGCGAGCGTGAAGATGGCGCGGTCGGCACCGCCATCGTAGATGTTGACGTAACCCGAGCCGCCGTCGAGGATGCCGGATTCCGGCAGCCGGTCGCGGATGTGCTGTACGTCGGCGGGCTTGGACCCTATGATCAGGCGCCGCTCGGACTTCTCGTAGAAGCGGAACGCCGGAATGTCCTCCTTGGTGCCGTAGAAGATTGCGGCCTGCGCGGCGGGTGTCGCGCTCGGCAGGCCGGCCGGGAAGCGGCGCAGCTCCCAGCCGTCGCGTTCGATGAGGCGGCGCAGGCGCGGCGCGTAGCCGCGCTCGATGGCGGTGATCAGGTCGTCGTGCGCGAGCGCATCGATCTGGATGACGATGAAGCCGCGTTCGTCACGCTCGAGCCGTCGCTTCCGCTCGCCCGTGAACGGAAAGTACTTGAGGCGGTAATAGAAACGGTAGATGGAGCGACGCAATCGCTTCAACCTGTTCGGAGAAGAGATGGAAGGCTCCATATCGCTCGCAGCCGCATTTGCGGCTGGCGTACTCTCGTTCCTGTCGCCGTGCGTACTTCCCATCGTACCCGGTTACCTCGGCTTCATCACCGGCATGTCGCTGGATGAGCTGCGCAGTGTGCCCTCCCGCCGGGCAGTAATGGTGCCAGCGTCGTTCTTCGTTGCCGGATTCACGATCATCTTCCTGCTGCTCGGCGCGTCAGCCACCCTGCTCGGGCAGGTCCTGAACGTATACGACGACTGGATCGCGCGCATTGGCGGGGTGGTCATCATTCTGTTCGGTCTGCATCTGCTCGGCGTGCTGCGCATAGGAGCCCTGCTGCGGGAGCGGCGCGTCCACCTGAACCAGTCGCCCGCCGGCCATGCGGGAGCGCTGCTGGCCGGGCTGGCGTTCGGCGCCGGCTGGACGCCCTGCATCGGCCCGATCCTCGGTGCGCTGCTGACGTACGCCGGCGCCCGCGAGACGCTGGGCGGCGGGATGGTTCTGCTGGCCACGTACTCGCTCGGTCTCGCCGTGCCCTTCCTGCTGGCCGCGCTCGCGACCGGGTGGTTCCTCGACGTGTCGCAGCGGCTGCGCGGCGCGCTGCCGATCATCGAGAAGACGTCCGGTGTCGTGCTGGTCGCCGTGGGACTGTTGCTCGTGAGCGGTTCGTTCACCTTGCTGTCGGCGTGGCTGACGCGTTACACGCCCGCTTTCCTGCTGGACAGGCTGTAGCGGCTCAGCCGGTGTGCAGTGATCACGCACTGCCGAGCAGCTCGGGCAGCCTGCGGAGCAGCTCCCGCGGTTCGAGCGGCTTGGTGAAGAAGTGAGTGCACCCCGCAGCCAGGCAGGCGTCGCGCTCATGCGCACCGGCGCGGCCGGTCAGCGCAACAATGCGGATACTGGCGGTCTCCGGCCGGGACATGAGATCCTGTGCGACCTCCAGGCCGGAGCGGTCTGGCAGCCCGAGGTCCAGGAGCACGAGCGCAGGCTGCCGCTCCGTCGCGACGCTCAGCGCTTCGGCGGCGGTACCGGCCTCATCGACGAGGTAGCCGGCATCCTCCAGCAGCAGTCTGAACGCGTGGCGGAGCAGGGGGTCGTCTTCGACGAGGAGGATGGTTGGCGTTGGGTCCGTCATGTGCCGCTAAGCTAAAGTCACGCAGTGTGTTCGGCAAGCGGCTCCCGTTCCAGACCCTCCTCCAGCAGCTGCCTCCTGAGCAGCGTCGCGTAGACGCCGTTTCGCGCCAGCAGCGCCTCGTGCGTGCCGCGCTCGGCGATCGCACCCTGATCGAGGACGAGGATGCGGTCGGCCGTCATGACTGCGCTCACGCGGTGACTCACGACGACGGCCGTGCGCTCCCGCATCACGTCGCGCAGTGCGGCGAGGATCTCCTGCTCCGTGTGCGTGTCGACGGCGCTCAGCGCGTCGTCCAGTACCAGGATGACCGGATCGCGGGCGAGCGCGCGCGCCAGCGTCGTCCGTTGTCGCTGTCCGCCCGACAGGTTCACGCCGCGCTCGCCGAGCCGCGTCGCGTAGCCGCGCGGAAAGCTCTCGATCGTCTCTCGGATCCGTGCCACGTCGCTCGCCCACCGGATCTTCTCCACGCGTCCATCACCTGCGGGGACGCCGAGCCCGATATTGCTCTCGAGCGTGTCGGAGAAGACGAAAGCGTCCTGCGGCACGGCGCCGATGGCGCCGCGCAGCTGGTCGAGCGGCACGCGCTCGATCGGTACGCCGTCGAGCAGCACCACGCCCTCCGTCGCGTCGTACTGGCGCGTGAGCAGCGCAATGATCGTGGACTTGCCGGCGCCCGTCGGGCCGACGAGCGCCGCCGTATCGCCTGCCGGGATGTGAAACGAGACGTCGCGCAGCACCCATCGTTCCGAGCCGGGGTAGCGGAACGAGACGTTGCGGAACTCGATGTCGCCGCTCAATCTCTCGATACGCTGCGGCCGGGTCGGCTCGGCCACTGCGGGCTGCGTGTTCATGATGCGATCGATCCTGCTCATGCTCGCGGCGCCGCGCTGGAACAGGTTGATGACCCAGCCGAGCGCGATCATCGGCCACGTCAGCATGGCAAGGTAGAAGATGAACGCGACGAAATCGCCGTTCGTGATCTCCCCGCTCATCGCCTGTACGCCGCCGAACCAGAGCACGGCCAGCAGCCCGAAGCCGGTGAGCAGCGTCAGTGTCGGGTGGAAGATGGCCGATGTCCGCGCGAGCGCCATGTTGCGCTCCATGTACTCGCGGTTCAGGCGCTCGAACTCTTCCTGCTGCGCAGTCTCCTGACCGTATGCGCGTACTATGCGGACGCCGCTCAGGTTCTCCTGCACCATGCTCGACAGCACGCCGAGGTGCTCCTGGATCCGGTCCGCCTTGAAGTGGATGATGCGGCCGAAGTACTTCATGACGAACGGCAGCAGCACGAGAGGCACCAGGGCAATGAGCGTGAGGACCACACTGTAGCGCATCATGAACCAGAGCGCGGCGACCGTGCTCACCACGGTGTTGACCAGGTACATGATGCCCGGGCCGACCGCCTGCCGTACCGCCTGCAGGTCGTTCGTGCCTCGGCTCATCAGGTCGCCCGTCCGCGTGCCGCCGAAGAATGTCGCATCCAGCCGGATCAGATGACCGAAGAACGCATCGCGCAGGTCTGACTCGATACGCCGGCTGATCGCGTTCAGCAGCTGGCGCATGCCGAAGCGGCCGGCGCCCGCGAACACGGCTACGATGATGATCAGGCCGGCGTAGCGGAACAGATCGGCACGCGTCGTCGCCGGATCGGCGAGCGCGTCGATGGCGAGCCCGATCAGCCAGGGTACGAGGATGCCGAAGCCGTTGGACACCACGATGAACGCGAGCCCGGCGAGGATGCCGGCCCGGTAGGGTCGTACATAGGGGAGGACACTGCGCAGTGCTGACACGACCGCTATTCAGGACACCCGGCGCACCGGGCGCCGTGCAAAGGTGCGAAAAAACCTGCTGCCGCGCGGAAAAATAACGAATCGCAACGCGGGCATGTGCGTTGCACCTACAGCATGACCACGCGGCGGCTGGAGCAGGAAGGTACGGCTGCCGTCCGCCGCGTTCAAGATGCGACACCGGAGAGCTCGAATGACAAAACGCAGAATGGGAGCAGCGTGGCTGCTCATGTTGCCGCTGGCGATGGTGCCTGCGGCGTGTGCCGGCGATGGTGCCGCTGATCGGTCCGCGCTGCGGCAGGACGAGCTCGACCGTGAGCTGGACCTGGCGCTGCGGAGCGATACGACGCCGGTCGCGTTCATGGACACGGTCGTGAACGCGGACGAGAAGACTCCGACGCCGGAGCCCGGCCCGAGCCCGCGCGTCGAGCAGCCGCGGGCGCCGCGGCCCGATCCGGCACCGGCGCCGCAGCCGGTGCGGCCGCGCACACCGCGGACGGAGATGCCGGCACCCGCACCGGCTCCGCGTCCGCGCCTGGCTTCCGTGTCGCGCGGCACGAGCATGGCCCTGACGATGAACCAGACGCTGTCCACCGAGACGAACCGGGTCGGCGACTCGTTTACCGCGACGCTGCAGAGCTCGATCACCGACGCCAGCGGTACGGTGCTGATTCCGGCCGGAGCGACGGTGCGCGGACGGATGACGCAGGTGGACAAGAGCGGCCACGTCGGCGAGACCGGAATCATCAAGCTCGCATTCGAGTCCGTGTCATTCGGCGGCAGCAGCTACCCCCTCGATGCGACGGTAATGCGCGCCCACCCCGAGCGCTCGAACCGGACGTCGACGCGTGAGCAGGTGACGAAAGTGGCAGCCGGCGCGGCCGCGGGTGCGGTGCTTGGCCGCGTGCTCGGCAAGAACACGCGTTCGACCGTGAAGGGCGCGGTCATCGGCGCGGCGGCAGGCACGGCCATCGCCATGGGCACCGCGGACGTCGATGTCGTGCTGCCGGCGGGCAGCGAGCTCGTGATCCGTCTCGACTCACCGATCCAGGTACGCCGCCAGGCGGCTCAGTAGCCCGCGGCGCGACCGCCGCTGCGCGGGTCGCTCATGGCGCTCCAGGCTCCGCTCCGCCGCACGATCGTCGGGGCGGAGCCGACGCTGGACCGGGCCATGACCGTGTGCCCCATTTCTCGCAGCTCGCTGATCATCGCCTCCGTGACCCCATCGCTCTCGTAGTAGAGCACGTCCGGCAGATGCTGGTGGTGAATGCGCGGCGCGTGCACGGCCGCCGCCGCTTCGAGCTCGTAGTCGACCACGTTCGAGATCACCTGGAAGACCGCGCTGATGATGCGCGGGCCGCCTCTCGCCCCGGTCACCAGCAGCACGTCATCCTCCGGATCCAGCACGATCGTCGGCGTCATTGCCGACAGCATGCGCTTGCCCGGCTCGATCGCGTTGGCGTAACCCTGCACCAGTCCGTACATGTTCGGCGTGCCCGGCTTCGCAGCGAAGTCGTCCATCTCGTCGTTGAGCACGAAGCCAGCGCCGGCCACGGTTACGCCCGAACCGTACAGATCGTTGATCGTCGTCGTGAGTGCGACAGCGTTGCCGCGCCGATCCACGACCGAGATGTGTGTCGTGTGCTCGGGCTCGCTGCGCAGCTCGATACCCGGCCTCACCGCGGTGGAGGGTGTGGCCTGCAGCCGGTCGATGCCCGCGCGCAGCCGGTCTGCGTACTCCTGCGAGACGAGCGTGTCGATCGGCATGACGACGAACTCGGGATCGCCCAGAAAGTAGTTGCGGTCGGCGAACGCGCGCCGCATCGCCTCGCCCGTCAGGTGCAGCGCGGCCTGCGAATGCCAGCCCAGCCGGTCCAGCGGGTAGCCGTCCATGATGTTCGCCATCAGCGCGAGCGTGATGCCGCCCGACGACGACGGCGGCATCGAGATCACGCGGTGACCGCGGTAGTCGAACGTGATCGGCGTTCGCCACTCCGCGCTGTAACGCTGCAGGTCCTCGAGCGTGATGATGCCGCCGCCGCGCTCCATCTCGGCGATGATCAGTGCCGCGGTCCGACCCGCGTAGAAGCCGGGCGGCCCCTCGTCGGAGATGCGCTGCAGCACCGCCGCCAGGTCGGGATTGCGCCAGCGCGTGCCGGCGCGGAGCGGAGTGCCGCCCGGCAGGAACAGAGCGGCAGAGCCGCCGAACTCGCGCAGACCGGATGCCGCGCCGGCGACGGAGGCCGCGAGGTGCATGTCCACCGTGAAGCCGTCGCGGGCGAGGTCGATGGCCGGCTGCAGCAGATCGGCCCACGCACGCGTGCCCAACCGGCGATGCGCTTCCCACAGCCCCATGACGCTGCCCGGCACACCCGAGGCGAGATGACCGGTGACGGAACGGTCGGTGACGTTGCCCTCGCCGTCCAGGTACATGTCGCCGGTGGCCGCGAGCGGTGCCTTCTCGCGGAAATCGAGCGCCGCCTCCGTGCGGTCAGCCATGCGCGCGACCATGAAGCCGCCGCCGCCGATGTTGCCGGCCTCGGGGTACACAACGGCGAGCGCGAACGCCGTGGCGACGACCGCATCGATCGCGTTGCCGCCGGTCCGGAGCACGTCGAGCCCGACCTCGGTCGCGATCGGCGCGTCGCTCACGACCATCGCGGACGTGGCGTGTACCGCCGCGGCGTCCGTGTCGTACGGCCATTCGGAAGGGATCGCTGTGGAGAGGTCGGTGCCGACGTGCATTACGGCGGCGCTCGTGCAGCCGGCCAGCAGACACAGGATGGTGACGACGACGCTTCTCATGGGCGGCCTCGAATGGGAACAGAAAACGCCTCGAAAAGTACGATGCAGAACGGCCCTGCCGCCACCGCGTTGTTGACGGAGCGCGCGGCCGCACGTTAACGTCGCCGGGTTGGTTCTCTGGACGGAGCTCGCTCATGACAGTTTCGCGCGCACAGGCGATCGCCACATTCGCCGCTCTCATCGCCGTGACGCTGGCGACGAGCGCCATGGTGCCTGCGCCCGTGGTGCCCGTGCCGGTCGCAGCAACCGGTTCGGCGCCCGGCGTGGCGGCGGAGCCGGTCACGCTCGACTGGAAGACGATGGCCGCGCTGAACTACCGCACGGGCGAGATGCCGGAATCGCTGCGGAAGCTGAACGGCGTTCTCGTGCGTGTGCCCGGCTTCATGGTGCCGCTCGAGGACACGGAGACGCGGGTCACCGAGTTTCTGCTCGTGCCGTACTTCGGCGCCTGCATCCATGTGCCGCCGCCGCCGCCCAACCAGATGGCGCACGTGCTCATGCTGAAGGGGCAGCAGGTCGACGTGAACCTGTGGGACCCGATCTGGATCGTCGGTACGCTGAAGATCGAGAACGTGGAGAGCCCCTACGGCATGGTCGGCTACCAGGTGACTGGCCAGCGGATCGAGCCATACGAAGGCTGAGCACCGTGGCAACAGCGGCGGCGGGCAGCGGCCGGGCCGCGCGGGGGACGCCGCGCAGTCCGGCCGTTCTGCTGGAGGACGTGAAGTTCGCCTACGCGCGGTCGGCGACGGTGCTGAACGTGCCCCTGTTCCGCATCGAACGGGGCGAGCGCGTGTTCGTCTTCGGCCCCAGCGGCAGCGGCAAGACCACGCTGCTCGGCCTGCTGACCGGCGTGCTCCGCGCGGACGCCGGCGCGGTCCGCGTGCTCGATGCCGACCTGACGACGCTCTCGAACCGCGGGCGCGACGCGCTGCGCGCGGCGCACATGGGCTACATCTTCCAGTTGTTCAATCTCATCCCGTACCTCTCGGTCGAGGAGAACATCGTGCTGCCCTGCCGGCTGAGCCGCGCGCGCGCAGCGCGGCTGAATGGCGTGTCGCCGGCCGCGGCGGCGGCCGCGCTCGCGAACGCACTCGGCATCGACATGCTGCTGAACGAGAAGGTGACGCGCCTCAGCGTCGGGCAGGCGCAGCGCGTCGCCGCGGCGCGCGCGCTGATCGGTGCGCCGGACCTGGTCGTGGCCGATGAGCCGACATCCGCGCTCGACTCGGACCGGCGCGAGCAGTTTCTCGAGCTGCTCTTCGAGCGCTGTGCTGACGCAGCAGCCACGCTCGTCTTCGTCAGCCACGACCGCCAGCTCGAGCACATGTTCGACCGCGCGCTCTCCCTCGACGATCTCAACCTGGCGTCGGCGCGCTGATGTTCCTGCTTTCGCTCGTGCGCAAGTCGCTCGCGAACCGGTTGCTCGCGACGTCGCTCACAATCGGCTCCATCGCGCTCAGCGTCGCACTGCTGCTCGGCATCGAGAACGTGCGCGCCGGCATGCGCGAGAGCTTCTCGAGCACCATCAGCCGCACCGACCTGATCGTCGGCGCGCGTGGCGGCTCGCTGCAGCTGCTGCTGTACTCCGTGTTCGGCATTGGCTCGCCGACGAACAACCTCGACTGGGAGACGTACCAGCATTTTGTCGCGCATCCGGCCGTCGCGTGGACGATCCCGATCTCGCTCGGCGACAGCTACCGCGGCTTTCGCGTGATCGGGACCGACAGCTCCTTCTACGAGCATTACCGCTACGGTGGCGACCGCGCCGTGGCAGTGGACCGCGGGCGCACGCCGCGCGGCGCGCGCGATGTCGTGCTCGGGCACCAGGTCGCCGACGAGCTCGGTTACGACGTCGGCAGCGATGTCGTCATCACGCACGGCCTTTATGGTTCCGGCATCATGGACCATGACGAGCAGCCGTTCCGCGTCGTCGGCGTGCTCGCGCGCACATTCACACCGGTGGACCGCGCGCTCTACGTCACGCTCGACGGCATCGATGCCGTGCACGAAGGCTTCATGACCGACCCGTTCGCGGGACCGGCGGGCGGCGTCCTGCCGGGCTTCGCGCCGCCGCCGGACTTTGCCGAGCGGCCGGCGGTTGCAGCCGACGCGGACAGTGCGCCGGCGCACGCTGGTGAGCCCGTGCAGGTCACGGCCTTCCTGCTCGGTGCGCGCAGCCGCATCGCAACGCTGCAGCTGCAGCGCGAGATCAACACGTACGAGCACGAGGCCATCATGGCCATCCTGCCGGGCGTCGCGCTGGCCGAGATGTGGCGGGGTGTCGGCTACGCGGAGAGTGCGCTGCTGGTTGTAACGTTCTTCGTGGTGCTCGTCGGTCTGATCGGCATGCTGCTCAGCCTGTACTCGTCGCTCGAGGCGAGACGTCGTGAGATGGCGATCCTGCGAGCGGTCGGGGCCGGTGCGCCGAAGATCTTCGCGCTGCTGGTACTGGAGTCCGGCCTGCTTGGTGTCGCCGGTTCGATCGCCGGCGTCGCCCTGATCTACGCCCTGCTCGCGCTGCTGAAGGGGTGGGTGGCAGGCACATTCGGGCTGTACCTGCCGATCCTGCCGCCGACTCCGGCGGCGCTCAGCTACCTCGCCGCCGTCGTTGCTGCGTCGTTCCTGCTCGGCCTGGTGCCCGCCATGCGGGCGTATCGCAACAGCCTGGCCGACGGACTCACGGTGAGAGTCTGACGCAGCATTTCACGCTTCACGCTTCACGCTTCACGCTTCACGCTTCACGCTTCACGTTTCACGCTGTTGCCTTTTCAGAGGGCCAGCCGGCCGAGGAGCTTCAGCACCGAATGGTTCTGCCTGCCACCGCCGAGGTCCTCCTTCTCGTGGTAGCCCCAGATGCGGTTCCATTCCAGCGCGATGCCCTTGCCGACGGCGAACTGGTACTCGATGCCGGTGCCGGCGCGCAGCGCGAAATCGGGGTTCCAGCCGTCGAGCGAGTCGAGCTTGTATGCGATCGTGCCTGCGCCGCCCGTGAGGTAGATGCCGACCGTGCCGCCGCCGCCGTAGGCGAAGCGGCCGGTCAGCATGCCGGTCGCGATCGCGGCGTCGCCGCTCTCGAACACCACGTCGGTATCGAGGTAGGAGCGCTCCTGTCGCGTTGTCGCGTAGGTCCCCTCCACGCCGATCAGCAGGCCCTGTCCGAACTCGCGCTGCACGCCGGCACCGAAGCCGAAGCCTGTGTCGTCGAAGGTCCAGCGTGAATCGCTGTCGGGGTCGACGATCGACGAGATCGTCGTGTACATGACCGGGCCCGCGGAAATCGACGTGCGCGAAGGCGCATCCCGGACCTGACCGGATGCGGCGGGCGCAGTGGCGAGGAGGAGTGCGGCTGCGGCGATGATGCTCTTTGTCATGATGCCTCAGGTCTCGTGTCGTTGCAGCGCGGCCGGTGCGGCCAGTGCGCACGCGGCCAGTGCGGCCGCGCCCGCGGGCAGCGTACGCTCATCGATATCGAAAGCAGGGTGATGATGTTCCCGCGCTGGCTGCAGCGCCGCGCCGAGCCACATGAAGCAGCCGGGCGCTTCGCGCGCCAGCAGGGCGAAGTCCTCGGCATACATCATCGGCTCGAACGGAACGACGGCGTCGGCACCGAGCGCGACGCCGACCGCATCCGCCGCGAGGCGCGACATGGCCAGGTCGTTGACGACGGGCGGGTAACCCTCGTGCAGATCGATGTCGAACCGGCCGCCGAGCGTCTCCGCTACGCCGAAGCCGCGCTGCAGTGCGTCGCGCAGTGCCTGCCGTGCAGTTTCGCGGAAGTAGCGGATGGTGCCGCGCACGGCCACGCTCTCGGCCAGCACGTTCTCCGCGAAGCCGCCGTGGATCGTGCCGATCGACAGCACACCGGCATCGTCGGGTGCGACGCGACGGGCGACGCCCAGCTGACAGGCGAGGATGGCGTGCGCGGCGAGGACAATGGCGTCCACGCCCTCCTGGGGCCGGCCGGCGTGCGCGCTCCGGCCGCGGACCGTCGCCGTGAACAGGTCCGAGCCGGCCATGATCGGACCGGCGGAGACGTACACACGGCCGGCCGGAAGATGAGCCCCGATATGCGTGCCGAACACCGCCGCGACGCCCTCCATGGCGCCGTCCTCGATCATGCGCGTGGCGCCACTCTTGCCCTCTTCGTCGGATGCCTCTTCCGACGGCTGGAAGAGGAGCCGCACGGTGCCGGTCAGGCGGCCGGCCGCGCGCGCTTCAGCGAGCAGGCGCGCGGCGCCGATCAGCATGGCGACGTGAGCGTCGTGGCCGCACGCGTGCATGACGCCGTCGACCGTCGAGCGGTAGGCGACGTCGCTCGACTCCTGGATCGGGAGCGCGTCCATGTCCGCACGCAGTGCAACGACCGGCAGCCCCTCGCCGATCTCGGCGACGACGCCCGTGCGACCGACGTCGCGGCGGACGCGGAAGCCGAGCGCTGCGACCGCATCGGCAGCGATACGGGCGGTGCGCTGTTCCCGGAACGCGAGCTCCGGATGGCGATGCAGATCCTGACGGATTGCGACGAGGTCACGCTCGAAGCCGACGGCCTGTCGAAGAAGGCTGGTCATGGCGTTCCGTTCGGGGTAACTTAGGCCGCCCAATCTACTACAAGCATGGAAAATAGACGATCCCTGGATAGTCGCCTCACGGAGCAGCGCAATCCGCGCAGCATGCGCATCGACCAGCTCTCGACGCTCGAGATAGTCGATGTCATCAATGCTGAGGACCGGATGGTCGCCGAGGCCGTGCAGGAGGAGCGCGAGGAGATTGCCCGCGCGATCGACATCGTGGTGGACTGCTTCCGCCGCGGCGGCCGCCTGTTCTACGTCGGCGCCGGCACATCCGGCCGGCTTGGCGTGCTCGACGCGTCCGAGATGCCGCCGACGTACGGTACGGACCCGTCGATGGTGCAGGGCGTCATCGCCGGCGGCTATGAAGCGCTCGTCCGCGCCAGGGAAGGCGCCGAGGATGTAGCGGCGGACGGCGCACGCGACATCGACGGGCGCGGCATCACCGCCGACGACTTCGTGCTGGGCATCGCCACATCCGGTACGACGCCATACGTCCACGGCGCGCTCGCACGGGCGCGCGAGTGCGGCGCGCGCACCGGTTTCCTCCTCTGCACATACCCCTCGCCCGAGCTGCTCGATGCGCACGATGTCGTCATTGCGCCGCTCGTCGGGCCCGAGGTCATCACCGGCTCCACCCGCATGAAGGCGGGCACCGCGACGAAGATGGTGCTGAACACGATCACGACGTCCTCGATGGTCAGGCTAGGCAAGGTCTACGGCAACCTGATGGTGGATTTGCAGGTCACGTGCGAGAAGCTGCGCGACCGCGGCGAGCGCATCCTCGTCGAGACGCTCCAGCTCGAGCGGAAGGACGCGGCTTCGCTGCTGGAGCGCGCGGGCGGCCATGTGAAGACTGCAATCGTGATGGGCAGTCTCGGGCTCGACGCGGATGCGGCGCGCGAACGGCTGCACGCCGAAGGCGGCCTGATCGGCAGGCTCGTGCCCGACCTCGGGGCGACGTAGTGCTCGTCGTGGGTCTGATGTCGGGGACTTCGCTGGACGGCATCGACGCGGCTGTCGTCGAGTTCACAGGCGCGCCGCTCAGCCCCGCCTGGCGTTTGCTCGCGTTCGTCGATCTGCCGTACACTGCCGAGCAGCGGCGCATGATCCACGACGGCATCCTGGAGGGCACTGCCGCGTCCCTGTGCAGGCTGAACGTGGATCTCGGCGAGTGGTTCGCCGATGCGGCGCTGCGCGCGTGTCGGGAAGCGGGCGTGGACAGCGCGGACGTTGCCGTCATTGGCTCGCATGGTCAGACGGTATGGCACGAGCCGCCGCGGGACGGGCGCCGCGGCGCCACACTTCAGATCGGCTGCGCTGCGACGATCGCGGAGCGCACCGGCATTGCTGTCGTGAGCGATTTCCGCGCGCGCGACGTAGCGGCCGGCGGGCACGGCGCACCGCTCGTGCCGTGGGTGGATCGGCTGCTGTTTTCGCACCCCGCGAAGCGGCGCGTGCTCCAGAACGTCGGCGGCATGGCGAACCTCTCGTGGCTGCCGCCCCAGGGGTCGGACGAGCCGGTGCTCGCGTTCGACACCGGGCCGGGCAACGCGCTCATCGACGCGGCCGTGGAGCTCGCGACCGGCGGAGACAGCACGTACGACCGCGACGGCGCGTGGGCCGCTGCGGGCGAAGTGAACGAGGTGCTGCTGAACGAGCTGCTTGCGCACCCCTTTCTGAACCAGCCGCCGCCCAGGTCCACGGGTCGGGAATTGTTCGGTCGTCCGTTCGTACAGGATATCGCCGATCGCGTGCGACCGGGAGACAGGTCGGCCTGGGCATCGTTCATCAGCACCATGACATCGTTCACCGCTCGCTCGATTGCTGACGCGATCACACGCTGGGCCGTGCCGCTCGGGGTGGACGAGATCATCATCACTGGCGGCGGGGCGCTCAACCCGACGCTGGTCGAGCGCATACGCGAGCGCCTCGCACCGATTCCCGTCGCGGCGGGCAGCGGTGTGCTCGGCATCGACCCTGCCGCCAAGGAGGCGCTCGCCTTCGCCGCGCTCGCACGCGCACACCTGTCCGGCGTGCCCGGCAACGTACCGGAAGCGACGGGCGCTGCCGGGCCCCGCGTGCTCGGCTGCCTCACGCCCGGCCGCGAGCGCTGAGCGATGGCGCGCAGAGGCCGGACTCGCGCCGCTGCCGGCCGCGGCAGCCCGGCCGTCCGACCCGCGCCGGCAGGCGGCGCCACACCGGACGCGTCGCACCCGCACGCACTGGAGCGCGCGCGCCGCCCGCTCAAGGACCTGACGGTCCGCCATCCAGTGATTGTCGCACTGGCGCTCGCAGCGCTGCACGTGGTGCTCGCACTGCTGACGTTCGAGCCGCAGCCGCATACCGGCGGTGACAATGCGGCGTACATCTCGCTCGCCAGGTCGCTGCTGGAGCGCGGCGCGTACGTGGAGCTGTGGGATCCCGCGCAGCGGCCGCACACCAAATACCCGCCCGTGTTTCCTGGCATCCTCGCGATCGCGCTGGCGGCGGGGCTGAAGCCGTTCGTGCAGCTGAAGCTCGTCGTCCTCGCGTTCTCGGCGACGGCGGTCGCGTTCAGCTTCCTCTGGATCCGTGCGCGCGCGCGGCCGATGCTCGCACTCGGCATCGGCCTGCTGCTCGCCGTGGCGCCCGGCGTCCTCCGCGAGGGGCGCTGGATCCTTTCCGACGTGCCGTTCTGGTGCTTCACCATGATCGCGCTCTGGGCATTCCAGAACACGCGACCTGATGAATGGAAGCATTTCGCGATCGCAGCAGTCGCCGTGCTGCTCGCGTACTTCACCCGCTCGGCCGGACTGCCTCTCGCGCTCGCCGGCCTGGGCTGGCTGGCGTGGCGGAGACACTGGCGGCAGTTCGCCGTGCTCGCCGTGCTGATCCTCGTTCCTGCAGCGCTGTGGTGGCTGCGCGGGCGCGCGTTCGGGCCGGCGGGTTACGTCTCCGAGTTCTGGCTGATCGATCCATACCGGCCGGACGCGGGCACCATCGGCATCGGCGACCTGTTCGCGCGCGTCTTCGAGAACCAGCGCAAGTACGTCGCGCTACACCTGCCCATCCTGATCGGCGGTATGCAGTCCGCCTGGCTGCATCTGCTCGGCATCCTCGCGTTCGGGCTCGCGTTCTTCGGCTGGGCACTGCGCGTCTGGCGGCGACGCGGCACCGCCTCCGATGGCATGGAACGCATCGGCGTGGCCGAGCTGTTCATGCCGCTGTACCTCGGGCTGATCTTCGTCTGGCCGGCGGTATGGTCCGGCGAGCGTTTCCTGCTGCCCGTCCTGCCGTTGCTGCTGTTCTATGCGGGCGACCTGATGAGCCGCCTCTTCAGGCGGTTCGCGACGCGCCACGCGTTTGTCGCCGGGGCTGCAACAGTGCTCCTGATCCTGATGCTCGCGACGCCGGGGCTCGCGCGCGGTCTCGAGGTCGGCCGCGCGTGCACTGCGCTCTACCGGGCCGGCGATCGCTACCCGTGCCTCGGCGGCGCGCACTGGGACGACTTCTTCGCGCTCGCGGAATGGACGCGCACGGCACTCCCGCCCGATGCCGTCGTGCTGTCGCGCAAGCCGCGCCTCTATTACGTGCTCAGCGGGCGGCGCGGCGTCATCTACCCCTCGTCGAGCGATCCTGGCCGGTTCTTCGAAACCGTGCGCCAGACTGGCGCCCGCTACGTCGTCTACGACGCCTTGGGCGGGCTCTCCGAGACGTACCTGCGGCCGGTGGTCGCCGGGCGGCCCGAGTCGTTCTGCCTCATTCGCGTGGTCGAACCCTCCGGCACTGCGCTGCTCGGCATCCTGCCGGACGGATCTACTCGGGCGCAGGCATCCGATGGCGCCACGTTCAGCGTCTGCGATGACAGCTTCGTCCCCGGTGCAGCGGCCGCCTCCGCGCCTTGAGCACACTGCGGCGGCACGGGCCTTGACGTCTCAACGCCGACGTTGCGCGACACCAGCCCCGGGGGCCTGAGATGAAGTGGCGGTTTGTCCTGCTGATGCTGACCTGCGCCGGCTGCGCGTCCTATGGCCGGCAGCCGCAGCCCGTCGAGACTGTGCCTGTCCCCGACTCGCCGGAAGCACAGCGCATTGCGGAGCTGCCACCCATCCCGGCGGTGGACGGGCCGCTGGCACTCGATGTCGGCTACCCACCAGAGGGTGGTACCATCGCCGTGCGCGATTCCAACTTCATCTTCGGCTCCACCGGGTCCGGCCGCACGCAGCTCGCTATCAACGGCCAGCCGGTCCAGGTCGCACCCAATGGCGGATTCCTCGCCTTCATTCCGGTCCCGCCCAACGGCGTATACCTCCTGCAGGCCACGCTGGACGGCCTTGCGGCGACGCTCGAGCGCCGGGTCAATGTCCCCGCACCACCTCGCACGGCGGACGTCGCGGACACGGGCCCGCGCATCGCCGCGGCATACCCGACCGGTGCGTGGTCCGTGCGCGAAGGCGAGGTGATCGAGGTCGGCTTCAGTGCAGCGGCGGGCGGCGCTGCGGCCGTTCTCCTGCCCGACGGCCGGCGCGTGCCGCTCGTCGCGCAGGGCACCGTTGCCGAGGCGCGCAGCGGAGAGCAGTTCCGCACCGACGCGGCCGCGCCCATTGGTACGGCCTCGGTGATACGGTATTCCACCATCGTGCGCATGGACGTGCCGGTGCAGGCGAGTGACACGTCGGTCGCGCGGCCGACGATCGCAGACGTTCCGCTGGACGCCGGCGAAGCCACGTTCGAGTACGTCGCCGGCGCCGACACCGTGCGCACGCCGCTCGCACTCAACCTGGCGCTGCTGCCGCCCGACCTGCCTCGCGTCGCCGTCGTCGCGGCGCCCGCCGATGCGGCTTCCGACTGGACGGTGCGCGGACGCAACGACGTCGCTGGTCCGTTTCACTACTTCTGGCCGGCCGGTACGCGACTGGGCATCACGGGCGAACGCAACGGTATGTACCGCGCGAGCCTCGCAGGCGGCCGCACCGTGTGGGTGCCTGCAGGAGACACGCGGCTGCTGCCCGGCGGTGCGCCGCCCGCTGGCGGTGCCGTCGGGTCCGTACGGCTGTCGCCTGGCCCGCACTGGATCGACGTCCGCATACCGCTGCCGGAGCGCATGCCGTTCCAGGTAGTGACCGAAGAGCGTTCACTCCATATCGACGTGTTCGGTGCGACCTCGCGCGTCAACTTCTTCCAGTACGGCCGGCTCGACCCGTTCGTGACCTTTGCCGAGTGGAGCCAGCCCACGGACAGCGTGTTCCGCGTCAGCCTGGAGCTGGCCGAGCCGGTCTGGGGCTACGACACGTTCTTCGACGCATCCGGCGCGCTCGTGCTGCGCATCCGCCGGCCGCCTGCCGTTGATCCCGCTGCTCCGTTGCGCGGCCTCTTCGTCGCGGTGGATCCCGGCCACGGCGGCGAGGACCGCTCCACGCGGGGGCCAACCGGACTGACGGAGGCGGACGCGAACCTGGCGATCTCGCTGCGACTCCGACAGCTGCTCGAAGAGGCGGGGGCGCGCGTGATGATGACGCGCGTGACGGACGCGACGATTCAGCTCGGGGACCGACCGCTCATGGCGACGGACTCCGGCGCCCATGTCCTGCTATCGATCCACAATAACGCGTTTCCGGACGGCGTGAATCCGTGGGCGAACAGCGGCACCAGCGTGTATTACTTCCATCGTCAGTCCGCTCCGCTGGCACGTGCGCTGCAGCGGGAGCTGCTGCAGGAGCTCGGCCTGCGCGACATCGGACCCGGCCGCGCCGACCTCGCGCTCGCGCGCCCGACGTGGCTGCCCGCCGTGCTGACGGAGACCATGTTCATGATGATCCCTGAACAGGAAGCAGCGCTGCGCGACCCGGTCGTGCAGGACCGGATCGCGCGTGCTCACCTGCGCGCGCTCGAATCCTTCATGCGCGGCCGACTGCAGCAATGACCGCGCGCCGCGCGCTGCCGCTGCTGGCTTGCGCCGTGCTGCTCTGCGGTGCGCGCGGCGCGGCCCGCGCGCAGCTGCCGGCCGACGCAGACTGGCGCACGCTCGAAGCCGCGAACTTCCGCGTCACCTATGTCGCCGGCCTGGATGACCTCGCCCGTCATGCCCTCGCGAGCGCGCAGCGCGCGCACGCAGCACTCGTCGTGCTCGTCGCGGAGGCGCCCACTGGCACGATCGACATCGTGCTGGCCGACAATGTGGATTTCACGAACGGCTATGCCTCGCCGTTCCCGTCCAACCGCATCGTCATCTACGCGAAGCCGCCTTCCGATGTGCTGGAGCTGCAGTACATCCGGGACTGGGTGGAGCTCGTGGTGACTCACGAGCTCGCTCACATCTTCCACCTCGACGTCAGCGGCCCGTTCGGCCGCTTCGCGCGCGGCATCTTCGGTCGTGCACCACTGCCCTGGCCCGTCTTCACCGCGATCGGCTCGCCCTCCTGGAGCATCGAAGGGCTGGCCGTCGTGATGGAATCCACGATCGCCGGATACGGCCGCGCGCTCGGCAGCTACAACGAGATGATCGTCCGCACCGCGCTGCTCGAGGATGAGATCGACAGCATCGACGAGCTGTCCTCAGCGTCGCCGGTCTGGCCCGGCGCGGCGCGCGCCTATATCTACGGCTCGCTGTTTCTCGACTACCTCGCCAGACGCTATGGACCCGACGTCGCCGCGCGCATTGTCGGCCGCACCGCGGTTTCGCTGATCCCCGCGCCACTCTGGTTCGGCAATGTCGGCCGATCCGCGTTCGGCCTCACGTTCCGCGACGCGTACGACGACTGGCGGGCAGAGCTCGCCGGACGGTATGACCGTCTGTCGCGCGAGCTCACTGCGCAGAGGTTGACGATTGCGCAGCCGCTCAAGCACCATGGCGGCGATGCGCTCTATCCGCGCTTCTCGCCCGATGGCCGCTTCATCGTCTATGCCGCGAACGATCGTCGCACAGCGCCGCGCACGCAGGTCATCGATGCGGCAACCGGCGTGCACGCGTGGTCGGAGCGTCGCAACGACGTCGCCGCCTCGGACTGGTTGCCGGACGGCCGCGTGCTCACTTCGACGATCGACTACATCGATCCGTTCCGCGTCTACGGCGATCTCTACATCGTGTCCGACGGCAGTGAACAGCGCGTCACACGCGCGGCCCGGCTGCACGACGTGGACGTGGCGCGATCGGGTCGCGCGGTCGCCGTCGAGACGCACGGCGGCACCAACCGCCTGGTCCTTCTCGAGCCATCGACCGGGGACCGCCGGCCCCTCACCGGTTTCGAGCCCGGCACACTCTGGTCTCTCCCGCGCTTCTCGCCGGACGGCGACCGCATTGCCGCAGGTCGTTGGCGTTCGGGCGGGCACTACGACACCGTGGTGCTCGACACGATCGGCGGCGCCCCCGCGGTGCTCGACGCCGGCGGCGGCATCAGCGCCGCGCCCGTCTGGTCACCCGACGGCCGGTGGCTGCTGTTCTGGTCGGACCGCACGGGCATTGCGAACCTCTTCGCCATCGATACCGCACGCACCACGCTGCGCCAGGTGACGAACGTCCTCACCGGCGCGTTCTTCCCGGATATCTCACCCGACGGCCGCTTCATCGCGTTCTCCACGTATCACCACAACGGATTCCGCATCGAGCGCATCCCGTTCGACCCGACTCAATGGCGCGAGCCAATGCCGGACGCGCTGCTCACCATGCCAGACGATCGCGGAGTCTACGATCAGCCGGACACCGCGGCGCGTCTGACGGCGCGCGCGGTCACAGCCGCGGCCGGGACCGACACGCTGCCGCAGGCCGCCGGCGCCTACCGCCCGCTGCGGCATCTGCGACCCTACTACTGGCTGCCCCTCCTCAGCATCGACGATGCCGGCGACGACTACGCCGGGCTCACAACAGGCGGCCGCGATCTCGTCGGCCGACACGGGTGGTACGCATCCGCGCTGATCGCACCTTCGTCCGGCCGCACGCAGGGCAGCATCGGCTACTCCTATCGCGGCCTGCCGCCGCTCGGTGCTGCCGGACTGCACCCATCGCTGTCGCTGTCCGCAGCTCGCGACTGGGATCCGCTCATTCGCCCGGCAGAGCCCGGCGGGCTCTACGTGGACGAGCGCGAAGACGCGGCTGCCGCAGCCGTCGACCTCACCATCGTGCGCTGGCGCACCCGCACCGGCCTCGTGCTGGCCGGCGAGCTCGTTCGCCGCTCGCGCTACCTCGGCAACACCGATTCGCTCATCCTGAACGACGCGGCCGATGACCTCTTCGGCGCGCGCGCCATGGCATACTTCGCGAACACAGTGCTGCCGCCGCTCGCCGTCAGCCGCCAGAGCGGCGTCACCGCACAACTCGCCGGGAGGCAGCGATGGGATCGAGATCCGGCGGCCGATCTCCCGGCTTCGTACTCGGAGCTGATTACCCACAACACCGCGTACCTGGACCTGCCGCTTCCCGGCTTTGCGCGACACGTGCTCGCGACCCGCATCAGTGCGCTGCTCCGCCAGGGCGGCGGCGCTGATCCCGCCAGCATCGGCGGCGCCAGTGCTCCCGGTCTCGACGCGGATGTCGATCTCGACTTCGTCACCTCCCTCGGCGGCGCCTCCCGGCTGCTCCCGGTTCGCGGCTTTGCCGAGGGCGTGCGGTTCGGCACCCGCGCTTGGTCCGCTTCCGCCGAGTACAGGTTTCCCATCGCGCTCGTCAGCCGCTCCTTCCGGCCCCTGCCCATCTTCCTCGATCGCGTCGCGGGAGACCTCTTCCTCGACGCCGGCGACGCCTGGTGCGACGCCGCCACCGCTTCCCGGTTCCCTGCCGGCTCCTGTCCGCGGCAGCCCGCTTCCGCTCCGCTCCTGTCCGCCGGCGCCGAGCTGACCACTTTCCTCGCCGCCTGGGGCGTCCCGCTCCCGCTCCGCTTCGGCGCCGCCGTGCCACTCCACGGCCGCCCCGCCGACCACCGCCGTCTCCGGTTCCACGTCCTCATAGGCCCTTCCTTCTGACCCGTCCTTGCGCCTCGCGCTATCCACAGAAACGGTGGATAGTACGTGGACAACCGGGTGGAAAACGGCGCCGTTCCATGGAGAAAAGCGGCACATCCGGGGTATCCACAGTGGTGGATAACTCTGACTCTTGACCACCACATGTAGGGGTTGTATCCTGAAGGCCCCACGATATATTGCGTGGCGCGCCGGATTCTCCGCCGGTGCTGGCGAGACGCTGACTTCTGTGCTGCACGTTAAGGCCCATCTTCATATCCGGTACTGCCTCTAGGAGAAGCATGAGCGCTCACATCCCGCCACACCAGGCCCCGTATCACGTCCTTCCCGATGATCTGCCGGCCGCGGACCTCTCGGACAATGCGCGGATCGTGCTCGCGCGGCGGTACCTGAAGAAGGACGAGAAAGGGCGTCCGGTCGAAGAGCCGGAGCAGATGTTCTGGCGGGTCGCGCGGGTGATCGCGGAGGAAGACGCGAAGCACGGCGCGAGCGACGGCGCGGTTGAGGCGCTGGCGCGGGAGTTCTACCGTCTGATGACGCAGCGGCTGTTCGAGCCTAACTCGCCGACGCTGATGAACGCGGGGCGTCCGCTCGGCCAGCTGAGTGCGTGCTTCGTGCTGCCGGTCAAGGATGCGCTGTCGAACGGGAAGGACGGCATCTACGACACGCTGCGGTCGATGGCACTGGTACATCAGAGCGGCGGTGGCACAGGCTTCGGCTTCAGCCGGCTGCGGCCGACGAACGACGTGGTGAACTCGACGATGGGCGTGGCGAGCGGGCCGGTCAGCTTCATGAAGCTGTACGACGCATCGACGGAGGTCGTGAAGCAGGGTGGCACGCGGCGCGGTGCGAACATGGGCATCCTGCGGGTGGATCATCCCGACATCCGCGAGTTCGTGACGTGCAAGCGGGATGTGACGCAGATCACGAACTTCAATATCTCGGTCGCGATGACGGACGCGTTCATGGAGGCAGTGAAGGCGGGCACGACGTACGACCTGATGAGTCCGCGTGATGGCACGGTGGTCGGTCAGGAGGACGCGCGCGATGTGTTCGATCTGGTGGTGCACGGTGCGTGGGCGACGGGCGAGCCGGGCGTCTTCTTCATCGATCGTGCGAACGCGTACAACCCCGTGCCCCACCTCGGCAGCTACGAGGCGACGAACCCGTGCGGCGAACAGCCGCTGCTGCCGTACGACGTGTGCAATCTCGGCTCGGTGAATCTCGGCCTGTTCGTCCGACGCGAGGTGCCGGAGACGGCGCCGTGGCAGGACCGCATCGACTGGGACGCACTGCGGCAGGTCGTGCATCTGTCGGTGCATTTCCTGGACAACGTGATCGACGCCAACAACTACCCGCTGCCGGAGATCCACGACCTGGCGCAGCGCATCCGTCGCATCGGTCTCGGCGTGATGGGCTACGCTGACCTGCTCGTGCGGATCGGCGTGCAGTACAACAGCGAGGACGGCATCCAGGTGGCGCGCGAGATGATGCGCTTCATCGACGAGGAAGGGAAGCGCGCGAGCGAGCGGCTCGCCGAGGCGCGCGGCGTGTTCCCCGAGTGGGAGCGCAGCATCTGGGGGCCAGACGAGACCTGCGCGCGCCGCCCGGACGGCGAGCGGATCCGTCCGCTCCGCCGCCTGCGCAACTGCAACGTGAACACGGTCGCGCCGACCGGCACGATCTCGATCTTCGCCGACTGCTCCGGCGGCATCGAGCCGCTGTTCGCCGTCGCGTTCATGCGCAACCAGGCGGGCGCGCTGATGCCTGACGTGAACCGCGATTTCGTCGCGATCGCGAAGAGGCAGGGCTGGTACTCCGACGAGCTGATGACGCGGATCGCGGAGGAGGGCAACATCCATTTTGACGACGTACCCGCCGAGACGCAGCGCGTGTTCGTCACCGCGCACGATATCACGCCCGAGTGGCACATCCGGACGCAGGCTGCGTTTCAGGAGTACGTCGATTCGGCCATCTCGAAGACGTGCAACTTTGCGCGTGAAGCAACGGAAGAGCAGGTGCGCGAGATCTACCTGATGGCGCACGACCTGAACTGCAAGGGCGTGACGGTCTATCGCGACGCGTCACGGCCGCAGCAGGTGCTGTCCACCGGCAAGACGACCAGGGAGCCGGCCGCTGCGGCTGCAGCCACGACCGCCGTGTCCGATCTCGAGGCGCAGCTCGCCGATGCGCGTGAGCGGCTGCACCGCTACGAGCATCGCATCGAGGAGCTGAGGACGCAGCTCGAGGATTCCGCGGCGCGGCTCCAGACCCGTCGTCACAAGCGCACGCGGCCGGCCGCACTGAAGGGTTCGACGCGGCGCATGCCGAGCCCGCTCGGCGATCTGTACGTCACGGTGAACGAGGACGACAGCGGCCATCCGTTCGAGGTGTTCGCCACCCTCGGCAAGGCCGGCGGTGCAGCGATGGCCGACGTGGAAGGCATCGGCCGCCTCATCTCGCTGTCCCTGCGCAGCGGCGTGCCGATCAACGATGTGATTCAGCAGCTGCGCGGTATCGCGTGCGATCGAGCTGTGGGCCTCGGCCCCAACAAGGTGCTGTCCGTGCCCGACGGCATCGCGCAGGCACTTTCGCAGCACATGCAGGAGAAGCTCGGCGTGCAGCAGGAGCTGCTGCCGCTCGGCGAGCTGTCGTCACCTGCTCCCGCGCCCGTCGTGGGACCTTCCGTGGCGGGGCCGGCGCAGCAGCAGGCAGCGATGGATTTCGGCTACGATCCGGGTGAGACGTTCATCGGCACATGTCCCGAGTGCTCTTCGGGTCTGCAGTTCATGGAGGGCTGCGTGAAGTGTCTGGCCTGTGGTTACAGCGAGTGCGGCTGAAGGGGTGACCGGGCCGTCGAAGACGTGCCGGCGACGACGCCGGCCCCGGCCGCGGCGCGGCGGCAACGAGATGTGAAGTCACATCCGGTGCGCCGCGGCGCACCGGCCAGTTCGAAAAAGGCGGTCGCGACGATGCGACCGCCTTTTTCGCGCGCACGCCGTGCACCCGCCGGACCCGGATGGTATCTTCCGGCCGCGCCTCGGCCCGTCGCGGAGGCGGAGCCGTCGAAGCAACACGGGTGAAGGAGGCCGGTATGCGTTCGAGATACACATGGCGCCGCGAGTACCTGCGCCGGCCGGACGCGCGTTGAAGCCGGAGTCTCTGCCGATCGTCGTGCTCGGTGCGGGTGCGGCCGGCCTGATGGCGGCCTCCTTCGCCGCGACCGGCGAGCGCCCTGTCATCCTGCTCGAGAAGACGAAGGATGGCGGCCGCAAGATCCTGATCAGCGGTGGCGGGCGCTGCAACGTGCTGCCGTCCAGCCTCACCCCTTCGCAGTACGTGACCGAGTCATCGCCGAACGCGCTCCGCAACATGCTGCTGTCCTGGCCGCTCGCCGAACAGCGCCGTTTCTTCGAGCAGGATCTCGGCATCCCTCTCGCGCTCGAACGCGAGTCGGGAAAGCTGTTCCCCGTATCCAACCGCGCGCGCGATGTACGCGATGCATTGGTGAAGCGCGCCGTGGATCACGGCGTGGACATCCGCTTCGGCGTCGCTGCCGACGGAATCCGCGCTGCAGCACCTCATGTGTGGACCGTACGTACCGCGGACGGCTCCGAGATCTCTGCCGCGGCCGTGATCGTCGCGACGGGCGGCCTGTCAGTGCCGCAGACGGGCAGCGACGGCCTGGGACTGCGCGTGCTCGCCGACCTCGGCCATTCGATTCACACCACCTACCCCGCGCTCACACCCCTTACTGCCGCCGGCGCCCCGCACGAACAACTGGCCGGCGTTTCGCTGCGCGTGAAGCTCATGGCGCCGATGGCGCGCGGCCCCTTCGTCACCGAAGGCGGCTTCCTGTTCACGCACCGCGGCTACAGTGGTCCGGCCGTGCTCGACATCTCCCACATCGCCGTGCGAGCGCGCCTTGCCGCCCGCCCGCTCCACATGCTCGTGCAGTGGACGGAGCTCGACACGCCCGCGTGGGACCGCGAGCTGCGCCAGCAGGGCGCCGGGCAGGTCGCGCCGCTGCTCCGCCGCAGGCTGCCCACACGCCTCGCCGACGCTCTGATCGCCGAGGCCGCCGTCGATCCGCAGCAGACGCTCGCTGCCCTGAAGCGCGAAGATCGCTCTCGCCTCGTCACGATGCTCACGCGCTACCCGCTCCCCTGCACGGGCGACGAAGGGTACCGGAAAGCGGAGGTCACCGGCGGTGGCGTCGTGCTCGGCGAGGTCGATCCGCGCACCATGCAGAGCCGTCTGCATCCCGGCCTCTACCTGTGCGGCGAGGTGCTCGACGCGTTCGGCCCGATCGGCGGCTACAACTTCGCCTGGGCGTGGGCGACAGGCCGCCTCGCAGGGCTCGCGGCGGCACAGTCATACCTGCGCAGTTGAGGTCACCGTGATGTACGAGCTGATCGGCTACGCCGCGTCGGTGCTGGTCGCCATATCGCTGATGATGGGCTCGATTCTCCGGCTCAGGCTCATCAACCTCGCCGGCGCGGCGCTGTTCGCCGTCTACGGCATCCTCATCGGCGCGGCACCCGTCGCCGCAGTGAACCTGTTCATCGTCGGCGTCAACATCTACCACCTGGTCAGCACTCGTGCGACGCGCGAATTCCTCCGCATCCTCGAGGTGCGCAGCGATTCCGAGTACCTCCTCCATTTCGCGACGGTGCATGGCGACGAGCTGCGCACGCACGATCCGGAGTTCACGCTGCCGCTCCGGCCGGGCCAGCTCGCGTTCTTCGTGCTGAGCGATGTCGTGCCTGCCGGCCTGTTCGTCGGCGACGTGCGAAGCGACGGCGAGATGCTGGTCCGACTCGACTACGTCCTGCCCGTCTACCGTGACTTCAGGGTCGGACGCTTCCTCTTCGAGGAGAATGCGCAGTGGTTCAACGCACACGGCATTCGCCGATTGACCGCTGTCGCGCGTACCCGCGACCGCGCGCGCTACCTCAGGCGCATGGGCTTCGCCGCAGCGTCCGCGTCGGACAAGGCCGATGCTCGCATTTTCACCCGCTCCGTCACCGCCTGACCTCGATGGCAGACGCGCGCGCGGGTTACATGACGCTCGACATCGAGGGGCACGAGGTGCTCGTCGGGCGGAGTGCGCGCGACAACGACGAGCTCACGTTCCGCGTCGCACGCCCGACCGACGTGTGGCTGCATGCCGCCGGACACGCCGGCAGTCACGTCATCATTCGCGCGCCCGACGATGGCAGCGACGTCCCGCGCAGCGTGCTCGAGCGCGCAGCTGCCTGCGCCGCATTTCATTCCAAGGCCAGGAACGCGCGCGGCAAGGTGGAGGTGCACGTCTGCCGTGCAGGCGACGTGCGCAAACCCCGCGGTGTGCCCGCCGGCACCGTCGAGCTGCGACGCTACGATACCGTGCGCGTATATCCGCGGACGGGCGGAGCCGACGGATGAGCCACGTCGATCCCGACACGTTCAAGGACGCGCTCGCGCACTGGGCAGCCGGTGTCGCCGTGGTCGCGTGCCGCACCGATGACCGCGTCGTCGCGACGACGATCTCCGCCTTCATGTCGCTCTCGGTCGAGCCGCCGCAGGTGCTGCTCGCGCTCGGTCCCAACGCCACCGTCAGACCGTTCCTCACGGCCGGTGCACGCTTCGGCGTCAGTATCCTGGCCGGGGCCCAGCGGCGCCTCGCCAGCGTGTTCGCCGACCCGTTTCCCGTAGGCCCCGACCCCTTCGCTTCCTCCGGCGACCCGGTCATTGCCGACGCCCTCGTCCGGCTCGCCTGCGTCGTCACTCACGTGAGCGACGGCGGCTCTCACGCAGTCGTCACCGCGACCGTCGAATCCGCGCACGTCGGCCCCGGCGCCGATCCGCTGGTCAGGTTCGGTCGCGCCTACCACCGCCTCCACCGCCCCTGACGCGACAGTGTCCCGATCGAAAACCCGGACCGGCCTGCTCCGCCGTTTCCCCGACCCGCTGCTGTTGCCGGCAGCACCGCCACAGCCCATCTTGGACCAGGCACTCATCAAGGAGCAGACGACATGCATGTGCGGACCATCGCGCTCGCCGCAGCGCTCACCGCCGGACTCGCGGCGCCCGCCGCCGCGCAGGATGCGCTGACGAGCTCACCCCTCGAGGTCGGCGCAGTTGCGCCCGATTTCGCCATCACCGGTGCCACGCGCTACGGCGTCCTGCGGGAGCAGGTGCGATTGAGCGATTACGCGGGCCAGACCGTCGTCCTTGCCTTCTTCTTCAGGGCACGGACGCGCGGCTGAACGATTCAAATGCACGCGTACCGTGATCAGTACGCGCAGGTATTCAACAACGGGCAGAACGTCGTGCTCATCGCGATCAGTGCGGATTCCATCGAGGACCTGCACTCGTGGGCGCACGATGACCATTTCCAGTTCCTGATGGGCAGCGACACGGACCTCACCGTTGCCCGGCTGTACGGCGCCATGTCGCCACGCGGTCCGACGACGAACCGCAACCTGTTTGTCATTGGTCCCGACGGCAGGATCGCACATCGCGCGGTGCCGTTCCGCGAGATCGATCCGACGGCGTACGAGGAGCTTGGCGAGGTGATCGACCGGCTGGCGCCGGCCGCAGACTTGGAGGACGGCTGAACAACCCGTGAAGCGTGAATCGTGAAACGTATCCGTTACTCACGTCTCACGTTTCACGATGTTTGATGTTTACTGTCCGAGCGCCTTCGCGGCAGCCGCCGCGAGGTCCTGCTCCGCCCCCACGCCCGTGTACACGACACGGCCGGCCACGTCCAGCGCCACGATGTAGGAAGTAGACGGCGCGCGGTACGCCCGCGTTGCACGGCCGCGGCCGTCGAACAGCACCCGCCCCGGCAGTGAATGGTCCGTCAGATGCCGGCGGATCGTGCGCGGTGTCTGATTGACGCCGACCGCGACGACGATCACCTCCAGTGCGTCGCCGTGCTTCCGCTTCACCGCCTCGAGCTGCGGCTCCAGCTCCTCGCACAGCGGACACCACGTCGCCCAGAACTCGACGATGACCGGCTTGCGTCCGACCCAGGTGCTCAGGTCCACGGTCGCTCCGTCGAGGTCCTCCAGCTGCACTGCGTCCGGCACCGCGCCCAGCGGCAGACCGACATCCTGAGTCGCCGCGGGTGCCGCCGCCGCGAGTGGCGCCAGCAGCGCGAACAGCCCCGCGGCAATGATAGGACGACGTCGCATTCGATTCTCCCTCACATGACCATGCCCATCTGGATCAGGTAGTACTCCGCCATTGCGAGAAGGATCACGGCGGCGATCCGCTTCATCCAGATCAGCCACGGCCCGGAGCGGGGAAGACGAGCCAGCGTGCCGGAGAACAGGCCGACCACTACGAGCAGCGCGGTCATGCCCAGCGAGAAGACGAAGAGGTAGAGGAACCCGAGGGCGCCGCTGCCGGTCGTGGAGACCCAGGTCAGCACTGCCGCGAACGCGGGCGCGCCGCACGGCGCCGCCACGATACCCGACGTCGCGCCCAGCAGGAACACGCCCGGGTAGGAGCCGCCGCCCAGCCCTGTCGCCCATGCCGTCAGCCGCCGTGGCGCCGTGACCGGGAAGACGTCGAGCATGGCGAGTCCGAAGATCAGCAGCAGGTTGGCGATCGCGAAACGCGCCCACGGATTGGCCGAGATCGTACCGAATAGCGTGCCCGTCAGGCCCGCGATTAGTCCGAGCGTGGCGTACAGCAGTGCGAGACCCAGCACATACGTCAGCGTCAGCCCCAGCGTCCGCCACCGCGACGACGCTTCTCCCGCCGTGCCCGCGATCACGCCCGCCGTAATGGGGATCATCGGGTAGATGCACGGTGTCAGGCTCGTCAGAACACCGGCGCCGAACAGCGTGGCTGCCGCCCACACCGGCCGCTCCATCAGTAGCTCCAAGGAGCCCCCCCTCAACGTCGACGTGAACGACGTGAAACGTGAAGCGTAAAACGTAAACGTACGTTTCACGTCTCACGTTTCACGTTTCACGTTTCACGCTGTTCATTGCAGTCGAAGATACGGCCGCCACTCACCCGCGCCGACCTGCGCGTAGAGCCTGTCGTACGGCTCGGCCTCGCCGCGCACCGCGTACAGCGGTGTGTCGCCGCCGTTGCCGACCGGTACGAGCACCGCGTCGGGAATCTTTTCCACCGGCAGTGACGGCATCCAGTTGCGTCCGGCTGCGGCGACGGGCCGGTCGCCGGGCGTCGCCTCGTAGACGGGGTAGCTGTAGGTGCGGTGCCGCGCCTCTTCCAGCGGCAGGTTCCGGTCGGGCAGACCATTGTCCCTGCACGCCGTCAGTCCCACGACAGTCATGACGCCGACCACGCACAGCCGGACCGTTCTGCGACCTGGCTTCATTCGTTCCTCCGATTGACTCACCGTTTGCATCCCTCCATTCTTCTGCCGCCGCGCCGCGGCGTCCACGCTCATTCGCCGGAGGCCCCATTTGATGCGGATCGTGCTCGACCCCGTGCCCCTCGTCCTGGGCATCTACGCGTACGTTGGCGAGCTACTGTCGCGCACAGCCGAAAAGCGCGAGGATGACTCGGCCGAGGCGCTCGGTCGCCGCCTCTCCCGCCAGCGCGCCGCCGCCGGCGATCGCGATGCTCAGCGAATGGTCCGCGCGCTGCACGCGGACGTCAAGACGGCTGACAAGCTGCTCAAGAAGACGTCGGACGTGTGGAAGATATCGCAGGAAACCGACCTCGTCGACCTCGTCATCGTGCCGCGCGGCGAAGAGCAGACGCCCAGGGCATACGTGCTGCTGAAGCCCAGGGAGATCCGGCCGCTGCTCGAGTCCATCCGCGCTGCCGCGGCCGGCGCCGGCGAGAGCGCAGCGACCCTGGCCGAGCTCGATCTGGCGATCGAGGGCGTTGACGGCAAGCCGAGCGATTACCTCACGTTCGGCTTCGATCCCTGGCAGGGTTGAGCTCAGCGCTTCAACGCCTTCAGCAGCGCTTCGCCGACCGCTTCGATCTGCCACCTGCGCAGGTCAGGCACCTCCGCCAGCTCGGCCAGGTCATTCGGCCGCCGCCGCGCGACTGCCTCCAGCTGATGGCGCGGCATCAGAAAGCCGCGGTCCAGCCCGAGAACTTGCGCCGCCGCATCCCGCGCCCGTTTGAGCCGCTCGACGTTCTCGTCCAGCTCCGCATCCGGTGGCGGCCGCCGTGCTCCGCGTACCCGCTGCGGCAGCTCGTCCTCCGGCAGTGCGAGCGCCCGCTGCACGCCTGCGAGCAGGTCCGTGCCGTGCCGGTCAGCGATCGACGGCGGGAGGCCGGGCAGTCCCGCGAGCTCGTCCGCGTGCTCCGGCAGCCTGCGCGCGACCGCGATGAGAACATCGTTGCCGATGATGCGGAACGCTGCTGTGTCGCGCCGCTCCGCCACCTGCTCCCGCCAGTGGTACAGCTCGCGTAGCGCGGCCAGCTGGAGCGGCGTCAGGTCGCGCGTGTTCTTTACCCGTGTGTAACCCTCGATCGGCGCCTCGCCGTTGGTCTCCCAGCGCGCATGCTCGCGCAGCTCGAACTCCTCCTCCGCCCAGTGCAGCCGGTTCAGCTTCACCAGCTCCGCCTTCAGACGATCCCGCAGTGGCGGCAGGTGTCGCGTGTCTTCGGCCGCGTATGCCAGCATGTCCGCGGGCAGCGGCCGCTGCGCCCAGTCCGCGCGCTGATGCTTCTTGTCGAGCTTCAGGCCGAGAAACTTCTCCACGAGCGCACCCAGCCCGAACGCCGGTTCGCCCAGCAGCTGCGCGGCCAGCTTCGTGTCGAACAGGCCGCGGACGCGGATCTGGTAATCCCTGTGAAGCAGGCGCAGGTCGTAGTCGGCATCGTGCAGGATCACCTCGCGCTCGTCGCCCGCGAACAACGGCGCAAGCGCCGTCAGATCCCTGATCGTGAGCGTGTCCACCAGGAAAGTGCGGTCGCGCGTGGAGAGCTGCAGCAGACAGATCCGGTCGTGGTAGCGGTGATAGCCGGCGGCTTCCGTGTCCGCCGCGAACAGATCTGTTTCCGAGAGCGCGGCCGCCACCGCCGCCACATCCTCTTCGTTCCGGATATACTCCATGCCACGTCCCGGCCGCAGGCGCGAATTTCGCAACATCCGGTCGTTTGCGCCGAACGTCGCTCACCCCTAGGATGACCCGACACAATCGCCGACTCTGTCGCCCGCGTCAACAGAATGCGACCGGGGGAGCTACCGAGGGAATGAAGTGCGAACCAAGATCGTAGCCACCATAGGTCCTGCCACTGCCGCGCTCGACCGCATTCACGCCCTCGCTGAGCTCGGCGTGGACGTGATCCGGCTGAATTTTGCTCACGGCACGCACGAGTCTCACCGCGAGGTCATCGAATGGGTCCGCGATGCCAGCCGCGAGATCGGCAAGCCGATGGCCATCCTCGCCGACCTCGCCGGTCCCAAGATCCGCATCGGCGATCTGCCCGAGCCCATCAACCTGCACGACCGCAACACGGTCGTGCTCACGCCCGAGGAGATCGCGACCGGTGACGAGATCCCCACCACGTACGCCGGCCTCTCCCGCGACGTCTCCGTCGGCAACCGCGTCCTGCTCGATGACGGCCTGATGGAGCTGCGCGTCGTCGCCGTCGATGCGCCGCGCGTCAAGTGCCTCGTCATACGGGGCGGCCTGCTGCGCGAGCACAAGGGCATGAACCTGCCCGGCATCCGCGTCAGTGCGCCCGCGCTTACGGAGAAGGACATTGCCGACCTCGCGTTCGCTCTGTCTCAGGATGTCGACTACATCGGCCTGTCCTTCGTGCAGACGCCTGACGACCTGCGCGACCTGCGGGGCCGCCTCACCGGCGGCGCCCTGATTGTCGCGAAGATCGAGAAGGATACGGCGATGGAGAACATCGAGCCGATCCTGGCCGCGACCGACGCCGTCATGGTCGCGCGCGGCGACCTCGGCGTCGAGATGCCGTTCGAGCAGGTGCCGATCGCGCAGAAGCGCATCATCCAGCTCGCCAACCTGTATGGCCGGCCCGTCATCACCGCGACCCAGATGCTCGAGTCGATGATCGAGTATCCGCGACCCACGCGCGCCGAAGCGAGCGACGTCGCCAACGCGCTTTTCGACGGCACGGACGCCGTCATGCTGTCCGGCGAGACCGCGGCGGGCAAGTATCCGTTTCTCGCCGTCGAGGCGATGGTCCGCATCGCCGGCGAGATCGAGCGGACCAGCGCTTTCGACGAGGGGCCGAAGTACGACGTGCCGATGCTGCACCGTCTGCGCATCGGCGCCACGCCGACCGAGCATGCGATCGCCGCGGCGACCGTCGAGGCCGTCCGCCTGCTCGGTGCGCCCGCCGTGGTCACCTTCACGACGACCGGCGGCACGACGCGTCTCGTCTCCAGCTACCGTCCGCCCGTCCCGATCATCAGTGTCACGGACCAGCTCAAGACATGGCGCCAGCTCGCGCTCGTCTGGGGCGTGCAGCCCGTGCTGTGCACGCGCGAGGTCAATTACGAGAACATGCTCGATACCGCTCGCCAGTACCTGATCGCCAACCGCATCGCGCAGCCTGGCCAGCGGTTCGTCGTTACAGCGGGCATCCCGTTCCATGTGCGCGGAACCACCAACATGTTGAGGATCGAGGAGCTTTGAGGCTGCGGTTCCTGGGAACCGGCACTTCGTTCGGCGTCCCCGTCATCGGCTGCGGCTGCGACGTCTGCACCTCGACTGACCCGCGCGACCGCCGCACCCGCCACGCTGCGTGCATCGAAAGCGACGACGGCCGGAACCGCATCCTGATCGACACTCCGCCCGAGCTGCGGCTGCAGCTCCTCGCCGCCGACATCGACCACATCGACGCGGTCTGGTTCACGCACGATCACGCAGACCACACTCACGGCATCGATGATCTGCGTGTCTTCTCCGCGCGCCTGCGCCAGCACGTCGCCGCGTTCGCCGATCCGGTCACGGCCGCGTCATTGCGCCGCAAGTTTACCTACATCTTCGATCCCGACTACCACCCGCCCGACGGCACGACCCGCCCCGAGATCCGCATGACCGAGTTCGACCCTGTGGCCGCCATCACCGTTGCGGGGGTCCGCATGCAGCCGCTCGAGCTGCCGCACGGCGATGTCCACGTCTACGGATTCCGCACCGGCGACCTCGGCTACGTCACCGATGCCAAGATCATCCCCGCTGCGGCACGGATCGCGCTGAGCAATGTCCGCGTGCTGGTGATCAATGCGCTCTGGTTCGGCCACCCGCACCCGACCCATTTCAATGTGGAGGAGGCAGTGGAGACCGCGCGCGAGATCGGCGCAGAACGCACCTACCTGACGCACCTGACTCACCGCGTGCTTCATGCCGCGCTCGCGGCTGCACTGCCACCCGGCATCGAGCCGGCCTGGGACGGACTCGTCGTGGACATTCCATCTGAAGGGCTGCCATGAGTGATCGTCTCGTACTCGACTACACGCGCATGATGCAGACGGGCGGCGGACCGCACGGGGTTCCCGCAGCAGCCATCGACCGCCTCGCCGCCGGGTTTGCCGAGCTTCACGCCGGCATCGAGCAGCGCCGGTCCGCCGGACGCCTCGGCTTTTTCGATCTGCCGTACGAGAGTGACATCGTCGAACGCATCCGCGGCTTTGCCGACGGGCTCGGCCAGGCGTTCGACACGGTGGTCGTGCTCGGCATCGGCGGCTCGGCGCTCGGCACGATCGCGCTGCAGAACGCGCTGCTGCGACCCCACTGGAACGAGCTCGACGATGAAGCGCGCGACTACTTCCCGCGCCTCTACGTCCTCGACAATGTCGATCCATCCACGATCGGGCCGCTGCTCGAGCGTCTCGATCCGCGGCGCACGCTCTTCAACGTCATCAGCAAGTCCGGCACGACCGCCGAGACGATGGCGCAGTTCATGATCGTCCGCGAACGCCTGCGTCAGACCCTCGACGACGACGGCTACCGCGGTCACCTCATCTTCACGACCGACCCAGAGCGCGGCGTGCTCCGCCGCCTCGCCGACGCCGAAGGCATTGCCACGCTGCCAGTGCCGACCGCCGTCGGCGGCCGCTTCAGCGTGCTCTCAGCCGTCGGCCTGCTGCCCGCCGCACTCGCCGGCATCGACATCGAGGCGCTGCTCGCCGGCGCTGCTGTCATGGACGAGCGCTGCCGTACTCCGGATCTCTCGCAGAACCCCGCAGCCATGTTCGCCGCGCTGCAGTACCTCGCCCACACGGAGCAGGGCGCACCGATCCACGTGATGATGCCGTACACCGATCGCCTCTACAGTGTCGCCGACTGGTTCAGGCAGCTGTGGGCGGAGAGCCTCGGCAAACGCCTCGACCTCGACGGCGCCGAGGTGTACCGCGGACCCACGCCCGTCACGGCGCTCGGCGCGACCGATCAGCACTCCCAGGTGCAGCTGTACATGGAAGGGCCGTTCGACAAGACCGTCACGTTCCTGACGGCCGGCCAGCTGCCCGTCGATCTCGCCGTGCCGCCCGTCTACGGCGACGTGGACGAGCTCGCCTATCTCGGCGGCCGCACGCTCGGTGAGCTGCTGAACGCGGAGCGCAATGCAACATCCGCGGCGCTCACGGAACGCGGCCGCATGAACATGACCATCGAGCTCCCACGTATCGATGCCCACTGCGTCGGTCAGCTGCTGATGATGCTCCAGATCGCGACCGTCTATGCCGGCGCCCTGTACGGCGTGGACCCGCTCGACCAGCCGGGTGTCGAGCTCGGCAAGCAGCTCACGTACGGTCTCATGGGCCGTACCGGCTTCGCTCCCGCCGCCGGTGCTGCATCGGACGCCGCACGCGTGCTGCGATGATCGTCTATTCGAACGGGCGCTACCTGCCCGCCGCCGACGCCGTGATTTCCATCGAGGACCGCGGATTCCTGTACGGCGAAGGCGTCTTCGAGACTGCGCTCCTGCATGACGGCGGGTTCTTCCGCCTGCGCGAGCACCTCCAGCGCTTGGCAGCGAGCGCGACGATGCTGCGCATACCCGCACCGCCCCTCGATGACATCGTGCAGATCGTACGCTCCGTCGCGCAGAAGAACCAGTTGGTCGACGCGTCTCTGCGCATCACGCTGAGCCGCGGCCCAGACGGACCCGCGCTACTCGTCACAGCGCGCCCGCTCGATTCCGACTGGTCCCGTCGCGCCGCCGCCGGCTGGCGCATCATCACCGCTCGGACCCGCCGCCCGTCCACCGCCGCCATGCCGGCGCAGCTCAAGGCGCTCGGCCGCACCTACGCCCTGCTCGCACGCTTCGAAGCCGCTGACGCAGGCGCCGACGACGCGCTGCTCCTCACTGACGCCGGCGACGTCTGCGAGGGCCCGACCTGGAACGTCTTCTGGCGCACGGCCGACACACTCTTCACTCCCGCGCTCGAGGCTGGTGTGCTCGCCGGCGTGACCCGCAGAGCCGTGCTCGAGCTGGCTGCCACCGCCGGACTGCAGGTGCGCGAAGGCCTCTTTCCCCGGGCAGCCCTCGATTCAGCCGATGAGATGTTCGCGACCATGACCTCCGTCGGCCTGGTCACCATCCGGGCGCTCGACGGCCGCGGCCTCCATGCCGACGACGCCGCGCAGGCGATCCAGCCACTGTACCGCCGCCTCGTAGCCGCCGATTCCGCGACCGACCCTGTCTGAGCCGGAACGGTTCCTGCATCCACTGACTGGTTTCCCGCTCGCCGCTTCACCGGGGATGAATCGTGGAATTGCAACAGATCGAGTTGAACGAAGAACAGTTCAAGGCGAATCGGTTCGAGCTGGTCAGCCGGCTTGCCGACGATCTCGCCCACGAGATCAAGAACCCGCTCAATGCCATCGTCATCAACCTCGAGGTCCTCAGAGTCCGCGTCACGCGCGGCGATGAGAAGGGCGCCCTCGAGCGCGCCGCCGTCATCGAGCTCGAGGCCCGCCGCCTCCACGTGCTCGTGGACCGGATGCTCCAGCTGCTGCGGCCCGCTCGCGAAGAGGCCTCCGGCCTGGCTCTGGATCAGGTGCTGGAGGAGATCCTGCCTCTCGTCGAGGCCCAGGCACGCATCGCGCGCAACCACTTCAGCAGCAGCTGCGCTGCCCCCGTTTTCGTACCCGTACGCCGCGACGTGTTCAAGTTTGCCGCCCTCAACCTCTTCACCGCCGTCCACGTCAGACTCGGCGAAGGCGGCGGCAGCCTCGACATCGACTGCGTCGCCGACGCCGATTTCGTCAGGGTGAACGTACGCGCACTGCCGTTCGACGATGCGCCCGCGCTGCCTGCCCCCGATGCCGCCTTCGACCAGGCCGTTCAGGTGGCAGCTGGACTGCTGGCGCCGTGCGGCGGCCGCGTCCTGGTCGAGCCTGACGGTGCCGCCATCCTGCTGCCCCGCGGCGCCTCCGTCTGAGCCGGGCTGGCCGCGGTGCTCGACCCGCGGTCGCCGCCCTGCCGGCCCTGCGCTTGACCCGCGGTCCCGTCCCGGACTAGACTTGGATGTGCGTGCCTGGAGCGCGGCGCCTTAAACATAGAAAAGACAATATCATATGAGTTTGCCCAGGGTGCTCATCGCAGACGATGAGCGGCACATCGCCGAAGGCCTGCAGATGCTGCTCGCCGAGGAGGGCTACGACGTCGAGACGGCCACGGATGGCAGCAAGGCGTGGGAGAAGGTTTCCTCCGGCGAGTTCGGGCTCGTGCTGGCCGACCTGAAAATGCCGAAGCTCGACGGCCTCGAGCTGTTCGCGATGATGCGCGATGCCGGCATCGAGAGCGAGATCATCATCATCACCGGCAAGGGCACCGTCGCGACCGCCGTCGAAGCCATGCGCTACGGTGCCTACGACTACATGACGAAGCCGCTCGACCTGGAACGACTGAAGGCGCTGATCCCGAAGGCGCTCGACAAGTATCAGGTCAAGACGGCCAATCGCATGCTGCAGAAGCGGCTCGAGAGCCTGAGCCGCTACGGCGACATGTTGGGCCAGTCGGAATCGATGGTGCGCATCTACAACATCATCGAGGCCGTCGCGCCGTCGTCGGCGAGCGTGCTCATCGCCGGCGAGAGCGGCACCGGCAAGGAACTCGTCGCGCGGGCGCTGCACAACAAATCGAGTCGCGGGAAGGGTCCGTTCGTCGCCCTGAACTGTGGTGCGTTCCCGCGCGAGATCCTGGAGAACGAGCTGTTCGGCCACGAGAAGGGTGCATTCACCGGTGCGATCAACGAGAAGCCGGGCGCATTCGAGCAGGCGGACGGCGGCACGCTGTTCCTGGACGAAGTCGCAGAGATGGAGCCGGACATACAGGTCAAGTTCCTGCGTGCGCTGGAGCAGCGCTCGTTCCGGCGGCTGGGCGGCAAGAAGGAAGTCAACGTGGACATCCGGGTGGTGGCCGCGACGAACAAGAACATCGAGGATGCGCTGAGGGAAGGGAAGCTGCGCGACGACCTGTATCACCGCCTGGCCGTGGTGCCGGTGTACCTGCCGCCGCTGCGGGAGCGCGAGGGCGACGTGCGGCTCCTGGCCGAGGAGTTCCTGCGCCGGTTCGCTGATGAGCAGGGCAAGCCGATCCGCGGCCTGGGCGAAGGCGCAATCGAGTACATCACGACTTACCGCTGGCCGGGCAACGTGCGCGAGCTGAAGAACTCCATCGAGCGCGCGGTCATCCTGGCCAAGGGCGACACCATCGAGGTCGCCGACATGCTGCCCCGTCACCTCGCATATGACGAGAACGAGGTGCATATTACGGTAGGAACGTCGCTCGAGGAGTCGGAGCGGCAGGTCACGCTGAAGACGTTCGCGTTCACGGCCGGTGACCACCGGAAGACCGCGACCATCCTCGGCGTCTCGCAGAAGACGCTGAAGCTGAAGCTGCAGCAGTACGTCAACGACAAGGTCGCCGCCGGCTGATCGGCGGCGCGAGTCCTCCGGGAGAGAAAACATGGCCGATCACGACGACATGCCCTACATCGTCATCGAACGTCGCTCCGGTGGCGCCGGCGCATTCCTCTGGGGCGCGCTGATCGGTGCGGGCGCCGCACTGCTGCTCGCGCCCCGATCAGGCCGCCAGACGCGCGACGAGATCCGTGCGAGCGCGCTCCGCCTGCGCGATCGCGCGGAGGATGCCGTGCGCGAAGTGACGGACTCGGTGAGTGAGACGATCGGCGGCGTGCGCGGCGAGGTGCAGGGGCGGCTCGACACCGCACGCGATGCGTTCGAGGCCGGCCGCCGCGCTGCGCGCGAGACGCGCCGCGAGATGGAAGGCCGCGTTCGTGAGGTACGCGCGGGCGTGCAGGGCGGCGTGGATGCCGCGCGTCGTCGCACCATCGACGATGACGACAGCACTCCGCCCGCCCAGGCTCCGTCGCCGGACATCGACGCAGATCTCGGCATCTGAGCACTGTCGCACCGAACGCGCTGCGACCGCTCGTGCGGTTCCGTCATGCGGCCGGCGACTTCCTGCGGCGCGTCTGGCATAAGGCCGACCAGGACCAGATCTTCTTCATGGCCGGCGCGATCGCGTTCAATGTGCTCGTCGCCATCGTGCCGCTCGCGATTGCCGCAGTCGGTGTCGCCGGCTTCTTCCTGCTGCAGACCGGTGACCCGGCCGGTCCGGTCGTCGACTACCTGCTGAGTGTGCTGCCGCCCGTCAGCGCCGAGTTCAGGTTGGAGATGGAGGGTCACCTCAATGCCTTCATCGAGCAGGCGACGGGTCTATTCACCATTGGTACTCTGATCTTCGCGTGGCTCGCCACCCGCCTCATAGGCACGCTCCGCAGTGCGCTCCGCGAAATCTTCGACATCCAGCAGGACCGCGGCATCATCGCCGGCAAGCTGTTCGATCTGCAGATGGTGTTCATTGCCGGCACGCTGCTGTCCCTGAACATCGCGATCACCGTCTTGCTCGAGGTCGCCGCCCGGCAGGGACTCGCATTCGTGCAGTTCGGCGACCGGCAGGAGAGCTGGGCGCTGAACATGTTCGGCACCACGCTCGCGTTCCTCACGATCTGGTCGATGTTCATACTCATCTACCGCTACCTGCCAGCCCGCCGCATCCAGTGGCGGACCGCACTCATCTCAGCCAGCTTCACGGCGGTGATGTTCGAGCTGATGAAGTACGGCTTCGCCTGGTATTTCGCGACGTATTCCGGCTACAGCTCGACCTACGAGAGCCTCGCGAGCATCGCGATCGTCGTCATCTACGTCTACTACATGGCGATTGCGTTCATCCTCGGCGGCGAAGTCGGCCAGGTCTACTCGCTGCATCGCATCCGCCGCCGCCAGAAGGAGCGGCTCGTGTGACCGGCTCGCCGCGAGACGTCCCCGGCTGCGCCCCGCGCCTGCGAGCGGTACCGCGCTCACTCCCTGTCCGGCTGCCGCCACCTTCATTAGCTTTCCGCACATGTCCACGAAGACCGTAGCACGCAACAGAAAAGCGACGCACGAGTATCATATCATCGATACGTACGAGGCCGGCATCGTGCTCGCCGGCCCCGAGGTGAAGAGCATTCGCGGCGGCAGGGTCAGCCTCGCCGAGGCTTTCGCACGGATCGAGGGCATGGAAGCCATTCTCTACGGCATGCACGTCACACCGTACGATCCTGCGAGCCGGTGGAACGTCGATCCGACGCGACCGCGCAAGCTGCTGCTGAATCGGCGCGAGATACGCCGTCTCATCGGTGCGACGCAGCAGGAGGGTTTCACGCTGGTGCCGCTCGAGCTGTATCTCAAGGATGGTTTTGTCAAGCTTGCGCTGGCTCTGGGTCAGGGCAAGAAGCGGTTCGACAAACGCGAGGACATGAAGCGCCGTGATGCAGATCGCGAGATCCAGCGGGCTCTGCGCCGCGACTGACGCAGCTCGGCCGCGACGCCGTGGTCGTGTGCTGCTCGTCGTGCTCGCCGTCGTCTGCCTGCGCGCGACCAGCCTGCACGCGCAGGACCCGCTGCTGCGCATCGATGGCGCGGTGTCCGCGGCCATCGACGGTGCACGTGTCGGTGAAGCGGCCGCGTTCCCCGCACAGAGTCTCGAGCTGCTCGGCTTCGACGTGACTTCCGATGCCACGGGCCTGACAGCCGTGCTCGGTGCCGACACGATCCGCTTCTGGACGACGTCTCCGTTCTTCGTCGCCGGCAGCACTCTGCATCAGCTGGCTCTCGCCGTCGGACGCGCAGACGGCGATGCGCAGATTCCCGAGCAGTTCTTCATCCGCTGGCTGCCCTCTGCGTACCCGGAATTGTTCGCCTACCGCGGCGGCAGCCTCCTCGTTAGTCGCGCGCCGGCGATTGTCGCCGCTCGCGCACCGGCGTCCGTCACCGATCCTGCCGTCGCGGCGCGGACCGCCGCGCGGCGCGAGGCGGCGCGGACACGCACGGTCGTGATCGACGCCGGCCACGGCGGCCGTGACCCCGGCAAGATTGCGCCCGGCGGGCTGCGGGAAAAGGATGTCACGCTCACCATCTCGAAGCGGCTGGCGAGTGCGCTTCGTGCGCGCGGCTACGAGGTCTTCCTGACGCGCACGACCGACACGCTGATCGCGCTCGGCGACCGGCCCCGCATGGCCAACGAATGGCGTGGCGAGCGCCCTGTCGCCGTGTTCCTCTCGATCCATGCGAACGCGTTCAGGCTGTCGTCCGCGACGGGCTTCGAGACATTCATCCTCTCCGAGGCACGCACCGAGGATGAGCGTCGCGTCGCGGAGATGGAAAACGAGTCGGTTCGCTTCGAGGATACGCCCGTCGCGCCTGCCGCTGGCGGGCTCGATCAGATCCTGACCAGCCTGCGCAGCGATTTCCTGATCCGCGCGTCGCACGATCTCGCCACGGCCGTCCAGGACAACATCGCCAGCTTCCACCCGGGTCCGAACCGCGGCGTCAAGCGAGGCGGCCTGATCGTGCTCATCGGCGCCATCATGCCGGCAGTGCTGATCGAGGTCGGCTTCCTGTCGAACCCGGCCGAGGCGCGCCTGCTCGGCACGCCGACGTTCCACCAGCAGGTTACGGACGGGATCGCCGATGCCGTCGATCAGTTCTTCGCACGCAATGAACATCTCTGGGTTCAGGATCCGTGAACCTCTCCCAGACTCTGCTCGGCGTCGAGTTCCAGAACCCGGTATTGCTGGCCAGCGGAACCTGCGGCTACGGCTCGGAGCTCGACAGTTTCTTCGACATCGATCAGCTCGGCGGTCTCGTGATCAAGGCGGTCACCGCGGACGCGCGCGCCGGCAACCCGGCGCCGCGCGTCGCCGAGTTCGCGGCCGGCATGATGAACTCCGTCGGCCTCGCCAACCCCGGTCCCGATGTGGTGCTCGCCGAAAAACTTCCCTGGCTCGCGGCGCGCATGCGGCGCGGCCGCGTGCTCGTCAACGTCGCCGGTCGTTCCGCCGCGGAGTATGGCGAAATCATCAGCCGGCTCGATGCCGCCGACGGCTTCCACGCCTACGAGCTGAACGTATCCTGCCCCAACGTGAAGGAGGGCGGCGCCATCATTGCCACTCGCGAGGATCTGCTGGCCGATGCCGTCCGCGCCGCGCGCGCCGCCACCCGGCGGCCGCTCGTCGTCAAGCTCGCGCCGAACGTGCCCGACATCGGCCGCATGGCCGAGCTGTGCGTCGCCGAGGGCGCTGACGGCCTTACCCTCGTCAACACCATGCCCGGTCTGCTGTTCGATACCGGAACACGGCGGCCGGTGCTCGGCGCGGGTACCGGCGGCGTCAGCGGCACGGCGCTGCTGCCCATCGGGGTGCATGCCGTCTGGCAGGCTCGCCGTCGCGTCTCTGTCCCGATCATCGGCGTCGGCGGCATACGGGCGGCGGAGGATGCGGTACAGTATCTTCTCGCCGGTGCGAGCCTGATCCAGGTCGGCACCGCCAGTTTCTCGGACCCTCGCGCCGCACTGCGTGTACTCTCTGGACTGGAGCGCTGGGGCACCGCGCATCACATAACGAGCATCACGGAGATCGTGGGGAGCGGCCTCTTCGACTGAGGCTGCGCATACCGGTATGGCTGAAATCATCATTGCACTCGACCTGTCCTCGAGCGAAGAGGCACTCGGCCTCGTCGACCGCCTCGGCGATGCCGCCGATTTCTACAAGGTCGGCTCTCCGCTCTTCACGCGCGCCGGGCCGCCCCTCGTGCGCGCGCTCCGCGATCGCGGCAGGCGGGTGTTCCTCGACCTGAAGTACCACGACATCCCCAGCACTGTCGCCAGTGCAGTGGCCGCCGCTGCTGAACTGCGGGTGGACCTGATCACGCTGCACGCGTCCGGCGGCGAAGCGATGATGCGCGCCGCGCGCGCGGAGGTCGGCGCCGATGGCCCGCGCCTGCTGGGCGTCACGATCCTCACTTCGTTCTCGGCAGTGGACGTCGAGCAGGTCTGGAACAAGGAGATTCTCTCCGTCCGCGATGAAGTCTCACGGCTCGCCGGCATCGCGCTCGCCGCTGGGCTGCACGGCGTCGTGACGTCGCCACTCGAGGTCGAGGCGCTCAAGCGCAGGCACGGCCCCGACATGATCGTCGTCACGCCTGGCATCCGGCCGGCCGGCGACGGCCTCGGCGACCAGGCGCGCACGGCCACACCGGCCGACGCCGCGCGCGCAGGCGCCGACTTCCTCGTCATCGGGCGCCCCATCCTGGCTGCGGCCGATCCCGTCGCGCTCGTTTCTTCCATCCGCCGCGAGATCACGGCCGTACGGGAGGTTGCGTGAGCCGCGGCTTCAGCCGCGTGCGCCGCGCGCTGCTCGCCGCCGCAATACTGATTATCGGCATGGCGTGCACGACCGGTGCCGTGCGCGCGCAGCAGCTCGAGCAGACCCTCGAGCGTGTCGCCAGGGGCCTGGAGCGCGGCGATGCGGATGCGATCAGCAGACTCGGCGCCCGCGCCGGCATCTCGCTCGACATCGACGGCAACTCTGTCGGTCCACTGGGGCCGCGCCAGGCGTCCGCCGTGCTGCGCCGGCTGTTCGGCGCTCGCGAGACCATTGCCGTACGAACCACACTCGTGCGCCGCGTCGGCGGCGAGCCGCAGCGCGCCTTCGCCGAGATCACCTGGAACGCTCGTGCACGTGGCACCACCGTGCCCGAGCAGGCCAAGTTCTTCGTCGCCTTCGTCGAAGAGGACGCGCGCTGGCAGGTGACCGAGATCCGTCTGCTGCGATGAGCCTGCTCCTGCAGCAGGACACTGTCGACGCTGTCATTGGAGGGATCGGCTGGCGCGAGCTGCTCGTCTGGGAAAGCCTCCTGCAGAAGCTGGTCCGCATCGCCGTCGTCATTATCTTCGCGATCGTCGGCTACCGCCTCCTCCGCTCGCTCATCACCCGCCTCGTCGACCGCGAGCTCGACGACGAGGATCCGCTCGTCCGACGCGTGCGCGAGCAGCGCGCCCGCACCCTCGCCAGCTTGCTCGGCAATGCGGCGCTCATCGCGATCGTCGTCATCGTCGCGCTCACCATCCTCGACATCCTGCTCACCGACATCGGGCCGATCCTCGCCTCCTTCGGCATCCTCGGCCTCGCTTTCTCGTTCGGTGCACAGTCACTCGTCAAGGACGTCATCAGCGGCACCTTCATGCTGATGGAGGGACAGTTCGGCATCGGCGATGTGGTCCGCATTGCGGACGTCTCCGGAATGGTCGAGAAAGTGACGCTGCGTACGACCGTGCTGCGCGACGTGGAGGGCATCGTTCACATCATCCCGAACGGCAGCATAACGCGCGTCAGCAACCTGACGAAGGCCTGGTCACGCACCGTGCTGAACATCGGTGTTGCGTACAAGGAAGACATAGATCGCGTGATCGCAGTCCTGCGCGATGTATGCGCCGAGCTGCGCGTGGACCCGGAGTGGGGTGGACTGCTCCTCGAGGATCCGGAGGTCCCGGGGATCGAGGATCTCGCCGACTCCGCAGTCGTGATCCGCGTCGTCGCGAAGACGCTGCCGCTCAGGCAGTGGGATGTTGCTCGCGAGCTGCGCCGCAGGATCAAGAACCGGTTCGATCTCGAGGGCATCGAGATCCCGTTCCCGCATACCACGTTCTATTGGGGCGGGGCACAGGCGCTGGCGCCCGCCCAGGCGACGACTGCATCCACGAGTGACTGAGCCGCCCATGCCTCTCCGCCTGCACAACACGCTTACCCGACGCCTCGAGACCTTCGAGCCGATCGCGCCGCCGCGCGTCGGCATCTACGCCTGCGGACCCACGGTCTACCGACCGCCCCACATCGGCAACTTCCGCACGTTCGTCTTCAACGACCTGCTCCACCGGTTCCTCGAGTGGAAGGGGTTCGAGGTGACTCTCGTCACCAACCTCACGGATGTCGAAGACAAGATCATCGCCGATGCCGCCAGCCGCGGCGTCCATATCGGCGAAGTGACGCGACCGATGATCGCCGCGTTCTTCCGCGACCTCGCTACACTCGCCGTTCAGCCGGCTGACGCGTACCCGCGCGCGACCCTCCACATCCGCGAGATGGTGGACCTCATCGGCCGCCTGATCGAACGCGGCCACGCCTACACCGCACCCGACGGCTCCGTCTACTTCGACATCTCTTCCTTCCCAGCGTACGGCCGTCTCGCCCGCATCGAGGCCGGCGCCATCCGCGACGGCGCCGGTCTCGCCACCCGTCAGGGAGGCATCGATGCCGACGAGTACGAGAAGGCCGACGCCCGCGACTTCGCCCTGTGGAAGGGCTCGAAGGACGCGGACCGTCGCGCCGGCGCCGCCTGGGATACGCCCTGGGGCGAGGGCCGGCCAGGCTGGCACATCGAGTGCTCCGCCATGAGCATGGCTGCCCTGGGCACCACCTTCGACATCCATACCGGCGGCGAGGACCTCGTATTCCCGCACCACGAGGATGAGATCGCCCAGTCGGAGGGCGCCACCGGACAGCCCTTCGTCAGGACCTGGTTGCATGTGAAGCACCTGCTCGTCAACGGCGAGAAGATGTCGAAGTCGAAAGGGAACGACTACACGATCGAGCAGCTGCGCGAACGCGGCCACGCCGCTTCAGCCATCCGCTTCCTCCTCATCAGCGCGCAGTATCGCAACGAGCTGAACTTCGCGTTCGAGGGCCTCGACAATGCGCGCGGCGCCATCCAGCGGCTGCTCGACTTCGAACGCCGTCTCGGCGACGCACCCACGCGCGCGGACGCGCCCCTGTCCCGCCTGCACCAGATCGCTGACCGTGCGCTCCGCGACTTCGAGTCCGCGCTCGACGACGACCTCAACACGCCCAATGCCCTTGCCGCGCTCTTCAACTTCGTTCGCGAGTCCAACGCCGAGCTCGATCGCGAGGTGGGCGTCGCTGCCGCTGCCGTTCAGGCCTCCCGCGACGCCCTGAACCGCATGGATACCGTGCTCGGTATCCTCGAGCTCGCCCGCGTCGAAAGCGCCGCTGTGGACGCCGACCTCGTCGTCTGGGTCGAGGACAGGATCCTCCAGCGTCAGCTCGCCCGCGGCCGCCGTGACTTCGATGCCGCCGACCGGATCCGCGACGAACTGACCACCGCCGGCATCATCGTCGAGGATACTCCGCTCGGCGCCCGGTGGAAAAGACAATAGCTCCGCCGGTGTTCCGTCCCGTTCGACCCGGCCGTCGCGTCCATCTTGCGGGCGGCCGCCCGCCATTGCATACTTTATCCGACCTGTCAGGATCGATGTGTCTCACGCGTTCCTGCCTAGTACAGTCGTCCGACCTTCCGCCAGCGATACCTGAACCGACTGGAGGCCGCGCATGACCCGCGCGGTTGTCGCAGTGATCCTTCCGGACTCGAGCGCATGTCCCCGCGCTGTCGTGTACCGCCCTTCCGCGATCCGCGAAAGTGGTCCCCACCCCAATCCTAGGAGGTCTGGGATGTTGCCCTGGATCAATCGAATCGCAGCCGGCCTGGCTCTCGTGTTCGCGACGACGGGCGTCGCCTTTGCGCAGGGCGCCGGCACCATCACCGGGTCGGTTGTGGATGCCACGTCAGGGGAACCGGTCGCGGGAGTGCAGGTCCACATTCCTGCCCTTGGCCAGGGCATGCTGACGAATCCGCAGGGTCGCTATCTCCTGCCCAACATTCCGGTCGGCACGCACACGATCCGCGTGCAGACGCTCGGCTACGCCTCATCCGAGCAGAGCGTGACGGTGACGGCCGGCGGCACGGCCTCGGTCAACTTCCGCCTCCAGCAGGAGGCGATCAGCGTCGAGGGCATCACCGTCACGGCGCTCGGCATCGAGCGCTCGGAGCGCAGCCTCGGCTACGCGGTGCAGAACATCGACGCGGAGCGGATTGCACAGGCGCCGCAGACCAACATCACGAGTCTGCTGCAGGGCAAGGTCGCGGGCGTGCAGGTCACCTCGTCGAGCAGCCGTCCCGGCGCCTCGGCCCGGGTCGTGATCCGCGGCGAGTCCTCGTTCACCGGCAGCGGTCAGCCGCTGTACGTGATCGATGGTGTGCCGGTGAGCATGGATACAGAGTACCAGGGGGGCTTTGCCGATCAGAACCTCGGCAACAACCCGCTGGAGGTCGGCTCGGCGAGCAGCCGCTCGATGGACATCGACATGAACAATGTCGAGGACATCGCCGTCCTGCGCGGCGCGGCGGCGACTGCGCTCTACGGCTCGCGCGCCGCACACGGCGCCATCATCATCACGACGAAGTCAGGCGCGCCCGGCATGCCGACGCGCTTCTCGTTGAACACGCGCTACGAGACGCAGCTGCCTCTGCTCGAGGGTATTCAGGAGACCTACACGGCCGGTCGCGATGGCTTCTACTGCAACGGTGCGCCGGACAGCCTCGGTGGCTGGTGCGAGCAGGGCTATTACGATGCAGGCTTTACGAGCCCGACGACGAACAACGCGTGGGGCCCGCACATTGACAGCCTGTCGGCCGAGGTCCTGGCCCACGAGGGCGGCGTGCCGCGCATGATCGACCCGCGCAAGGACTTCTACAACAACGGCAAGCTGGCGACGACGTCGCTGACGGCGACGGGCGGCATCGGCACCGGCGGCTCGTTCAATCTCGGTGGCACCTTCCTGAGCAATTCGGGCATCACGCCGAATACCTCGCTGGACCGGCTCAACCTGAACGCGAACGTCACGCTCCAGCTCACGGACCGTCTGAACTCGAACACGACGGTCATGTACTCCAATGCAAAGGATGTCTGGCTCACGGAGGGCTGGCAGTCGATCGAGCGCAACCTCCAGTACCTGACGCCGAACCGCGACACGCGCCAGGCCTGGAACGAGGACGGCACGCCCGTAATGTGGGGGAGCAACTCGCCGCACCCGCTGTGGCAGGCGCAGAACGAGTCTCGCGAGGGTGTGACGGGTCGGTGGATCGGCTCGCAGTATTTCCGGTTCGACATCCTCGACAACCTGAACCTGTCCAACCGCATGGGTCTCGACACGTATCTGGAGACCCGCACGTCGAACCAGAACGAGCGGCCGTGGCGGACCGCGCAGGGCCAGACCTCCGGTACCACGAAGCAGGAGCGCTTCAGCCGTACCGGCATCACGGATGACCTGATTCTATCGCTCACCGGCACGCCGGTGACGGAGGACTTCACGGTCAGCGGCCTCGCGGGCATGAATATCGTCCACCGCGAGAACGAGTACCTCGGCGGCACGGGCAGCACCATCGTCATCCCCGGCTACTACAACATAGAGAACTTCCAGAACCAGAACGTGAGCGGCGACCTGCGCGAGATGCGGCGCCTGATCGGTCTGTACTCGCAGGTGACCGTGGACTACCGTGACTGGGCGTTCCTGAACCTGACGGCGCGCAACGACTGGAGCTCGACGCTGCCGCTGGACAACAACAACTACTTCTACCCGTCGGCCAGCCTCGGCATCGTGTTTACCGACGCGCTCGGCATCAATAACCGGTGGCTCGACTACGGCAAGCTGCGCCTGTCCGCGGCCAAGGTCGGCAGCGACGCGCCGCCTTACCGGCTGGCCACCAACTACTCCAGTGCAGGCTACGTCGAGTACCCGTTCAACGGCAGCCTGGCGTATCTGCAGGGCAACAGCCTGGGCAACCCGGAGCTGAAGCCGGAGAGCACGGTGGAGTACGAGATCGGCACCGAGCTCCGTCTGCTGGAGGGCCGTGCGCGCCTCGACGTCTCCTACTACGACAAGCGCAGCTACGACCAGATCTTCCCGGTGCCGACGTCGGCGGGCACCGGCTATACCGAGATTACGCGCAACGCCGGCGACCTGCGCAACGAGGGCATCGAGCTCACGCTCCAGACCGTGCCGCTTCAGACCGCCAACACGCGCTGGAACGTCAATCTGAACTGGACGAAGAACAAGTCCAGTGTGCTCGAGCTGTCGCCCGGCGTGACGCAGCTCAAGCTCGCCGGCTACGCGTCGTCGGGCATCCTCATCATGGCGGACCAGCCCTACGGCATAATCTACGGCTGGGGCTTCGCGCGCAACGATGCCGGCAAGGTCATCATTGACGATGATCCCCTGGATTTCAATGGTGATCCGAACACGCACTACGGCTGGCCCATCATGCATGACACGCCCATGACTCTGGGCGAGACGCAGCCCGACTGGCTCGGCAACATCTACAGCTCGTTCCGCCTCGGACCGTTCACCGCCTCGGGCCTGGTCAGCCGTGTGCAGGGCGGCGATATCTTCAATTTCAGGCTGAACTACACCGTCGGCCGCGGCGTCCACGTCTGGACCGAAGATCGCGGTTCGAGCTTCGTCTACGACGGCGTGCTCGAGAGCACCGGTCAGCCGAACAACATCGAGATCGTCAGGGACGAGAACTTCTACCGCAACGAGCTCGGCGGCTACCTGCGCAGCGAGAACAATGTCGAGTCCGGCACGCACACGCGTCTGCAGGAGCTCTCGCTGCAGTACGACCTGCCGCAGCGTCTGCTCGACATCGTCGGTTCCGCTGGCGCGTCCGTGTACGTGACCGGCAACAACCTGCACGTCTGGTCGGATTTCTCCTACGGCGATCCGTCCGGCAGCAATTACGGCTCCGACAACGCGGCCGGCAACTACTACCACATGTTCGTCGCGCCGCCGATGCGCAGCTACAGCTTCGGTCTGCGGGCCAACTTCTGATCATGGGGATCATCATGAAGGGACATTACGCAATGACCCGGCACAGGAGAGCGGCCACCCGGTCGACGCTGGCGCTGACGCTGGCGCTGGCCGCTGCGGCCGGTGGCTGCAACACCTTTCTGGACATCAACGATGACCCGAACAACCCTCAGAACGTGGCCATGGAGCTCACGCTGCCGGGCATGCTCATGGCCTTCGGGCACGAGGTGATCGCGCCGACCGAGTCGCGCTACGGCAACCTCACCGGCCCGACGGCCTGGGGGAGCCAGTGGATGCAGCAGTGGTCGCACAATCGTGACACGCACACCTACGCCGAGCATCGGCTCTACGAGGTGGCGAACGCCGACGCGAGCCGGTTCTGGGACCGCTCCTACGCCGACGTCATGCGGGAGGCCGTCAACATCATGGCGCGCTCCGAGGAGAGCGGCCAGACGCAGTTCCGCGGCATCGCGAAGTTCATGCTGGCGTGGACCGCCACGCAGGTCTCCGACGCGTACGGCCCGATCACGTTCACCGAGGCCTTCAACACGGCGAACCGAACGCCGGTGTATGACACGCAGCAGTCCGTCTACGCGGCCGCCTTCACCCTGATCGATGAGGCGATTGCGGACATGCAGAGCACCCATGCTTTCCCCGTCGGGTACACTGACATCCTCTATAAGGGCGACATGGGCAAGTGGGTCAGGCTCGCCAATTCCGTCAAGGCCCGGCTGCACCTGCATCTTGCGTACGCGCCGGGCGAGAGCGCAGCGGAACGCGCGCAGTCGGCCCTCACGGCGCTGGCGGCCGGTATGGCCGGTCCCGCCGACGCTCCGGTGATCGCGTATGAGGGCGGTGAAGACTCCGAGCAGCCGTTCTACTATTTCGGGGATGGCGCCGGTGAGAACCAGGGCTCGGACAACGCCCGCTCGTCCGAGTTCATGGTCGAGCTGCTGAGGGGAACGGCGGACCCGCGGCTGCCGGTGCTGTTCGCGTCCGCCACGCTCGTCTGTCCGGACGGGCCCGGCTACCAGCGCGAGCAGTGCACGGTGGCGACGGCGCCCGTATTTCGCGGTCACCCGAGCGCCTCGCCGGGGCAGCCCGACTCCGCGATTTCGGCGATCGGTCCTTTCTTCGCCGCCGACAGCGCCGACCACGTGTGGTTCCGCTATGAAGAGACCAGATTCATCGAGGCCGAGGCACGCCTGATCCTGTCCGGGGCGGCGGCGGCGGATGCGCCGTACCGTGATGGCATCCGCGCCAGCATGGAGCGCTTGCGGGTGCCGGCGGCGGACATCACGGCGTACCTGGCGGCGCTGCCCCCGCTCAGCTCCGAGGCGAGCGCGCTCGAAGCCATCATCACGCAGAAGTACATTGCGAACTTCCTGACGGTCGAGGTCTGGAACGACTGGCGCAGGACGGGCTATCCGCTGATGACGCCGGTGCCGGGCGCCATGATCGACGGTATACCGCAGCGTATTCGTACGCCCGAGAGCGAGATGTCGTACAATGTCGAGCAGGTGGCGGCAACGGGCATTCACACCGGACTAGTCGGCATGCTCACCGAAGTCTGGTGGGCGTCGGGTACGCCCCCACAGTAGCCTGCGCCGGACTCCGGGATGCGAGCGGGCACGTCGTCCATCAGGGCGGCGTGCCCGTTTCCCAGCCAGGGGGGACCGGCACCTGGCTTCTCCCCGGTGCCGGCGCGCGCCGCTCTGCGCTCGGTCGCAGCTGCGCTCGGTGGAAAAACGGGCACGCCGGTGTTACATTCGCTCGCCTCGCCACCGTAGCTCAGCGGTAGAGCTCTCGATTTGTAATCGAGGGGTCGTCGGTTCGATCCCGACCGGTGGCTCTGTGGGTCGGTCCGCCCGTCCCGTGGGCCGGCCGCCAGATCCCGCCGTTCTTGCCTTATGGCCCTGCGTGTCCCATAATGTGTCCGATCTGTCACACTGTCCGCACCCCACGCGTTCTTGCTGTACACACCGTCTGACTACCGACTGGAGTCACGCATGACCCGTCCGGATTCGAGCGCTCCCGCGCTCGGCGCTGTGCCCTGTACTTCCGCGATCAGCGGAAATGGTTCTCCCCCCAATCCTAGGAGGTCTGGGATGTTGTCCTGGATCAATCGAATCGCGGCCGGAACCGCTCTCGTGCTTGCGACATCCGGTGTCGCCTTCGCGCAGGGCGCCGGCACTGTCACCGGGTCGGTCGTGGATGCCACGTCCGGCGAGCCGCTCGCGGGAGTGCAGGTGCATATCCCCGCACTCGGCGAAGGCATGCTCACGAACCCGCAGGGCAGGTATCTGCTACCCAACATTCCGGTCGGTACGCACACGATCCGCGTCCAGACCCTCGGCTACGCCTCGTCGGAGCAGAGCGTGACGGTCACGGCGGGCGGCACGGCCTCGGCCAACTTCCGCCTCAGCCAGGAAGCCATCAGCATCGACGGCATTACGGCGACCGCCCTCGGCATCGAGCGCTCCGAGCGCAGCCTCGGCTATGCGGTCCAGAACATCGACGCCGAGCGCCTCGCGACGACGCCGCAGACCAACATCACCAGCGCACTTCAGGGCAAGGTCGCCGGTGTGCAGGTCGTGCAGTCGAGCAGCCGCCCCGGCGCCTCGGCCCGCGTCACCATTCGCGGTGAGTCCTCCTTCATGGGCGCCGGTCAGCCGCTGTACGTGATCGACGGTGTGCCGGTCAGCATGGATGTCGAAACCCAGGGCGGCTACGCCGGCCAGGGCAACGGCAACAACCCGCTGGAAACCGGACAGGCCGGCAGCCGCTCGATGGACATCGACCTCAGCAATGTCGAGGACATCGCGGTCCTGCGCGGCGCTGCGGCAACGGCGCTGTACGGCTCGCGCGCCGCGCACGGCGCGATCATCATCACCACGAAGTCCGGCCAGCCCGGCATGCCGACGCGCTTCTCGCTGAACACGCGCTACGAGACGCAGCTGCCGGTGCTCGAAGGCATCCAGGAGACCTACACTGCCGGCCGTGAAGGCTTCTACTGCAACGGTCAGCCGAACAACCGCGGCGGCTGGTGCGAGCAGGCCTACTACGACGCAGGCTTCACTACCCCGACAACCAACAACGCATGGGGCCCCCACAAGGACAGCCTCTCGGCCGAGATCCTCGCCCACGAGGGCGGCAGCGTCCGCATGGTCGACCCGCGCAAGGACTTCTACAACAACGGTCAGCTCGCCACCACGTCGCTCACCGCCACGGGCGGCATCGGTTCGGGCGGCTCGTTCAACCTCGGTGGGTCGTATCTGAGCAACTCCGGCATCACACCGAACACGACTCTGGACCGACTCAATCTGAACGCAAACGTCACGCTCCAGCTCACGGACCGTCTCAACTCGAACACGACGGTCATGTACGCCAACACCAAGAACGTCTGGCTGTCGGAGGGCTGGCAGTCGCTCGAGCGCGACCTCCAGTACCTCACACCGAACCGCGACATCCGCCAGGCCTGGAACGAGGACGGCACGCCCGTCATGTGGAACAACAACCAGCCGCACCCGCTGTGGAATGCGGAGAACGAGGACCGCCAGGGCGTCACGGGCCGCTGGATCGGCTCGCAGTACTTCCGGTTCGACATCCTCGACAACCTGAACCTCTCCAACCGCATGGGCCTCGATACGTATCTCGAGACCCGCACGTCCAACCAGAACGAGCGCCCGTGGCGGACCGCCGAGGGCGAGACGTCAGGTACCACCAAGCAGGAGCGTTTCACGCGCACCGGCATCACCGACGACCTGATCCTGTCGCTGACCGGTACGCCGGTCACCAGTGACTTCACGATCAGCGGCCTCGCCGGCCTGAACGTCGTGCACCGCGAGGACGAATACCTGGGGGGCGAGGGCCGGGACATCGTTATCCCGGGCTACTACAACCTGGAGAATTTCCAGCAGCAGAGCGTGAACGGCGACCTGAAGGAGATGCGGCGCCTGATCGGCCTCTATTCGCAGCTCACCGTGGACTACCGCGACTGGGCATTCCTGACGGGCACAGCTCGTAACGACTGGAGCTCGACCCTGCCGCTCGGCAACAACAGCTACTTCTATCCATCGGCCAGCCTCGGGGTCGTCTTCACGGACGCGCTCGGCATCAACAACCGGTGGCTGGACTACGGCAAGCTGCGCCTGTCCGTCGCCAAGGTCGGCAGCGACGCGCCGCCCTACCGGCTATCCACCAATTACAACAGTGCGGGCGGCGGGATCACCTACCCGTACAACGGCAGCCTGGCGTATACCCAGAGCAACAGCCTCGGCAATCCGGACCTTAGGCCGGAGAGCACGACCGAGTACGAAATCGGCACGGAGCTCCGCCTGCTCGGCGGCCGCGCACGTGTGGACATGTCCTACTACGACAAGCGCAGCTACGACCAGATCTTCCCGGTGCCCTCTTCGGCGGCTACCGGCTATACCCAGATCACTCGCAACGCAGGCGACCTGCGCAACGAGGGCGTCGAGCTGTCGCTCCAGACAGTGCCGTTGCAGACCGCCAAGGCGCGCTTGAACGTCAACCTGAACTGGACCAAGAACAAGTCCAGCGTCATCGAGCTGGCGCCCGGCGTCACGCAGATCCAGCTGGCCGGCTACTCGGCCCCGAGCGTTCAGATCAGGGCAGGCTCTCCGTACGGCATAATCTGGGGCAGGGGCTTCCAGCGCAACGATGCCGGCCAGATCCTGATCGACGATGACGAGTTCCTGGACAACGGCTCCGAGAATCTCTACTACGGCTGGCCGCTCATGGACGACGAGCTGAAGGTGCTCGGTGAGACGCAGCCGGACTGGATCGGCAATGTTTACAGCCAGCTCCGCTACGGGCCGTTCCAGGTGGGCGGACTGGTGAGCCGTGTCCAGGGTGGCCAGATCTTCAACTTTACGCTGAACTACACGGTGAACCGCGGCGTCCACGACTGGACGTTGGATCGTGGCTCCAGCTTCATCTACGAGGGCGTCAAGGCGAGCAATGGTCAGCCGAACGACATCGTGACCGTCCGTGATGAGGAATACTACAGGGAAGAGCTTGGCGGCTACCTCCGCAGCGAGAACAACATCGAGCCGGGCACGCACACGCGGCTCCAGGAGGTTTCGCTGTCGTACGACCTGCCGAGCAGCCTGCTGAGCGCGGTCGGTGCGGGCAGTGCGTCGATCTACGCGACGGGCAACAACCTGCACATCTGGTCGGACTTCTCGTACGTCGACCCGTCAGGCAGCAACTACGGCTCCGAAAACCCGGGCGGCAACTACTATCATATGTTCGTTGCGCCGCCGATGCGCAGCTACAGCATCGGTCTGCGGGCAAACTTCTGATCATGACTACCATCATGAAGGGATACGAGGCAATGACTCGATTCAGGGCAGCGGCGACCATGACTGCGCTGACGCTGGCCGTCACGGCCGGCGGCTGCGACAGCTTCCTGGACGTCAACGATGATCCGAACAACCCGCAGAGCGTGGCCATGGAGCTCGTCCTGCCGGGCATGCTGATCCGGTTCGGGCACGGGGTACTCGCGCCCGCCGAATCCCGATACGGCAACCTCACGGGCCCGACAGCGTGGGGCAGCATGTGGACCATGCAGTGGTCGCACAACGCGGACGATCACACCTACGAGGAGCATCGGCTGTACGAGGTCGGGAACCTCGATGCGAACGGCTTCTGGAACGCCGGCTATGCAGACGTGATGCAGGAGGCCGTGAACATCATGGCCGCATCGGAGGCGAGCGGACAGATGCAGTTCCACGGGATCGCCAAGTTCATGTTCGCGTGGACCGCCACCCTGCTGACGGACGTGTACGGCCCGATCCCGTTCACCGAGGCGTTCGACACGGAAAACCGCACTCCCGCCTACAATTCGCAGCAGGAAGTGTATGCCGCGGCGTTCACGCTGATCGACGAGGCGATCGCGGAGATGCAGACCACGCATCCGTTCCCGGTGGATTACACCGACATCGTCTACAAGGGCGACATGGGCAAGTGGGTCCGGCTGGCCAACTCGGTGAAGGCCCGCATGCACCTGCGCCTGGCGTACGCACCAGGTGAGAACACAGCCGAGCGCGCGCAGTCCGCTCTCACCGCCCTCGCCGCGGGCATGGCGAGCCCCACGGACGCTCCGCTCTTCCTGTACGACGGCGAGGATGCCAACAACCCGTTCGATCACTTCTCCAATGAGGGGTACGGTGAGATCAGCCGCGCGTCGAAGTACATGGTTGATCTGCTGCAGAGCACGAACGACCCGCGCATTCACACGATGGTCCGGCGCGCGCACCTGATCTGCCCGGCGGGGGGGGGCTACCAGCGCGAGGAATGCACTCTGGCAGACACCCTGGCAGCTCCCGTGTACCGCGGCCATCCGAACGCGATGCCCGGGGAGCCGGACTCCGCCATCTCGCGGATCGGCGAATTCTTCGGCGCGGACAGCGCCGACAACGTCTTGTTCGTCTATGAGGAGACGAAATTCATCGAGGCCGAGGCGCGGCTGAACCTGTCCGGCGCCGCCGCGGCGGACGCACCCTATCGTGAAGGTGTCAGGCTGAACATGGAGCGGCTGGAAGTGCCGCAGGCGGACATCGATGTCTACATGGCAGCACTGCCGCCGCTCACGGCGGCGGCCAACCCGCTGGAGGCCATCATCACGCAGAAGTACCTCGTCAACTATCTGCGGGGCGTCGAGGTGTGGAGCGACTGGCGCCGCACCGGCTTCCCGGTAGTCCAGGTGGTCCCGGATGCGATGGTGGATGGAATTCCGCAGCGTATTCGGACGCCGGCTGGTGAAATGGAGCGAAATTCGGACAACATAGCGCTGACCGGTATCCCGACCGGCCTGGAGGGAATGCTCGTCGAGGTCTGGTGGGCGTCCGGCTCGCCGCCGCAGTTCTAGGCGGCGGCGCTTCACGCGAACACAGGCACGCCGTCCGCAAGGGCGGCGTGCCTGTGTTCGTCTACCGGTATATCGACTTGCACTCTGATGAATGGGGCTGGGTATGATCTCGCGAGTTTTCGGCCTGTTGACCGCCACCCTGATTCTGTGCCTGGCCTGTGCGCCCCGCCCGAGTGGCGCACCGGCCGGCCGGGGCAATGTGATCACTTCCGACCAGATGGCCTCGGTCAACGCGCAGAGCGCCTACGAGGCGGTGCAGCGGCTGAGGCCGGACTGGTTGTCTACGCGGGGTCCATCGGCCATGTTGACTTCCGCGCCCGATGTGGCATCGGTCTATCTCGGTGGGAACTACATGGGCCCCGTCGAGGCACTGCACCGGATCAGGTCGGATGACCTGCAGGAGCTGCGATACTACGAGCCGGGAGAAGCGAGCGCGCGCTTCGGCATGGGCCACGAGCGCGGCGTCATAGATGTGATCATGAAGGGTGCCGACCGCATCAGATGAACGGCCGCGGGATGATCCCGCGGCCGTTCGCCCTCAGCGCCGCAGAATGACGCCTTCCGTCTCCGGCGGATCAATTGTGCCCCCACCACCGTCTCTGGAAAAGATCGGCACCCAGTCGAGCTGATCGATCAGGACGACGATCGCGGCGATGACGCCAGCAGCCACCAGGGCGGACCGATTGCGCGATAGCTGTCGGTCTTCGACCAGCCGGACGTCGGAGCGCGGCACGACGATGCGCTGGTAGGTCGATTCGAACGGTGTGCCGCGGTACGCGGCGCCGATCCATACGGAAAAGACCAGGGTGTCGGGCGCGGCCTCCGTGAAGCGCGCCTCGAAGCTCTCGGCGCCGCCGCCGCCGGGAAGGACGGCGCGGGCGCCAGCGGCGTTCAGCGTCACGCGCACCGCTTCGTCCGGCTCCAGGGCGGTGACCGACGTCTCGTGATAAGTATAGCAGCCCGGGCTCACGAGCAGGCAGACCGGGAGCAGCAGCGTTCCCCAGCCTCGCACGCGATGCGTGTCTTCCATATGCAGCCCCTTCGGTACGGGTCCACGTGTCAGGGTACAGTGGCCCAATTTATCTTCCGCGCGCCGTCGTGGGAACAGTCCCCGCCGCAGCGCTGGTGCCCCTGACATACAACGCGTCGCCTCCCGTTATTGCCACAAGCAGGCCCGGAGCGCCAC
>JBBEBA010000054.1:0-92605 GCA_040882575.1 Gemmatimonadota bacterium
AGTGGAGCCGGCGGGAGTCGAACCCGCGTCCGCGAATAGATCCAGCGAAACATCTACGTGCGTGTTCTACCGTTCAGTTTTTCTCGTCCGATCAGTCGGCCGGTAGACAGCCTCTCACGGACCAGCTTTGCGTTGTCTCGTCCACGATCGGCAAAGCGACTCCTGTGGACCAGCCCGATTCAAGCGACGCTTCCAACTCCGCCTCGAGGCCCGGCAGCTTTGGAAACGGGTAGCGTAAGGTTTAGTTACGCAGCCAATGCCAGTTGATTGTTGGCACTTATGAAAGTTGCCGCTTATTAACGAGGTGACGGCACCTCGGCACGCAGTCCCGAATTCACTAAACACGTCGAATCCAGATCGGCCCCTGCACCGGAAACATAACGCAATCAACGCCCCGCGTCAATGGATGACGCCAGTAACCATGTGACACCGCAACGCCTTACGTGGCACCGCACACGTGCGCATGGGCCTCAGCCTTTCCCGTACACGTAAGCCTTCCCCGCGCGACCCCGGCCCTTCTCCCGTGCCCGTTCACGCCTTCCCCGCCCCGATGTCTGCCCGCACCACACGATTGCGCCCCGCCTCCTTCGCCTTGTAGAGCGCGGCATCGGCTGTGCCGATGAGCTCGCGCGGATGCGCGGCGGCGGCGGGACAGGACGAGACGCCGATGGATACGTGGACGGAGAGCGTGGAACCGCGCCACGGAATGGAGGTCTCGCCGATGACGCTGCGTATCCGTTCCGCGACTTCGAGAGCGGGCGGAATGTCGGTCTCGGGCATGAGCACGACGAACTCCTCGCCGCCGAGCCGGGCGGCCGTGTCCACGTCGCGGATGCAGGCAGTGATGCTGCGGGCGACCTGACGCAGGACTTCGTCGCCGGCCTCGTGACCGTGCGTGTCGTTGACAGCCTTGAAGTGGTCGATGTCGAGCATGAGGAGGGACAGAGGCCGGGAGTAGCGGGCGAAGCGGGTGGTCTCGGTGTCGAGCACCTCGTCGAAAGCGCGCCGGTTCTTGAGCAGCGTGAGTGGATCGCGGTCGGCCGTCTCCTTCAGCGTGCCGTACTGTCGGGCGTGCTCGATGTGCAGCGCGGCATAGGGTGCGAGCGCGAAGAGGAGCTCGAGCCCATCGGGATCGAAGCTGCGAGCGCGGCTGGTCCAGACTGCGATCACGCCGATGACGCCTTCGGTGCCGCGCAGCGGCATGGCGGCCATGGCGCGCGGGCGCACGATCCATTTCTCGTCCGGGTTGGCTACGCAAGTGCGGCCGATGTTCCAGTCGTCAGCACTGCGGACGAGGATCGTGTCGGCGCGCACGGCGAGGGCGAGCTCGGAGGAAGGCGGCGCGAACAGGTCGCCGGCGCGGGGGCCGCCGTCAGTGCCCGCGACGGCGAGGACTTCGCCCTGATCGACGGTCCACGTGGCAATGGCGGCGCCGGTCGCATCGGTGATGGCCATTGCGGTCATGCACAGCTCAGTCGTGAGCGGGGCGAGCTCGAGCTCGCCGGGTATGCGGTTCAGTCCGTCCGTGAGGGCGTCCGTCCTGCGTCTGGACGCAGCGGCACCCGCGCGCGCTTCCTGCAGCTGCAGCATGCCGCGCAGGTAGACGGCGACCTCCTCGAAGCGTTCGTCGTCGGCCGGCAGGTCCGGCGGATCGAACGAGTACGTCACCAGCTGGCCTCGCTCCTCCTCGCGACGCAGCCGGTCGGCGACGACGACGAGACCGGATGGTGACCAGCGAGGCGGTGGATCCAGGCGCAGTCGCATGCCCTGCTCCCAGACCCAGCCGAGCGGATCGCCCGAGAGCCGGAGCGCGTTCGCTGGCCGACCGCTGGAGCCGGCGCGTGCGCGCGCAGTTCCGTTGTACCCGTCCACATCCCACAGCACGACGGCACGCGCCTGAACGCGTGCGGCGATCGAGCCCAGTGCGCGTTCGAGATCGGCCAGCTCATCTGCGGCCGCTGGCACCTCGCCCGAGTCGTTGCGCTCGGCCTGCGACAGGATGTCGTCCAGCCTCGTCAGCTGCTGGGTGCTGCGCCGCGATTCGCGACGCCACAACCAGCCGGGCGCTGCCGACAGCGCGAGCAGGAATGCGGCAGCGACGTCGCGCGAATCCGCGTCGCCCGACAACGCAGCAGTCATCAGCAGTGCTGCTGCTGCGGCTGCGGGTGCAGCCAGCGCGTGCGGCGAAGGCGCGTGCCGGATCACGAGGATGAGCAGTGCACTGAGCGCGGGAAGCAGAGGCGATGTGGTGCCGCCGGAGGCCGTGACGACGGCGAGTACGATGACCGTGCCGGCCAGCGCGCGCCGTGCCGGCCGCGTCAGCTCTGGCGGGCCATGAGACGCAGTATCCGCGTCGCCGCGCATGCTGCACCGAATCCGTTGTCGATGTTGACGACCGTGATTCCCGCGGCACAGCTGTTCAGCATCGCAAGCAGCGCCGCCACGCCGCCGAAGGATGCGCCGTAGCCGACACTCGTGGGCACCGCGACGACCGGCGCTCCCGTCAGTCCGCCCACCACCGAGGGCAGAGCTCCCTCCATGCCGGCGACGACGATGGCCACACCTGCCTGCTGCAGGCGCTCGCCGTCGTGCAGCAGGCGGTGAATGCCGGCAACGCCGACATCGTAGAGGCGGTCGACATCGTGTCCCAGCGCGCGCGCTGTGACTGCCGCCTCCTCCGCGACGGGAATGTCCGATGTGCCGCCGCTCAGTACCAGCACCGGCGGCGCGGTGACGCGCACTGCAGTGGGTGATTCGAGCCAGACGGTGCGTGCGACATCGTTGACGTCTGCCTCCGGAAACGTCGCGGCCAGCGCGGCGCGTGTCGCCTCATCGGCACGGGTGGCGAGAAAGCCGCCATCGCGGTCGGCGAGCCGGCCGCAGATGCCGACCGTCTGGCCGGGCGTCTTCCGCTCGGCGAACACGACCTCGGGAAAGCCGAGCCTGAGTGCGCGGTGGTGATCCAGCCGGGCGTAGGACTCGCCTGCGGCATCGGCGATGTCCTCGAACGGCAGCCACGCCAGTCTTGCGAGTGCGGTCCCCGGAGATGCGCGGCCGGCGGCGACGGATTCCAGGAGCTGGAGCAGAACGTCCGGCGTCACGCAGCGGCCCGCGTGCGCGCCGCAGTCATGTACCGTGCGAGAATTGCTTCAGCCTGGTCCAGCGACGTGACCTGGAACAGCTCCTCGCGCACCGCCTTGCCGCCCGGCAGTCCCCTGGTATACCAGCCCAGGTGCTTGCGGAACTCGCGGATCGTGCGCGCTTCGCCACCGTCCTGCTCGTGGCGGAACGCGATCGCATGACGTGCGTGCTCCAGCACGATGCGGAACCGTTCCTCCACGTTCGGCGACGGCGGGACTGTCTCTCCGTCGAGCGCAGCACGCGCCTGACCGAAGATCCAGGGTGCACCGTGCGAGCCGCGCGCGATCATGATGCCGGCGCAGTCCGTCTCACGCTTCATGCGCAGCGCGTCCTCACCGGACCAGACGTCGCCGTTGCCCACAACCGGAATGTCGAGCGCGGCGACGACGGCGGCGATCTCATCCCAGTTCGCATGGCCGGAATACATCTGCGTCCGCGACCTCGCGTGCAGCGTGAGGACGCGCGCGCCGGCGTCCTGACAGCGAAGCGCGATCTCGACCGGATTCCGTTGCTGATCGCTCCAGCCGCTGCGGATCTTGACGGTGGTCGGGATGCTGATCGCGCCCGCCACGGCGCGGATGATCTGCTGCACGAGGTCCAGATCACGCAGACAGCCGGAGCCGCCGTTGCGCGATACGACCTTCTTCACGGGACAGCCGAAGTTGATGTCGAGGAAATCCGGCGCATACGCCGCCTCGACCAGCGCCGCGGCCTCCGCCATCGCCGCCGGATCGGCCCCGAAGATCTGCACGCCGATCGGCCTCTCGTCGTCGTGGAAGCGCAGATATTCGTGCGTGCGCTCACTGCCGCGGCGCAGACCCTCCGCGCTCACGAACTCGCTCACGACGACGTCCGCGCCGAAACTGCGGCACAGCCGCCGGAATGGCGATTCGCTCACGCCCGCCTGCGGCGCCAGATACAGCGGCGTCGATCCGTTGCGCAGTTGCGCCAGAAGATTGTCGAACATGCCCTGGAAGCTAACGCTGATCCAGCCGTTTTGACACCTCCGTAGCCCACCTTTATGTTTGCACGCCCCGAGTCCGCAGCCCGCGGGCACCGGGATCATGGAGGCATGGATGGAATTACGCGAATTCTTCAATAGAGAAGCCGTCGACCTGGCTGTCCGCGGCGAGTCCAAGGATGAGATTCTCCGGGAGCTCATTGCGCTCCTGAAGCTCGACGAAAAGAGTGAGAGCATCCTGTTCAAGATGCTCAAACGCCGGGAGAACCTCGGTTCCACCGGGATCGGCCGGGGCATCGCGATTCCGCACTGCCGTTCTCTCGTCGTCAACAAGCTGCGCGTCGCATTCGGCAGGAAACCCGAGGGTGTCGAATACAATGCGATCGACGGCGCGCCCGTCTACAACTTCTTCCTGATCGTCGCACCGCCGCTCGAAGTCAGCAATCAATACCTCCCGGTGCTCGGCAAGCTCGCACAATTCGCGAAGGATCCCGAAATCACTCAGCGCCTCGCCGGCCTGCAGTCACCCGACGAGTTCATCGCGCTCCTCCAAGAGAAGGCCCAGTAGTGGCAGAGGCGGCAGCATGCATCCCCAGTTAGAGCTATTGCTCCAGATTCAGGACCTCAAGTCACAGCGACGCGATCTCACGGAGGCGGATGGCGGCCGTGAGGTCGAGGAAACGGAGTTCAACATCGATATCGGCGAAGCCGTACGTCAGCTCGACGAGCGGATCGAAGAATTGAAGCAGGACCTCCCGCCTGCGGTTCGCAGCCGGCTCGAGCGCTTCGCCAGGACCAGCGGCAGGGCGGTCGTCCCTGTCATCAACGACACCTGCTACGGCTGCTTCACGGCCGTGGCCACGGGAGCGATGTCCGACCTCGGACGTAACGACCGCGTCAACTACTGCGAATCCTGCGGCCGTTTCCTCTACGTCGTGAAAGGCGCGTAGCTCCGCGGCTCACGCGAACGATCGATACCGGCTGAAACCAGAAACGCCGCGGACCCGACGTCCGCGGCGTTTCGATCTATCGGCCACCACGATCTTCCGGGGCGGCGCTCGTTCTCCATTGACGATCAGCTCGAGCACGTAGATTCGGGAGTCAGGCATGCCCCGGCCTGCCGGCCGGCTCCGCTACCGGGTCGGTGAGCGCGCGCTCACCGCCGATGCGACGAGTAACGCCGGCGCGGTCGAGGAATTCGAGAAGCGGAATCAGGTGCTTTCGCGTAAGGCCGAGCTCATCCCTGTATCGCGCCACAGGGTATGGCGCGCCCGTCGGCAGGGCGGACCTCAGACTGGCAATGCAGCCGGCGACGGCCGCGGTGTCGCACCAGCGGGTATTGGTGAGTCGGGTGAGCCGGCCGTCGCGCTCGAGATGGCGGAGCAGGAGCGGCAGGTCCTCGCGCGCAGCCAGGTCGGCAGGCAGCTCCTGCAGGTCGGGCGGCTGGAGCCCGGCATCGTCATAGAGCGCGAGCAGCTGCACAAGCACGGTCTGCTGACCGGAATCGGGAGACGGCCGGTGATCGTGGAGCGCCAGGCAGCTTCCGGCTGCCACGACGCGGCCGTCGTCGAGGAGGCGGCTGATGGCGACGTCGAAGAGTGGCGAAAAAGCGGGGCCGAGCGCCTTGCGCACGGCCTCGCGCTCCGGTCCATCGGCGAGCGGTGCGTGCGCATGGCACACCGCCAGGTAGTCGATCGCAGCGTCGCAGCAGGCGTGCAGGGGGGCGGCCGGGAGCACGCGCTCGCCGGCCAGCAGCAGCCCGGCATCTGCGTCGAGAGCAGCGCCGGCCATGGCCGGCGTCAGCCCGGTCAGGACCGGCAGCCGGGACAGGTGAATGCCGGCGGAGCCGGCGAGCTGTACGGCAGCGGAAACGGCCGCGTCGTCGGCGCCAAGACGGCGAAGGGCCGCGGCCGTCCCGGGGTCGAGGCGCTTGCGTTTGGGGGCCGAAGGCTCGAGCACGATTCCGCCGGCAATGGTGTGAACGGGCGAGTACGACCGAATGACGGCGTGGTCACCCGTCCTGGCGACGATCGGACTTTCCAGCCGGAGCTGCGCGATCGCGCGGGCACCGGGCTCCAGCGGCAGCGCGAGCAACGCGACGCGGGCGAGCGCCTCCGCCGTGCCGATGTGGACGCGGACCCGCTGTCGCGGGCGGACAGGCCCGGCTGCATCCGGGAGGACGTGAAGGTCGACGGTGAGCATGCTGGCTGGTACCCAGCCATCACCACGAAGCAGCGTGTCGCCGCGCCTGAGCACGTGCCTGTCCACGCCGGTCAGCGCCACCGCGGCACGAGAGCCGGGCCCGACTTCGGCGCAGTCGGCGCCATGCTGCTGCAGACCCCGCACGCGTGCGGTGAGGCCGGCGGGCTCGATGCGGACTTGCTGGTCGCGCTGCAGGCTGCCGGACCAGACGGTGCCCGTCGCGACGGTGCCGGTACCCCGCACGGTGAAGACGCGATCGATCGGCATGCGGAACAGGTCCTCCTGCGGACGGCGCGGCACGCCGGCAGCGAGCCGGGCGAGCTCCGTCAGCAGAGCCGCGAGGCCGGCGCCGGTGCGGGCTGAGACGGGCAGCACGGCAGCACCTGAGATCAGCGAAGAGGAGAGCAGCTCGCGCACCTCTTCCTGCACCAGCTCGATCCATTCGGCCTCAGCGGCGTCGGCCTTGGTGACGGCGACGAGGCCGCGGGATACGCCGAGCAGCGTCATGATCGCGAGGTGCTCACGCGTCTGCGGCATGACGCCTTCGTCCGCGGCCACGACGAGCATGACCATGTCGATGCCCGTTGCGCCTGCGAGCATGTTGCGCACGAATGCTTCGTGTCCCGGCACATCGACGATGCCGAGCTCGAGGGCGTCGTCGAGTGGCAGGCGCGCGAAGCCGAGGTCGATCGTGATCCCGCGCCGCTTCTCCTCAGGCAGCCGGTCGGTGTCAGTACCGGTCAGGGCGCGGACGAGTGTCGTCTTGCCGTGATCGATGTGACCGGCGGTGCCGAGGACGAGATGGCGCATTCAGCCTACACTGAGGCTGGTCGCCAGAAACTGGAGTGAGCGGAGAGGCGCGCCCTCGATCAGGTGGTACTCGAGGTAGCGGCTGAGAAGTCGCCAGTGCCCTTCCGTGACCGCGACGGCAACGGGGACTCCGGTGGTGAACGAGCGGAGCGCGGCGCGCGCGCGCGGCGGTATCCGGCGGCCCGGCAGGCCGGCAGCGCAGCGGTCGCAGCGCAGGCCGCCGGCAGCGTGGTCGAAGGAGATGTCGAGATCCTCGTCGATGCCGCATCCGCACTCGATGCAGGCAGCGAGCTCCGGCGCAAAGCCCATGAGCGCGATGGCGTGCCATGTCGCGGCCAGTACGGTGACCTCGAGGTCCGGCTCGGCGGCGGCGGCGAGGCGATCGAGGCCGGCGGAAACGGCATCGAACAGGCCCTCGTGGGGGTCTTCGCTGGCCGTGCGCAGCACGAGCTCCGCCAACAGCGATGCGCCGCCGAACCGCATCAGGTCGCGGCCGAGGCTCTGCCGGCTGCGCACCAGCTCGAAGCCGGCCAGCGTCTGCAGGTCGCGCGTAGTGCGGATGTAGAGAGAGGCCGCGCCCTCGGCGAACGGCTCGAGCACGGCGTAGCGACTGCGCTGCCGGGACGCGCCTTTCGCGATGGCCGAGTGCACGCCGGCCGTACGTGTGAGCAGACGAACGATCTTGCTCGTCTCGCCGTACGGAAAGCACTGCAGTACGATCGCATCGGTGGCCGTGACACTCATGGAAGCGCCCGCAGCTGCGTCATCAGTTGATCGCGTTCCTGCTGCAGCGTCTGCCCGTGCGCATGCGGTGCCGTGAGCATCCGCTCGTCCAGCTCGGCGACGCGCAGCAGCAGCTTGCGATCCGGCGAAATCCGGCTGCGGCCCGTGAGCACGTACAGGCCGACACCCGCAGCGCCGAGCAACGGCACGAGCAGCAGCAGCCAGCTGCGCCCAGTCGCAGGCCGGCCAGCGACGGGCGGAGCTGGCGCGTCGGCATTCATCAGCGCGGTTGCGGAGTTCGCTGCGACACCGACCTGGATGAGTTGTGCGAGACGATCCGGCTGGCCCTGGCGGAACGGAGCGCCGATATAGAGGTCGCCGTCGTAGCGCGCGGCCACGAAATAGACGGCACTGGTGTCCGTGCTCGCCGGCGCGGTCAGAACGTAGCTGCCGTCCGCACCACTGGACGTTTCCGCGATGGTCGCGCCGCCCGAGCGGTCCACCCGGTGGAGCATCATCACCTGGTCCGCCTGTGGCGCACCGTCGGGGCCGATAACGCGACCTTCGACCGTGAGCGGCGCCTGCAGAGCTGCTGAGCGAGCCGGCGACACGGCCGCAGCAGCCAGGAGCACGACGACGTGCACGAGCATGCGGAGCGTCATGGGTTGAATCTGCCGAAATCCTCTGGATTCATGCGGCGCAGGTATTCACGCAGCTGATCGGGCGTCAGGCCGGCGGTCGAGCCGGGCTTCTCGTCTTCGCTTTCCAGCACGAAGTCGTGCTCCGATGCGTCGGTGATCTCGACCGAGGTGTTCTCGAGCAGCTCGTCGGTCGTGTAGATGGATGCATCCATCCGCAATGCGATCGCAATCGAGTCCGAAGGTCTCGCATCGATGCTGATCAGCTCCGTATTGCGCTGGATGATGAGCTCGGCGAAATACGTGCTCTCCACCACTTTCGTAATCATCACGCGCTGCAGCGTGCCGCCCATCCCGAGGATCAGCGAGGCGAACAGATCGTGCGTCAGCGGGCGGGCGAACTTCATTCCCGCCAGTTCCATTGCGATCGCACTCGCCTCGCCCGGACCGATCCAGATGGGCAGCACACGCGTCCCATCCTGTTCCTGCAGGATGACCACCGGTGTGTTGGACGTCCGGTCCAGACCCAGGCTCTGAACTTTGACTTCTACCATTCCTCCTCCGCTCATCCTGCTCACGCGTGCAGTACCCGCGGGTATCCCGGTCGTGCCCTGGCAGGGCCGCCTGCCGTTCAGGAACCGGGCTCCGTACTCCAGCGGCCGGTGAACAGCGAGAGGTCGAGCCAGTGTGCGATCTCCTCGGTGAGAATCGCGATGACCTCCTCCGGCGTGCCGGCATTGAGTGCTCTGGCGGCGGCGCGGCGCGCATCCGCTGCAGGCACGCTGCGGACGACCTTCTTCACCTCCGGCAGGGATGCGGGTGCGACGCTGAGCGCGTTGATGCCGAGGCCGAGCAGCAGGAACACGCCGAGCGGGCTCGACGCCAGCTCACCGCACACGCTGACCTCGATGCCCGCGTCGTCGCCGGCGCGCGCAGTCATGTCGAGCATGCGGACCACGGCCGGGTGGAACGGGTTGTAACGGGGAGCGAGGCGCGAGTTGCCGCGATCGACGGCCAGCGTGTATTGCACGAGGTCGTTGGTCCCGATGGAAAAGAAGTCCGAGTACCGGGCGAGCTCCGGGGCCGTCAGTGCCGCCGCAGGTGTCTCGATCATGACACCGAGCTTGTAGCCGTGATTGTACTGCACACCGTCAGCTGTCAGCTTTGCGGCTTCTTCCTCGAGCAGCAGCCGCGTCTGGCGAACCTCGGAGACCTCGTTCACGAGCGGGATCATGATTCGCACGTCGCCGTGCGCGGTCACGCGCAGCAGCGCACGCAGTTGCGCGCGGAACAGGTCGGGCGTATCCAGGCACACGCGGATGGCGCGCCAACCGAGGAACGGATTCTCCTCCGGCGGCATGTGCAGGAAGAGCGGGAACTTGTCACCGCCGAGGTCGAATGTGCGTATGTACACGGTGTCGTCGGGAAACGTCTCGACCACATCCCTGTACGCACGGTACTGCTCCTCCTCCTCTGGCGGTGTGCTGCGTCCCACCACGAAGAACTCGGTGCGGTAGAGACCAATGCCGCGCGCACCATGACTGCGCGCCCATGCCGCCTCGCCGGGCAGATCGATGTTGGAGCGAAGCAGCACGCGCTGGTGATCGGGCGTGACGGCATCGAGATGCGAAAGCAGGATCAGCTCCTGTTCCCATTCCCGTGTGCGAATGTCGCGGGCCCGGTACACATCCACCTCGGCGGGCGACGGATCGATCACGACCCGGCCGGCGCGGCCGTCGAGAATGAGCTCCTGGCCGGACGTGACGCTCTGCGCCAGGTCGCCCAGGCTGACGACCGCAGGCAGGTTCAGCGATCGCGCGAGGATGGCGGAGTGAGAGGTGCGTGTACCGGCGTCCGTCGCAATGCCGAGGATGTGGTTGCGATCGAGCTGCACCGTGATGCTGGGTGTGAGATCGCGCGCGACGAGGATCACCTGGCCGTCGAGGCCGCCGAGGTCGATGTCGGGATCGGTGACATCGAGCAGCCGGCGAATGACACGTCCCTGGATGTCATCGAGGTCGTTGAGGCGATCCATGATCATCGGGTGGCCGCTGCGGGACCATTCCGACTGGAACTCGAGGATGCGAAGCTCGAAGGCCCGCGGCGCCGACAGGTGATTGTCGTGGATGTAGGCGACCGTGCCGGCGACCAGGTCGTGGTCGTCGAGCATCAGGATCTGCGGCTCGAAGATCTGCGCCTCGACCGGGCCCAGCCTGTCGACGGTTTGCCGCTGGATCTCGCGGATCCGGTCCTGCGCGAAGCCGCGCGCATCGTGGAATCGCTCGATCTCCGCCTCGACGCGGTCTGGCTCGACGGTGACGTGAGGCACCCGCGGCAGCTCCCAGCGCAGCACGTACGCGGGTCCGATCACGATACCGGGCGAGGCCGGTATGCCGTCGCGGTAGCCCATCAGCTCTCTCCGAAGCGACGTTCGACGAGCTCGGTCAGCGTCTGCACTGCCGCTTCGCCCTGCCTGCCGCTTGCGCGTATCGTGATGGCGCTGCCGCACTCGGCGGCGAGCATCATCATGCCCATGATGCTCTTGCCATTCACTTCGAGGTCATCCTTGCGCACTGTGATGTCGGCGTCGAACGTGCTTGCGAGCTTTACGAACTCGGCGGCAGGACGCGCATGCAGACCGTGTGCGTTGACGATCGTGACTGTCCGTTCAAAGTCGCAGGTGGAGCTCATGTTCCGATCCGAAAGAGGAATCCGGCGGCCGCAATGAGCGCCAGGAGTATGATGGCCGGTCCGCGCACGGCGGAGCCGAGCCGCCAGCCGACGAATGCGGCCGCGGCCGGCCAGAGTGCCCAGCCGGCACTCAGCCGGGTGCCGGTCAGCGCGCCGTCGGCGACGAGCGGCAGCGCCGCTCCGAGCAGCAGTGCCGCTGCCGGTACGACGACGCCGTGCCAGCGTGTGAGCGGTGCCCGCCGAAGCCGCTCACCGACATGGAGGCCGTGTTCCAGACCGATGCTGAGCCCCCACCAGCGGAGCGCCAGGTGGCCGCTGTTGTAGATCAGCAGGAACAGGATGACGGCCGCGCCCGCGGAGTGTGTGACCAGCAGCACGAGCAGGCCGAACAGCACGCATGCCGGCCGCCACCCCGCCCAGATGATGCGGTCGCCGAGCGTGCCGAGCGAGCCGCGCAGCGCGACCTTGAAGCGCTCGATCAGCGCCGGGTCCTCGCCGTCCGCCTCCATGCGGGCGACCGCGCCGAGCACCACGCCCGAGAGATACGGGTGCGCATTGAACAGCGTGGTGTGGCGTGAAACCGCATCCTGCAGCCGGTCGCCCTCCGAACCGTGGACCCAGCGCAGCACGGGCATGAGCGCGTACGCGAAGCCCGATCCCTGCAGCGTGCGGTAGTTCCAGGATCCCTGGATCGCAAAGGAGCGCAGGAACACGCGCCATACCATGGACCGCGGCAGCGGTGTCAGCGAATGAGCGCCAGTATCGACCCGCACAATAGCCCCAGAACCAGGAACGCGCGACCGCGCGACGCCTCCGCGAACAGCGGCACGGCGCCGGCGAGCACGGCGGCGGTCGAAACTGCAATGGCCACGGCGGCCATGTTCGCGGGGAGCGCCCAGCGCTCGATGGCCATGAGCAGCAGCGGCACACCGGCCATCACAGCGGCGGCGGTGATCACGACCCCGCGGATCACGTCCAGCAGCATCGTCTCGAGATGACGATGCTCGATGAGCGTGTCCATCCGCGCGCGCGACGGCTGCCCCGCGCGCACCATGCGTTCGTTCAGGTAGCGGCCGGCCACGACTGTGGCGCCGGCCACACGCTGCCACGCGAGACCGTAGACGAGAGCGAGCAGCAGGGCCGGCGCCGTCGCTTCGCTGCCGGCCAGACCGAGCGTACCGGCAGCGGCAACCGCGGCGGTGCCGGTGTCCGGGTAGCGCGAAGCGCCGACGGGCAGCACGGTGAGCGAGAGCGCCTCCAGTGAAGCACCGACCAGCGCGCCCTCGAGCGGTGCGCCGACGAGCGCGCCGGCGAGCGTGCCTGCGACGAGCGGCCGCGACAGCATCAGTTGACCGAATGAGGTGGCATCGAGCGCAACGATGCCGCCGAGCACGAGCAGTGCGGCAACGCTCATCTCTGGCCTCCCTGAAGCAGCTGGTCCAGCGTGACCTGCCGCGTCGACGGCAGATCGCGGGCAGAGACCGTTGCCCCTTCGGCGACAAGCTCGCGCAGCCGGTCCGCGTCGGCCAGTGACAGGAATACGTACGGCAGCACCTCACGCCGGTCGGGCGCGTGGTGGATGCCGCCGATGTTCACGTCCGCCCCGCGCAGCAGACCGTCGCGGGCGAGGCGCAGCATGGTGGCGACGTCGCGGGTGAGCACGAACACGCCATCAGCCGCCCCGCTCCACGACGGCAGCTGCAGGCGCGCCGCCTCGACCGATGCGAACTCCGCAGTGATTGCCGGCGGCAGCCCGAGACAGTACAGCTCCTGCTCCCACTCGGACGCTGCGAGCGCGTCGTCGACTACGATGATACGGTTCGGCCGCAGCTGCGAACCCCACGCGACGACCACCTGACCGTGGATCAGTCGTTCGTCGATGCGCAGCAGCAGTATCGCCATCCTGCCTACCGCCTGGAAGGTGCGGAGTCGATGGCGGCGCGGCCGCGCGCGAGCAGCCGCGGCACCAGCACGTCGAGCGGCTCGCCGCGGCTCATTGCGAAGTCGATCAGGAGCGGGAGATTCACGCCGCACACGACCACGAGGTTGGGCGCGTCGTGCGTCAGCCTGCGTGCGACGAAGCCGCAGCTCCCGCTCTGCAGATCGGTGAACACTATGCCGGGCCGATCGCCCAGTATCCGGGTGACTTCCGCCGCCATCGTGTCGGGCGACTTGCCGCGGTTGCTCACCGGCGTCAGCACGTCGGCGTCGCAGCCCGTGATGTGCCGCACGGCATCCACCATACCGTCCGGCATGCCGCCGTGACCCAGCAGCACGGCGCGGATCTGTGCCGGCTCACTCATTGTCCTCTTCAAGATATGCACGCGCCGGCTGCATCGTGCTCATCAGCCGCTCATTGAACAGCCTCGCGGAATTCACGCCGGAGTATTTCAGCAGGTGGTTCATGGCGACGACTTCAGAGATCACGGTGATGTTCTTCCCGGCGTTCAGCGGGATCACTACCTTGGGCAGCTTCACATCGAGGATCTCGATCTCGACCGTGTCGAGTCCGGTCCTGTCGAATTGAACGCTGTCGTCCCAGTCCACGAGGTGCACGACGACCTCGATCCGCTTCTGCAGCCGGATCGAGCGGATGCCGAACAGCGTGCGAATGTCGACGATGCCGATGCCACGGATCTCCATGTGATGCCGCTGCATCTCGTGGCCGCGTCCGATCAGGATGTCATTGCCGCGGCGCGTAATCTGGATGACATCATCGGCGACCAGACGATGACCGCGCTCGACGAGGTCGAGCACGCATTCACTCTTGCCGATTCCGCTGCGGCCAGTGAACAGCACGCCCACGCCGTAGACGTCGGCGAGCGAGCCGTGCACCGTGGCGTGGGGCGCGAACCATTCCTCGAGATACGGCTGGAGCCGCCGGTAGAACTGGGCAGTCTTGACGGCCGTGCGGAGCACGGGCACGCCCTGCGCCGTCGCCATCTCGATCAATGCGGGCGGGACCTCGAGTCCCTTCGTGACGAACAGGGCGGGCATCTGAAGGCGGAGGAAGCCGTCGAGTGCGGCGCGCTGCCTGACGTCGTCGAGCGAGAACAGGAACTTGATCTCCGTCTCACCCAGCACCTGCAGGCGACCGCGCAGGAAGCGCTCGCGAAAACCAGCGAGCACGAGGCCCGGGCTGGAAAGCGTCGGCGAATCGACCTCACGCTGAAGATCGACATCCGGCGTAAGCAGCTCCAGACCGAGCGTCGGCCCCTTGCTGCGGTAGATGTCCTCTACCGTCAGGGCTTTCACGTGGTCGCGGTCTCCCGCAGCCCGACAGGTCGGGAGCGCCTGTCGATCATGCGCCGACGCCGCCGTTTGAGCTGTCGCTCGAGGCGGTGCAGCGCGCCCTCCATCGCGCCGCGCATCGTGTTCCCTTCACCGTGGCCGACTATGGGCGGCCCACCTGCCAGGTAGAGGCGTGCCTCGACGCGTCGGCCGCTCGGCGCACCATCGAAGACGATCGTGCCGCTCGTTATCCGGTTGTCGATCTTCTCGAGGCGGCCGAACCGCCTGACCGCCTGGTTGCGGAGCGAGTCTGGAACCTTGCCGTGCCGGGCGTGGACCGTGAACTCCATTGTCGATTCTCCTCCGGTCATTGAACATGCAGTGCGCGCTGGAGATGCGCTTCTGTCTCCGCGGCCGCGCGATCCCAGGAGTAGCCTGTTGCGAACGCGCGTGCGTTCGCGCCCAGCCGGTCGCGCAGCGCGGGGTCGTGCAGGATCCTCTGCAGGCTTGTGGCCAGTGCGGCGACATCGCCGTGGGGCACCAGGAACCCGGTCTGTTCGTGCCGGACGGAATCGCGCAGCCCGGGCGAGTCGCTCGCGACGGTCGGCGTGCCGCACGCTGCAGCTTCCATGTTGCTGATGCCCCAGCCTTCCTTCGGTGAAGCGAGCGCGTGTACCCATGCGCGGCGAAACAAATCCCTCTTGCGCTCCTCGCTCACGAAGCCGGTCAACTCCACGCGGTCCCCAACGTCCAGCTCGCGGCACAGCTCTTCGATCGCGGGCCGCGCATCACCCTGTCCGGCAATGATGAGCCGCGCACCAGAGCCCTGGTCCCGGAGCCGGGCGATGGCGCGCACCAGCAGATCCACGCCCTTGTAGCGTTTCAGCCGTCCGAGGTAGAGGACCACTGGCATATCGTAACGCTGGACAGCGGGGTCTGGCGAGTAGAAGACGAGGTCCACTCCGTTCTCGATGACCGTGATGCGGGAGCGCTCGAAGCCGCGGGCGGCCAGATCGTCGGCCGTGCTTCGGGAAACGGCCTGCACCGGCACCTTCCGGTATAGTCGCGGCAGCGGTCGCTCCAGCAGCCACGTCGCGGCGGCCAGCGGCGCACTCGCCTCCGCAAACGCCGTCGCGCCGAAGAGGTGGTGCACCAGCAGCACCACGGGGAGGCCCGCCCATAGCGGGGAGAAGAGGGGCACCTTGTTCAGGTCCTCGACGACCAGGTCGAATCGCTCGGCACCGAGGTGCCGCCGGTAGTACCGCGGCCCAGCGACAGCGAAAGAATGACGGCCGCCCGTCCGGTGCACATGCATGCCGTCCAGCTCCGTCCTCGCCGGCGCCGACGGCCACGCCGAAACGAGCAGAGTTACGTTGTGGCCGAGTGCGGCGAGCCGGCCGAAGACTTCGTGGAGATGCAGTTCGGCCCCACCGGCCTGCGGGTTCTGCCGGTCCTGCCAGTTCATGACCAGCAGCCTCAGCTTCGATCTCCCGTGCGGGCCCTGCCCCCGAGCTGCGCCTCCCGCATCAGCGCATCGAGCACACCATTGATGAACCGCGGGCTCTCTGCCGTGCTGTACTTTTCGCCGAGCTGCAGCGCCTCCTGGATCACGACGCGAGGCGGGATCGCGAGGTGCAGCATTTCCGCAGCGGCGAGTCGCAGGATGTTGCGGTCGATGATGGACAGACGCTCGATCCGCCAGTTCAGCAGCGAGCCGACGATCGTGCGGTCGATCTGCTCGAGGTACAGGTCGAGCGTGGTGATCAGTGTCTCGAGGTACTCCCGTGCCTCCGGGCTGACGCGGCGTGAGCTCGTGAACTCGTGCAGCAGGTCTGGCAGGCGGTCGCGCTCGCCGCGCACCTCCCACGCGTACAGCACCTGCAGCGCCCAGCCGCGGGCGCGCGACCGCTTACGCGCCATCGGAACGCTCCAGCTGCCTTGTCAGATCCATCATCTCGAGTGTGGACAGCGCCGCTTCCCAGCCCTTGTTGCCAGCCTTGCCACCGGCACGGGCGAGCGACTGGTCCATCGTGTCGGTCGTCAGTACACCGAATGCGACGGGGACGCCCGCATCCGCGGAAACTCTGCCGAGGCCGGTCGCGGCGGCGCCGGCGACGAAGTCGAAGTGCGGCGTGTCGCCGCGAATGACGCAGCCGAGCGCAACAATGCCGGCACAGCCGCGCGCCTGGATGAGGCGCTGCGCCGCGAGCGGCAGCTCCCATGCGCCGGGCACCCAGGCCACGTCAATGTCGCCCTCTGAGACGCCGTACTCCGCCAGGCAGGCGCGGGCGCCGGCGAGAAGTCGTTCCGTGATCAGGTCGTTGAAGCGGCTGACCACAATGCCGACGCGCGCGCCGTGGCTCCGCGCGTGCCCTGCAAACTCGGTCATCCGTGCACCTCGGTGCGGCGCTCGGCGACTTCGAGGTCAGCCTGCACCTGCTCGAGGTCTTTTTTTGCCTCTGCATCGCCGGCCTGCGCCTGTTCGAGCAGGTGGCCGAGCTTGGACCGCTTCGTCTCGAGGTACAGGCTGTTGTGCACGCCCGCCACGATCTGGAGCGGTTCGCGGCCCGTGATCTTCAGGCCGTAGCCCTCCAGCCCTACGACCTTGCGCGGATTGTTGGTCAGCAGCCGGATCGAGGTCAGTCCGAGGTCGAGCAGAATCTGCGCGCCAATCCCGTAGTCGCGCAGGTCCGGCTTGAAGCCGAGCGACTCGTTCGCCTCGACCGTGTCCTGGCCGGCGTCCTGCAGCGCATATGCACGGATCTTGTTGGCGAGGCCGATGCCGCGACCTTCCTGACGCAGGTACACCACGGCGCCAAGACCTTCCTCGTCGATACGCAGCATGGCTGCGTGCAGCTGCTCGCCGCAGTCGCACCGCAGAGAATGGAAGATGTCGCCCGTCATGCATTCAGAATGCATGCGCACGAGCACGTTGCGCTTGCCTTCGACGTCGCCCTTCACGAGCGCGACGTGCTCGCGGTGATCGACCTGATTCTCGAACGCGATGACGCGGAACTCGCCGTACTGCGTCGGCAACACTGCCTCCGCGGCGCGGTGCACGAGGCGTTCGTGCTGCAGCCGGTACGCGACGATCTGGGCGACCGTGATGAAGCTCAGGCCGTGCTCCCGCGCGAAGATCTCCAGCTCCGGCCGCCGCGCCATGGAGCCGTCCGCGTTCATGATCTCGCAGATGACGCCCGCCGGCGGCAGCCCCGCGAGCCGCGCCAGGTCCACAGACGCCTCCGTCTGGCCGACGCGGCGGAGAACGCCGCCCGGCACTGCGCGCAGCGGGAACACGTGCCCGGGCCGCCGCAGGTCCGTCGCCTGCGTGTCCGGATCGACGAGCAGCTGAATGGTCCGCGCGCGGTCGTGCGCGCTGATCCCGGTCGTGACGCCGAAACGCGGGTGCGCGTCCACCGATATGGTGAAGGCCGTGCCCATGATCTCGGTGTTGCGCTTGGCCATCGGTGACAGGTCGAGACGCTCCGCACGCTCTTCCGTCAGCGCCACACAGATCAGGCCGCGGCCATGGGTAGCCATGAAATTGACGAGATCGGGCGTGATGCACGATGCCGCGCAGACGAGGTCGCCCTCGTTCTCGCGGTTCTCGTCATCTGCGATGATGACGATCCTGCCGTCACGTATGTCCCGTATCGCGTCTTCAACGCGGGAGAACGACATGTTCTCAGTCTCCTTCGCCCTGGCGATGCTTCAGGTAATGGACGACGAACCGGCCGAGCATGTCGCCCTCGAGGTTCACCGCCGAGCCCGGCTCGAGCCTGCTCAGACTCGTATGCCCCCAAGTATAGGGAATCAGCGCCACCTGTGCGCTGCCGCGCGCGGGCAGCGCGTTGACCGTGAGGCTCACCCCGTCGATCGCGATCGAGCCGTGCAGCACCGTCACCTCCGCGACTTCCGGCGGGAGCGACACCGTGACGAGCACGTGCTCACCCTGCTCCTCCACGGAGAGTACCCTGCCCACCCCGTCCACGTGCCCCTGGACCAGGTGGCCGCCCAGGCGCTGACCGAGCGCGAGCGCCAGCTCCAGATTTACCCTGCGGCCCGCAGTCAGCTGGCCCAGCGTCGTGCGCGACAACGTCGTGTCGATCGCCAGCACCGTGAAGCTGTCGGCACCGAGCGCGACGACGGTCTGGCAGACCCCGTCGACCGCAATGCTGTCGCCGGGCCGCACGCCGTCCATGAACGACGGCGGTGTTGCAATGGCGAGCTGCAGGCCGTTGCTCACCGGGTGGGCATCGGACACGGTGCCGACCGCAGTGATGAGTCCCGTGAACATCAGCCGGCCTGCGTTCGTTCGAGGGTCATGAGCGCATCGCCGCCGAGCAGCGTGGAATTCGTGAATGCCCAGCCGTCCAGCCCGGACGCGAGCGCGAATGCCGGTACGCCCGCTGCGCCGAAGAAGAATGGCGCGATGTAGAGATGCATGCGGTCGACGAGTGAAGCGCCGAGCAGCGACGTTGCCAGGCGCGCCCCTCCTTCCACGAAAAGCGCCTGCATGCCGGCCTCGCCGAGCGCACGGATGGCACTGGCGGGGGAAAGGCCGCCTGCTGCGCGGGCGGCGCGCAGCACGCGGACGCCCGCGGCCTCCAGCTGCTCGACGCGGCGCGGTTCCGCATCGGGCGCACACACGACGCAGACGGGCGCCTCGTTCGCTGTCGTTGCCAGCTTCGACGCAGCGGGGAGCCTTGCCTCCGTATCGAGCACGACCCGGACGGGCTGCACCCGCACCGGCACGTCACGAACGGTGAGCAGCGGATCATCCGCCACGACGGTGCCGAGGCCGACCACCACTGCATCGTTCCCCGCACGCTGCCGCTGGACCTCGAGATTCGCGGCCGGCCCCGTGACCGGCGAGCGGACGCCCTGCCGCGCGGCAATGCGGCCGTCCAGCGAGAGTGCGAGCTTCAATGTGACGAACGGGGTGCCGGCCTCGTACGCCCGGAAGAACGGCGCGTTCAGGCTGCGTGCCGCAGCACGCTCGACGCCGGCCCGGACACGGATTCCAGCGGCGCGCAGGACATCGGCGCCGCCACGGGCACGGGGATTCGGATCCTCGGCCGCGTAGACCACCTCGGCAATGCCGGCCGCTATGATCGCTTCGGTGCAGGGCGGCGTCTTGCCCTGGTGGGAACACGGCTCGAGCGTCACGTACAGCGTTGCGCCGCGGGCGGCATCACCGGCAGCCCGCAGTGCCAGCAACTCCGCATGCGGGCCGCCGAACTCCGCGTGCCAGCCGTCGCCTGCGACCTCGCCCGCGGCGACGACGACGGCGCCGACGAGCGGGTTCGGTTGCACCATACCCCAGCCGTTGCGTGCGAGCGCGAGCGCCCGACGCATGACGGCTGCAGGGTCGGTCGCGTCCACGCTCAGATGACCAGTCGCACGGACACGCCGCCGAACACGGAGCCATCCTCGAGCCGTTCCGTCGCGTCGCCGTCTGCGTCGCCACCTTCCTGCCAGCCGAGCTCGACGGCCATGTTCAGGATGATGAGCGTGAACGATGCGTTGCCGAAGAACGATGTGCGGCTCTGCGACAGCGACGACTCGCCGAAGTCCACGGTGCGATCGGGATCGATCGGCAGGCCGTCGCGCACGCTGCCCATCACATCGCCTGTGTAGCGGTCGTAGCCGGCGCCCGCGAGCAGGCCGAAGCCGAGGACGCGCTTGCCGACCGTCGCGCGCAGTGACTTCACGGAATGGTCGGTCAGGCTGAAGAACGCGTCGCGATCGGCGAGCGTCGCATCGCCGTAGGTGACATCACCCAGCCGACGGTACATGCCCGACACTGTGACGCCCGGCGCAGTGAACGATTCCCGCAGCAGACCGACCTGGGCACCGACGGCCCACGTCACCGACGCGTCGCCATCGAAATTCTCACCGCGCGACAATGGCACGACGCCGATGCTGCCGAGCAGGTCCACGGAAGCGAAGCCGCCGACCGTCGGTAGCAGACTGAATCCCTCGAACACCCCGACTGCCGCATCCATGGACACGGAACCGACGAGGAAGTCGACGTCACCGTCGGACGCGACGCGTTCCACGGGTGGCAGGCCGACATCGGCTGCCGTGGCGCGCAGACCGAGGCTGAAGCGCGGCGTGCTGCCGATGCGCATGCCGAGCGTACTCGCCGTGCCCGGCACCGGATTGCCGCCGCTCGCGGCCAGCCCCAGCCGAGGCTGCAGTATGAGCGCGGCATCAGTCACGTTGCCGCAGAAGTTCTGGACACCAGGGCCGACCGCGGCCGCGCACTGCGAGCGCATTGTCTGGCCGCTCGTCGCGGCCGGCAGTGCGAGCAGCGGCAGGAGCGCGGCGACGAGGGACACACCGGGACGGCGCCGGAGCGGCTTCACAGGATGCTCACGTCGCGGTCACCCTCTTCCACGCTGCCGATCACCCAGGCTTCCTCGCCTGCAGCCGTCAGGGCGCGGAGCGCGTCATCAGCGGACTCGAGGCCGACGGCGACGATCATGCCGACGCCCATGTTGAATGTGAGGAACATCTCCTCGTCGGTCACGCGGCCATGGGTCTGCACGGCCTGGAACTCGGGCGGGACGACCCATGACGCGCGATCGATCCGAGCCCGCACGCCGCCGGGCAGCACGCGGTTCAGGTTTTCCGGAATACCGCCGCCGGTAATGTGTGCGAGGGCATGGGCGGTGCCGCTGCCGATGAGGGGCAGCAGCGACGTGGCGTAGCTGCGGTGCGGGCGCAGCAGCACGTCGGCGACAGTGTCGTCGAGTCCGGGATACGAGTCCTGCACATCGAGCTGCAGCGTATCGAAGAAGAGGCGTCGCAGCAGCGAGTAGCCGTTGGTGTGGAAGCCGGACGACGCGAGGCCGATCAGCACGTCATCAGCCGTAACGCGGTGCGCGCCGGGCCGATCTCCGTCATCGACCATGCCGACAATGAAGCCGGCGAGATCGTATTCGCCGGGCGCGTAGAAGTCGGGCATCTCGGCAGTCTCGCCGCCGAGCAGCACGCAGCCGTTGTCACGGCAGCCACGCGCCAGACCTTCGACGAGCTCCTCGACAATGCGCTGCTCGAGACGACCCATGCCGATGTAGTCGAGGAAGAACAGCGGACGTGCACCTTCGACCAGGATGTCGTTCACGCAGTGATTGACGAGGTCCGCGCCCACCGTGTCGTGGCGGTCGGCGCGCATGGCCACCTTCAGCTTGGTGCCGACGCCATCCGCGCTGGAGACCATGACAGGATCACGGAACCCGGCCGGCACGCGGAACAGGCCGCCGAACCCGCCCGCGCGTGACACGACGTCGGCCGTTCGCGTCGATTCGACGAGTTCGGCAATGCGCGATTTGGTGCGTGCCGCGACATGCCGGTCCACGCCCGCATCGCCATAGCTCAGGCCCGCATCAGACATGCGCCTCCTCGAGGATCGGCTGCTCGAAGGCGGTCAGCTCGCGGAACTGGCAGACGCGGTCATGGACTTCGCGAGAGGTGAGGTCCGTGAGACGGTCGATGCCGAACCGCTCTACCGCGAACGAGCCCATCGCCGAGCCGTAGATCATGGCGCGCTTGAGATACGTCGGATCGCTCGAGCCTGCGCGCGCGAGGTAGCCGACGAAACCGCCGGCAAACGCATCGCCGGCGCCCGTCGGGTCGAACACCTCCTCGAGCGGATACCCGGGCGCGAAGAACACGAACTCGCGCGTGAACAGAATGGCGCCGTGCTCGCCCTTCTTCACCACGACCATTTCGGGGCCGCGCTCCTGGATCCAGCGTGCCGCGCGGAGCAGGTTGTGATCCCCCGACAGCTCGCGCGCTTCGCTGTCATTGACCATCAGCAGGTCCACGTGCCGGAGCAGCGCGAGCAGCTCGGGCCGCTTCCCTTCGATCCAGAAGTTCATGGTGTCGCATGCGACGAAGCGCGGCGCACGCACCTGCTCGAGCACTTCGAGCTGCAGCACCGGATCGATGTTGCCGAGGAAGATCCATTCGGCATCGCGGAACGCGTCCGGTATCTTCGGTTTGAACTCGGCGAAGACGCCCAGTCGCGTCTCGAGCGTTTCGCGGCTGTTCAGGTCGTAGCTGTACACACCGGACCAGCGGAAGCTCTCACCCTCGGCGTGCTCGACGCCGCTCAGGTCGACGCCGCGCTGCTCGAGAAACGCGAGCTGCGGCAGCGGAAAATCCGAGCCCACCACGCCGACGAGCTGCACATCGCAGTACAGCGATGCCGCGGCGCTGAAAAACGTCGCGGATCCACCAAGCGCGTCCTGCACCTTGCCGAACGGCGTCTCGATGCTGTCGAGCGCCACACTCCCAACCACCAGCAGACTCATTCGGACTCCTCCCGCTGCATGCGCTCGGGCGCACTCAATCCGAGCAGCTCGAGACCGTTGCGCAACACGATCTGGACGGCGCGGGTGAGGCACAGTCGCGCGCTCCGCAGCGCGTCGTTGGACACCAGTACGGCCAGCTCCGGATTGCGGCTCGGGTTGCCGGCGTGATACCACGAATTGACCAGCCCCGACGTCGCTTCGAGATAGTCGCAGACCATGTGCGGCGCGTGCGCCGCCGCCGCCCGCTCCACGAGCTCGGGGAACTGCACGAGTTGCTTGATCAGCTCCTGCTCCGTGGCGTGCACGAGCAGCGCGAGCGCGTCCGGCTCCGCAGTCACGCTCTCCAGCTCGACGCCCGCCTTGCGGAAAATGCTGCACATGCGCGCATGCGCGTACTGCACCTTGAATACGGGGTTCTTATCCGAATGATCCAGTGCGAGGTCGAGGTCGAACAGCATCTGCGCGTCGCCGCGCCGCATCAGGAAGAAATACCGTGCGACGTCCGGGCCCGTCTCGCTGATCAGATCGCTCAGGGTGATGATATCACCGGCGCGCTTGCTCAGCTTCACTTCGGTGCCGCCGCGCATCAGCCGAACCATCTGCACGATCTCGACATCCAGGAAATCGGGCATGCCGAGCGCGCGCAGCGCAGCCTGCATGCGCGGAACATAGCCGTGGTGGTCCGCGCCCCAGACGTCGATCACGTGGTCGAAGCCGCGCCGCGCCTTGTCCATGTGATAGGCGAGGTCCGGCAGAAAGTAGGTGAATGAGCCGTCGCTCTTCACCAGTACGCGGTCCTTGTCGTCGCCCCAGGCGGACGTGCGGAGCCATACGGCACCGTCCGACTCGAAGGCCAGGTCGCGGCGACGCAGCTCATCGAGTGTCTCCTCGAGCCGACCTTCCTCGTACAGCCGCGTCTCGGGATAGTAGGCGTCGAAGCGAACGCCGAACTCACGCAGCACAGCATCCTGCTCGTCGCGCAGCAATGCAGTGGCGCGGTCGCGGAACATGCGCAGGCGCGCGGCCCGCGGCATGCCGCGCAGGGCGTCGCCGAGCTCGTGCTCGAGCGTTGCCGCCAGCTCCTTCAGGTAGTCGCCGTGGTACCCGTTCTCCGGAATGGGCGTGGGCGTGCCGGTGAGCTCGAGCCAGCGCGCGTCCAGGGATTCGGCGAGGCGGTCGATCTGCACGCCGGCGTCATTCACGTAGAACTCGCGGCAGACTTCGTGACCAGTCCACTCGAGCAGGGAGGCAATGCCGTCGCCGAGCGCCGCGCCGCGGCCGTGCGCGACGTGCAGCGGACCCGTCGGGTTGGCGGAGACGAACTCGACCTGGACGCGGCGGCCGGCCCCCGTTTTCGACCGGCCCCAGGAGCGATCCGCACGGATGATCGCAGCCGCCCCGGCCTGGACGCGCCCGGCGGCGAGTCTGAAGTTGATGAATCCGGGACCGGCTATCTCGGCGGACGCGATGCCAGCCTCGTCGATGTCCAGCGCGGCGACGATCTCACCGGCGATCTGGCGGGGCGGCCGGCCGAGCTGCTTGGCGAGCATCATGGCGAGATTGGAGGCGAAGTCGCCATGGTCGGGGTTGCGCGGCCGCTCGAGCTGAACCGGCACGGGTGCGACCGCGCCGAGCCGCGCGGCAATACGCTCGAGCTGCGCGACCAGTGCTGCTGTCGCCATCACCCGGCCCTGGGGTCCGACTTCGAGCCGCCTCCGGATTGCGTCCCGCCGTCGGAGCCGCCGGACGGCTTCGGTTTGCTGCTCCCTCCATCCGTCGATGATCCGCCGGACTTTTCGGGGGCGGGGCCGGATGAGCCGACGTCGCCCGCCTTGCCCTCGCTGGCTTTGCCCGTATCTGCCGCGGCCGCTTTCTTGTAGGAGTCGCTGCGATAGTCCGTGATGTAGAAGCCGGACCCCTTGAACACCAGACCGGCGCCGGGCGAAAGCAGCCGCTCCGCGGCCGCGCCGCATACGGGGCACACGCGCAGGGGCTCTTCGCTCATTCGTTGAACGTGCTCGAACTCGTGTCCCGCCGAGCAGCGATATTCGTAAGTAGGCATTGCAGAATGTTAGCCGATCCGCCGCTATGCCGCCACTCCGCGGAACACACCCCATTCCTCGCGCAGCACATCACTGATCTCGCCCAGCGTAGCCATTGCCCTGACGGCGCGGATCAGCGCCGGCATCAGATTGTCCCGGGCTCGTGCAGTGCGGCGCACGTCGTCGAGTGCAGCAGCGACGGCCGCGGCATCGCGAGACGTGCGCAGGGTGGCGAGGCGGGCCCTCTGCTGCGTCTCGAGCTCCGCGTACGCTGCGGTCTCGATGCGCGGCCGCTCTTCCTCCGTATGGTAACAGTTGACCCCGACGACGCCGATCTCGCCGGCCTCCACGCCCTTCTGGTGGGCGTACGCAGCGCGATGGATCTCCTCCTGAAAGAACGGGATGGCGCGTGCAGCGCCGCCCAGCTCGTCGACCTGATGGATGAGGGCGAGTGCGTCGGCCTCGAGACGGTCCGTCAGTGACTCGACGAAGTAGCTGCCCGCGAGCGGGTCGATCGTGTCGGTGACGCCCGACTCGGTGGCGAGCACCTGCTGCGTGCGGAGCGCGAGCCGAACGGAGTCCTCCGTCGGCAGAGCCAGCGCTTCGTCATACGCGTTGGTGTGCAGGGACTGCGTGCCGCCGAGCACCGCCGAGAGCGCCTGCACGGTCACGCGCACGACGTTGTTCAGCGGCTGCTGCGCGGTCAGCGTGACGCCACCAGTCTGTGTGTGAAAACGGAGTCTGCACGCATGATCGGATGCAGCGAAGCGCTCGCGCATGAGGCGCGCCCACAGGCGTCGCGCCGCGCGGAACTTGGCGACCTCCTCGAAGAGCTGGTTGTGCGCCGCAAAGAAGAACGACAGGCGCGGCGCAAAGCTCTCGACATCGAGGCCCGCAGCGCGCGCACGTGCCACGTACTCGAGCGCGTCGGCAAACGTGAAGGCGAGCTCCTGGACGGCGGTGGACCCCGCCTCGCGGATGTGATAGCCGCTGATGGAGATCGGGTTCCAGCGCGGCAGCTCGGCGGCACAGAACGCGAATGTGTCGGTGACAAGGCGCAGGCTCGGCTCGACGGGATAGATGTAGGTGCCGCGCGCGATGTACTCCTTCAGCACGTCGTTCTGTATCGTGCCGGTGAGCCGGCTGCGCGGGATGCCGCGCTCGTCAGCCAGCGCGACGTAGAACGCGAGCAGGATTGCAGCCGTGGAGTTGATGGTCATGGAGACGGAGACATCCTCGAGCGGGATGCCGTCGAACAGAACGCGCATGTCGTCGAGGCTGGAGATGGCGACGCCGACGCGGCCGACTTCGCCGGCAGCCATGGGCGCATCGGAGTCGTATCCCATCTGCGTCGGCAGGTCGAACGCCACACTCAGACCCGTCTGCCCGTGCTGGAGGAGGTAGCGGTAGCGCGCGTTGGTTTCCGGCGCGGTGCCGAAGCCGGCATACTGACGCATCGTCCACAGGCGGCCGCGATACATCGTCGGGTACACGCCGCGGGTGAACGGGAACTCGCCCGGATAACCGACCTCGCGCTGCGCGTTCACGCCGCCGGACTCTGCGTCGTAGAGGCGCTGCACCTCGATGCCGCTGGCCGTGACGAAGCGGGCGCTCCGCTCGGGCTGCCGCTCCAGGAACGGGCGCACGGTCTCGCTCTCCCAGCGCGCCCGGGCGCTCACGATGCGCCTGCCTCGAACTCGACCAGCACCATCCCCTTCTCGACGGCATGCCCCGCCTCGGTCATGATGCGGGCGACGACGCCGTCGCTGTCCGCCTTGAGCTCGTTCTCCATCTTCATCGCCTCCATCGCAACGATCGGCTGGCCGGCCGTCACAGCGTCGCCGACCTGCACTTCGATGCGGACGATCAGGCCCGGCATCGGTGCACGCAGGGGGCGCGGGCCATGCGCGTCGCCAGTGCGGCCGGTCATCGCCCGGATCGCGCGGGTGCGCTCGTCAATGACCTGCACACTCACCGGCCAGCCGTCCACGTGCAGATCCCAGCCGTCGTCGCCGCGATGCGCGATGATGGTGCTGGAACGACCATCCAGCAGCAGATGCCGGACCGGCGTGCCGGGCAGCGCGGCCAGCGCAGCGGACCCGGCGTCGTCGTCATCGACGAGCACGCGGTCACCGGCCACCTCGACGCGGAACACGCGCCCGTCGATCGTCACGTGGTACAGCATACCAGTTCCACGACGGTCTCCACATGCGACGTCTGCGGGAACAGGTCGAAGCAGCGAATGGAGCTTAAATCGAACTGCGGGGCAAGCCGCTTCAGGTCGCGGGCGAGCGTGGCAGGATCACAGCTGATGTAGATCAGCCGCGCGGGCGGCTGCGCGAGCAGTGAGTCGACGGCTTCGGGTGCAACGCCCGCACGCGGCGGGTTCAGGACGACGAGATCGGCGGGCAATGCATCCGCGAGCGCACCCTCCACGGTTGCAGTCACGAAATGAGCGGAGGGAGCGCCGCGTCTCGCCTCGCGCACGGCCTGCGGATCGAGCTCGATTCCCGTGACGCGCGCGCCGCGGCGCGCGAGCCGGCGGGCGTGCAGGCCGACGCCGCAGTAGGCATCCACGACCGTGCTGCCGCTCACGTCGCCGGCCACAGCCATGACGTGCTCCTCCAGCAGCGCAGCGGCGGCGCGGTTGACCTGCAGGAATATGGCACCGCCGAGCGACAGCTCCTCATCGCACCAGCTCTCGGCCAGGCGTTCCTGTCCGGCGAGCAGCCGCGGCTCCAGTTCCGGCCGCGGCTGGTGCCATACGGCGTCCAGTGTCGGCACGCGCGGCAGCAGCTCGTCGGCATGTCCGGGCCCGAAACCGCCCTGGACGAGCAGCGCGGTGCGGCCCGCGGCGGTGCCGCGGAGCGTCAGTCGCAGTCGGTCTCCGGACGGCAGACGCGCGGCGTTTCGCCCCCACGCGCGGCGCAGCGCGCCCCACGCTTCGGCGACGGGCGCTTCCGGCACCAGGCACGTCTCATCGATGTCGAGCACGCGGTCCGGCCGGCCAAGCTCGTGGAACCCGGCGAGAACGCGGCCATCCCGCAGGCGCGCCAGAGTGAACGACACCCGGTTGCGATACTGGAATTCCGTCGGTGACGCGACAACCTCGGGCGGTGCGACGTCGAGACCGCCGATGCGGGACAGCGCATCGGCCACGATGCGCGCCTTCGCCGCGAGCTGCGCGGGGTAGTGCAGGTGCTCGAGCGTGCAGCCGCCGCAGCGGTCGTAGAAGCGACATGGCGCGTCCCGCCGCTCGGGTGCCGGACGAGAGATCGATACGAGCTCCGCGCGCGCCCAGCGCGCCTTGTGCTCCACGACCGTCGCACGCACCGTCTCGCCGGGCGCCGTGCGCTGCACGAACACGACCCGTCCGTCCGCATCACGGCCGACGCCGGCGCCGCCGGCGCCGATCGCCTCGATCTCCAGCTCGATCGTTCGGCTCACGTCTCTTCACCCAGGATGGTGGTCAACCTCGCTACGAGCGTCGCCGGGTCGAACGGCTTGTGCACGATACCGGCTGCACCCGCGCGCATCATTCGAGCCGTCTGCTCCGGCCGCACCGCGCCGGTCAGGAAGATCAGGGGCGGCCGGCGCGCGTCGAGCGGCTCGAGCAGCCGCACCGCGGCCACAACGCCGTCCTCGTCGCCGAGCATCACATCCATCAGCACCAGATCCGGCACCGCATGAAGGATGCACGCGCGTGCTTCCTCGAAGCTCGCGGCCTCCCGGACCGAATGGCCCGCCGATCCGAGCACGAGCGCGGCGATCAGCCGGATCTCCGCGTCATCATCGACCAGCAACACGTCCACGCGTCAGCCCTGCTCCCCCGCCACCCGGTGCAGAAGGGCGATGAGATCATCGATGCGCTGCAACAGCTCCGTGTCTCTGGCATCCTCCACAGCCGCTGCGGCAGCGGTTACCTGCGGAAAGCCGTATGTACCGCCGGATCCGCGCAGCGAGTGCGCGATGCGGCGGGCGGTGTGTGCGAGCTCCGACGCGGGTGTGTCGCGCGCGGCCTCCAGGGCGGCTGCGTGCGCCGGCAGCGCCCGCCGGTAGATCGCCTTCAGCTCATCCATGGCTCAGCTGCGCCCCAGCAGGCGCGCAATCTCGTCGAGCAGGAGCTGCTCATCGACGATCGGCTTGGTGACATAGGCATCGAACCCGAGTCGCAGGAACCGTTCGCGGTCTCCCGCCATGGCGTGAGCTGTCAGCGCAATGACCGGCAGCCGGCCGAGCACGGTATCTTCGCGAATCTGCTGCAGCACCTCCACACCGTCCATCACTGGCAGTGAAATGTCGAGCAGCACGAGCCCGGGCGGATTGTGTCGCAGACCGGCCAGCGCATCCGGTCCGGTCTCGTACTCGTCGATCTCGTACAGATCTTCCAGTATGGCACAGGCTACAATGCGATTGTCGGCATTGTCCTCCACCAGTGCGATCCTCGGCATGGTCATGAGGTCTCCTCCAGGATGCGACGCAGCTCGGTCGTCGCACGCTGGTACTCAGCCAGGATGCGCGCTGCCGCGGCATGATCGATGGTGCCATCGTGCGCCTGCGCTTCCGTCAATGCACACTCCTGCTGCAGCAGTGTGGCGCCGAGGTAGCCGGCCGAAGACTTCAGTGTGTGCGCTGCGCGCTCGACGAGGCCCGCGTCGCCCAGCACCGCGCCGCGGCCGAGCGCGTCCAGCCGTTCTGCGCCGTGGGCCAGGAACGACTCGATCAGACGGCGCACCAGCGTATCTCCGCCCAGCCGCCGCAGCCGGTCGAGCGCTGCTCCATCGAGCACAGACTGCTCAGTCATCACCAGCCCGTGTCGCGCCAGCGGCTCTGCCGGCCCGCGTCCGTGGGAGCGACACGCTGGGCAGCACGCCGCGCGCGCGTCTCGTCCTCCAGCAGGGCAGCGCTCACTGCCGCTGCACGCAGCACCGCGTCAGGGAGCGGTGCCTTCAGCAGATCGGCATGGTCCTCCAGGTACCGGATCGTGACATTGCCGGCACGGAAATCCGGTTCGGCCATGACGCGGCGGTGGAACGATGTGCTCGTCGCCACGCCGACAATGCGCAGCTCGGCGAGCGCACGAGCCATCCGTTCGAGCGCCGCCCGCCGGTCGGGCGCGTGCACGATGAGCTTGCCGAGCAGCGGGTCGTAGAACAGCGAGACGTCGATGCCCTCCGCGATGCCGCCATCCCAGCGCACGCCGGGGCCGCCCGGTATCTCCAGCAGCGAGATGCGGCCGGTGGACGGCAGAAAGCCGTTGGCGGGATCCTCGCTCGTGATGCGACACTCGATCGCGTGACCGTGCGGCTCGACCGATGCCTGGTCGAAGTCCAGGGCTTCACCGCCCGCCACGCGCAGCTGCCATTGCACCAGGTCGATGCCCGTGACCAGCTCCGTCACGGGATGCTCGACCTGTATCCGGGTGTTCATCTCGAGAAAGAAGAATTTGCCGTCGTCGAACAGGAACTCGATGGTGCCTGCATTGCGGTAGCCGACTGCGCGCGCCGCTGCAACCGCCGTTTCGCCCATGAGCGCGCGAATGTCCGCCGCGATGGCCGGCGACGGGGCCTCCTCGATCATCTTCTGATGGCGGCGCTGCACCGAACAGTCGCGCTCCCCCAGGTGGACAATGCTGCCGTGGTGATCGGCCAGAACCTGGATCTCGATGTGACGCGGCCGCGCCAGGTACTTCTCGAGGTAGATGCTGCCGTCGCCGAACGCCGACCGCGCCTCCGCGGCCGCTGCCGCGAACGCGCGCTCGACCTCGGCTGCACCACTCACGACGCGCATGCCCTTGCCGCCGCCGCCCGCCGCAGCCTTGAGCAGCACCGGGTAGCCCAGTTCCGCCGCCGCTGCCCGGGCGGCGTCTGCGTCCGCGAGCGGCTCCGCGATGCCGGGCACGACGGGCACACCCGCAGCAACCATGCGCCGCCGTGCTTCCGTCTTGTCGCCCATCGCCGCGATCGCTGCGGCCGGTGGGCCGACGAAGGTGAGACCCGCGTCCGACACCGCCCGCGCAAAGACGGCGCGTTCGGCAAGAAAGCCATAGCCGGGATGAATGGCGTCGCAGCCTGCGCGCAGCGCCGTCCCGATCAGTGTCTCCACGCGCAGGTAGCTCTCCGCCGCGGCGGCGGGTCCGATGAGGTACGCCTCGTCGGCTTCGAGCACGTGCGGCGCGAGCCGGTCCGGCTCGGAGTACACGGCGACAGCGCAGATGTCCAGCTCGTGGCAGGCGCGCACGATCCGCAGCGCGATCTCGCCGCGATTCGCGACGAGTACCTTGCTCAGCATGGTGCGCGGTCGCTCACAGCGGGATGTTGCCGTGCTTGCGCGGCGGGTTGCTGTCGCGCTTGTTGCGGAGCATGTCGAGCGCACTGATGAGGCGCGGGCGCGTCTCTCGCGGATCGATGACGTCGTCGATGAAGCCGCGCGAGGCCGCGATGTAGGGGTGCGCGAACTTCTCGCGGTACTCAGCTTCCTTCTCCGCCGCCGCGGCTGCGGGATCGGCAGACTCGGCTATCTCTCTGCGGAACAGCACCTCGACGGCGCCTTTCGGCCCCATCACCGCGATCTCGGCCGTCGGCCAGGCGAGGTTGATGTCACCGCGTATGTGCTTGGAGTTCATGACATCGTACGCGCCGCCGTACGCCTTGCGCGTGATCACGGTCAGACGCGGCACGGTCGCCTCGCAGAACGCGTACAGCAGCTTGGCACCGTGCCGGATGATGCCGCCGTGCTCCTGCGCGACGCCGGGCAGGAATCCGGGCACGTCCTCGAATACGACGAGCGGGATGTTGAACGAATCGCAGAAGCGCACGAAGCGAGCGGCCTTGACGGAGCTGTTGATGTCGAGGACGCCGGCGAGTACGGCTGGCTGATTGGCCACAATGCCGACAGAATGGCCGCCGAGGTGGGCAAAGCCGACAATGATGTTCGCGGCATAGTCGCGGTGGACCTCGTAGAACGCGCGATCGTCCACGACGCGGCGGATGACGTCGTTCATGTCGTATGGCTTCGACGGCTCGGCAGGCACGATGCCGAGCAGCTCCTCATCTGCGCGATCGGCCGGGTCGTCCGTCTCGACACGGGGCGCATCCTCGCGGTTGTTCTGCGGCAGGTAGCGGAGCAGCGCGCGGATCGACTCCAGGCATTCCATCTCGCTGTCGCACGCGAAGTGCGCCACGCCCGACGTCGAGGCATGGACATCCGCGCCGCCCAGCCCCTCCATGTCGACGGTCTCGTGCGTCACCGTCTTCACCACGTTGGGTCCTGTGACGAACATGTAGCTGGTGCCGCGAACCATGTAGACGAAGTCCGTGATGGCCGGGGAATAGACGGCACCGCCCGCGCACGGTCCGAGGATCGCACTGATCTGCGGCACGACCCCGCTCGCAAGCGTATTGCGCAGGAAGATGTCCGCGTAGCCGCCCAGGCTGACGACCCCCTCCTGGATGCGCGCGCCGCCCGAATCGTTTAGACCGATGACGGGGGCGCCGTTGCGGAGCGACAGCTCCATCACCTTCACGATCTTCTCCGCGTGCGCCTCCGAGAGAGATCCGCCGAAGATGGTGAAGTCCTGGCTGAACACGTACACCAGCCTGCCGTGCACCATGCCGTAGCCGGTTACGACGCCGTCACCGAGGTAGGTCTGGTCCTCCATCCCGGGCGTGCGGTGAGTCACGAAGCGGTCGAGCTCCGTGAAGCTGCCCGGATCGAGCAGCAGATCCAGCCGCTCCCGCGCGGACAGTTTGCCGCGCTCGTGCTGCCGCGCGACCCGTTCCGCGCCGCCCCCCTGCTCGGCCTGACGCCGCAGCTCCTCCAGCCGCTTCAGCTTGTCGGCGTTCGGCATCGCTTCACTGGACGGGGACCAGGCGACCCGCTTCGATGCGGACCAGGAACGGCTTGCGTGTCACTGCATCATCGCGGATCGTGAGCACGCCCGTGGCTCCGGGAAACGCCGCGTTCGCGGCCGCACCGCCCGCCGCGATCCGCGTGGCGAGCAGCACCGCGTCGTAGCCGAGCGCGGGGACCGGGTTCTGCAGCGACCGGCGGTAGCGCGCCTCATAGCTCTGGACGAACGACTGCCAGGCGAGCTCGCGGCTGTCGCGCAGCAGCGGCGTTGCAACGATGGCACCCTCCAGCACGCGCTGCGGCAGGCCGCGCGCGCCATCCGAGACCCAGGACTCGCCGCCCAGGAGCTGAACGTCTTCGAGGCCGTAGTACTCGAACTGCGGCAGCACCACGATCAGCTCGCGGTTGCCGGCAGGAAAATAGAGGGCATCGATCCGCGCCTCCCTGAGCCGCGCCAGTTCATTGGCCAGGTTGGTGGCGCCCGTCTGGAACGACACCTCCGTCAGCTCGGTGCCACCACCCGCGCGCCAGGCATCGGCGAAAGCGCGCGCCTGGCGTGTGCCCTCAGGCGCGCGTGAATGCAGCACGCCGACGCGCGCGTAGCGCCGTGCATACTCCCCCAGGGAAACCGAACCGCGCGTATCCACCACGTTCAGCGCGTACACGTTGCCGACCGAGCCGATCTCGGCAACGGCCATCGGCGCGATCAGCGTGATGTCCTCGCTCGACCGCGCGCGCGCCGCCGCCGCGAGCGATTCGTCCGTGAGCGGGCCAATGATCACGTCCACACCCGCACTCTCGAGCTCACGCACGGCGCGTGCAGCACCGGCGGATGTACCGCCATCGTCCTGCACGACCAGCTCGATGCTGCGTCCGCCCGCACCCGCATCCGCGCCGATGCGGGCGCCGTCCAGCACCAGTTGCGCGTACTGCTGCAGGGTTGCGGACCCGCTCGTGCTGAGCACCATGCCGATACGAAGCGGCGCCTCGCGCGCAGGCTCATCATCCCGCCGCTCGGGCACCGCATCCTCCGGCACCGCGGGCACTTCCGCTACAGGTACCGTCGCGCATGCGCCGCCGAGCAGCGACAGCGCCAGGAGCCAGCCGATTCTCGTGTTCATCGATCCTCCACCAGGACGTTTGCTGCCCTGCAAGTATACCCCCGCCGACGCACCTGCAAAAGAACGGGGCCGCGCAGCAGCGCGACCCCGTCCGTTCGACTCACGACGGGAGCGATCACGTCGTCGACGCTTCGCCCTCCGCCGGGCGCTCCGTCTGCCCTGCTGCCGCAGCGTCCGCGGCCGGGGCGGCCGCCGCCTGCGCAGGCGCTGCGGCCACAGCAGCAGCGCGCGGCGTTGCAGCAGTTTCAGAATCGCTCTCTTCGGCTGCCGCGGCCGCGGCCTCGACCTCCTCCGGCGGCAGGTCCGGCTGCCGCTCGAGCGCAGTCGTCGGCGTCAGCCCGATACGGCGGTTCGCCGCATCGAACTCCGTGACCCGCACGCCGAGCTGCACACCGGCGCGTACGTAGTTCTCCACGCTCTCGCCGGCCGGCACCTCGATCGCGCTCCGCGGAACGAAACCTTCCACGTCGTCACCGAGGTCCACGACCACGCCGTCCTCCTGCAGCCGCACGATCGTACCCTGCTTCTCGACACCCTGCGGGTACACGGACGCCAGGTCCTCCCACGGATCCTCCTGCGTCTGTTTCAGTCCGAGGGAGATCCGCTTGTTCTCCGGATCGACACCGAGCACGAGCACCTGAACGTCGTCGCCCTTGCGCAGGACCTCCGACGGGTGCTGCACCCGCTTCGTCCAGCTCATGTCGCTGATGTGGATCAGGCCGTCAATGCCAGGCTCGATCTCGACGAACGCACCGAACGACGTCAGGTTCCGCACCTTGCCCTCGACGCGCGTGCCGATCGGGTACTTCTCCGGCAGCGCGAGCCACGGGTCCTCCTCGATCTGCTTCATGCCGAGCGAGATCTTTTCGTCATCTCGATCCACTTTCAGCACGACCGCCTCGATCTCGTCCCCTATCGTGACCAGCTTCGACGGGTGCTTCACGTTCCGCGTCCACGACATCTCGCTGATGTGAACCAGACCCTCGACGCCCTTCTCGAGCTCCACGAACGCGCCGTAGTTGGTGATCGAGACGACCTTGCCGCGCACACGCACGCCGACCGGGTACTTCCGCTCGATGTCCTTCCACGGGTACGGCAGCAGCTGCTTCAGTCCGAGCGAGATGCGCTCGCGGTTCCAGTCGATGTCGAGCACCTTCACGTCCAGCTCGTCACCGATGCCGACGATCTCCGACGGGTGGCCCACCCGGCCCCAGCTCATGTCCGTGATGTGCAGCAGGCCGTCCAGCCCGCCGAGATCGATGAACGCGCCGAAGTCGGTCACGTTCTTGACCACGCCCTTGCGGACCTGCCCGACCAGCAGCTCCTTCACCAGCTGTTCGCGCTTGCCCTCGCGCTCCTCCTCGAGGATGACGCGTCGGCTCACCACAATGTTGCGGCGGCGCTTGTTCAGCTTGATGATCTTGAAGTCGAACGTCTGGCCAATCAGGTCCTCGATGTTCGGCACGCGGCGCAGCGCGATCTGCGAGCCGGGCAGGAACGCGTCCACACCCATCAGGTCCACGGTCACGCCACCCTTGATCTTGCGGGTCAGCATGCCCGGCACCTTCTCGTTCTCCTCGTGCGCAGTCTTGATCTTCTCCCACACGCGCAGGAAATCCGCTTTCTTCTTCGACAGCACGACGACGCCGTCGGCGTCTTCCAGATTCTCCAGGAAGACCTCGACTTCATCGCCGGGCTGCAGCAGCTCCGGGTTCTTGAACTCGTCCCGGGTGATCGCGCCTTCGCTCTTGAAGCCGACGTCGAGGATGACCGCGTTCTCGGTGACGCGCAGCACGCGCGCCTTCACGATCTCGCCTTCTTCGATGTTCGAAAGTGTTTCCTCGTACATGCCGAGCATCGCCTCGTATTCCTCGAGCGAATACTCGTCTTCCTCGAAGAACGGCGACTGCGACGCGAGCGAGTCCGACTGCTGAGGCTTCTTCCGCGTGCGCTTCGGCGCTACCGCTACGCCACTGCCCTGCGCGGACGCCGTGTCGACCTGCTCGTCAATGTTCTGATGGTCTGCCATGATGGATGGACCTCCAACTGCTGCGCGCGTGCCGCGGGGGGCGGCTGCACGGTTGAAATGAAAGCGTACGGGGCGGCGTTTTCGCCGAACCCGGCCGGTCGGGTTCCGGGCCGGCACAGTTTTGCAAAATACCGGTGATGGGTGAGCGAGTCAACGTGGCGGGAACTGCGGGACGGCGGGCACGGCGGGGAGCGGGAAACGGTGGCGGGACTGCGGGAACTGCGGGACGGCGGGTACGGCAAGTGCTGCGGGCGGTTACTGTGGGTGGGATCGGGTGCGGGCGAGGTGGACTATGGCGGCGACCTGGTCGTCGAAGGTGAGGTGGGTGGTATCGAGGTGAACGGCGTCGGGGGCGGGTCTGAGGGGTGCGATCTCGCGCTGGCTGTCGGCGATGTCGCGATCGCGGATGCGGCGGGCTTCTTCAGCGACGGCTTCCCCGGTGACGGGCAGGTGCATCTGGCGGAGACGGCGCTCCGCGCGGGTGGCCGGCTCTGCGACGAGGAAGATCTTCAGTTCTGCTGCGGGGAACACGACGGTGCCGATGTCGCGGCCGTCGGCGACGAGGTCGGCGAGGGTTGCCGCGTGTCGCAACCTGGCGAGCAGCCATTCGCGTACAGCGGGAACCCGAGCCATGGTGGAAACGTTTGCCGTGACCTGGGGGGTTCGGATCTCTGCGGAGACGTCCCGGCCGCGCACGCGCAGGAGGAAGCCCGAGCCGGCAGGAACGGCATCGACGCCGAAGGCGTCGAGTGCGGCCGAGTCCAGACGCGGCCAGTCGGCAACGGGGACCTTCCGGTGCATGGCAGCCCAGGTGAGGGCGCGGTAGAACGCGCCCGAGTCGAGATGCCGGAAGCCGAGGGCCTCCGCGACGGCGCGCGCGGTGCTGCTCTTGCCCGAGCCAGCGGGCCCGTCGATGGCGACGATCATCCCGGGCTACCGGTTACGGTGCGCAGCATGGACCAGAAGTCGGGGTAGCTGACAGAAACGACGTCGGGGTCGTCGATCCGGATTCCGGCGTCGGCGGCGGCCGCCAGGACGCCAAACGCCATCGCGACGCGGTGGTCGTGGAGCGCACGCACGCGCCCGTTCAGCGGATGATCGGAGCCGTGCACGACCAGCCCGTCCGGAAGCTCTTCGGCGTCGGCGCCAATCGCCTGCAGGTTGCTGACGACCGCATTGATGCGGTCGGACTCCTTTACGCGCAGCTCCCCGGCGCCCTCCACGGTCGTGGTGCCTTCGGCGCGGGCGGCGAGCGCCGCGATCACAGGAACCTCATCGACGAGTGCCGGTATCTCAGCGGCGGTGATGTGCACGCCGCGCAGCCGCGAGCGTTCCACCACGATGTCGCCGAGTGGCTCACCGCAGGATTCCCGCTCGTTCTCGATCGTGACGGCCGCGCCCATACGGCGGAGCACGTCGAGCATGCCGATCCGCGCCGGGTTCAGACCGACACCGCGAATCACGATCGGAGCGGGCGCCGCGAGGCAGCCGATCGCAATGACGAACGCGGCGGACGAGAAGTCGCCGGGGACGTCGAACTCGAACGCACCGAGCGACGCGACTGGTGTCAGCGTCACACGAGGCCGGCCGTCCGGCAACGACTCGCGCGCCAGCGGCACGCCCATTCGAGCGAGCATGCGCTCCGTGTGGTCGCGGCTGAGCAGCGGCTCCACGACGGATGCGCGGACGCCGCCCGTCAGGCCTGCCAGCAGCACGGCGCTCTTCACCTGCGCCGACGCGTGCGGGCTCTCGTAATCGAGTGGTCGCAGCGTGCCTCCGTGGATGCGGATCGGCAGGCGATCCGCCTCGCCGAGCTCGTCGAAACGCGCGCCCATCTGCACGAGCGGACGGGTCACGCGACGCATCGGCCGGGACCGCAGCGAAGCGTCCCCGGTCAGTGTCGCGACCACGTCCTGGCCGGCGAGGATGCCCATCAGCAGGCGCGTCGTCGTGCCGCTGTTGCCGCAGTCGATCTCACGGTCGGGCGAGCGGAACCCGCGCAGCCCGACGCCGTCGATCGCCACCTCGCGGTCGAGCTTGGGCACACTGCAGCCGAGCATGCGCAGCGCGTGCGCGGTGGAGCTCGTGTCCGCGCCGATCAGCGGCAGCCGCACGACGCTGCGGCCGCTCGCGAGCGCGCCGAACAGCAGTGCGCGGTGGGTCAATGACTTGTCACCTGGCACGACGATCGACAGCGTTTCAGTCTTCATCTGCATCCCTGTGTGGCACTTCGATCGCCAGCCCGTCATGCGCGACGACGCTCCGGGCGAAGACATCGCGCGCCTCGCGCTCGAGCGGACGGGCATCGTCGGCATAGCGCGCGGAGATGTGCGTCAGCGCGAGGTGCAGCACGCCCGCGCGCTGGGCGAGCTGGGCGGCCTCGCGAGCCGTGGAGTGATTCGTCTCCTTCGCGCGCGCGGCCTCGTCGTGTGTGAACGTCGCGTCATGAATGAGCAGGTCCGCGTCGCGCGCAGCTTCCGTCGTGGCGCGGCACGGGCGAGTGTCGCCCGAGTACACCACGCGGCGGCCGGGCCGCGGCGGCCCGACGAGGTCCGCCGGACTCACGAGCCTGCCATCCACCTCGACCGGATGGCCGCGGTGGAGCCTGCCGAACAGTGGTCCTTCCGGCACACCGAGCTCCCGCGCGCGGTTCGGATCGAAACGGCCGAGCCGCTCCGCCTCCGCCACGGCGTAGCCGAGTGACCGTCCGTGCTGCGTGCGGAATGAGACGATGTCGTACTCGCCGCGTTCCACTCGCTGATCCGGCTGCAGTTCCGCGATCTCCACGCTGAACGGCACGCGCTCCATGCCGAGGTTCACCGCCTGCTCGAGAATGCCAGCGCCGCCCTCGGGGCACCACAGGCGCATGAGCTCTTCCCTGCCCTGCAGACCCATCGTGCGCAGCAGTCCGATGACACCCAGGAAATGGTCGGCGTGCAGGTGGGTGAAGAAGATGTCGTGCACGGCGAATCCGGTGCCGTACCGCATCATCTGCCGCTGCGTGCCCTCGCCGCAGTCGAACAGCAGAGAGTCGCCACCGCGCTGCAGCATGACGGCGCTCACATTACGGCTCACCGTCGGCCGGCTCGCCGCGGTGCCGAGAAATGTCACACGGATCATTGGCGCGCGCGCGTCACGCGGACGTCGCGTCGTGGCAGCAGCCACAGCAGGGAGTACGCGGCGTAGAGCAGGCCGGGCCACGGCGTGAGGAACGGCACGACGAGGAGGCCGCCCCACAGGAAGGCGTGGCCGATAGCCGTCAGACGGCGGCGGCGCGCGAGCATGCGCGCGTTCGTGGCTTCATCGACGCCCGTAAGGTCGCCGCGCTCCGCACGCGTGCCCGCCAGGCCGCCCGCGACGAACACGTCTGCGCTTCGGCGCAGCACCAGCAGCATCGTGCCGGCGAGTCGCAGGGCCACGGCTGCGAAGCCGGCCAGGCCGATCAGAAGGATCGCGGTGTTCACTGTCCTCTCGTGGTTATGCCCGGGGTGGGGGTCGAACCCACATGGCCTTGCGGCCCGCGGATTTTAAGTCCGCTGCGTATGCCATTCCGCCACCCGGGCCAAGGCGCGGCAAACATAACGAAACCAACCGCACTCTGCACCGTGAGCAACCCCACCACGGAGTGCCCCGCAGCGGTCGACACCCCGGCTACGATGGCTCCGAATGTCTGCCGAGCACTTCGCGTACGCGCGCAGTCAGTGCGTCCGGCGCGAAGGGCTTTTCGATGAAGGCGGCGCCCTCCGGCAGCTCCAGCTCGCCCGCGGCGAAGCCGGACATCAGCATCGTTGGAATTCCGGGGCGCAGCCTGCGCGCCGCGGCGATCAGCTTCGAGCCGTTCGTGTCCGTCAGCATCATGTCGGTCAGCATCAGATCGACGACGTCGCCCGCTTCGAGGATCGCCAGCGCCTGCGCTCCATCGGCTGCGATGAGCACGTTGAACCCGGCGCGCGCCAGGGTCCGGCGCAGCAGCTGCAGGATCTGCGGCTCGTCGTCCACCAGCAGCACAGTCGGTGCGATCGATGCGGCCGGCGGCGCGCGCAGTGCGGCCACCGCCGAGGGCCGCGCGGTTTCCGGCGACTCCGGCAGAAAGACGCAGAATCGCGCACCACGTCCGGGCGCGCTGTCGACGCTGATACTGCCCCCATTCTGCGTCACGATGCCGTACACGGTTGACAGACCGAGGCCGGTGCCCTTTCCGGGATCCTTCGTGGTGAAGAACGGCTCGAAGATGTGCTCGGCAACTTCCTGCGACATACCGTGACCCTCATCGATGACCTCGATCACCGCATGCGGGCCGGGGCGCGGCGCGCGGACATCGCCGGCGCCCTGCGCACGCTGGTCGTGCGAGGCCGTGCGGATCCAGATCCCGCCGCCGTGCGGTAACGCGTCGCGTGCATTCACGACGAGGTTCATGATGACCTGGCTCAGCTGACCGCGATCGGCGTGCACTGCCGGAGGCTGGCCGAGCTCGAGCTCGAGCTCGTGCTCGTCGCCGATCATCCTGTCGAGCAGACTGTGCATGCCGGTGACGAGCTCGTTGACCTCGATGCGCTCCGGGTGCATGAGCTGGTTCCGGCTGAACGAGAGGAGCGGCCGCGTGAACGACGATGCGCGCGCGGCCGCGCTCAGAATCTCTTCGACATCCTGGTACTGCTCGGAACCGGGTCTCATGTCGCGGAGCAGGAGGGATGCGTAGCCCTGGATCGCGGTCAGGATGTTGTTGAAATCGTGAGCAATGCCGCCGGCGAGGCGTCCGACCGCCTCCATCTTCTGCGCCTGGCGCAGCTGCTGCTCCAGCGCACGGCGCTCCTGCCGCGTCTCGGCATCGCCGATCTCACGGGTGAGCGCCGGTATGAGTCGGTGCAGGTTCTGCTTGGACATGAAATCGTGTGCGCCCGCCTTCAATGCGGCGACGGCCACGTCCTCGCCGATCGTTCCGGAAACGATTATGAAGGGAATGTCCGTACCGCTGCTCTTGAGCACATCGAGCGCGGCGGGCGCACCGAAGCTGGGCAGCGAGAAGTCGGAGATGATCGCATCCCAGCCGCCGCGACTCAGCTCCGCACGCATCTCGTCTGCCGTTTCGACGCGCGTGAATGTCACGTCCATGCCGCCCAGCCGTAGATCGCGAACGACGAGCAGTGCATCGTCCTCGTTGTCCTCGATGATCAGCAGGTGGAGCGGCTGCGTCATCGAGTCTCCGACGGAATCTGGTTCAACACGAGCCAGTACATGCCGAGCTTGCCGACAGCGTCTGCGAACTGATCGAAGTCCACGGGCTTCACGATGTAGCTGTTGGCGCCGAGGGAGTAGCTCTCGACGAGATCCCGCTCCTCGCGCGATGACGTCAGAATGACGACGGGAAGCAGGCGCGTGCGGCCGTCCGCGCGAATGCGACGGAGCACCTCGAGCCCGTCGATCTTCGGGAGCTTCAGATCCAGCAGCACGACCTGCGGCAGCTCGGCCAGCGCGTCGGGCCCGAACAGGTACGAGACAGCCTGGGCGCCGTCGTGCGCCACCACGATCGGGTTCGCGATGTTGTTCTGCTTCAGCGCCCGGAGTGCGAGCGCCTCATCGTCGGGATTGTCCTCAACCAGCAGTATCGTCGACATGGGGTCCTTCATGGACGGTGAAGAAGAATGTAGCACCGATGCCCACGGCAGCCTGCGCCCAGACCCTGCCGCCATGGCGGGCCATGATGCGCTGCACCGTCGCGAGCCCCACGCCCGTGCCGCTGAACTCCTGCATGGAGTGGAGACGCTGGAACGGAGTGAAGAGCTGGTCCGCGTATTCCATGCTGAAGCCGGCCCCGTTATCGCGGACGAAGAACGCGCCGCCCTCGGTCCGGCCGAACTCGATGCTCGGATCTGCCGTTCTCGACGTGAACTTCCACGCATTGTCGAGCAGATTGTGCAACGCGACGCCGAGCAGGCCGGGGTCGCCCACTGCAGCGAGGCCCGGCTCGATCCGGGTGGCGACAGCGCGGTCAGGCTCCGATTTGCGCAGTTCCGCGAGTATCTCGGCAGCGAGCTCGCTCAGGTCGACCGGGTTTCGTGTGATCGGCTGTCGGGTCACACGGGCGAGCTGGAGCAGGTCATCGATCAGGAGCCCCATCCGCTGAGCGCCGCCGCGCACGCGCTTCAGGTAGTCGCGCGCTGTCGCATCGAGGGAGGGTCCGTAGTCCTCGAGCAGCGCCTGACTGAAGCCATCAATGCTGCGGAGCGGGCTGCGCAGGTCGTGTGACACGGAGTAGCTGAACGCCTGCAGCTCGTGATTCACGGCCTCGAGCTCCGCCGTCCGCTGACGTACGCGTTCCTCCATGTCCGCGTAGCCATGCTCCACCTCGGCAGCCATGCCGTTGAACGCGGCCGCCATCAGGCCAAGCTCGTCGCGCCGCTGCACGTCCAGTCGGCGACCGAAATCACCGCGCCCGAAATCGGCTGCGGCACTCGCGAACGCACGCATCGGACGCGTGTAGACGCGCGCCATCAGCCAGGCCCCTCCGGCGCCGACGAGAAGCACCAGAATGCCGACCGGCAGCGTCATCCGCACGAACGCCACGGTGCGCTCGCGCGCGGCCGATACCGGCGTCTCGGTTACGATCAGCCACGGGGTACCGGGCACGGCGACGATCTTCGCGAGGTAGCCGGTGCCGGCGCGGCGATAGGATTCCGTGTCGGCCGTCCAGTCCGGCGCATCTGGCGCGGGTGTGAGTGTCCCGTCGAGCCGGACCCACGAGCCGCTGCCATTCGCATTGGCGACGAGCACCGTCGTGGCGCCGATCAGAGACTCCACGGCGTCGGACGACCGCGCCTCGCCTTCGCCAATGCGACGCAGCTGGGCGAGCACGATTCGCGTGCCATCCGCGCGCCGTGCTGCGAGCGCGCTCCAGAAGTGCGCGCCTTCGTGCTCCTCGATCAACCGGCTCACCTGCAGCTGCCCCGACAGTTCCAGCGCAGTCGCGGCGACAGCCCGGAGCTCGTCCATCGCCGCCGGCCACGTCGGCGCACCGGAACTCGCGATCTCGTTCAGACCATCGTCGAGGATGACGAAGGAGGACGAGGAGGCGGGCGACGCCTGTGCGATGCTCTCGAGTACGCTGTCGGGATCCGCCGTGCCCTCCATGACAGGCGCGAACTGGGGAGACTCGAAAAGGCGGCCAAGGGCCGTGCTCCGCTGCTGATTGCTGTTCGACACCAGCAATGCGAGCTGCGACGCCGAACCGTTCAGGCGCTCCCGCACCGCGGCCGTTGCACTCTGCTCGAATCCCCGGTATGCGACGATCATGTGGCTACCGCCGAGCAGTGCCAGCAGCGCAACGAACGCGGCCGGCAACTTCCATTCGATCGACTGCCGACCCCACCACCTGTCCATCAGCTCGCTACCGGTCCTTTCCGGATGCGGGCGGCCGCTCGCATCCAGTGCGAGTTCCCGTGCGCACAATCCGATTGTCTGTCGTCACGCTACGGTGATGGCCTCGTCGAGGTAAACGTCCTGAATCGCGTTCAGCAGGGCCACGCCCTCACGCATGGGCCGCTGAAATGCCTTGCGGCCGGAGATCAGGCCCATGCCGCCGCCGCGTTTGTTGATGACCGCAGTGCGCACGGCCTCCTGGAGATCGGTCTGACCCGCGGACGCGCCGCCGGAGTTGATGAGACCGGCGCGACCCATATAGCAGTTTGCGACCTGGTAGCGGACCAGATCGATGGGGTGATCGCTCGAGAGGTCGGAATAGACCTTCTTGTGCGTCTTGCCGAATCCCTTGAGCGCGTTGTAGCCGCCGTTGTTCGTGGGCAGCTTCTGCTTGATGATGTCGGCCTGGATCGTGACACCGAGGTGATTCGCCTGGCCAGTGAGATCGGCGCTCTCGTGGTAGTCGATGTCGCCCTGCTTGAAGGCCGGGTTGCGCAGGTAGCACCAGAGCACGGTCGCCAGGCCGAGCTCGTGGGCCAGATGGAATGCCTCGCTCGTCTCCTGGATCTGGCGGCGCGACTCGGCGGAACCGAAGTAGATGGTCGCACCGATCGCGACAGCGCCCATGTCGAAAGCCTGTTCGACCTTGCCGAAGTAGATCTGATCATACTCGTTCGGGTGCGAGAGCAGCTCGTTGTGGTTGAGCTTCACGATGAACGGGATCCGGTGCGCATAGCGGCGCGCGACGGCGCCCAGCACGCCGACCGTGGACGCGACTGCATTGCAACCGCCGTCGATCGCGAGCTGCACGATGTTGTGCGGATCGAAGTACTGCGGGTTCGGTGCGAAGCTCGCGCCCGCCGAGTGTTCGATGCCCTGATCGACCGGCAGGATCGAGACGTAGCCGGTACCGCCCAGGCGGCCGTGATCGAAGATCTGCTGCAGGCTGCGCAGCACCGGGATCGGTCGGTCCGACATCGCCCACACCTGATCCACGAAGTCGGGACCTGGCAGGTGCAGCAGATCCTTCGCAACCGTGCGGCTGGTGTGCTGTAACAGGCTCGCGGCGTCGCTGCCGAGCAGTTCCTCGATCTTCTTCGTCATGGGCCCTCACTCCTTTACTGCAGCTCGCAGCTGCGCAATGTTGTCCGCTACGGTGGCACGGTCGTTGAACACGGCGTTCCCCGCTACGACGATGCTGGCGCCCGCACCGACGACCTCTGCGATGGTACCCGCTGCGACGCCGCCGTCCACCTCGAGCTCGACACCCCACAGGCCGCATTCGTCGAGCCTGCGGCGCACCGCAGCGATCTTGGCGGTGCTCGTCGGGATGTAGCGCTGGCCGCCGAAGCCCGGATTGACGCTCATGATGAGCACCAGATCGACATACGGCAGGATCTCATCCAGCGTCGCGGTCGGCGTTCCGGGATTGATCGACACGCCAGGCCGTGTCCCCAGCTCCCGGATCCGCTCCACAGTCCGGTGCAGATGAACGGAAGCCTCCTGATGCACCGTGATGACGTCAGCACCGGCGCCGACGAATGCCTCGATCATCAGCTCCGGCCGCTCGATCATGAGATGCACATCGAGCGGCAGTCCGGTCACGCGACGCACCGCGCTCACGACTGCGGGACCGATCGTCAGATTCGGCACGAAATGCCCATCCATCACGTCGACGTGGATCCAGTCCGCACCGGCCGCCTCCGCCGCCTGCACGGCGTCGGCGAGGCGTCCGAAATCCGCCGACAGGATCGATGGCGCTATCTTCAAGCTCATGCTGCGTCTCGTTCCCGCATCCTGACGCCGTCCGCTGTCGCGATCACTACCGCGCTGGCCATGCCGAGGAACAGCCCGGTCTCGACGATGCCTGCGCGGGCGCCGAGCACGGCTTCGACGGCCGCCGCGTCCGCAATGCCGTCGTCGAAGTGCAGGTCCACGATATAGTGGCCGCTGTCCGTCACGAACGGCGCGCCCACCGGCTGTGCCGACCGCAGCACCGGTCGTGCGCCGAGCTCGGCAAAGGCGCGTTCGTGCGTGCGCCAGCCGAACGGCACGACTTCGACGGGAAGCGGTGCACGCCTGCCCAGACGCTCGACTTCCTTCGAATCGTCGGCGACGATGACGAGCCGCGCCGAGGCCCGGGCCACGATCTTCTCCCACAGCAGCGCACCGCCGAGACCCTTGATGAGATCCAGACGCGGGTCCACTTCATCCGCGCCGTCGATCGTCAGATCGAGGCGCGTGATCTGGTCCAGGGTAGCGAGCGGGACGTTCAGCGAAGCGGCCTGATCCCGGGTCTGCACGGAGGTGGGAACGCCGACGATGTCGTGGATCTCACCTGTGCGCAGACGCTCCGCGAGAAGTTGCACGACGTGCTTCGCGGTCGAGCCGGTGCCGAGTCCGATGCGCATGCCCGACTCGATCAGCACGACAGCACGCGCCGCCGCCGCGCGCTTCTGTGCATCGCGGCCGTTCACCGTTCACACACGGGCGGTGCTGACGCGTCGCGCCGCCGCGGCGACCGCGCCGGCAGTGAGGCCGTACTTGCGCATGAGCGCCTCGGGATCGCCGCTCTCTGCGTACGTGTCGTCGAGGCCGACGAACTCGACGCGACACGGATGCAGCCTGCACACTGCTTGTGCGACGCGCGCGCCGAGGCCGCCGTGGATCAGGTGCTCTTCCGCCACCACGATGGCACCGGTCTCGACGGCGGCGAGCCGGACTTCCTCCTCGTCCAGCGGCTTGACCGTCGCCATGTCGACGACACGAGCGTTGATGCCCTCTCCGGCGAGCGTCTCCGCGGCGACGAGCGCGGCCGCGACCATGAGGCCGTTCGCGATGATGGTGAGATCCGTGCCCTCGCGCACGCGCGTCGCCCTGCCGAACGCGAAGTCCACTGGCGTAGCGTCATAGACGAGAGGTGCCTTCGGACGGCCGGACCGGATGTAGACGGGGCCGTCATGCTCGTAGGCAGCTCGCACGACGGCGCGCATCTGATGCTCGTCGCTCGGCACGCATACGACGAAGTGCGGCAGTGCGCAGGCCAGCGCGACATCCTCGACCGACTGCTGGCTCGCGCCGTCCTCGCCGATCGAAATGCCGCCGTGGCTGCCGATCACCTTCACGTTCAGCCTCGGGTACGACACGGCCATGCGCAACTGATCGAAACCCTTCAGGATGACGAACGCGGCGAAGCTCGAGATGAAGGGAGTCATGCCCGAGGTCGCCATGCCGCCGGCCATGCCGACGAGGTTCGCCTCCTGGATGCCGACGTTGATGAAGCGGTCGGGGAACGCCTCGCCGAACGTCGCGCTCTTCGTGCTCTTTGCCAGGTCCGCATCGAGCACGACAATGTCAGGGTGCTCGCGCCCGAGATCGCGCAGTGTGTCGCCGTACGCGTCGCGCGTCGCCTTGCCGAACGTGAACCCGGGGTAGAGGCCCTTCATCGTCCGGTCTCACGGTTCGCGTCGGCATCAATGGACGATTCAGCACGGTCGAGCACCTCATCCTCGCCGAGCGCATGTGCCAGTTGCTCCTCCGGGTCCTCGCCCTCGAGCTCGCCGAGCGCCCTGGCCAGCTCGTCGTCCGTCGGCGCGACGCCGTGGTACGCATTCTCGCCTTCCATGAAGCTTACACCCTTGCCCTTGATCGTGTGTGCAATGAGACATGCGGGCTCGCCTGCACCCGCTGCCCAGGTCAGGCCGTCCACGACCTGCCTCATGTCGTGCCCGTCGATCTCGCGCGTCTGCCATCCCATCGCCTGCCACTTGGCGGCGAAGGGCTCGAGGCCGATGATGTCTGCCGTTGCGCCGTCGAGCTGGAACTTGTTGCAGTCGATGATCGCGATCAGGTTGTCCGGGCGGTGGTGTCCCGCGGCCATCGCGGCCTCCCATACCTGACCTTCCTGACATTCGCCATCACCGAGCAGAACAAAGACGCGGTACTCCTGCTGCGTGAGCCGCGCGGCCAGCGCCATGCCGAGACCGATCGAGAGACCCTGACCGAGCGAGCCGGTCGAAGCCTCGATCCCGGGCGCCGTGCCTAGCACCGGGTGACCCTGCAGGCGGCTGTCGATCCGGCGCAGCGAGCGCAACTCGTTCACAGGCATGTAACCTGATTCCGCGAGCGCGGCGTACTGTACGGGCACGCCGTGGCCCTTCGACAGCACGAAGCGATCGCGCTCCGGCCAGTCGGGCCGGGCAGGATCATGCCGCAGCAGACCGGCAAAATAGAGGGCCGTCACGATCTCGACGGCCGACAATGAACCACCCGGATGACCGCTGGCGGATTCGTGCAGCATTTCGACTATGTGTCGGCGGATCAACCGGGCTCGGTCGCGCAGCGCGTCGAAATCCGGAACTGTGGCAGGAGCACCAGATCGGGCCATTGTCTTCAGGGCTGAAGTAGTCTTGAACAGCGCCGGAATGTAGTGCGGCAGGTGCGCGGGCGCAAAAGGCGATATTGGGTGATGCGGCGCCCGGCGCCGCGACTGAAGTGCGGCGCCGGGCGCGCGGCGGTCAAGGCTGTTCGAGGGCCGGCGTTGCTGCGGTCTGCGGCGTCCGTTTCGGCGCCGCGCTGCGCTTGCCATCGGGCAGCTCGTCATCGGCAATTCGCGCGAGCGCCAGGTAGTAGGTGACTTCGGCTACGCTCTCACGCACTTCCAGCGCGTCCAGGTATATCTCCACGGACTCCGCGGCCGGCTGCTCTTTCTCGAGCAGCTCGACGAAGTTCATGGCATTGTCCACATGCGTGTTCAGGATGGCGACTTCCGTGCGCGCGGCCGACAGCTCGACCCAGCGCCGCAGATCATCCTTCACCCGGCCGCGCAGCCGCTGCCGCATGTTGCGCAGGAACGAGCGCGATGTCTCGTCCTCCTCCGGCTCAGGTGCGGGCTCCGGCTCGATCCATTCCCTGGATTCGAGACCCTTCTCACCGAGAATTGCGAGCGCGCGCGTCGTGATGACCCGCGCCTCATCGTCGGAGAGGCGGAGCATCCGCGTGTAGATCAGCAGCGCGTTCTCGAACGGGATCTGCTCGCCCACGAGCTGGATCAGACGCAGCGTGTGATCCACGTGCGTGCTCAGCAGTCGTTCCTGCGCCACGGCGATGGCCAGCTCCACACGCCGGCGCAGCGCGTCCGACAGGTCCTTCGAAGAAAACGGGTTTTTCACGTGTCGCTCCAACTGAGCCGCGGGAAATATCGGTTCCGTTGGTGGCGCGCTGGTGCAACTTCCGTTCCGATCAGGTGAGCAGTGACCTCGCGTCCTCGAGCTGTTGCAGCACTGCGCTTCTCGCCGTGCCGCCGCTGACGGCGCGGGCATCCACTGAAGCTTCGACAGACATGGCGGGCAGAGCAGGCTCGAGGAACGCGGGGTGAATATCGGCCCAGGTCTGCGGCGCCAGGCGCGACACGGCTATTCCCTGCTCATCCGACGCGCGGAGCAGTCGGCCGACTGCCCTGTGCGCCTCGCGGAACGGTACGCCGCGCCGCACCAGCTCATCGGCCAGGTCCGTAGCCAGCAGCGACTCGTCCTCGAGCGCCTCGGCCAGCCGGTCCTCCCTGAACCGGATGCCCGCAATGGTCTCCCGCGTCGCCGGCAGAAGGCGCTGAAGGGAGTCGAAAGCGCCGAACAGCAGCCGCTTGTCCTCCTGGAAGTCCTTGTTGTAACCCGTTGGCGTTCCTTTCAGCATTGCGAGGGCCGCCGTGACGTCGCCGATCGAGCGGGCCGCCATGCCACGCGCGAGCTCCAGCCCGTCCGGGTTGCGCTTCTGCGGCATGAGGCTGGATCCCGTCGTGTACGCCTCAGGCAGCTCGATGTAGCGGAACTCGTCGCACGAGAAGATGATGAGGTCCTCGGCCAGCCGCGACAGGTGCGTGCCGATCATGGACGCGACGAACAGTACTTCGCAGATCCAGTCGCGGTCGCCGACGGCGTCCATCGAGTTGCGCGAGATACCGCGGAATCCGAGCAGCTGTGCGAGCAGTTCGCGATCCACGGCGAAACCCGAGCCGCTGATCGCGCCGGACCCGAGCGGCAACACGGCGATGCGGTCGAGCGCAGACGCGAGACGCTCGCGGTCACGCTGCAGCGCCCAGAAATGCGCGAGCAGCCAGTGTGCGGCGCGCACCGGCTGCGCACGCCGCAGGTGCGTGTACGCAGGCATGAGCACGTCCACCGTATCCGTCGCCTGCTCCAGCAATGCAGCCTGCAGTGCACGCAGCTCGCCGTCGAGCCTGGCACAGGCGCGCATCGCCCAGAGTCTGACGTCCGTCGCGACCTGGTCGTTGCGGGAGCGGCCGGTGTGGAGCTTGCCCGCGACGTCGCCGCTCTCTTCGTAGAGCATGCGCTCGACGAGCGAGTGGATGTCCTCGTCGGGCGCATCCTCGGGGAACGCGATCTCCAGCGTCCGCGCAACGGCGACGAGGCCGACGTCGAGCGCGCGCGCTTCGTCGTCGCGCAGCACACCGGCACCAAGCAGAGCCTGCACCCATGCGCGGCTGCCTTCAATGTCCTCCGCCCACAGCCTTCGATCGACGTCCAGCGACAGATTCAGCTCCTCGAGGGATGGCGCGGGCCCGCCCGCGAAGCGGCCGCCCCAGAGGCGCCGCCCCGCGGTCGTGTTCGTGTCGGCCATCAGGCGTTGACTTCGCTGCCGTGACGTGCTCCCGGCGCGGGCGTGTTGCTGCCTGTAGACGCGGGTTTCGCGGCGGCCTCCTCCGCCGCTTCCCAGGCCGCAGCCTGAATGGCCTCGGCGCGCGTCGGCAGCGACAGCAGGCGGATGAAACCGGCTGCGTCCGCGTGGTCGTAGTGGCCGTCGTCGCCGAACGAGGCAAGGCCGGCATCGTAGAGCGGGTAGGGCGTGGTCCGGCCGGCGATGATCGCGTTGCCCTTGTACAGCTTGAGCCGGACCGTGCCGGTAACGCGCTGCTGCGTCCGATCGACGAGCGCGTCGAGCGCCTCGCGCTCCGTGCTCCACCAGCGTCCTTCATACACGATGTCGGCGTAGCGCTGCGACACCTGGTCCTTCAGCGCGAGCGTGCGCCGGTCGAGCACGATCTGCTCGAGCTCGCGATGCGCGGTGTAGAGCAGCGTGCCACCCGGCGTCTCGTACACGCCGCGCGACTTCATGCCGACCATGCGGTCCTCGACAATGTCGGCGCGACCGACGCCGTGACGTCCCGCCATCTCGTTCAGCACCTCGACCAGCTTCACGGGCGCGAGCGCATCGCCGTCCACCGTGACGGGATAGCCGGCCTCGAAGCCGATCTCCACGTACTGTGCGTGGTCGGGCGCGGATTCCGGCGACTGCGTCAGCATGAACAGGTCATCCGGCGCTTCGATAGCCGGATCCTCGAGGGGGCCGCCCTCATGCGAGACGTGCCACAGGTTGCGGTCGCGCGAATAGATCTTCTCCTTCGTGACCGGCACGTCGATGCCACGCTCGGCAGCGTAGTTGATCGCGTCCTCGCGCGACCGGATGTCCCAGAGCCGCCACGGGGCGATCACCTTCATCTCGGGTGCAAAGGCCGCGTACGTCAGCTCGAAACGGACCTGGTCGTTGCCCTTGCCCGTGCAACCGTGCGCCAGCGCCGACGCGCCGACCCGCACCGCGAGCTGTGCCTGGCTGCGCGCGATGATCGGGCGTGCCATCGATGTGCCGAGCAGGTACTTCCGGGCATAGATGGCGCCCGCGCGCAGCGTCGGGAACACGGACTCCCGCACGAACGCGTCGCGCAGATCCTCGACGACCAGCGCGCTCGCTCCCTGCTGCCGCGCACGGTGCTCCAGGCCGGTCAGCTCCTCGCCCTGACCGACATCGGCCGCGACGCATATGACTTCCGCGTCCTCGTAGTTCTCGCGCAACCATGGCACGATGATCGACGTGTCGAGTCCGCCCGAGTATGCCAGAACGATGGTGTATGCCATGTCGAGTTCCTCTTCCTGTGGAGCAGCTCAGTTGTTCAGTGTGCGTGCGACTGCGATTTCGGCGCATGCCGCCCGCCGTGCACAGGTACTGCAATCCGCCGCCACCTTCTCCGGAAACTCGGAGATGAGCGTCGTCTCGAACCCGATGCGGTGGAAGAATGCGTCCTGCAGCGTCAGCGCGAAAACGCGCTGCAGGCCGAGTGCGTGCGCATCGTGCACTAGCGTCTCGACCAGACGCCGGCCGAGGCCCGCGCCCTGGTGTCCTGCCGCAACCGCGAGCGCGCCGATCTCGGCGAGCTCCGCCGAATAGATGCGCAGCGCGGCACACCCGATGATGCGACCGTGATCGATCACGACGATGAAGTCGCGGATCGAGCGGTACACCTGCCGGAGCGTGCGCGGCAGCAGCATGCCCGGCGCAACGTAGTTCTCCAGCAGCGCGTGCAGCTCGCGCGCATCCGCCGGCTCCGCGCGCCGCACGAACAGGCCGTCGTCGCGGACCACCGCGACGCGGCGCGACTCGCGGGCCTGCTCCAGGCCGCTGCGCACGATCTGATCGAGCACGGGTAGTGCCATGCTCATGACAACACCCGCCGCAGCACGCCGACGCCCTCGTCGATCTCGGCCGCCCCTATGACGAGCGGCGGAAGCAGCCGCACCACGCGCTCGCCCGCTGCGGTCACCAGCAGCCCCGCCTCGAGCGCTGCCGCGACCACCGGCGCGGCCGGCACGGTGAGCTCGATGCCCATCATCAGACCCACACCCCGCGTGTCGGCAACAGCGCTCAGCGTGCGCAGACCTGCCAGCCGTTGCGCCAGCTGCTTGCCCCGTGCTGCCACCCCGGCGAGGAATTCCGGCTGCCCGACGCGCCGGAGCACCTCGAGTGCAACCCCTGCGACGAGCGGTCCGCCGCCGAACGTCGTCGCGTGATCGCCCGGCTGTATCGCCGCCGCGACAGTGTCCGTCAGCAGTGTCGCGCCCATCGGCAGGCCGCCTGCGAGCGGCTTGGCGAGCGTGAGCACGTCCGGCTCCACACCCGTCTGCTCGTAGGCGAACAGCGAGCCCGTACGACCGAGACCGCACTGCACTTCGTCGAAGATGAGCAGGGCCTGCTCCTGATCGGCGATCTCGCGCAACTGGGCGAGGAACGCCGCCGGCACCGGCCGCACACCGCCCTCGCCCTGCACCGGCTCCACGACGATCGCAGCGGTGCGGGCGGCACTGATCGCCGCGCGCGCCGCAGCCATGTCACCGATTTCGATGAAGCGCACACCCGGCATCAGCGGCTCGAACGGCGCCTGCATCGAGGGTCGGTCCGTCGCCGCGAGCGTGCCGAACAGCCGGCCGTGGAACGAGCCGTGCAACGCGACGATCTCGTGCTTCGCCCCACCGCCTATGGCGCGCGCCCAGCGACGCGCGAACTTGAACGCCGCCTCGTTCGCCTCCGCGCCGGAGTTGCAGAAGAAGACGCGATCGGCGAACGAGCGCGCGACCAGCTCCGCTGCGAGCTCCTGCGCAGGCAACGTGCGGTACAGATTAGACAGATGCACGAGACCCGTATCGAGCGCAACACGGATGGCCGCCGCGACTCCTTCATCGGCGTAGCCGAGCGCGTTCACACCGATGCCGCTCGCGAAATCGAGATACGTGTTCCCGGCGTCGTCCTGCACGCGACAGCCGTGTCCGCTCACGAAGAGCGGAGCTGCCGGCCGGTACGTGCCGAGGACCGCCGAATCGGTCATTACCGTGGCCATCAGGCAGCTCCGAGTGACACGCCGCGGAGCGTCGTTCCCGCTGCCGCGTCGTAGAGGATCTCTGCACCGCCGATCCGGACCGCGGGCACTCCGCGGTCCAGCGCCCGTACCGCGGCGCCCAGCTTCACACCCATACCGCCGTGCGCCACGCCGCGCCCGATCAGGTCCGTCGCCTCGCCCGCATCCAGCCAGGGACGCACGCCGGCGCCATCGTGCACGCCCGCCACATCCGTCAGGAACAGCAGCTCCGTCGCGCCGAGGGATGACGCGATCGCCGCAGCCGCGTCGTCCGCATTCACGTTCAGCCACCCGTCATCATCGCCGAGTGAGATCGGCGAGATGACGACCGTGTGTCCGAGCCGCACCAGGGACCGCACCAGCTCGGCACGCACCGCCGTCACCCGGCCGACGCGGCCGAGAGCGCCGCCTTCCACGACCTGCGCCCGGATCAGCCCGCCGTCCACGCCCGACAGCCCGATCGCATCCATTCCGCACCCGATCAGCGCACTCACCACCTTCTTGTTCACCCGGCCGGTCAGCACCATCGCCGCGACGTCGAGCGCTTCCGGCGGCGTGACCCGACGCCCTTCGTGCCACACCACCTCCACACCCAGACGCGCGGAGAGGCTCGAAATCTCGGGACCGCCGCCGTGAACCACCACCAGCGGCGAATCCGCGGCAGCCGCGGCCCGCGCGAACGAGTCCAGCCAGCCGGCATCTGCGAGTGCAGCACCGCCGATCTTCACCACGCGGACGTTCATCGCGTCAATCCCTCACCTTCGCAGAGACCGAGCATCAGGTTCGCATTCTGCACTGCCTGGCCCGCCGCGCCCTTCACCAGGTTGTCGAACGACGCGACCACCATGAACAGCGGCGCGCTCACGCCATCGACCGCCGCCACCCCCAGCGCCACGCTGTTGCGCTGCACGGTCGCGCGCAGCGACGGCAGACCCTCCCGCCACACCTGGACGAACGGCTCCGAGCCGTAGGCCGCCACCCACGCGGCCACGACGTCAGCGGGCTCAGCCTCTGCCGCGGCCGGCACGTACATCGTCTCCAGGATGCCGCGCCGGACCGGCAGCAGGTGCGGCGTGAACACGAACTCGACTTCACGGCCCCCGCCATTGCCCGACGCCGCGGCGAGCCCCCGCGCGATCTCGGGCACGTGGCGGTGCGTGTTGCCCACGGCGTACGCCCGGTAGTCTTCCGCCACCTCGCCGTAAAGCAGATCCACCTTCGCCGTGCGGCCCGCTCCCGTCACGCCGGATGCCGCATCGATCACGATCGGCCGCGATCCGTCAACGAGTCCAGCCTTCAGCAGCGGCGCCAGCCCCAGCACGATGCCTGTCGGGTAGCAGCCGGGATTCGCCACCAGGTCCGCCCCTCTGACCTGCTCCCGCCACAGCTCCGGAAGGCCGTAGACGGCGCCGTGTCGGCCATCCCTCAGGTCCGCGGACAGATCGATCACCTTCGCGCCAGCGGCGCGCGCGCGGAGAGCCCAACCCTCCGCTTCCCCCTGCGGCAGGCACGTGAACACGACATCGACGTCCCCCAGCGGCACGGCCCCCGCGCGCACGTACCGCAGCCGCCCTCCCGGCGCACCCAGCCCTGCCGACGACTCGGACGTGACGTACTCCGCGCGAATCCCGCTGTGCCGCTCCAGCAGGCCGACCAGCTCCTGCCCCGTGTAGCCAGTCGCACCGAATACGGCGGCGCGGGCCGAGTTCTTATTCATCATTGTCTGCATAACTATACATTGCCTGGGGGGCGGGATCAAGGGAGGCGGGATCAACAGGGGAAACGTGAAGCGTGAAACGTCGATCGTGAAACGGCGGGGCTCACGTTTCACGATTCACGTTTCACGATTCACGTTTTTCACGTTTCACGTCGTTGCATCGTTCTCAGCGCGTTCGTCGAGCCGTCGCAGGACGGTATTGAGGTGTCGAGGATCGCGGAGGATAAGGAGGATGGTGTCATCGCCGGCGAGGGTCCCGAGTACCTCGGGCCATTCCTCCCAGTCGATTGCTTCGGCGACGGCCTGGGCCCCACCGAGCATGGTCTTGACGACGAGCAGGTTGCCGGTGCCTTCGGCGCCCAGGTAGAGAGCGGGCAGGAGGCGGGTCAGGGCGGGGGCGTTGTCCCATGCTTCGGGCGGCAGGGTGTAGTAGGTGCCGCCGTCGGGGTCATGGACCTTGATGAGGCGGAGCTCGCGGATGTCGCGGGAGAGGGTGGCCTGCGTGACGTCGAAGTCGTGATCCTCCAGCAGCTCGCGAAGCTGTTCCTGGCTGCTGACGCGGTTGCTGCGGATCAGCTCGCGGATGGCGGTATGGCGCGCGGGTTTCGACATGGAGCTGAGGATGCGGTGCCCGACTCTGGCGAGTCAAGCGTGCGGTGGTCCGGAACCTGCCGACGGCGGCGTCATGACATCGAGCCTGACGCAGCCAGTTCTGGTTCATTTCTACCGTGCCGTCGTCGCGCCCATGGATGTGTGGCGGCAGCGAATGGACGCGACGACGAACTGGGCGGCGGCGACCGGGGCGGGGATGATCACGTTCACGTTCAGTACGCCGGCGGCGCCGCATTACGTGCTGCTGCTGGCGCTGTTCTTCCAGCTGGTATTCCTGCTGATGGAGTAGCGGCGGTACCAGACGTTTGACCTGTGGCGTCGACGTTTCCCTGTGCTGAACCGGGCGATGATCGTGCCGGCGCTTGACGGCACGCTGGACGAAACGATCAGCCGCGCCGAGCTGACGACGCTGGCGCGTGACACGGGGGCCGCACGGTGCCGCACCTGTCGCAGCTGCATGCAGCTGCATGCAACGGGTGTTCGCGTGCGTCGCAACCACGGCTACCTGTTCGCCGTTACTCTGGTGGCCTGGCTGCTGAAGCTGGAGCTCGAGCCGCACGCGACCAATGCGGTGGAGGTGCTGTTCGAGCGGGCTGCGGTCGCGATCGTGCCGGGCCCGGTCGTCGTGGGGTTCGTCGCGAGGTCTGCGCCGTTGCGCTGCTGAGTCTGGCGGTCACCGCGCCGACGGCGACATGGTGGACTGGAAGGACACGCCGCAGACATGGGAGCGGTGGCTCGGCCGGGGTCGCCCGGAGGCGGACTGACTGCCACGACCTCGTACCAGTGTTCCGATTCAGAAATCCTGTTGCATTCGGTCGCACCTGTGGACCGATCTGAATCGGAACAACGGCTCTTCCGGGTTTGGCATGGCTGGATGCTTCGAGGCAGCGAGGGCAGCGACGGCTGCCACCGCATTCCGCATCCTGTCACGGCGCATTATCGGCAGACCTCGGGCGACCCCGGACAGGAAAGCTCCCGGCGGCGACGACCCGCCCACTTTGCGAAACCGCGACCGCGACGGGAAAGTGACCCCAGCCTCACAAATCCGCAGCGCGGGGGACGTTTGCATGCGCTCAGAGGCGTCAAGCGTTGCCCACGCGACGCGCGGCAATCGACTGGGTGCATTCCGCCGTCGCTCTACGACGTCAGGCGTGGCCCAGACCCACAAAACGCCCGCGTGGGTGTCACTTGCCGTCGTCGCCTGGCGGGAAGGTGGCTTCCTGACCGTGATTACCCACCCGGTACCCTGAAGAACTCGGAACACTAACGCCGCTCGCGTTCGAGCTGGAATCCCGGATCGATAGTGGGCCGCTGCTGCGCGTTCGCGGCGAGCCAGCCGGTCGCATACAGCCACCGGGTCATGCGCGCGAGCTTGGCGACATCGATGCGGTCGGGATTGTCGCCGGGCGTGTGGTAGTCGCGGTGTAGCAGCGTGGTGAAGAACAGCGCTGGCACGCGCTCCTGCGCGTACGGCAGATGATCGCTGCGGAAGTACCAACCTTCCGGGTGCGACGCGCGGTCCCAGCTGCTGTCGATGGCGAAGCCGGCGACGCTGCGGTTTGCGTCGAGGGCCATCTGGACGAGAGGCGTGGAATTGCGGTGCGGCGGGATCACGCCGAGCAGAGCTGCGGAGTCGGGATGGTTGCGGCCGATCATGTCGCCGTTCAGCACGGCCACGATCGACTGCAGCGGCACGACGGGGAACTGCGCGTGCCAGAGGGAGCCGTTGAGCCCCTTGTCCTCTGCGCCATGCCAGACGAACAGCGCGGAGCGACGCGCGGGGTGGCGGACCCAGGCACGGGCGATGGCGAGCAGCGCCACGCTGGTCGAGGCATTGTCATCAGCGCCGTTGAAGATGGAATCACCGTTCACGGGCGCGCGTACGCCATCGTGGTCCTGGTGGGCGCTGAAGAGAACGTACTCGTTGCGCAGAGCGGGATCGGTACCGGGCACGACGCCAATGATGTTGACGGATGGCACCGTGAAATGGTCGGCGTGCACGTCGACGATCGCGCGAGCCGCAGCCTGCAGCGGCGCAGCGTAGCGGCTGCGAACGAGCAGCGTCGGCGCGCGGCTCGGCACGTTGAGCGGCTGGCCGAGCTCACGGGTGAAGCTGCCGCGCATCTGGTTGGTCGCGGCGAAATCGAACAGCGTCTCGAGCGCGGCATCCGCAACCACGAACACGGCGGCCGCGCCGCGCTCGAGCCACGGCCGCGCGGCGGCGTTCACGGTACGCGTGATGAAGTAGCGTGCGGCCAGTGTATCCGGTGTGGGTACCGGTTCGCTGCTGCGCGCCGCTACCGCGACGATGCGGCCTGCCACGTCCTTTTCCGCGGCAACCGCTGCGTCCGCATCCTCGATCCAGACGACGGGCCCGCTGGCGGTAGCCTGTGTCGCGCTCATGATCACGGCGTCCTGCCAGATGCGCAGGGTATCCCCAGCGACCGCGATGGTGCTGGTCGTGCCAGGCCGGATACGGCGCAGGGGGAACCACTGGAAGTACGTACTATCGGGCGCCGCAGTGCGCAGACCGATCACGCGGGCGCGATCGGCGAGCCACGTGGACGCGCGGATCTCGTCGAGCGTGCCGGCCTCGCGGCCGCCGAAATGGTCGCCGGCAAGCGCGAACAGGTCAGCACGCAACTCCGGCTCGGTGATCAGCGCGATGCCGGGGAATTCGGCGGGCGGCAAGGCCAGCGGCGCGGGTTGCGCAGTCGAGCATGCGGCGAACAGCGTCGCCAGGAAGACGAGCGGCAGGACACGCATGAGGCTTACCTCGTTCCAGCGGGAACGCGCCGTGAGGGGAAATACAAAAGCCGCCGGCCGGGAAGGCGACTTCAAAAGGCCCCGGGCGGATTCGAACCGCCGATAAAGGTTTTGCAGACCTTCGCCTTACCACTTGGCTACGGGGCCGGGGCATGTCCCCGAGGCATGAAGAGCGGGAAACCGGGTTGGAACCGGCGACCTTCACGTTGGCAACGTGACGCTCTACCAACTGAGCTATTCCCGCGGCACGCATGCCAAAAACGTACCCCGGCAGGCACGCATCGTCAAGGTGCGGAGCCGTGTCAGCGACGTCGCTTCTTCGACGTCGTGCGGGGTACAGCGGGCTCGGCGGCCTTGACGAGTGCCCACGCGAGGAACCCTGCGAGCGCTGCGTGGTGCGGGTGCAGCGCGGCACCAGTCGATGGATCGTACGCCGCAGCGGCGACGCCGGCGGGCAGGCTGATGCGCAGGAGACGATCGAGCGCGGGTTGCGGCTCGTGGCCGAGCAGGTCTGCGCACAGGGCCGCGACCTCCGCCTGTGCCGGCTGCGACCGGCCGGCGAGGCCGGGCACGACGCCGTCGCGCCAGAGCGGATAGCGGCGCGAGCGCAGATAATCCATGGTGTCGCTCCAGACCGGATCGTCGACCGCGCAGAAGCCGAAGAACGGCGCGAGCGCGAGGCTCATGGCGGGGTCATCGTAGACGGCGGCCTGGCCGTCGAGGCTCGCCGATGACGCGAGGACGGTCTGGCCATTGACGTCGGTGACGCAGTGCTGCCAGATGGCGGCGGCGACCTCGCCGGCGGCGCCATCGAGGCGCGGTGGCGGCTCCGGCGGATCGGGCCACGGCAGGCGCGGCAATGCCAGGCAGAACGCATGAAGCAGCACGTTGCCCATTGTAGTGAACGGGTAATCGGCGGGCTCACCGGAAGGCAGTACGTCGCTGCTGCCGAGCACGTACTGCGGGTGCAGCCGCGCGAACGCGGCCGAATCCGTCTCGAGCAGGATCTGCCGGACGAGCGGCTCGTCTGTCAGCGTGGTGTCGCCCGTCGCCGCGACGTAGTGGTCGATGATCCACGGATAGAGCAGAAACTGCTCCAGGGCAAAACCGGGATCGAACGCGCCGCCGTCGATGTAGCGGGTGTGTTCGCCCGACCTCTCGGAAAACGATTCCAGAACCCGCAGGATCGCCTCACGACCGACGGCTGGATCGGCGATGATGAGCGCGGGCACGGTCCAGAAGATGGCCTCACGCTCGTTGAACAGAGCCGGCGCAGCGCACGCGGGCGAGCGGGAGCGGAGGAGGTACAGGCGGTCGTCGTCGATCCCCCTGCCGGTGGCGAAGTACCGATTGAAGACGAGGTTGCGGTTGAGCAGCTCGGCCCACCGGTGGTCCTGACCCGATCGCAGCGTCTGCGACAGGTCGAGGCGGGCCTGATGTAAGCCATGATCCGCGCCGCCGCGGCGCAGCGAACGCGAGGCGGCGAGCGCACCATCCCGTTCCGGTCCGGCACCGCCGAAGAAGCTGAGCGCTGCGCGCTGGCGCGACGGCACGGCCGCGGTCTGCGTGATGGTGGCCGCGACCGGCGTGCCGTTCTCCGCCTCCACCACCGCGCCAGCCGGCAGCGCTCGCGCTCCATCGCCGATGGCGGCGCCCGGTGCGTGCAGCGAGACGGCCAGGCTCCCGCACAGGGCGAGCGCAGGGCCGCGACCGCCATCCGCCTCCAGGACCAGCGCGGTGCCGTCGTCATTGACGGACAGCCGGTTCGAGCCGGGCAGCGGCCGGGCCGTCGCGATCCGCAGCCTGCTCCACCGCCAGCGCACATCGAGCTCGACGCGTACCGTCTTCGGCGCCCGGCCGCGGTTCTCGACCTCGATTCGCAGCAGGAAGCCGCGTGCCGCTGGCAGGCCGCCGGGCGCGCACACGACACCGGAGACGACGTCGCCTGCGGCCGTCGTGAGGGAGAAGGTCGGGATCCAGCGGTCGAGACGACGCCAGCGGGCGTCGGTCATCGGCACGAGTTCGTCGTCGATGTAGATCCTCGGCAGCAGCAGCGGCTCGTCCGGTCCTGCGCCCGCCCACTCCACGAGGCCGGCCATACGACCGTGCAGCACGTTGATCCCATCGAGCGAGCCATCGTCGCCGACGAATGGAATACTTGCGTAGTCGTTTCCGGTCAGGTCCTGCGGTGGCGCCATGCGGCAGAGTATCGCGCGCCGTCGACAGGCCGTCAAACGCGCTGCGGCCGTTCTTGACCGCGTCTCCCGCCCGGAATATACTGAACCGCACCATCGCGACTCCCCTATTGCACACCCGAAGTCAGCGCAGACCAACCGGAAATCACCTCAGAGATCACGGGGCAAGTATGCGTTCCACGCTGAAGATGTGCTTCCTCGCCGCAGTCATGATCGTCGTCGTTCCCGCCGACGGATGGGCACAGAACGGTACGATCACGGGACTGGTCACTGATGCGGAGTCACTGCGTCCTGTGGTCAATGCCCGTGTCGAGGCGTTCGAACCCGATGGTCGACCGGCCGGGTCCACCATGACGAACAACGATGGCAGGTTCCGGCTGGCAGTGGACGCGGGCACGTACAACCTGAGCGTGCAGAGTGTGGGTTATGCGGCGACCGAGCAACGATCCGTGGTCGTGCCGGCGGGCGGCAGCGTCACTGCGAACGTCGCCCTCACGATCAGCGCATTTCAGCTGAACCCGGTAGTGGTTTCGGCATCGAAGCGCGAGGAGAAGGCGACGGATGCGCCGGCACACGTCGAGGTCGTGACCGAGCAGGAGATCGCGCTGCGGCCCGCGCTGTCACCCACCGATCACCTGCGGTCGGTACCCGGGATCGATGTGATCACGCAGGGCGTTCAATCCTCGAACGTCGTAGCGCGCGGCTTCAACAACGTGTTCTCCGGATCGCTGCACATGATCACGGACAACCGGCTCGCGGGCGTGCCCTCGCTGCGTGTGAACGTGCCCTATTTCGTGCCGACTACGAACGAGGACCTGCAGCGCATAGAGGTTGTGCTCGGGCCGGGCGCCGCGCTGTATGGCCCGAACACGGCGTCCGGCGTGCTGCACATGATCACGAAGTCGCCGCTCATCGACCCCGGTACGACGGTCAGCCTGACGGGCGGCGAGCAGGACATTTTTCAGGGCAGTGTCCGCACGGCGCACAGGCTGACGGACCGGCTCGGTGTGAAGCTGTCGGCGCAGTACCTGACGGGCACGGAATGGGACTACGTGGACCCCGATGAAGCGGCGGAGCGGGCGAAATTCGCGGCGGACCCGTTTTTCCGGCAGGACCTGATCCGCTCGACGGGCATCAGCGAGGCGGAAGCGGACCGCCGCATCGCGGCGATCGGCAATCGCGACATGGACATCAGCCGGTGGACCGGCGAGGGGCGCGTGGACTGGCTGATCACGCCGGACCTGTCGACCGTGGTCCAGGCGGGCGTATCGAACGTAGGCACTGGAGTGGAGTTGACGGGACTCGGGGCGGGACAGATCGACGACTGGCGCTCCAGCTACGTGCAGACGCGGGCGAACTGGAAGCGGCTGTTCGCGCAGGTCTACATGAACATGAGCGACGCCGGCGAGACGTACCTGCTGCGGACCGGCCAGCCGATCATCGACGAATCCACGCTGCTCGTCGGGCAGGTCCAGCACGGGTTCGATCTAGGCGGTCGCCAGTCGTTCACGTACGGGCTCGACTACTTCCATACGAACCCGCAGACGGAAGGCACGATCAACGGCATCTACGAGGACGAGGACGAGACGACGGAGGTCGGCGGTTACGTGCAGTCCGAGACCGCACTCACTCCGAAGTTCGATCTAGTGCTGGCCGGTCGGCTCGACGATCACAGTGCGCTGCCGGACGTCATCTTCTCGCCACGCGCGGCGCTCGTCTTCAAGCCGGTCGAGAACCAGGCGATCCGCGCGACGTACAACCAGGCGTTCTCGACGCCAACGTCGCTGAACCAGTTCCTGGATCTGGCGACGTCCGTGCCGGATCAGGCGACGAAGGAGCTGAACGCGATTGCCGCACGACTCGGCTACAGCGTGCGCGTGCAGGGCACTGGAACGAGCGGGTTCACGTTCCGGGAGGGCGGTGCCTACCAGATGCGCTCTCCGTTCTCGCCCGCGCTCGGCATCGGCCCGTCCGAGACACTCCTCCCCGCGAACGCCGCGCTGTTCTACCCGGCGGCACTCGGAGCAGCCCTTCAAGGTGGCGCAGGAGCGCACCCGCTCATGACGCCGGCGCGGATCCAGTTCCTGGCGGGGCTGCGTCCGACGGCCGCCGATGTCGGCACGAACTTCATTGAAGGAACGAGCAGCTTTCCGATCGCCGACCTGAACCTGGCCGACATCCAGCCGATCCGGGAGACCACGACCACGACCTACGAACTCGGGTATCAAGGCGTCGTCCGGGAGAGGTTCTCGATTGCCGCCGATGTCTGGTCTTCGCAGATCGAGGACTTCGTGACACCACTCACGGTGACGACGCCGTTCCTTTCGCTCAATGGACCGGAGCTCGGCACCTATATCGCGACTCAGCTGGCGACGAGCGGCCAGGCATCGCCCGCGGACGCCCAGGCGCTGGCCGCGTTCCTGACACCTCTGCTCGCGCGGGTGCCGGTCGGCGTCATCTCGTCGACCGACGTGAACGCGACGGGCGCGCAGATGCTCGCGACCTACACGAACGTGGATGAAACCCTTGACGTCTGGGGCGCGGACATTGGCGTACAGGCATTGCTCACGCCGGTGATCTCGCTGTCGCTCAACGGGTCGATCGTCAGCGACGACCATTTTGAGACGAGCGTGGGCGTAGTCACGCTGAACGCGCCGAAGCGGAAGGGCGCGATCGCCCTCGCGTACCGGCCGGAGGAGGGCGGCCTGAACGGCGAGATCCGCGCGCGCTACAACACGGAGTTCCCGGTCAAGTCGGGCGTGTACGAAGGCACGGCCTGTCTCGGCGACAACCTGTCGCAGCCATGCGTCGAGAGCTTCACGCTGCTCGACCTCAGCGTCGGCTACGAGCTGCCGCAGCTGCGCGGCGCGTCGGTCCAGTTCTCCGTGCAGAACGTGCTCGATGAGGACTACCGCAGCTTCCCGGGCGTGCCGAACATCGGGCGGCTCGCTCTGCTGCGGCTGAAGTACGACTTCTAGCCCGATGCGCCGAGCAGCTCGCGCGCGTGCTCGATGCTGACCTCGCTCTCGGGGTCGCCACCGAGCAGGCGCGCGAGCTCGCGCACGCGGTCTTCGCCCGTGAGCGGGTGCACGGCGGTCGCCGTGATGCCGCCCGCATCGGTCTTCTGCACGAAGAGATGGAGGTCCGCGCGTGAAGCGATCTGCGGCAGGTGCGTGATGACGAAGACCTGGTGATCGGAAGCAACGCGCTTGAGCTTGTCGCCAACCTGGTTCGCGACGCGACCGCCAATACCCGCATCGATCTCGTCGAATACCAGTGACGGAATCGAGTCCAGCTTCGCCAGCTCGGTCTTGAGTGCGAGCATGATGCGCGACAGCTCACCGCCGGATGCCACGCGTGCGAGCGGACGCGGCTCGAAGCCCGCGTTGACTGCGATCCTGAACTCGACGTCCTCCGCGCCAGACGCAGCGACTTCGTCGAGCGGTGTGAGCTCGATGGCGAACGTGGCGCCCGTCATGCCCAGCTCCGGCAGCACTGCCGCGATCGCGGCGACCAGGCGCTTCGCCCCCTTCTTCCGGGCGGCGCTCAGCCGGGCTGCCGCCGAGGCGAGCGCCTTCGCCGCGTCGTCGATCTCCCGTTCGATCCGGCCGCGATCGAGCGCGGAGCTGTCGAGGGCGGACAGCTCCTCGCGCGCGGCTGCGGCGGTCCGGATCACGTCGTCCAGCTCCGGCCCGTACTTTCGCTTCAGCCGGAACAGCAGGTCCTGACGGCGGCGCAACTTCTCCAGGCGCGGCGGATCATCCTCGATCGCCGATGCGTACACGCCCATGTCGCGACCCATCTCCTCCAGACCGAAGAGAGCGCTCTCGACGGTCTCGCGCCATTGCTCGAGCGACGGATCGATGCGTGTGAGCTGCTCCAGCAAGCGGCGCACCTCTGCCAGGCGCGCGCCGATCGCGTGCTCGCCGGCGTACAGCTCCGAGTGCAGCGTCGAAGCGAGACCGGACAGCTCGGCCGCATGCGCGAGCCGGCGCGATTCGGTCTCGAGCTCCTGCTCCTCACCCGGTTCGAGCCGAGCCCGATCGATTTCTTCGAGCTGAAACCGCAGGAAGTCGGCACGCTGCTCGGTCTCGCGGACGCGCCTGTCGAGCTCGGCGAGGCGCGTGCGGGCGAGGCGCAGCTGATCGTGGCGCAACGCCACATCGGTGGCGGCGTCAACCGCATCGGCGTATGCGTCCAGCACTGCCCGCTGCTGTCGCGGGCGGAGCAGCGACTGATGCTCGTGCTGGCCGTGCAGATCGACCAGCAATGCGCCGAGCTCGCCCAGCAGCGACACCGTGGACGCCGCGCCGTTCACCCACACACGGCCGCGACCGCCGACGGCGATCTCGCGCCTGACGATGAGGAAGCCGTCCTCCGGCTCCATGCCGTGCGCCGCGAGCAGCGCCAGCACCGGCGCATTGGCGACGACATCGAATACGCCTTCGACGACAGCGCGTTCCGCTCCGACGCGCACGACATCGGCTGAGGCGCGTTCGCCGAGCAGCAATGACAGCGCACCGACGATGATGGACTTGCCCGCACCGGTCTCGCCGGTCAGTGCATTGAGGCCGGGCCCGAGTCGCACGGCGAGACGGTCGATGACGGCGAAATCCTGGATGCGGAGCTCGGTGAGCATGCCGTGAAACTACGCGTGCGGTGCGGGGCGGTTCAATAGCTGACGGAAGCGTCAGTGACTGACGACGTCGGTATTTTCGAGGCCCCAGTGCAGCTTGCGGCGCAGCGTATCGAAGAAGTTCTGGCCGGCGAACCGGACGAGAGGCACGGTCGGCTGGCCGCGCCGCACGACCAGGCGGTCACCCGGGCGCAACTCGGCGCCATCCTGGCCGTCCACGGTGAGGATGACCTCATCGATGCCGGACAGCGGGGCGATGGTCACCTCGAGGTCCATGGGCAGCACGAGCGGTCGCACGACGAGCGTGTGCGGCGAGATCGGCGTGGCGAGGATGCAGTCGAGGCTCGGCACGATAATGGGGCCGCCCGCGGACAGCGAGTACGCCGTGGAGCCCGTGGGCGTGGCGAGGATGATGCCGTCGGCAGTGTACGTGCCGATCTCCTGCTGGTCCGGCCCGACGCGTATCGCGAGACGGATCACGCGCGCGAATCCGCCCTTGTGCAGGACGGCGTCGTTGAGCGCAATGAAGCATTCGTCCGTCGCGCCGGCGGCATCCTGCACGCGCGCTTCGAGGGTCGATCGGACGTCGAGCCAGTAGTCGCCGCGGAAGAGGCTGTCGAGGCGCGGCGTCAGCTCCGACAGCGGCACGGATGTGAGGAAGCCGAGGTGCCCGAGGTTCACGCCGAGCACGGGGATGTGCGCGGCGGCGACCATCCGTGCGCCACGCAGCAGTGTGCCGTCGCCACCGAGCGTGATGAGCAGGTCGATGTCCGGCGCCTCGAACGGACGGGTACCGGGCGCGTGCTTCGCCAGGGCCTCCTCGACCAGCAGCTCCGCGCCCACCCGCTCGGCGATGCGCTGCAGGTCGGCAATGGTCGAGCGGATGGAGGCGTGGCCGGGATTGCCGGCCACACCGATGCGGCGGAAGCCGCTCGCCATCAGGCGGTCTCGCGCACTGCGGCGACGGCTCCGGCCGCGGCGAGTGCGCGCGCCCGCCCCGCAATCGCGGCCGGATCCAGGCCGACCTCGGCGAGCTGCTCCTCGCGTGTGGCGTGCTCGATGATGCGGTCCGGCACGGCCAGCAGGTCGAGCAGCAGCGGCTGTTCGCGGCGCGCCGTCTCGACATGCGCGGCGATGAACGCGCCGAACCCGTTCACGGCGGTGCCCTCCTCGATGGTGAGCACGGCGGTGTGGCGCTTCAACACCCAAGCGAGCGCCGCCTCATCGATCGGCTTCAGGAACCGGCAGTTCACGACCGTCGCATTGATCCCCTCGCCATCGAGCAACGCCGCAGCTTCCAGTGCCGGGTCGACCATCGTGCCGACAGCCAGCAGCGCGACGCCGCTGCCGCGGCGCAGCACTTCCCAGGTGCCGTACTCGATGGCAGGGATGTCGGCGAGCGGCGGGACGGGACCGGGCACGTTGTCGCGCGGGTAACGGAGCGAAAACGGGCCGGCGGCGCGCTCGACGCCGAGCCGCAGCAGCGCCAGCATCTCGGCACCATCCTTCGGCGCGGTCACCGTCATGTTCGGAACCGCGAGCATGTAGGCGATATCGTAGAGGCCCATGTGCGTGGGACCGTCGTTGCCGACGAGGCCGGCCCGGTCCATGGCGAAGATGACGGGCAGGTTCTGGATCGCGACGTCGTGGATGATCGAGTCGTATGCGCGCTGCAGGAACGTCGAGTAGATAGCGGCGACCGGCGTGATGCCTTCGGTCGCGAGACCGGCGGCAAACGTGACTGCGTGCCCCTCTGCGATCCCGACATCGAAGTACCGATCGGGATACGCATCGCCGAAGACGCCGGTGCCCGTACCGCTCGACATGGCGGCCGTGATCACCGCGAGCTCCGGCCGCACAGAGCCGAGCTCGACCAGGCCCTTGCCGAACGCATTCGTGTACGCCGGCAGTCCCGCCTTCTTCTTGGCCATCTCGCCGCTGATCTTGTCGAACGGCGAAGCGCCGTGCCAGACGACAGGGTTCGCTTCCGCGAGCGCGTATCCCTTGCCTTTCTTAGTGATGACGTGCACCAGCCGCGGCCCGCTCCAGCTGCGGACGTTGCGCAGCGTCGCGAGCAGCGCCGGCAGGTCGTGGCCGTCCACGGGACCCACGTAGCGGAACCCGAGCTCCTCGAAGAGAATGCCCGGCGTCAGCAGCGTCTTGGCCGTCTCCTCCATCTTCATGAGAACGGACTGCATGACGTCGCCGATCGGACCGGCCCTGCTGACGAGGCCCTTCACCTCTTCACGCAGCCGGTTGTAGACCGGGTTCGTCACGATGCGGGTGAGGTACTTGTGCATCGCGCCGACGTTGCGCGAGATCGACATCTCGTTGTCGTTCAGGATGACGATGATGTCGCGGTCCGTGTGCCCGGCGTTGTTAAGTGCTTCCCACGCCATGCCGCTCGTGAGTGCGCCGTCGCCGATGATGGCGACGACCTCGAACTCATCGCCGTGGATGTCGCGCGCCGCGGCAATGCCGAGACCAGCGGAGATGGACGTAGCAGCGTGGCCCGCACCGAAGACGTCGTATTCGGATTCGGCGCGCTTCAGGAATCCGGAAGGACCGCCCTTCTGCCGGATCTGCGGAAAAGCGGCGTTGCGGCCGGTCAGGATCTTGTGCGGATATCCCTGATGCCCGACATCCCAGACCAGGCGGTCGCGCGGAGTGTCGAAGATGTAGTGCAGCGCGATGGTGAGCTCGACGACGCCGAGGCCGGGCGCGAAATGGCCGCCCAGCCGGCTCACGACGTCCACCATCCTTTCGCGCACCTCCAGCGCCACCTGCGGCAGCTCGTCTTCCGTCAGCCGGCGCAGCCCCGCGGGGTCAGCAATTCGATCCAGTAGTGCCACGGTCCCTCCTGCTCCTTGACGGCCGGAATCTATCATCGATCCCTGTCGACGGCGAATCGCGCCAGCCCGTTCAGCAGCTCGCTGCGAATGCCGCTGGCGGCCAGGAGCGCGATTGCCGCAGCCGACTCCGCGCACGCCGCCCGGCGGGCGCCGGACGCGCCGAGTGCCGAGACGAACGTGACCTTGCCCGCGTCGCGGTCCTTGCCCGGTGTCTTGCCGAGCGCGTCGGCGTCAACGGTCTCATCCAGAACGTCGTCGGTTATCTGGAACGCCATGCCGAGCCGCTCGCCGAAGTGGCCGAGCACCGTCACCTCATCGGCGGTGCCGGCGGCGAGCAAGGCGCCGATGCGCAGGGACGCCCGGAACAGGGCGCCCGTCTTCAAGGCGTGGATCCGGCGCAGCGCGGCCATGCCGACCGGCTCGCGTTCCGCATCCAGGTCGAGCAACTGGCCACCGACCATGCCGGCAGCGCCGGCACCGGCGCAGAGCTCCGCGACGACGCGCTGTCGCGCGTCAGGCGTAGCACCGATCGCGTCGGCGGCATCGGCCAGAATGCGACAGGCGAGGGGCACGAGCGCGAAACCGGCGAGGATGGCGGTGGTCGTACCGAAGACACGGTGCGTCGTCTCGCGCCCGCGTCGCAGCACGTCGTCGTCCATGCATGGCAGGTCGTCGTGCACGAGCGAATAGGTATGGACGAGCTCTATCGCTGCGGCCGCGCGCAGAGCGGCGGGCCGATCGGCCGCCGCGGGTTCGCGCGACACCGCAGCCATTGCGGCGAGACAGAGGACGGGCCGCAGCCGCTTGCCACCGCCGCCCAGCGCGTAGCGGACCGCCCGCGAAACGGCATCGTCGCCGGCGACCTCGTCCGCGATGCCGGACAGCGCCGTTTCGATGCCCGCGCGATGCCGGTCCATCAGCGCGGTCACGCCTGGTCGTCCACCCGCTGCAGGGTCGCGCCGGACCCCGTTTCGAGCAGCCGCTCGATGCGCAGCTCGGTCTGGCCGACGAGCGCCTCCGCGGCGCGCAGGTGGCTGACACCCTCCTCGAAGAGCTTCATTGCCTCTTCCAGCTCGATGTCCTGGCGCTCGAGGTCGGCCACGATGCGCTGCAGGCGATGGATGCGCGCACCCAGCGGCATCGGATCTGGTTCACTCATTCCCGGTTCTCCTCCTCGTTGCGCACACGGCAGTCCACTGCGCCATCCACGACGCGCAGGTTGAACGGCGTGCCTGGCGCGAAATCCGCGCGATGTCGCAGTATCCGGCCCTGGACGTCCTGCGGCACGGCATAGCCGCGCGCGAGCGATTTGAGCGGCGACAGCGCGTCCACCTGCGCAGCGAGACGCGCGAGCGTGGCGCGCCGGGCATCCACCAGCCGCCGCATGCGCTGGTGCAGTCGTTCGTTGGCCCACTCGACGCGGCTGCGGCGGTCGGCGATCACGCGGTGAATCCGGTCGTCCAGCCGCTCGCGGACGAGCTCGAGCTGGTCGCGGCGCACCGTCGCGTAGCGGCGCAGGGCGCGCACCAGTCGATGCTGCGCGGCAGTGAGCTCCTGCCGTAGCACCGCGCCATCCGGTACGGCGTGCTCTGCGGCGGCCGATGGCGTGGGGGCGCGCAGGTCGGCGATCAGGTCCGCAATCGTGAGATCGACCTCGTGGCCGACCGCACTGATGACGGGCACGCGGCAGTCGATGATCGCGCGCGCGACGGGTTCCTCGTTGAAGGCCCACAGGTCTTCGGTCGAACCACCGCCGCGGCCCACGATGAGCACGTCAATGTGCACACCCTCGAACAGCCGGATCGCGCGCGCAATGTCCCGCGCCGCGCCTTCACCCTGCACGCGCGCCGGCGAGAGGATGACGCGCGTCCAGGGCGCCCGGCGGCGGATCACCTGAAGGATGTCCTGGAGGGCGGCACCGACGGGTGATGTGACGACGCCGACGACCCGCGGGTACAGCGGCAGTGCGCGTCGGCGCGACGGATCCAGCAGGCCCTCGGCGTCGAGCTTCTGGCGCAGCCTGTCGAACGCGAGCTTCCAGAGGCCGCCCGCTCCCGTTGCATCAATCTGCCGCACCACGAGCTGGAAGTCGCCGCGCTTCTCATAGAGCGAGACGCGTCCGAACGCGCGAACGCGCGTGCCTTCTTCAGGCTCGATCGGGAGGCGTCGTGCCTCATTGGCAAACATGACCGCGGATACCTGCGCATCCGCGTCGCGCAGGCAGAAGTAGCAGTGACCCGAGGCGTAGCGCTTCCAGCCGGTGACCTCGCCCTCCACCCAGAGCGGCGGCACGCGCGCCTCGAGCATGTCCCTGACGAGCGCGTTGAGCGCCCTGACGCCGAGCGATACCGGCTCACCCGCCTGGCGGGCGTCCCGGGGCTGCACGGTCAGGCGCGCTCTGCGGCGGTCGTCTTCGTCGCGTTCAGCTGGCGCGCGGCCTGAAGCGTGTTGCGGAGCAGCATCGTGATCGTCATGGGTCCGACGCCGCCCGGCACCGGTGTGATGGCCCCGGCCACGGCGGCCACCTCGTCGAACGCGACATCACCGACGAGGCGGTAGCCCTTCTCCAGGGATGAGTCGTCCACGCGGTTCACGCCGACATCGATCACGACTGCACCCGGCTTCACCATGTCCGCCGTGATCAGACCGGCGCGTCCGACCGCGGCAATCAGGATGTCGGCCTGACGCGTCACTGCGCCCAGGTCCGGCGTGCGGCTGTGGGCAATGGTGACCGTCGCATTGCCGCCGCGGCCGGTGCGGAGCAGCAGCAGGGCTACCGGCTTGCCGACGATGTTGGAGCGGCCGACGACGACGACGTGCCTCCCTGTCGGGTCGTAACCGGAGCGCAGCAGCATCTCGATGATGCCGGCTGGCGTGCACGGCGCGAGCACCGATTCATCGCCGACGGACAGCCGACCTACGTTCGTCGGATGAAACCCGTCCACATCCTTGTCGGGGTCGATCGCGAGAAGAACACGCGCGGTGTCGATGTGTCCGGGGAGCGGCAGCTGCACGAGGATGCCGTGGATCGCCGGGTCCGCGTTGAGGCCTGCGACGACACCCAGCACCTCGTCCTCGGCCGTGTCCTTCGGCAGCGTGATCTGACGCGAGTAGAAGCCGGCCCGATCGGCCGCCTTGCCCTTCATGCGCACGTACACCTCGCTCGCCGGGTCGGTACCGACGAGCACGACGGCGAGGCCGGGCACGATGCCGGCCGCGCGCGTGAACGATGCGGCTTCGTCCGCGAGCTCCGCCCGCATCACCTCGCTCAGCTGCGTACCGCTGATGATCTTCGCCACGTGTCCCGCGGTCACCGCGCGAAGTCCACAGCGCGCGTTTCACGAATGACCACGACCTTGATCTGGCCGGGATACTGCAGCTCGTCCTCGAGGCGGCGCGCGATCGTCTCGCTCAACTCCGCCATCGCCGCATCGCCGATGTCCTCCGGGTTCACCATCACGCGTACCTCGCGGCCCGCCTGAATCGCGAAGCAGCGCTCGACGCCGGTGAAGCTGGTGGCGATCTCCTCGAGCTTCTCCAGACGCTTGACGTACGTCTCGACCATCTCGCGTCGCGCGCCCGGGCGCGAGCCGCTCACGGCGTCACCGGCCGTGACGAGGAAAGTCTCCGCGTAGCGGTGCGGTTCCTCGTCGTGGTGAGCCCGGATCGCGTTCAGCACCTGGTCAGGCTCGTTGTACTTCTTGCACAGGTTCCAGCCGAGCTCGACATGCGTGCCCTCGTGCTCGTGCGTCATGCCCTTGCCGACATCATGCAGCAGCGCCATGCGCTTGGTCATGACCGCGTCGAGCTTCATCTCGGCCGCCATGTTGCCCGCGACCAGGGCGACTTCCTTCGCATGCAGCAGCTGGTTCTGGCCGTACGAGGTGCGGTAGCGCAGCCTGCCGAGGACCTTCAGCACCTCCGGGTGGATGCCGTGCACGCCGAGCTCGTAGCAGACCGTCTCGGCCGCCTGCAGCATCGAGTCGTCGACTTCCTTGCGGGCGCGCTCCACGATCTCCTCGATCCGTGCCGGGTGGATGCGGCCGTCGGCTACCAGCTTCTCGAGTGCGATGCGCGCGGTCTCGCGGCGGACGGGATCGAAGCCGGACAGGATGACGGCTTCGGGTGTGTCGTCGATGATGACGTCGATGCCGGTCGCCTGCTCGAACGCGCGGATGTTGCGTCCCTCGCGGCCGATGATGCGTCCCTTCATCTCGTCCGACGGCAGGCTGACGACGGAAACGGTACTCTCGGCGGTGTGGTCTGCGGCAATGCGCTGGATCGCGAGGGCGAGAATGTTCTGGGCTTCGCGGTCGGCTTCGCGGCGGGCGTTCTCGCGGATCTCGCGGATGCTGTTGGCCGCCTGCGCCCGCGCTTCCTCCTCCATCTGCTGCATGAGCAGCTTCTTCGCCTCTTCGCGCGTCAGCCCGGCCAGGGCCTCCACCCGCGCCTTCGTCTCCTGCTGCATGCGCGCGTACTCTGCACGCTGCCGTTCGGCTTCCGCGACCCGGGCGTCCAGATCGCGCTGTCGGTCTTCCTGCTGCCGATCCTTCTCGACCAGCACGTCGTACTTGCTGTCGAGCGAGCTGCGCCGCTCCTCGATCCGATTCTCGGCACGGTCCAGCTCTTCGCGCCGGCGCGTCTCCTCGCGCTCCCACTCCTGCTTGGCGCGGTAGGCCTCTTCCCTGCCCTGTAGCTCCGCCGCCTGTCGAATGCGCTCGACATCGGCTCTGGCCGCGTCCAGGATGCGAGCGGCCTGCGACTCGGCATCTTCGCCGCGACGGCGCGCGCGCGTCTGCAGCAGCCACCAGCCGAGCACCCAACCCAGCAGAGCGGAGCCAATTGCAGCGGCGCCGATCAGCAGAGGAGTATTCATGATATCTCCGAAGGGCGCCAGGAGCGCCCGGGGTATGCAACTTGTATTGACTACGACAGTTATGCAGGGGCAGCGTACTGCCGCCGGGGGCCAAGGTAGCGGCCGTCAGAGACTGTCCGCAAGGTCGGATGACGCGAGGCTGTCGTCGATCTGCGCCGTCAGCGCTGTCGCGTGACGCGTGACATCCACCCGCAGCGTGTCCAGCTCCGCCCGCGCCTGAAACAGCTCGTCGGCCAGCGCGAGCGCCGCCAGGATCGCACCCTTGTGCGCCTGCACGAGCGAACCTTGCCGCATGATCTGCGACAGCGCACGGTCGACGTACGCCGCGCATTCGCGCGTATACTCGGGACTCGCCTGCGCGCGGATGCTGTACTCTTCGCCTGCGATCTCGACAGTGACGACGCTGCGCTCGCGCGACGCGCTCACCGCTCCTCCTCCGTGAACTGAAGCCGGGCCGCCATACGTTGTGCGACGGCGTGCGCCTGATCCATTCTCTCGCGCAGTGCCCGGTTCCGCTTCTCGAGCCGCTCGGCCTCTGCGGCGAGCGCAACGGGGTCGAGGCGCCCGCTCGACACTCCCTGCAGCGCTGCTTCCAGCTCACGGGCTCGCGCCTCCGCGACCTGCGCACGCCGGCGCCATGCGTTGTGGGCGTCGAGCAGGCGCCGGATGGTGAGCTCGAGCGTGTCGAGCTCCGGCGGCACTGCGGCTCGCGGCTCAGTCACGCTGCTGGACTCCGAGATCATCGCTCAACCGTTGAAGAATGCGACGTACGACAGTATCGACTTCCGCGTCGAGCAGTGTCCGGTCCGCGGCGCGGAACCGGAGGCGGAACGCGATGCTCCGCATGTCGTCCGGGACACCCCGGCCGCTGTAGACGTCGAACGGCGTTACCCACTCGAGCAGCGCGCCGCCGTTGTCGCGCACGACGCCGACGACGCGCACGGCCGGCAGCGCACGCGGTACCAGCAGCGCCAGGTCGCGCTCGACCGCCGGATGCTGCGCGAGCGGCTCGAACCGGAGCGGCGCGGCGGCGCGGGAGCCGAGCGGCTCGACAACCACTTCCAACCCCCAGACATCGCCGGCCCACGCCGGCGCATCCAGGCGATCCGGCTGCACCAGGCCGGCAACGCCGGCAACTCCACCATTCTGCGGCTGCGCGAGCCTGAGGGAAAGGCCCGGGCCCAGCAGGGGCTGACCACTGCCAGTGCCGTGGCGGTCCGGCTCGACGCTCACCGGGTCGACGTCCACCTCCAGACCGAGCACGCGCGCGACGTCGTGCGCCAGCGACTTCAAGTCCCAGAAATCCACGGGCGCGTCGGGCTCGGACCAGTGCGGCGGCCGCCGCATGCCTGTTACCGCTATCGCGAGGCGCGTGCTCTCGCGCGGCAGGCCGCCATCGGCGGTCTCGAACACTGTCCCGATCTCGAACAGCCGGATGCTGCGAGCGCCGCGGGCAAAGTTGTACTCGACGCGCCGCAGCAGGCCGGGCAGCAGGGCCGAGCGAAGCCGGCTCTCGGTCACCGCGAGCGGCAGGAGCAGCTCGACGGATCCTTCGGCCGCCGGCGCGAACGCCGCTGTGTGCGCCTCCAGCAGGCCGCGGCCGGCCAACAGCGTGCGCAGTCGATTCTCCAGCGTGAACAGCGGATGGTCAGGCACCGCGCTCAGCCGGAACGGGCGCAGGTCGTCGGCGAAGGCGTCGTAGCCGTGCCGGCGCGCGATCTCCTCGATCAGGTCTTCTTCCCGTGCGACGTCGTATCTGCGGTGACCGGGCACTTCGACGCGCAGCACGTCGCTGGCCGGCCGGGCGACGCCGAAGCCGAGCGGCTCCAGGTACCGAACCACCTGGGGCGCGTCGAAAGCGGTGCCGAGCACCTGCTCGATGCGCCGCAGGCGCAGCTCGATGGCCGCCGGCGCGGGCAGTCCGCGACCGGGCGCAGCAACAGTGGTCTCGACGCTGCCACCCGCCACGAGCACGATCAGCTCCGCCGCACGACGCAGCGCCTGCAGCATGCCATCCGGGTCCACACCGCGTTCGAATCGGTAGCTCGCGTCGGTGCTGAGCCCGAGCGCGCTGCGTGTTGCACGAATGGAAGCGGCGTCGAAGAGCGCGCACTCGAGCAGGATATTGCGCGTCCGCGGCTGCACCTCGCTGTCAGCACCGCCCATGACACCGGCGATGGCGATCGGTCGCTCCGCGTCGGCGATGACGAGCATGCCTTCCGTCAGCTCGCGCTCGACGGCGTCGAGGGTCGTGATTCTCTCGCCAGCGCGCGCGCGCCGTACGACGACGCGGCCCCCCAGTGTGTCCAGGTCGAAGGCATGCAGCGGCTGGCCGAGCTCGTGGAGCACGTAGTTCGTCGCATCCACGACATTGCTGATCGGACGCAGGCCGACGGCGCGAAGCCGCGTGGCGAGCCACTCCGGACTGGGGCCGACGGTCACGTCGCGCACCACGAGCCCGCAATAGCGCGGGCACAGGCGCTCATCTTCAATGCTCACGTCCACACCGGGCGCGCGTCCGCGGGCAGAGCCGTCGCCATTGAGCTCGAGCTGCGCCAGCCCGGTGGCGCGGGGCAGTGCGTGCAGCCGCATCGTCAGGTTCTGCGCAGCCGCCACTTCCCGCGCGATGCCGGCATGCGACAGCAGGTCCGGCCGGTTCGGAGTGATGTCCACGACCAGGCGCGTGTCTTCGAGGCCGACACTCTCGATGAAGGAGCGGCCCGGCTCGAACTCGCCACGCAGCTCCAGAATGCCTTCGTGGTCGCGGCCGAGGCCGAGCTCGCGAGCGCTGCACAACATGCCCTGGCTCTCCTGCCCGCGAATCTTTGCCCTGCGCAGCGTGATGCCGCCCGGCAGCTGTGCACCGACCGGTGCGAACGGGTAGTACGCGCCCGCCGTGACATTAGCCGCGCCGCACACGACCTGCAGCGTCTCGGCGCCGCCTGCGTCCACCGTGCAGAGACGCAGCCGATCGGCGTTGGGGTGCTGCTCGGCGCGCAGCACGCGTCCGATGACGACATCGCGCAGCGGTGAGCCGAGGTCCACTACCTCGTCCACGGGTGCACCGAGCATCGCGAGCTGATCAGCGACCTCCTGCGGCGACACCTCGAGACCCTGCACCAGGTCGCGCAGCCAGCGATAGCTGATGTTCATACCGCAGCCGTGAACTGATCGAGGAAGCGAACGTCCGTGTCGTAGAGGATCCGGATATCCGGGATGCCGTAGCGCAGCATCGCGATTCGGCCGGGACCCATGCCGAAGGCGAAGCCGGTGTACCGCTCGGGATCGTAGCCGACGTGCTCGAAGACCGACGGGTGCACCATGCCGGCGCCCATGATCTCGATCCAGCCGGTGCCCTTGCACGCGCTGCAACCGGCACCGCCGCAGATCATGCAGCTGACATCGACCTCGGCGCTCGGCTCCGTGAACGGGAAGTAGGACGGGCGGAAGCGCACCCGCGCGCGCTCACCGAACATGCGGCGAGCGAACTCGGCGAGCGTCGCCTTCAGGTCCACGAACGTGATGCCTTCATCGACCGCGAGTCCCTCTAGCTGGTCGAACGCAGGCGCGTGCGATGCATCGAACGGATCGCGGCGGTAGACCATGCCAGGCGCCACAATGCGGATCGGCGGCTGATGCGACTGCATCGTGCGCACCTGCACCGGCGAGGTGTGGCTGCGCAGCAATACGCCGGGCGCGAGGTAGAAGGTGTCGTGCATGTCCGCCGCAGGATGGTCGAGCGGCGTGTTCAGCGCGGTGAAGTTGTACCAGTCCGTCTCCGCCTCCGGCCCGCGCGCGCGGGTGAAGCCGAGGGCGGCCAGGATGGCGCAGATCTCGTCGATGACCAGCGTAACGGGGTGGCGCGCGCCGTGCCACACGGCACGGCCGGGCAGCGACAGGTCCACGGCGGGCCGGCCATCGGAGCCGTCCTGCTCGAAAGCGAGCTGGCGCTCGTCCAGCAGCGCCGTCAGCGTTGCCTTAACGAGGTTGGCGCGCGAGCCCACGGCGGGCCGCTCGTCGGGAGCGAGTGCACCGAGGCCGCGCATGATCGCCGTGAGGCGGCCTTCCTTCCGGCCGAGCAGACGGATGCGGACGGCTTCCAGCTCGTCGGGGTCCGCGGCGCCGAGAATGGCTGCGCGGCCTTCCTCCTCGAGCTGTACGAGGTCGGCTTCCAGATTCGGCGTCATTTATTCGCCAATGGTGTTCGGGTTAGCACAGGGCTCGAATGAGACAGGGACCTGCACGTTTACGTTTACGGGCAGGGGTCAGGCCCAAGCGCATGTTTACGTGCACGTGTACGTGTACGGGCAGGTTGATGCAAGAACGAGGTCGCCATGCCGGATGACGACCTCGTTCGTCTGCCCGGCAGTTAGGCCGGCTCGGTCGATCAGTTGAGCTTGGCCTTCGCCTGCTGTACGAGCGCGCCGAAAGCCGCGGCGTCACGTATGGCCAGGTCGGCCAGCACCTTGCGATTCACCTCGATGCCCGCCTGCTTCAGGCCGAACATGAACTTCGAGTAGTTCAGCGTCTTGTCCTGCTCGCGGACCGCCGCGTTGATGCGCGTGATCCAGAGTGCGCGGAACTCGCGCTTGCGCTGTTTCCGGTCCCGGTACGAGTACGCCCAGCCGCGCTCGACCGCGTTCTTCGCGATCCGCCACAGCTTCGACCGTCCGCCGAAGTAGCCGCGGGCCGATCGCAGGATCTTTTTGTGTTTATGGTGCCGCGGCACCGCTCCCGTTGCGCGCGCCATGGATCAGCCGCCCTGCAGCAGACGACGCATGCGTTTCGCGTCACCCGGCGCACACGTGGTGGACTTGCGCAGCTTGCGCTTCCGCTTCGCCGTCTTCTTGGTCAGGATGTGGCTCATGAACGCATGACCGCGCTTGATCTTGCCTTTGCCGGTCACCTTGAACCGCTTCGCCACTGCCTTGTTCGTCTTCATCTTCGGCATGCTGCCCCCGTATCTGTCTGGTCGATCGCGCGGTTCGTGAGATCCCCCACTCCGCCGCGCGCCGTCGTCCCGTTTCGTATGTCAGGTCTTCGTGTCAGACCGTCTTCTTCGGGGCCACGACCATCACCATCGTGCGACCCTCCATCGACGGCATCTGCTCCACCTTGCCCAGGTCCTCGATCTCGCCCGCCACCTTCATCATCACCTCGCGACCCATCTCCGGGTGCGCGATCTGCCGGCCACGGAACATCATTGTGACCTTCACCTTGTTGCCCTCCTCCAGGAACCGCCGGGCATGACGGATCTTGAAGTCGAAATCGTGCGTCTCGATGCCCGGCCGGAACTTCACTTCCTTGATCAGGATGTGGTGCTGATTCTTCCGCGCCTGCCGCGCCTTCCGCGCCTCTTCGTACTTGAACTTGCCGTAGTCCATGATCCGGACCACCGGCGGGCGTGCGGTCGGCGCGACTTCGACGAGATCCAGCCCGTCGGTTTCCGCCGCTGCGATCGCCTCTTCGATCGGCATGATCCCGAGTTGCTCTCCATCCGCAGCAATCACCCTTACCGGGCTGATCCGGATCTGCCGATTGACGCGGGTTCGCTTGTCTGTCGTTATGGCGCAGCCTCCTGAAACAAAAAGGACCCGCTCACCGAGCGGGTCCCGTCATAGCGTGTCCGCGCGCATGGCGCACGACGGACTCTACTGGTCAGGGACCCGGCGGTACCGCGGTGCGGACCGAAAGGTGGGTGGAGCACCAGCTCCCCCGCTTTCTCGTATTTTTCGACCCCGGAAACTACGGGGACGGCGGGTGGCCTGTCAAGCTGCTGGCTGCGCCTCGGCTTCTGGTTGCGCCTCGGTGGGGTGGGTGGTGGGGGTGTGTTGAGGCTTCATGGGTCAGGCGTGGAGGAGGAGTGGGGTTAACGGGGCGGCAGAGGGGTGATGTTCCTCGGGCCTGTCATGCGCGCGCTCCGGCTTCAGTCGGAAGCGCTGCCGGGGCGGTGACCTGGAGCGAAGCATCCAAAGGAGATTCCATCATGCAACGCTTCCTGAGGCTCGACACGGGTACCCTGTCGCCGGGACGACGGAAGTGATCGTTACGGCGCTGACGTCGGACGGAAGACACGTGACAGCGTCCAGACGAATTCTGATCCGGGAATGAGTATCACTCCGTGCCGTCTGCTGACCCTCCGCCTGATCCTCAACCCCACTCCTCCTCCACGCCTGACCCGTTATCCTCAACACGCCTCTTCCCCGACCCCCGCTTTTTCGGAGTTCGGCGCTGGATGCAGGCAGATCAGATAGAGTCGCACAGCCGCCGAGGCAGCACCCCTCGACTCACCAGTCCACCGTACGGTACACCTGAAGGTGGGGTACACCCAGCTCATCGGAATACGTGACAAGTACGCGTCGACCATCCACGTCCAGGATGTCAAACCCCGTTGGCACAGCCACCCACCCGATGTGAGCGCCGCGATCGTCGAAAATGTCCCAGCGTATGTCCGACGCTGGAAGGCCAGGGCCGCGAACCCAGACCTGCCCCTGATTGGTCACGATCACGTCGGAGACCGGAGGATAGAATTCGGGAAGTACGATTTCTTCACGAGCTCGGTTGAGCAGCTGCTGCGGAAGGGAGCTGCCGTCGAAAACCTGCATTGCTTGGTCGAGTACGAGCTCTGCATCCTTGCGGCTCACCCGGACAGGCGTATACGGAACCCCTCGCTGCCAGAGCCGTTCGCCGGCAGCGTTGAAAACCTCAATGCTGAACATCCTGTCGGTCGCGGCATTTCCCGCCTGGCACACCGCCAGCCGCGTACCGTCGCTGGAAAGGTCGTGGAATGTCCCGCTGCGAAGCGGCTGATTGAAGGTGAGAGACACCTCACCCAGACGAACACGTACCGACGTACCACCGGCGCGCACACCTGCAAACGTACCCAACTCGCGCCCGTCCCTCGAAAAACGCATGAACGGCCGCATCATATCAGGGTCCTGCTCGATGCTTCTGCCCTGGATGGCCAGGATCGAGCCATCGGCCAGCACGGCCAGAGGCGTCGGGGGACGGCTGAGGCCCGGCGCGGTTGGAGGAGCAAATCTAAAGGTCGTCAGGTGGCGACCGGAGCCGGAAAACACTACAACCCGCTGGAGCGTCACATCGATGCCCCAGATACTATCATTGTGTTCTCCAATCAAGGCCAAGGTCTGGAACTCGCCCGGGCCGGATCCCGATCTTCCCAGAACCGCCGTCCGCTTCCCGTCTCCAGCGAAAACCCATATCTGGTCTTGATGGCGTTGTGAGACCGCGAAACCATCGCCTGACAGGAACAAGCCGTCACTTATCTTCATGAAATCGACGTCACGAGCCTCAACGCCAGGCGACAGTTGCAACGTCTGTTGGGCATGCACGACCCGGAAGGACATCGTCACGACGATCACTGCCATCAGATGGATGAGGCATAACCTCCTGATCACAATAGTGCACGCAGCTGACTTATCCATGGTTGTCCCCCGCTGACCATACCGCCGATTCGGTCCTCCGCGCTCCGCGGTGAACCCGTCCTCAGTCTGCAGATCCGGTAGTTAGCGCCCGGGACTCGACCGCAGCACGTAACCGCTTCACCAGCTCCTCGCGCAGAATGACCTCCTGCTTGCGCCCGGCGCCGCGCGTGCGGACGGCGACCGTGCCGGCCTCCGCCTCGCGCGCGCCGATCACCGCCATGTACGGCACCTTCTGGACTTCGGCCTCGCGCACCTTGTAGTTGAGCGTCTCGGCGCGATCGTCGAGCGTCGCGCGGATGCCCGCCTCGCACAGCTGATCGACGAACGCGCGAGCATCGTCGTTCACCTCGTCGGTGATCGGCAGCACGCGCACCTGCTCGGGCGCGAGCCAGAGCGGGAAGTCGCCGGCGAAGTGCTCGATCAGGATCGCGATGAACCGCTCGAACGAGCCGAAGATCGCGCGATGAATCACGACCGGCCGGTGCTCGTGGTTGTCCTCGCCCGAATAGTTCAGGTCGAAGCGCTCCGGCGCGGCGTAGTCGAGCTGGATCGTGCCGAGCTGCCAGGTGCGGCCGATCGCGTCCGCCACGTCGAAGTCGATCTTCGGTCCGTAGAACGCGCCATCGCCCTCCTTCACCTCGTAGTCGAGGCCGGTCGCCTCCAGCGCGCCGCGGAGCGCATGCTCGGCGCGGTCCCACATCGCGTCGTCGCCGATGCGCTGCTCCGGTCGCGTCGCGAACTTCGCGACGTAGCTCAGGCCGAGCGTCGAGTAGAAGTAGTTGACCAGCGCGACCAGCCGCTGCACCTCATCCGTGATCTGGTCCTCGCGCAGATACAGGTGCGCGTCGTCCTGCGCGAACTGACGTACGCGGGTGATGCCGCTCAGCGCACCGGACACCTCGTTGCGATGCAGCACATCCTGCGTCGCGTAGCGGATCGGCAGCTCGCGATACGAATGCTTCCTCGCGGCATACATCAGGTGATGAGAGGGGCAGTTCATCGGCTTGAGCGAGAAGTCGTGCTCGCCGGACTCGCTGTCCATGACGAGGAACATGTTCTCGCGGTACTTGCCCCAGTGCCCGGAGATCTCCCACAGCCCCTTGTTGAACAGCAGCGGCGTCTTCACGTGCTGGTAGCCGTGCTTCGACAGGGTGTCGTGCATCCAGTCGCCGAGCGCCTTGTAGATGCTGCTGCCACGGTCCGTCCAGAAGACGGCGCCCGGTGCGAACGGGTGCAGCATGAACAGGTCGAGCTCGCGCCCGAGCTTCCGGTGATCGCGACGACGCGCCTCCTCGATGCGATGCACGTGCGCAGCCAGGTCCTTCTCGCTGAACCAGGCGGTGCCGTAGATACGCTGCAGCATCTGCCGCTTCACATCGCCGCGCCAGTACGCGCCGGCCGACGACATCAGCTTCACGTTCTTCACGCGGCCGGTCGATGTGACGTGCGGTCCGCGGCACAGGTCCAGGAACGCGCCGTTGCGGTAGACACTGATGACCTCGTCGTCGCCGAGCTCCTCCAGCCGCTCGAGCTTGAGCGGGTCATCCGCGAACAGCTTCCGCGCCTCTTCGCGATCGACGACGCGGCGCTCGAACGCGGCGTCGGCGTCGATCACCTTCTGCACCTCGGCCTGGATCCGCTCCAGGTCCTCCGGCGTGAACGGCCGGCCGACATCGAAGTCGTAGTAGAACCCGTCCTCGATCGCGGGACCGAAGCCGATCGCCGCGCCCGGGAAGATGCGACGCACTGCCGTCGCCAGCACGTGCGCGGCGGAATGGCGCATGATGTCCAGCGACTCCGGATCGCGCTCCGTCAGGATCTGGATCCGCGCATCGCTTTCGATCGGGCGCATCAGATCGATGACCCCGCCGTCCAGCTTCGCGCCGACCGCCGCCTGCGCGAGGCGGGGGCCGATGCTCGCGGCCGCGTCCAGTGCCGTACTGCCGGCGGGGAGCTGGATTGTCTTACCGTCGGGCAGGGTGAGGGCTATGCTCTGCTGGGTCATGACTTCGTTCTTCGCGTGCCGGGTAGCGTGTCGCGGTGGAAGGTAGTGGGCAGAGCCATACGGAAAAAGGGGCGAATGCGTGGGGCACGGGAATGTTTACGTGTACGGATAGAGGGTGAGGCCCATGCGCACGTTTACGGGCAATGGGCAGGAGTAAGGTCACGTGAGCATTTGGCCTGACTGGCCATTCCTCTGCCCTTACGGCGGAGCCAACCTGCACGTGTGGCGAGGCGCGAACACATTGGAGGCATGATGCAGACAGTTGAACCGATGCTCGATCACGAGCGGCTGGAGGTGTACCAGCTCGCGCGGCAGCATGCACGGGAATGCGCAGCTCTGATCGCGCAGTTGCCGCGAGGGCGTTCGGATGCGCTGGAACAGTACCGGCGGGCGAGCCTGTCGCTGCCGCTCAACGTCTCGGAGGGCGCGGGCGAGTTCGCGCCGAGAGAGAAGGCGCGGCTCTACCGGATCGCGCGCCGTTCAGCCGACGAGTGCTCCGCCCTGCTCGATCACCTGGTCGACGTGGACATGGCGACCACTGAGCAGATCCGCCCCGCCAAGCAGCTGCTCCGCAGGATCGTCGGCGCAATGGTAAAGCTCATCCAGTCGACGGATAGGGTGACGGGGAGGTGGCCGGCGTCCGTGCCCCGCCCGCCTACCGGCTCAGGGGCGTGAGACGACCGGGTACGTTTACGTACACGAGCACGGGTCAGGCCCATGCGCAGGTTTACGAGGATGTGTACGGGCATGGTCACGTGACCGTGGACGTGCTCCTGCACGTAAACGTGCGCATGGGCCTCACCCTCTGTCCGTACACGTAAACATTCCCTGCCCACCGGCCCCCGGCCGAAAAAAGAAACGGCCCAGGAGCTTCCGCCCCTGAGCCGTCCCCCTCCAACCCCGCCCCCCGAAAGGGGAAGGTTTAGTACATTCCGCCCATTCCGCCGCCGCCCGGCATTGCCGGCGAGCCCTTCTCGTCGTCCTTCTTCTCGACCACCACACACTCGGTGGTGAGGAGCAGAGAAGCGATGGAAGCAGCGTTCTGCAGCGCGGTACGCGTGACCTTGGTCGGATCGATGACACCAGCGTCGACCAGGTCCTCGTACTCGTCGGTGCGGGCGTTGAAGCCGTACGTGTCCGACTTGTGATTGCGCACCTTTTCCACCACGATCGAGCCCTCAGCGCCGGCGTTCTCCACGATCTGGCGGATCGGCTCCTCGAGCGCGCGAACGATGATGTTCACGCCGATCTGCTCGTCTTCATCCTGCAGCTTGAAGTCGCGGATCTTCTTCTGGATCCGGAGCAGCGCGACACCGCCGCCCGCGACGACGCCCTCTTCGACTGCCGCACGAGTTGCGTGCAGCGCGTCCTCGACGCGCGCCTTCTTCTCCTTCATCTCCGTCTCGGTCGCGGCGCCGACGTTGATCACCGCAACACCGCCCGCCAGCTTGGCCAGACGCTCCTGCAGCTTCTCGCGGTCGTAATCCGACGTGCTCTTGTCGGCTGCGACGCGGATCTCGTCGATGCGGCCCTTGATCTGGGCCGCGTCACCGGCGCCGTCCACGATCGTCGTGTTGTCCTTGTCGATGACGACGCGCTTCGCCTTGCCGAGATGATCGACCGTCGCGTTCTCGAGCTTGAACCCGACCTCCTCCGAGACGACCTGGCCTCCCGTCAGGATCGCAATGTCCTGCAGCATCGCCTTGCGGCGATCACCGAAGCCGGGCGCCTTGACCCCGCACACGCGCAGCGTGCCGCGCAGCTTGTTGACCACCAGCGTCGCCAGCGCCTCGCCCTCGACGTCCTCGGAGATGATCAGCAGCGGACGACCCAGCTGCGCCACCTTCTCCAGTACCGGGAGCAGGTCCTTCATCGAGCTGATCTTCTTGTCGTGAATCAGGATCAGCGCATCCTCGAGCACGGCTTCCATGCGCTCCGGATCCGTCACGAAATACGGCGACAGGTAGCCGCGGTCGAACTGCATGCCCTCGACCGTCTCCAGCGTCGTCTCCAGCCCGCGCGCCTCCTCGACCGTGATCACGCCGTCCTTGCCGACCTTCTCCATCGCGTCCGCAATCAGGTTGCCGATCTCCTCGTCGTTGTTCGCCGAGATCGTGCCGACCTGCGCAATCTCCTTCTTGCCCTTCGTCGGCGTCGAGATCGCCTTCAGCTCCGCGATCACCTGCTCCACGGCCTTGTCGATCCCGCGCTTGATCGCCATCGGGTTCGCTCCCGCCGTCACGTTCTTCAGACCCTCACGGAAGATCGCCTGCGCAAGCACCGTGGCCGTCGTCGTGCCGTCACCGGCCAGGTCGCTCGTCTTCGTCGCGACTTCCTTCACCATCTGAGCACCCATGTTCTCGATCGGATCGCTCAGCTCCACTTCCTTCGCGACCGTCACACCGTCCTTCGTCACAGTCGGCGCGCCGAACTTCCGGTCGATCACCACGTTCCGACCCTTCGGGCCGAGCGTGACCTTCACCGCCTGCGCAAGCTGGTCCACTCCACGCTTCAGCGCGGCACGGGCGTCCGTATCGAAATGCAGTTCCTTAGCAGCCATGGCTGGCTTCCTCTCCGTTTGCGTTTGTCGTTCAGCTCTTGATGACCGCGAGTACGTCCGATTCCTTCAGAATCAGGTACTGCTCGTCACTCACAGTCACCTCCGTGCCGCTGTACTTGCCGTACAGCACGCGATCGCCGGCCTTCAGCTCGTTCGCGATCCGCTTGCCGTCCTCCGTCATCCTGCCCGGACCCACTGCAATCACCTCGCCCTGCTGCGGCTTCTCCTTCGCCGTATCCGGGATGTAGAGACCACCCCTCATCTGCTCCGTATCCTCGAGCGCCTTCACGACAACGCGATCCGCCAGCGGCTGGATCTGTGTGGAAGCGGCAGTCGCCATGTGTCAACCTCCGTGTGGGTTTCATCTGGGGCACTGTTGTTAGCACTCTCTGCGGTCGAGTGCCAGTGCCGGCGAAGAAGTTAACCCGTGCCGGGGCGCTGTCAAGACCGCGGAGGCAGCGCGGACGGCGAGCATTCGGGGTGCCAGTGTGGAGCGACAGAACGGCAGGGTTGGGCTGCCTGAACGGCAGTGGTTGGAATGCGGACTGCGGGACTGCGGGAAAGGGGAAACGGTGGCGGGACGGCGGGGACAGCGGGGACGGCGGGGACGGCGGGGACGCGGTCACTTGCGGGACCTGTCCCTTGCCTGCCCGCGCGGCGCGCCCCGGAAGGCAGGCCGGCCACGGGGCTGCTGGTGAGGGACCCGCTGTTCCCGCAGTCCCGCCACCGTTTCCCGCTCCCCGCCGTTCCCGCCGTCCGGCCGTTGCACCCGCGTCAGCGCCGTCGGCGCCCTCTCCCCGCGCGAACGCGCACCGCCATTTCGGCATCCTCGATGGCGTGGAAGGCGAGGTCGAGGCCGAAGAGGGTGATGAACGGTTCGACGCGGTCCACGGTCGTGCAGTGGGGCGCGAGAAGCGGAGCGAGGCCGCCGGTGGCGACGACGAGAGCCTGCGGGCGCTGCCATTCGCGACGAATGCGGTTCACGAGGCCGTCGATGGTGTCGATCGCGCCCCAGAAAATGCCCGACTGCATGGAAGTTTCGGTGCGGCGGCCAATGACCGTAGGAGGCGGCAGCAGATCGACGCGCGGCAGCTTGGCGGTGTTGCGAACGAGAGTTTCGGCGCCGGTCCTGACACCCGGTGCGATGATGCCGCCGACGAAAACGCCGTCGCCGGAGATACAATCGAAGGTGGTGGCGGTGCCGAGATCGACGACGACGGTATCGCACTGGAAGAGCTGGGCAGCGGCGAGCGTGTTCAGTATGCGATCTGCGCCGACCGAGCGGGGCTCTTCGACATCGAGGCGGATGGGCAGCGAGGTAGCCGCGTCGATGACGACGACGCGGCTGCCGATGTGGCGTTCGCCCATCTCGACCGCAACCGCGGTCATGGCCGGGACGACGGAGCCGATGACCAAAGCGCGAATCTCATCGGCATCGTAGCCGGACTCACGAACGAGTCCGCGGACGAGCAGCCCGAACTCATCGACCGTGCGTTCGGGATGCGTGCCGATGCGCCAGTGGTCGAGCAGTTCGCGATCCTCGAAAAGGCCGATGGCGATCTCTGTGTTGCCGACGTCGAACGCGAGGATCATGGGCAGGCCGTGTCGTTCAGGCGAGGCGTACAGTGGCGGAGGAAATTCTCCGGACCACGCCGTCGCGGTGCGTGAGCAGTGCGCCATCGGGATCGATGCCGCGTGCATCATATGGTGCAGGATCGGAATCGACCAGAACGCGGGCATCGCGCAGCGCGTCGAGTGATGCGAAGCGGTCCAGTTCCTGGTGCGTGAGCGATACGAGCGGCGCGGTGCGCAGCGGTCGCAGTGCGTCAGCGAGCGCGGCCATGAGGCGCGGCCGGTCGAGCGCCTGTGCGCCGGGGATCGGACCGGTCGCGCATGCAGCGAGGGAAGTCGCCACGCCGCGGAGCGCAGGCGGCCAGTCCTCGGTACGCTGGTGCACGTTCAGTCCGAGTCCGACGACGACGTAGCCGCTGCGTGCGCCGGCGTTCACGGCCTCGCAGAGGATGCCGCCGACCTTTCCGGCGCCCGGCACCACGAGATCATTGGGCCACTTCAGCCGGACATCGGAGCCTGTCGCCGAACGGAGTGCGGTCGCAGCCGCGATGCCGACCCGCAGCGGTATGGTGCCGGGCGCGACGTCGAGCGGCGCGGGTGCGGGCCGGAGCAGGCAGGACATGAGGATGGAACCGGCAGGGCGGTCGTGCCAGGTGCGGCCGAGTCGGCCGCGACCGGCGCTCTGGTGATCGGCGAGCACGATCAGGCCGGCGGGCGCGCCAGCCTCGGCGCGGACGCGCGCGATGTAGTTGGTCGATGGCACTGAGTCGAAGACGAGCAGCTCGGGCACATCCCATTCGATCAGCCAGTGTCCGATGGGCAGCCCGTGCCACCGTGCGGTTGGCTGCGCGGCAGGGGTCACGGCCGATGGACACGCAGCGACAGGTCCAATGCGGGCGCCGAGTGGGTGATGGCACCGACGCTGATGTAGTCCACGCCCGTCGCGGCGACTGCGCGCACGCGTTCGAGCGTCATGTTCCCGGACGCCTCGATCTGCGGCCTCTGCCGCACCTTGTGCAGGCGGTTCACGATGGCGGCCGTGGTCGGGGTGTCCAGGTTGTCGAGCAGGATCCGGTCTACGCCGGCCGCGATCGCGCCGTCAAGCTCATCCACCGAGTGGACCTCGACGATGATCGGCAGACTGCGCGTGTTCTGATCACGCACCCGCTTAACGGCTTCGCCAATGCCGCCGGCAATCGCGGCGTGATTCTCCTTGATCATGATCGCGTCGTAGAGGCCGGCGCGGTGGTTCTCGCCGCCGCCCGCGCGGACCGCTGCCTTCTCGAGCGCACGCCAGCCGGGCGTAGTCTTGCGCGTATCCAGTATCTTCACGCCCGTCCCTGCGACGGCGTCCACGAAGCGTCGCGTCGCCGTTGCGATCCCGGAGAGTCGCTGCAGGAAGTTCAATGCGACGCGCTCACCCGTGAGGATGGCACGTCCGGGACCGCGCAGCTGCACCACGCTTGCACCCGGATGCACCGCCGCGCCATCGCCCGCGACGACCTCGAAATCCACGCGCGGGTCCAGCCGCAGGAACACGGCGGCGGCGAGAGCGACACCGGCTATGACGCCGTCATCCCTGGCGACGATGGTCGCATGCACGCGCGTGCGCGCGGGCACCGTCCAGCGCGTGGTCCAGTCGCCGGGGCCGCGGTCCTCCTCGAGCGCGAGGTCGATGAGATGAAGTGCCGCGTCGTCGACGGCGAGGATGGCCGGAATACGTCGGGTGGCCGCTTCGACTGGATCCATCACCGGCTCAGGACCTCCTCGTAGAACGCCTCGTATCGGGAAACGATGGCGTCGGCCCCGAAGCGCTCCGCCGCGCGCCTCGCCTCGACGCTGAAGCGGCGCCAGGCGTCCCGATCCTGCAGCAGGTGCATGGCGGCATCAGCCATCGTATCCACGGCGCCGACTGCGGCAAGGTATCCGGACACGCCGTGCTCCACCAATTCCGGCACGCCGCCGGTGTTGGTCGCAATGACCGGGACCCCGCACGCCATCGCTTCGAGGGCGACGAGGCCGAACGCCTCCATCTCGCTCGGCAGCAGGAACAGGTCGGTGCACGCGAGCAGCTCTGCTACCGATGCCTGCTTGCCGAGGAACACGACGCGATCGGCTACGCCGAGGTCGAACGAGAGCTGCTGTACGCGGAGGCGGTCGGGCCCATCGCCGACGAGCAGCAGGCGCGCCGGGACCTGCTGCACGACACGTGCGAATATGCGGACCACGTCGTCCACGCGTTTGACGCCGCGGAAGTTCGAGATGTGCGTCAGGATGCGCTCGCCTTCCTTCGCCAGCCTGGCACGATGGCAGGGATAAGCGTCGCGGCTGTAGCGCTCGAGGTCCACGAAGTTCGGAATCACGGTGACATCACCGACCGGGATATCGAAGTGCTCGTGGGTCTCACGCCGCAGGTACTCGGAGACGGCGGTCAGACCGTCGGACTTGCGGATGGAGAACTGCGTCAGGCTCTGGAACGAAGGGTCCTGACCGACCAGCGTGATGTCCGTGCCGTGCAGCGTCGTCACGATGCGGAAGTCGGGACGCGCGAGCAGCTCCTTCGCGATCCACGCGGAGGTCGCGTGCGGCACGGCATAGTGCGCGTGCAGAAGCTGGAGATCATGCTTCTCGACCACGTTCTGGATCGCAACGCTCAGCGCCAGGTTGTAGGGCGGATGCTCGAAGAGCGGGTAGTTCGGTACCTCCACTTCGTGGTAGTAGATGCGCTCGACGAAATACGGCAGCCTGAACGGCTGCGCGTAAGTGATGAAATGCACCTCGTGCCCGCGCCCGGCCAGCTCCATGCCGAGCTCCGTGGCGACGACGCCCGATCCACCATACACCGGGTAGCAGCTGATTCCGATCTTCACTCGTTCTCCTCAGCCCAGATGCGGGCGATCTCATCCGCAAGCGCGTCCCGCGGACGGGTCGCATCGAGCCACCGCGCGTCGGGCGGGAGCTGGTTGCGGAACCAGGTCCTCTGCCGGCGCGCATACCGCCGCGTTGCCGCCTTGATGTCGGTCACGGCGTCCACCAGGCTTCGCTCACCTCGCACATGCGGGACCATTTCCATGTAACCCGTGGCGTTCATGCCGGGATCCCGCTCATCGTGTCCCGCGTCCATGAGCCTGCGAACTTCCTCCACCAGCCCCTCGTCTACCATGCGGTCGACGCGCTCCTCGATGCGGCGGACCAGCTCCTGCCGGTCGAGCGTGAGCACGATGACCAGCGGATCGAGGCCGGCGGCGGCAGGCGGCGCATGCCGTCGCAGCCAGGCGAGGGTGCGCCCGGTCAGCATCGCGACCTCGATCACCCGCGCGAGCCGCTGCCGGTCCTCGTGTCCCACCGTGTTTCCGGGATCGAGCGTGTCGGCCCAGCGTGCGAGCGCCTCCGTCGGCAGAGCTTCGAGATACCGCTTCCACTGTTCCCTCAGCGCGGCGTCAACCCGCGGTTCCTCGAACATTGGGTGGGTCAGCGCGCGCAGGAAAAAGCCGGTGCCGCCGGCCAGCACGGGTACGCGGCCGCGGCCGCGGATCTCGTCCATCCAGTCGCGCGCGAGTCTCGCAAAGCGGCCGGCGTTGAACCGTTCCTCCGGCGAGACGACATCGAAGCCGTGGTGAGCTATGCCATCGCGCTCGACCATCGCCGGCTTGGCAGTGCCAATGTCCATACCGCGATAAACCTGCCGCGAGTCGAAGGAGATGATCTCGCCGTCCACGCGCTGTGCGACGGCTATGGCGAGCGCGGTCTTGCCGGAAGCCGTTGCACCCGTGATCGCAATGGCATCTCGTGACATGGTCAGCCGTGCCGACCGAATCGCCGCTCCAGCTCGTCGAGCGAGAGCCGGATCACGGTCGGCCTGCCGTGCACGTCGTGGTACGGGAGCTCGGTGTCGAACAGGCGCTCGAAAAGCTCTTCCATCTCGACGTTCGAGAGGCGCTGACCGGCCTTGATCGCACCCTTGCACGCGAACGTCATGGCGATCCGCTCGTATTGCGTCCGGGCGGAGCGCGTCAGCTCGCTGCCGGCCGCCAGCTCCGCGATCATCTCGCGGGCGCAGCGTTCGGCGTCGAAGTACGGGTGCGGCGCGGGAGCAGCGTGCATGATCACAGTACGGCCGCCGAACGGCGCCATTTCGAAGCCGGCCCGCTCGAACATCTCGCGCGCATCGTCAATGGTGGCATACTCGCCTGGCGTGAGCCGCAGCGTGATCGGGAACAGCAGCCGCTGGCTCTCCAGACCGCCGCGGTCGAAGGCGCTCATCAGCTGCTGGAAGAGGACTCGTTCATGCGCGGAATGCTGGTCGATGATCAGCAGTCCCGTCCTCGTCTCCGCCAGGATGTACGAATCGTGCATCTGCCACAGCTGCGGGCGCCCGTTGGCGAGCGGCGCCGCGGCTGCACCGGACGCCGCGCTCGCGCCGGTCGGCCCGTTCGTGACGGCATCCGCACTCGTGCCGGCCTCGGCATCCGCCGAAGCCGGGTCGTCGCCGCCGGGCGGCATCCGCTCGGCGGCTGCGACGAAGAACGCGAGCTGACCAACGGTGGCAGCGCCGGTCCTGGCCGCCTCGGACGGCACCGGCTCGCGTCTCAGCTGCGGCAGCGGAACGCGGCGGTCGAGTGTCGCGGCGCTGTCCACGCGGTTCATCGCGTCGCGCACGGCGGTCTCGATGCACTCCTCCACACGAGGCCGGTCGTCGAAGCGCACCTCGAGCTTGGCCGGGTGCACGTTCACGTCCACGGCGCCGGCACCGAGCTTCAGGTACAGCAGCAGCGAGGGCCGTGCGCCGTGCGGCACCGTCGTACGATACCCGCGCTCTGCAGCCGCTACCAGACCTCGATCGCGGAATGGCCGGCCATCCGCGTAGAGGTGCACACGGCGCGGACCCGACAGCGAGGCATCCGGCCGTTCCACCAGGCCACCGACTGTCAGGTCCGGCTCACTGCGCCCAACGGCGATGAACCGCCCCGCCGCATCGTCGCCCCAGAGCACTGCAACCCTGCTGGCGACATCTGCAGCGACCGGCAGATCCAGCAGCTGCCGGCCATTCGACTCGAGCCGGAACGCCGTGCCGAGGTGCGCCAGCGAGAGCGTGATTACCGCTTCCACCACCGCACGCGTCTCCACGGCGGCGCTGCGCAGGAACTTGCTCCTGGCCGGCACGTTCATGAACAGGCTACGCACGGATACCGTAGTACCGGCCTGCCGCGCACACTCCTCGACGCCCATGATGCGCCCGCCGTGCACGCGGACCCGCGTGCCCACACCACCCGGCTCCGCCGTCTCCAGTGTCAGCCGCGACACGGAACCGATCGACGGCAGCGCCTCACCCCGAAACCCGAGCGACCGCACCTGCCGCAGGTCCTCCGGCCCCCTCAGCTTGCTGGTCGCGTGGCGGTCGAGGCTGAGCAGTGCGTCGTCCCGGCCCATGCCGTGGCCGTTGTCCGCCACGCGAATCTCCGTCTTGCCGCCATTGCGTACGCTCACGCTGATGCGTGTCGCGCCGGCGTCCAGCGCGTTCTCCACCAGCTCCTTCACAACGGATGCCGGGCGCTCCACCACCTCGCCGGCGGCGATCTGGTTCGCGAGCGTGTCGGGCAGAATCTGAATGCGGCGTGACATGGCAGAGAAGGTAACCGTAGGTAACCCGAAAGTCACGCCGGCACCTCCGGCCCGATCCGATAGAAGCGGTGCGCGTTCGCCGTAGTCTGCGCTGCGGTGCGTACGGGGTCCTCCCCGCGCAGCCGCGCAACCACGGCACACGTTTCAGCGACAAAGGCAGGTTCGTTGCGTTTGCCGCGATGCGGCACGGGGGCGAGATAGGGGCTGTCGGTTTCGAGCAGCAGCCGTTCGGCAGGCACGGCAACGAGCACAGCGACGTTGTCGAAGTTGCGGAAGGTGGCGAGGCCGGCGAAGGAAATGAACCAGCCGGAGTCCAGCGCCGTGTCGAGCAGGTGCCGACCGCCAGCGAAGCAATGGAGGACGCCGGTCACGCCCGGTGCGCTGCGGATGAGAGCGGCGGTGTCGCGATCAGCCGAGCGGGAGTGAACGATGACGGGGTAACCGGTGTCCTGCGCGAGACGCAGGTGCTCCTCGAAGAGGTGGGTCTGCGCGGCCCGCGGTGAGTTGTCGTAGTGGAAATCGAGGCCCGTCTCGCCGATTGCGACGACGGCCTCCTCCTCCAGCACGAGCGTACGAATGCGCGCCATGTCATCGGGCTGCGCGTCGGCCGCCGCGTGCGGGTGCACACCGGCGGTGGACCGGATCCGCGAGTCGAGCGCCGCGACCGCGAGTGCCGCGACCGCATCATCTGCCCCCGAGGCTACCGTGACGAGCCCGGTCAGGCCGGCATCCCAGGCGCGCCGGAGAACCTCCTCCAGATCGCCGGCGAACCGCTCATCCGTCAGGTGACAATGGGAATCGAAAAGCATGGGGAGCATGGGGAGCGGGGGGGGGGGGGGGGGGGGGGGGGGGGGGGGGGGGGGGGGG
>JBBEBA010000054.1:92615-95429 GCA_040882575.1 Gemmatimonadota bacterium
CGGGTCGGCGCGGCGAAGTTCAGCCCCCGCTCCTCCGCTCCCCCGCTCCCCCGCTCCCCATGCCTCAGACCCGGCTTGGTTTGGGTGTGGGCCGCGCGCGGCGGGCCGGCTTCGTGTCGTGCGGCACGCGCTGTTCGATCTCGAAGAGCGCGGGCGAAGCCACGAAGATGGAAGAGTAGGTACCCACGGCGATACCGACCAGCAGGATCATGGAGAAGTCGCGCACGACGCCGGACCCGAACAGAAACAAAGCGAGCAGCGTGGTGAGCGTCGTTCCGGATGTCAGCACGGTGCGGGGCAGCGTCTCGTTGATCGAGCGATTCAACACCGAAAGCAGATCCTGGCGCCGCCCTGTTTTCAGATTCTCACGGACGCGGTCGAAGACGACGATCGTGTCATTGAGCGAGTAACCGACGATCGTGAGAACTGCGGCGACGGTAGCGAGTGACACCTCGACGCGGAGGACCGCGAGCAGGCCGAGCGCGACCAGCATGTCATGCACAGTTGCGATGACAGCCGCGACAGCGAAGCGCCACTCGAACCGGAAGGCCAGATAGATCAGCGTCGCGCCGAGCGAGGTGAGAATGGCGAGCAGAGCCTTGCCCTGCAGCTCGCTGCCGACCTTGCCGCTGACCGCCTCGGTCCGAACCACCGTAACGCGGTCGCTGCCGAACGCGGCCTCCAGCGCGGCCGTTACGGCGACTGCGGGTGCCGTGGCATCCCCTTGCGTGCCTATCGGAGTGCGGATGAGAAACTCATCGGCGTCGCCGAACGCCGAGATCTGAGCGCCGGGCACAGCCTGCTCGACGACGTCCCGGATGTCGGATACACTGCCGGCGCCCTCGACGCTGACCTGGACCAGCGTGCCGCCGGTGAAGTCCACACCGTAGTTGACCCAGGACTGGTTCGGCCTCAGCGCCCAGAAGGTTGCGGCGGCGAGGCCGATGATCAGGACCACGCCGCTGATGAGATATGCAGTGCGCCGGCTGCTGATGAAGTCGTAGTTCGCGTTGGCGAATAGGCGTCGCATGGCGCCGTCTGCTCCCGGTTAGATGCTGATCGCGTCAGCAGTGTTGCGACGCTCCAGGTACAGCATGAAGAAGGTCCGCGTGATGAACACCGCGGAGAAAAACGAAGCGATGATGCCGATCGACAGCGTGACGGCGAATCCGCGCACCGGCCCCGTACCGACGTAGTACAGGATGAGTCCCGTGATCAGTGTCGTGATGTTGGAGTCGACGATCGCCGACATCGCGTCGGCGAACCCGTTGTCGATCGCTGCGCGGACGGTCCTGCCGACCGCGAGCTCCTCACGGATCCGCTCGAAGATGAGCACGTTGGCATCCACGGCCATGCCGAGCGACAGGATGATGCCCGCGATGCCGGGTGCAGTCAGCGTCGCGCCGAGCGCGGCCAGGCCGGCGAGCAGCATGAGCAGGTAGATCCCGAGCGCGGCGATCGACAGCGCGCCGGCTACGCGGTAGTAGCTGATCATGATGAGAATGACGAGTCCGACGCCGACAATGCCGGCGAGCTTGCCCTGATCGATCGAATCCTGTCCCAGCGAAGGGCCGACGGACCGCTGCTCGATGATCTCGAGCGGTGCCGTGAAGGCGCCGGCGCGGAGCACGAGCGCGAGGTCGTTGGCTTCCTCCATGGATGCCTGTCCCATGGTGATCTGACCACTCGCGCCGATCCGGCTCTGGACGGACGGCGCGCTGTGCACCTGCTCGTCCAGCACGATCGCTATGCGGCGGCCTATGTTCCGCGAGGTCACGTCATCAAAGGTGCGCCCGCCGCGACGATCCAGCTCGAAGTAGACTATGGTCTCGCCGAACTGGGGATCGCGTCCTGCGGTCGCGTCCTCGAGGCGCTCGCCCGTGATGAACGGCTCCGCCTCGAGCAGGTAGAGCGAGCGGTACAGCTGCGCGGCGGCGCCCTGCGGCTCGGCCGCCCACAGCAGCTCCATGCCTCGCGGCAGCTCATCCGTTACACCGGGCAGCGCCAGGTAGCGGCGCACGCGCTCCACGTCCTGCTCGGCAACGAGAAGCTCGCCCTCGGCGGATCCGAACTGGAGCAGCGCGCTGAGCGGACGGTTCGAAGGGGTGGCGCTCGCCGACACCGCACTGTCGGCACCCGTGCTGTCGGCAGCCACCGCAGGCGTGTCGGCGCGGCCGAACAGTTGATCGCGCACATCCTGCTGCAGCCGGCGGGTCGTGTCGGCCGCGGTCGGCGTCTCCGGCAAGTCGATGTCGAGCCCAGGGCCGGCGGCCGTCAGCACCGCGCGGTCCATTCGCGGCAGCGTCGCCACCAGCGGCTCGAGATCGCGCACCAGCTTCCATTCCAGGAAGGCCTGCTGCTCGATGACGTTCTTCGCGCGCTCTTCGTCCGTCATGCCGGGCAGCTCGACGATGATACGGTAGTTGCCCACACCCTGCACCGTGGGATCGACCACGCCGAACTCGTTGATCCGGTTGCGCAGGATCTCCAGGTTCTGCTGCGTGTGCTGCGCGCGCAGCTCAGCCGCCATGGTGCCGTCCGGATCGGGCACCTCGAGGGCGAGATACATTCCGCCCTGGAGATCGAGGCCGAGCGTGATCGGTTTCGCGTAGAGAATGGCGGCCGAGCCAATGATCACGGCGGCAATGATCAGGAGTCGGCCTTTCAGGGTGCCGAACATCGACGAACCTACTCGGTGGAGAGCGGATTGTGCGGGGCGGTCCCCGCATCGGGATGCGGGGCAATCCCCGCATCAAACACAAGCCAGTAAGGTGACGGCAGCCTGATGACTTGTCAATGTCGCCGCGCGCTGCA
>JBBEBA010000055.1:0-21208 GCA_040882575.1 Gemmatimonadota bacterium
ATTTCGCCCCCGTATTTCGCCCCCGTATTCGCCCTAAAGATGATAATTCGGCGCCTCCCTCGTGATCGTGACGTCGTGGGGGTGCGATTCGCGCAGGCCGCCGGAGGTGATCCGGGTGAAGCGGACATCGCGCCGGAGCTGGGTGAGGTCGGCGACTCCGCAGTAGCCCATGCCGCTGCGGACACCGCCAATGAGCTGATAGAGCACGTCGGTCGCGGGGCCCTTGTAGGGGACGCGACCCTCGATGCCTTCGGGGACGAACTTGCGCTGGCCGTCCTCCTGGAAATAGCGGTCGCCCGAGCCCTGCTCCATGGCCGAGAGTGAGCCCATGCCGCGGACCGTCTTGAATCGCCGGCCCTCGAGCAGGAAGCTCTCGCCCGGCGACTCCTCCGTGCCGGCGAGCAGCGAGCCCATCATGACTGCCGAAGCGCCTGCGGCGAGGGCCTTCACGATATCGCCGGAAAAGCGGATCCCGCCGTCGGCTATGACCGGGACGCGATCCTCGACGCCGCGCACCGCCTCCATCACCGCGGTCAGCTGGGGCACGCCTACGCCGGTGACGACGCGCGTCGTGCAGATGCTGCCGGGGCCGACGCCGACCTTGACGGCGTTCGCGCCGCGGTCCAGCAGCGCGCGGGCACCGGCTGCGGTGGCGACGTTGCCGGCGATGAGCTGCGCGTCGGGGAACCTGCGGCGGGTACGCTCGAGCGCCTGGAGCACGCCGGCGGAGTGACCATGAGCGGTGTCGAGGACGAGGACGTCCGCGCCGGCGTCGAGGAGCGCCTGCGCGCGATCGAGATCCCGATCGGCGGTGCCGATGGCCGCGCCGACGCGCAGCCGGCCGTGCTCGTCCTTTGCGGCGTTCGGGAACTGGCGTCGCTTGAAGATGTCCTTCACGGTGATCAGGCCGCGCAGCCTGCCCTCCGCATCGACGACGGGCAGCTTCTCGATGCGCTCCCGGTGCAGGATTCTCTCGGCCTCCTCGAGAGAGGTGCCGACGGGCGCAGTGATGAGCCGGTCCTTCGTCATGACCACGCTGATCGGCTTGTCCAGCTCGTGCTCGAACTGCAGGTCGCGATTCGTGATGATGCCGCGCAGCATGCCGTCGCCGTCGACGATCGGGACGCCGCTGATCGAGAACTGCTGCATCAGCCTGAGCGCGTCGCGCAACGTGCCATCGGAGCGCAGCGTGATCGGGTTCAGGATCATGCCGCTCTCCGACCGCTTCACGCGGTCGACTTCCTGCGCCTGCCTCTCGATCGGCATGTTCTTGTGGATGATGCCGATGCCGCCCTCGCGTGCCATCGCCATGGCCATCCGCGACTCCGTCACGGTGTCCATTGCGGCGGCGATGAGCGGTACGCTCAGGTGAATCTCGGCCGTGAGCTGAGTCGCTACGTTCGTGTCACGCGGGTGTACTTCCGAGTATGCGGGGACCAGCAGAACATCGTCGAACGTCAGCCCCTCGCCCAGGAACCGGTCCGCCATGCTGTCCGGCACGCCGTTCAGTTCAGGGGCCCGGGTGATGAGCCGGTCCGTTGCGAACTTTTCCATGACACTCATGTTGCCCTGCCCCCGGATGCGAATCGCCCGCCGACCCTCGTGCATGCGTATGCATGCCCGGGCCCGCGGGCGAGATGATTTCAGCGATGTTTCGCGCTGGTCTTTCCATGAGGAAAGTTACCCGGCGCGGGTACGACGTGTCAACCCGTGAGGCCGTCGCGCGCTACTCCTCCACGTGGACGGTAGCGTCCTCATCCACGCGGATCCGCCTGATGCCCCGACGACGACGCAGGCGCGAAGGGTTGCGGCTGAGGCCCTGAAGCCCGCGCTGAATGTTGCCGGGCAGAAGCGACCCGAGCTCCGCGACACCCTCGACGAAATAGCCGAGCGTCGCGGGGCTGCCGTCCCAGTGGCGCAGCAGTGCGTCGGGGCCGGCCGCACCGAGCAGGCGGCTGAGCGCGAGACCGAGGAGGTAGAAGTCATCGACCCAGCCGAAAACGCCGAGGAAGTCGGGTATCAGGTCGGCCGGCGTCAGCATGTACACGGCGACCGCACCCAGCAGGATCTTGTCGAAACGCGGGACGCGCGGATCGCGCACGAGCCGGAATACCAGCTTGAAGAGGTTTGGCAGCTCGCGGATCAGAGCGCGGGCAACCTGCTTCGGCCCGCGCTTCCGCCGACGCCTGCCGAGTGTGATACGCTTGCTCATGCGCTCCCGTCGTTCCGCTGCATGCCTGACTGCGGGACTGCGGCAGCCGGCGACTGGGGAGGATCGGCGCCGCGGGCCGCCGGGGTCGAAGGAGACGGCGCGCGCACTCCGGGTGCTGGCTCGCCGAGGATACCCCGCCCGGCATCGGACACGGTCCGCATCACCCGGTGGGCCGTGCCGAGGAGGCCGACAGTGCCGCTGATGACGCGCGGCGCGACCGAACGCATGCGCAGGCTGTCCTCGACCCGCTCAGCAAACTTCTGCAGTGCGTCGGGCCGGGCTGCCTGCTGCTTTGCGTACTTCGCCTCCAGGAACTCCAGGTAGTCGAGCACCTGATAGACCTGGTCCTGCGGCAGCGCCTCCAGTTTCCGCCAGATGCGGTCCTTCAGGATCTCGTGCATGGCTCCCTCCCCCTTTTACAATAGCGGCGAAACCGGCGCTCCGCACTCCCTACGGCGCCCGGTTGCAGCGGGTTGCGCGGGTCACGCGCTGCCGCCTACCTTCCGCCGCAATGCTGGTTGGCCAGCTCCCTTCACTGCAACCGTACGGCCGAAGACATCATGGCGTTCCTGCCTCTGCGAACAGTGGAACTTCCGGTATCGACGGAGCGCGCCTGCGCGGCGTGGCTCGCTGGCATTGCAGCCGAGCTCGCGCGGCCGGACTGTGACCGGAACGAGCTGTGCCGTCGCGTGCTCACGGATATGTACTACCCGCAGCTCGCAGGAGCGAACCCTGACCCGCTGCCTGAGACGGCGCGCATTGCGCTGCTGCAGATGGACCCGCGCAACATCACGCTGGAGCCCGAGTACTACGCCGAGATCGACGTCCAGCGATACGCGCGAGTGAAGCCGCTGATCTGGCTCTGGGAGATGTTCGACAAGGGCCCGCTCGGTGAGAACGTGCACCTCGGCATCCGGTTCCGGCGCATCCTCGCGCAGCACATCTTCAAGCGCTGCGGCCGCAACTTCAAGGCGTTCCATTTCGTGAAGCTGTCGTTCGGCTACAACCTGGACGTGGGAGACGACGTCGTGGTACACCGGCACGTGCTGCTCGACGACCGCGGCGGGCTCCGCATCGGGAACCGCTGCTCGCTCGCCGACTTCGCCAACGTCTACACGCATACGCACGCACTCCACGATGGCCGTGATGTCGATACACCGGCCGTGATCATCGGCGACGGCGTCCGCATCACGTATCACGCGACAGTGCTCGCCGGCGTGCACATGGCCGACGACTCGATGCTCGGCGCGCTCGCGGTGGCGACGAAGGACATCGCATCGGGCGACGTCGCGCTCGGCATCCCGGCACAGCCGAAGCTGCGCAAGCCGGCGCCGCAGGACCGGCCCGTCTTTCCTTCCTCCGCCGATCCGCTCGCCGACAACTAGGCGCGACGAAGCGCGCGTTTCGCGGCAGCGACGCTGTCGCGGAGCGCTTTCAACTGCGCGGCGTCGAGCTGTGTGCCGCCGAACCGCGCGCGCCCGTACAGCTCGACGGCTCGCCGGGCGTGGGCGGCGCCGGCGTCGTCGCCGAGCCGCGCGGCAAAGCCGAGTGGCGGCAGCGCGTGCGCGGGTGGGAACCCTGCCCGCTGGTATGCGCGTCTGAGGGCGAGGTAGGCGCGCGTCGCCATTGCGTGCGGCGGTCGCCGCGCCACTCTCAATCTCCGGATCAGCACGACGAATCCGCATGCGGCGACGGCAAGCGCGAGCAGCAGCCATGGCCCGCTGCGCTCATCCGCGGTGGTACCGCCGGCCGGCACCTGCTCCTGTGCGAACGGCGACAGCGCCCGGTTCAGCAGCGACGTCTGCGTCCCCAGGTCGTAGTCGAGCACCCACTTGCTCCAGCGATGCTCGATGCCGTCGAGGAAGAAGCGGAGCGGCCCGAAGGACGCGCCTGCGCCGGCCACACCCGCAGCGCCGCCGGCGGGAGTGGGATCGAACTCGACCCAGCCCCAGCCGGGGAAGTAGACCTCGACCCACGAGTGTGCGTCGTTCTGCGTCACGGTCAGGAACCCGCCGAACTCGTTCCAGTCACCGCCGAGAAAGCCGTTCACGTTGCGCGCCGGAATCCCGCCGGCCCGCAGCAGCACGGCCATCGTCGTGGAAAAATACTCGCAATGACCTGCACGGCGCTCGAACAGGAAATGATCGAGCGTCGCCTCCCGCGGTGTGCCGGGCAGGTCGAGCGTATAGCTGAAAGCGGTCTGCAGCCAGCGCTCGACGGACACGACGTGGTCGTACACGTTGTCCGCTTCGCTGCGGAACGAGTCGGCGAGCGCGAGCACTCGGGCGCTGGTGGGGGGGAGCTGAAGATGCGCCATTACCTCGGGCGCGTAGGTCATGGCCACCGCGCGCAGCGAGTCCGCAGCCGGCCGACCGGCGCGCGATCTCACGCGGTAGGCGGGATCGGCGTCTCCGAAGTAGACGTAATCGCCCGACGGCGCGCGCACCGGGCGTATGCGTGACTCCGGCGTCATGGACACGACGGGGTGCAGACCGAACAGCACGTTCGCGTCGGCGAGCGGGCGCGCGTAGATGACCTGCTCGAGCACCGGCGCGGGCCAGCGCGGCCAAGCGTTCGGCGCCACGGCGCCGCGCTCCGCACGGGACCAGGTGTAGCCGTCGAACAGGTTGTAGGAGCGGCCGCGCCAGTGCAGGGCGCCGATGTCCGCAGGTGGTCCGGCGGGGAACTCCACGCGCAGGATTACCTCGGGATTCGGTTCGATGCGCGCGCCGTGATCGCCGATCGAGACGCGGTCGCTGAAGCCGACGACCGCCGAAGAGACGATCGGCTGCGTGCGCGCTGCCCAGCCGCGCGAGACGCGCGGGAAAAACAGGAACACCACCAGGCTGACGGCCAGGACGACCGTCGAGAGCAGACTCACACGCAGCAGGAAGCGCGGCTGCGGCTGCGGCGCCGCCAGGCCACGCGCGTGCGACTGTCGCGTGAGATGGCCGACCGCGAGCGTCACGATCGCGCACACCACGTAGGCGACGAAGAGCACACCGAACAGCGGTCCCGGCCGGTACGCGGCGGACGCGATGAGCAACGCGAACGTGAGTGCGAAATGCCGCGCATCGCCGCTGCCATCGCGAGCGCGCAGCGATTCCGCACACAGCAGGAGCAGCAGCAGGTCCACCATCGGCAGGACGAGGTCGCCCGTGCCGAAGAACACGCGGGCGGCCGCGCGTGCAGCCAGCAGCACCGCGACGAGACGCCACAACGGCTCGAGCCAGCGGCTCGCGCGCTCGCCCGGCTGTACGAACACCGCGAGCAGCAGCAGCGCGGCCGCCGGAATCACCGACGGCGCATCGAGCCCCGCACCGCTGATGAACGCGAGCAGCGAGATGAACGCCAGCAGTGCTGCGAAGCGGCGATGCAGCAGCGTCACGCGGCTCCCTCCGCCGTGGCAGTGTAGTTGTCGCCCCACCCGTCGGCGCCGCTGCGCGCACTGACCAGGATACACTGGGCGGCGGGAGCCGGCGCGCGCGGCGCAGGCCCGCTGCGCGCCATGTGCACGGCCGCGAGCACGTCCAGGCCCGCTTCGACCCGTCCCGCCGCCGCGCCGGGAAGCATGCGCGCGGCGCCTGCGGCCAGACCGAAGCGGTCGCCGTGCGCTGCGGCCCGCACCATCAGCGCAGCCGCCGCCTCCACCGCCACTTCGCCGGCTGCGTCATCGGGCGAGACCGTATCCAGCACGATCCAGTACTCGTCGGCCGTATCGCGGTCGTACTCGCGCACGATCAGCTCGCTGCGTCGCGCCGTACTCCGCCAGTGTACATCACGCGGGTCGTCGCCGGGGCGGTACTCGCGCAGGCCGCGATAGTCGCCGCGCTGGACGCCGGCAGCTGCGGATGCGCCGGCCCGCAGCCGTCGTCCGTGCCGCCCGCCGAGGCGTGGCTCGCGAACCGGCCGGTCGGTACGAGGCCATACGACCAGCCGGCCGGGCAGTGCGATGTCGCGCTCCTTGGCGAACAGGCCGAAGGGGAAGGACGTGGCGAGGATCAACCCGTCCAGCGCGTAGACGCCGCGTCGCCGCGCCGTCGCGACGGCGCTCGCCTGCGTGACAGCGCCCGGCTCCAGCGCTGCGACGAACGCGGGTACCACATCCACCTGGTCGGCGCCATCATCGTCGGGCGAGAACCTCTCCAGCAGCTCGAGGCCGTGGCTGGGCAGGCGCCGCTTCGCGTTGGTCACGGCGTAGCGCAGTCGCAGGGGCTCGCCGGCAGTGGCGGCGCGCGGAACCGCGCGGGTGATCAGCAGGTCGCGCAATGCCTGCTCCGAGAGCCAGCCGCTCAGCGTGATCGTGCCGAGCAGTGCGCCCATCAGCAGGTAGAGCAGGTTGTTGCCGGTGTTGAGCGAAGCCAGGCCGAGCGCCAGCGTGCCGAAGATGAGGAACGCGCCCGAACGCAGGACGCGCAGGCGGCGCGGCGGCTCGAGCCATCTGCGCAGGCGGCACGGCCAGCGCCGGGTCGGAGCACGCATCCGCGGATCAGACCGGGATGGGTGCTGCGTTCAGGATCTCGCCGATGATGTCGACCGCCTCGTCGTGCGCCTCCGCGCTCGCGGCCGCAGCACCGTGCGGCATCAGGCGGTGCGCCAGGCAGACGGGCGCCATGCGGACAATGTCGTCCGGCAGCATGAAATCGCGGCCCTCGACCACGGCCAGCGCCCGCGACGCGCGGAACAGCCCGATCGCGCCGCGCGGGCTGGCGCCGAGCCTCAGCCGCGGATGCGTCCGCGTAGCCGCGATCACCGACATGAGGTAATCGATCACGTCCTCCTCGGCATGCACGCGGTCGACGCGCTCCTGCAGGCCGAGGATCTGATCGGGCCCGAGCACCGAGCGCAGCTCCGCTGCCGGGTCGGCCGTGCCTACCGACTCGAGCAGGATGCGGCGCTCGGCACGCTGGTCGGGATACCCGATGGTGAGACGCATCAGGAACCGGTCGAGCTGACTCTCAGGCAGCGGATACGTGCCGTGGTGCTCGAGCGGATTCTGCGTCGCCATCACCAGGAACGGACGCGGCAGCAGGTGCGTCTGCTCGTCGATCGTGACGCGGTTCTCCTGCATCGCCTCGAGCAGACCGCTCTGCGTGCGCGGCGGGGCGCGGTTGATCTCGTCGGCGACGACGATGTTCGTGAAGATCGGGCCCGGCCGCGTCTCGAATGCCGCGGTCTGAGGGTTGTAGAGGGAGACACCGAGGATGTCGGATGGCAGCAGGTCGCTGGTGAACTGGATGCGGCGGAAGCGGAGGCCGAGCGCGCCGGCGAGCGTGCGCGCGAGCGTCGTCTTGCCCACGCCAGGTATGTCCTCGAACAGGATGTGCCCGCGCGCGAGCAGCGCAGCAAGCGCGAAGCGCACGACCTCGCGCTTGCCATGGAACACCGTCTCCACCGACTCGACGAGGTCGCTCAGTACGCCGAGATCCGCAGCGTCATCCTGCAGCAGACGCGTGGAGCCGTCCCGCTCGCGCACGGACTCCGCCTCTCCCTGCCGTATCCGGTCCGGCTTGCTCGACACTAGCCCTCTTTCCCCTCGTACTCGACCTTCAGCCGTGCGATGACGGCCGGATCCGCGAGTGTCGTCGTATCACCGAGCGTGTGGCCCTCGGCGACGTCGCGCAGCAGACGTCGCATGATCTTACCCGACCGCGTCTTCGGCAGGTCCGCCGCGAAGAGAATGTCGTCGGGCCGCGCGATCGCGCCAATCTTCTGTGCGACGTGCTCGCGCAGCTCCTGCCGCAGCGCATCGGTGGCATGCACGCCGTCCTTGACGGTCACGAACGCCGCAATGGCCTGCCCCTTCATCTCATCGGATCGACCGACGACCGCCGCCTCCGCTACCGAGTGATGATCGACGAGCGCGCTCTCCACCTCCATCGTGCCGATGCGGTGGCCTGCCACGTTCAGCACGTCATCCACCCGGCCGAGGATCCAGTAGTAGCCATCCTCGTCACGTTTCGCGCCGTCGCCCGGGAAATAGATGCCGTCCCACTTCGACCAGTACGTCTCGCGGTACCGCGCATCGTCGCGCCAGATCGTGCGCAGCATGCCCGGCCAGGGACGCGTGATCGCCAGGTAACCCGAGGCTGCACTGTCGCCTTCCGCCGTCAGCAGATCCGCCGTGATGCCCGGGAACGGGATGGTCGCGCTGCCCGGCTTCGTCTCCGTCATCCCCGGCAGCGGCGAGATCATGATGCCGCCCGTCTCCGTCTGCCACCACGTGTCCACGACCGGGCAGTGCCCGCCGCCGATGTGCTGCTGGTACCATATCCACGCTTCCGGGTTGATCGGCTCGCCGACCGAGCCGAGCAGACGCAGCGTGCTCAGATCGTACTTCGCCGGCCACTCCGTGCCCCAGCGCATGAACGCACGGATTGCCGTGGGCGCCGTGTAGAGGATCGTGATGCCATACTTCTCGATCAGCTGCCAGAAGCGCCCCTGATCGGGCCAGTCGGGGGCTCCCTCGTACATCATGACGCTCGCACCGTTCGCGAGCGGGCCGTACACGACGTAGCTGTGGCCCGTCACCCAACCGACGTCCGCCGTGCACCAGAACACATCGTCTTCCCTGAGGTCGAACACGAGGTTAGTCGTCGCGGCGACCTGCGTCATGTAGCCGCCCGTCGTGTGCACCACGCCCTTCGGCTTGCCCGTCGTGCCCGATGTGTACAGGATGTAGAGCACGTCCTCCGAATCCATCGGCTCGGCCGGGCACTCCCTCGGCGCCGCCTGCATCAGGTCGTCGTACCAGCTGTCGCGGCCGGGCTGCATGCGGATCGGCGTCTGCAGACCCGCACCACGCCGCACCACCACCACGTGCTCGATCGATGGAGTGTCAGTGAGCGCCCGGTCCGCTGCTTCCTTCAGCGCGACCACACGGCCCCGCCGGTACCCGCCGTCCGCCGTGATCAACAGCTTTGCCTCCGCATCATTGATCCGGTCGCGCAGGCTGTCCGCCGAGAAACCGCCGAACACCACCGAGTGCGGCGCGCCGATCCGGGCGCACGCAAGCATCGCGATCGCGGCTTCCGGGATCATCGGCAGGTAGATTGCGACGCGGTCGCCCTTCGCGATGCCCAGCGACTTCATCACATTCGCGAAACGGCTCACTTCCCGATGCAGGTCCCAGTACGTGTACGTCCGCACATCGCCCGGCTCGCCCTCCCAGATCAGCGCCACCTTGTTGCGGCGCCAGCCACCCAGGTGCCGGTCCAGACAGTTGTACGCGGCGTTCAGCCTGCCGCCCACGAACCACTTCGCGTGCGGCGCGTCCCACGCCAGTACCTCACGCCACGGCTCAGACCACTCAAGCTTCCGCGCCCATTCCGCCCAGAACCCCTCGGGGTCCGTCGCCGCCCGCCCGTACAACCCCGGATCGCTCGCATTCGCCCGCTCCCGAAAGCTCGCATCGGGCGCAAAACGACGATCCTCCGTCAACAGCATGTCCAGTGACTGCTCGCGTTCCGCCATCCACCGTCCTCCATGCCTGCCTGTCAGCGTCAACGCCGGCAAGGTAGATTCGTCAGCCGCGCCGCGACAGGACCGCGCCTCCGCCACGGGCTGACCACCCGCAGTCGCCCATGCCCCCGCCACTTGAGTCAATCCGAGGTTACGGCTATCTTTCCGGGTTACCCGCGACGGGGCCTTCCCCTCTCGATTCGCACGGTCCAGACCGTGCGAGCGCGGCCCGCTCGTTTTATTTCTGGAGGCGGTGCTCAACATGGCGAAGAAGCTCACAAAGAAGCAGATCGATCATTTGCTCCAGCGCCTGCTCCGTGAGCGCGATCGCGCACTGCGTTCGCTCGGACAGTACGACGAGCTCGCGAAGGAATCCGCGGAGCAGAACGACTCCGATTCCTACTCCTACTCCGATCACATGGCGGACCTCGGAACCGATGCCATGGAGCGTGAGAAGATGATGCTCTTCGCCAGCAAGGAAGGGCGTTACCTCTACCGCATCGAGGAAGCGCTCCGCCGCCTCTACAAGGAACCCGATCACTTCGGCTTCTGCCACAGCTGCGACGAGCTCATCGACTTCGACCGCCTCGATGCGCTGCCCCATGCGCGCTACTGCATCGGCTGCAAGCTCAAGGAAGAGGCCGACGCGGCCTGACTTCCAGGCGCCCGGGTGGGCGCCGATGCCGGTGTCGGCAACGTTCCGCCCCCGCGGGTGGCGGCCTGCAAACAATAATTACTATTGACAGTGCGCGAGGCCGCGGGTAGAGTAGGGGGATGGGGCGTGCTGCTGATGATGGAGTCGATATGGCTGGACGTGCTGTGGAAGCGGTGACCGGCGGCGGCCCCGAGCGGATGCTGAGGCGGGCGCTCGAGGCGAAGGGGCAGCGGTATACGGAGCAGCGAGCCGCCGTGTACCGGTACCTGCTGAGCACGGAGGCACATCCGACCGCCGACGACGTATTCACAAGTGTCCGGGCAGCCATTCCGGACATTTCTCTGGCCACGGTCTACAAGTCGCTGGAAGCCCTGGTGAACTGCGAGCTCGCCGCGAAGCTGAGCTACGGCGATGGTTCTGCGCGATACGACGCGAGAACGGACCCGCACCCGCACGCTCGCTGCCTGGACTGCGGCGCCGTGCTGGACGTACCGGGACGCCTCGACGGCGCCGCGCTTGCGGGTCTCGGTCCGCTGCACGGATTTGCGGTCGAGGGCTATCGTCTGGAGCTGCTCGGCCACTGCGAAGTTTGTGGGGAGCGGAGGAGCGGGTGAGCTGAGGAGCGGAGGCTCCCCCCGCTCCTCAGCTCCTCAGCTCCTCCGCCGCTCACCCGCTCCCCCGCTCCCCCGCTCTACCGGATAAACAGCATCTCGCGGTATCGTGGCAGCGGCCAGAGGTCGTCGGGCACCATGCGCTCGAGCCGGTCGCACGCGGTGCGGACCTCGCGCATGGCGGGAATGACGTTGTCCTGCATGTGGTGCGCTTTTGAGTGCACGTCGTCGCCGCCGAGCTCGGCGTTTTCGGCATCGAGCGAATCGAGCGAATCGACTAGCTCGTTGATGGTGGTATTGAGATCATCGACGAGCTTGCCGAGCCCCTTCGCCTTGTCGACCTTGCCGCCGGACATCTCGCGGTAGTTGCCGTAGGCGTCGAGCAGGTCGTCGAGGTAGCGGACGGCGGCGGGCAGCACGATGGTGCGTGCGATCTCCGCAGTCATCTCTCCCTCGATGTTGACGGTCTTGAAGTACTGGTCGACGAGGATCTCGGCACGGGACTCGACCTCGCGGGAGGTCATGACGCCGTACTTCTCGAACAGCTTCACGTTCTTCTCGTCGGTCAGCTTCGGCAGCGCTTCGAGCGTGGTGCGCAGGTTCAGCAGGCCACGGTCCGCGGCCTCCTTCTGCCAGTCCTCGCTGTAGCCGTCACCGTTGAAGATGATGCGCTTGAAGCGGCCGATCTCGGCTGCGAGCACGCGATGCAGCACCTCCTCGAACGAGGCATCCTGCCTGGTCATCTCCGCCTCGAGGACGCTGCACAGCTCGTCGATGGATTCGGCGACGATCGTGTTGAGGACGGTCGCCGGAAAGGAGATCGACTGCGATGCGCCGAGCGCGCGGAACTCGAACTTGTTGCCCGTGAACGCGAACGGAGACGTGCGGTTGCGGTCGCCGGCGTGTTTCGGCAGACGTGGCAGCACCGGGCTGCCGAGTCCGAGCAGTCCGCCCTGCTTACTGGTCTTCGCCTTCCTGCCCGACTTCTCGATCTGCTCGAGCACGTCGGTGAGCTGATCACCCAGGAAGACCGAAATGATGGCCGGCGGCGCTTCATTCGCACCCAGGCGGTGGTCGTTGCCGGCAAACGCGACGGCCGACCGGATCAGGTCCTGGTGCCGCTCGACGGCGCGCAGCACGGCCGTGCAGAAGAACAGGAACTGACGGTTGTCGTGCGGGTTGTCACCCGGCTCGAGCAGGTTCTGCGACTCCGTCGCGAACGCCCAGTTCAGGTGCTTGCCGCTGCCGTTCACACCCTGGAACGGCTTCTCGTGCAGCAGCGCGACCAGGCCGTAGGCGCGCGCTGTCTTGCGCAGCATCAGCATCAGAAGCTGCTGATGGTCGGCGGCGATGTTCGCGTTCTCGTAGATCGGCGCTACCTCGAACTGGCCTGGCGCCACCTCGTTGTGTCGCGTCTTCACCGGCACGCCCAGCCGGTAGAGCTCCCGCTCGACATCCATCATGCACGCGAGCACCCGGTCCTCGATCGCGCCGAAATAATGGTCCTCCAGCTCCTGCCCGCGCGGCGGCTTCGCCCCGAACAGCGTGCGGCCGCACGCGACCAGGTCGGGGCGCCGGTAATAGAACTCCTGGTCGATCAGGAAATACTCCTGCTCCGGCCCCAGTGTCGTCATCACGTGCCCTGCGTCCACGCCGAACAGCTTCAGCGCGCGTTCTGCCTGCACGCTCAGCGCGTGCGCGGACCGCAGCAGCGGGATCTTCGTGTCCAGCGCGTCGCCCGCCCACGACATGAATGCCGTCGGGATCGCCAGGTAACAACCGCCGGGACTCTGCACCAGGAACGCCGGCGAGGTCGGATCCCACGCGGTGTAGCCGCGCGCCTCGAACGTGGCCCGCAGACCGCCCGATGGGAACGACGACGCATCCGGCTCCCCCTGGATCAGGTCCTTGCCGCTGAACTCCGCTACCGCGCCGCCGCCCGCGTTCGGCGTCACGAACGAATCGTGCTTCTCCGCGGTCTGGCCCGTCAGCGGGTGAAACCAGTGCGTGAAGTGCGTAGCGCCGCGCTCGATCGCCCACTCCTTCATCGCCAGCGCGACCGCATCCGCAACCGCCGCGTCCAGCTCCGCGCCGCGCTCGATCGTTTCGACCAGCCCCCGGTACGTCGCCTTCGGCAATCGCGACTTCATCTCCGCAAAGCCGAACGTGCTCTCGCCGAAGATCCGCTCGATGTCCATGCCCGGCTTCGAAACGGCCGGCGCCGTCCACCCCTTCGCTGCATTCAGCGGATCGTAGCGCCCGTTGCTGCCCATACCCTTCATTCCTTTCGGGACGCCGCGCGTCCCCGCTGACGGATCAGGAGCACACCGCCGTTTGCGGCGTGAACGGTCGGAAGATAAACGGCCTGCCGAACGGCAGCAAGCCCCCGCGTCATCTCAAAAGTGACCAACTGCACTCTCGGCCGTTACGATCGATCGCTCATACCGAGTTTGGTGTCCTGATGTCGCGGCACAACGCGACGATGTGCAACTTTCGCCTTGACACTGCGCCAGCCGCGCGATTACCATGGCTGGCCGCTGCGGCGGGCGCGTTGGCGGCCGCGGCGGCGGGCGCGCCGGGTGGCGGCTGCACAGACCGGGAGGGCAGGAGCGATGGTACCCACGCGAGGCAAGACTGGCGCAGGCAAGGCGGGGAGCGGGCTGGTGCCGGAGCACCTGATCCGGCGACCTGCGGAAGGACAGGCGTTCGGCGGTTTCGGTGCCCTGGAGCGCGGCGGGGTGCTGAAGCTGCTGGCGGAGTATGGCGTCAGATTCCTGCGGCTGCAGTTCATCGATGTGATGGGTGTGCTGAAGAACGTGGAGCTGCCGCGCAGCCAGTTCGAGAAGGCGCTCGACGGTGACGTGATGTTCGACGGCTCGTCGATCGAAGGATTCGTGCGTGTGGAAGAGTCCGACATGGTGCTCGCGCCGGACGTCTCGACGCTGGTGGTGTTTCCGTGGAGCGATGCGGAGAACCGGGTGGCGCGGGTGATCTGCGACGTGCACACGGCGGACGGGAGCCCGTTCGAGGGAGATCCGAGGCGGGTGCTGAAGCGGCAGATCGAGGCGGCGCGCAAGCAGGGATACGAGATGATGGCCGGTGTGGAGGCGGAGTTCTTCCTGTTCCACCGGGCCGCGGACGGCTCGGCGACGCGGGTGACGCAGGATTCGGGCGGATATTTCGACCTGACGCCGGTGGACCTGGGCGAATATGCGCGGCGCGACATCGTGACAGCGCTGGAGGCGATGGGTTTCGAGGTGGAGGCAGCGCATCACGAGGTAGCGCCGGGGCAGCACGAGGTTGATTTCCGGTATGCGGACGCGCTCACCACAGCCGACAACCTCGCGACGTTCAAGTTCGTGGTACGGAACATTGCGTACCGGCACGGCCTGCATGCGACGTTCATGCCGAAGCCGATCTTCGGCCAGAACGGCTCCGGCATGCACACGCATCAGTCGCTGTTCCGCGATGGCGAGAACGCGTTCTACGACGCAGCGGACGAGAACGGCATTTCGAAGGTAATGCGCTTGTATGCAGCTGGTCTGCTGCGGCATGCGCGTGCGATGTGCGCCGTGACGAATCCGGGCGTGAACAGCTACAAGCGGCTGGTCCCGGGATTCGAGGCGCCGGTGAACGTGGCCTGGTCACACCGGAACCGTTCGCCGATGGTGCGCGTGCCGGCGCGGCGGGAGAAGGGCACGCGGCTGGAGCTGCGGATGCCCGACCCGTCGGCGAATCCGTACCTCGCACTGGCCGTGCAGCTTGGCGCCGGCCTGGACGGCGTGCGCCGCAAGCAGGAGCCGCCGGAGCCGATCGACAAGAACATCTGGACGCTGAGCGTGCGCGAACGTCGCCGCTACAAGATCCAGGAGCTGCCGCGCGACCTGGGCGAAGCGATCACGCTGCTGAAGCGGAGCGCATTCGTGCGCGAGACGCTGGGTGAGCACGTGTTCCAGTACTTCATCACGGCGAAGGAAAGCGAGTGGAACGACTACATCGCGCAGGTACACGACTGGGAGATCGATCGCTACCTCGATCAATGATGCGGCTGCCGGAGCTACTCTACCGGAAACGCGATGGTAACGGTGGTACCGTGATCGTCGGTCTGGAATCCGACGGTGCCGTCGAGCTCGTCCTTCACCAGCGCGTCCACGATGGAGCGGCCGCTGCCGATCACCTTGTTGGGCAGCTGCGTGGAGGCGATGCCTATGCCGTCGTCGGCGACCTGCAGGCGGACAGCGTGGTTTTCGAGGCCGAGACGGATGATCAGCCGCCCGGCGCGATGATCGGGGAAGCCGTGGCGGAACGCGTTGGTGATCAGCTCGTTGAGCACGAGTGCGAGCGCGAAGCCGCGGCGTTCATTGAGTGACTGCAGATCACCTTCGAACGTGACATGCACGCGGTGCTCTGGATCCCACGCGTTGCGGAGACGCTGCACGAGTTTTTCGGCGATCTCGCGAGCGGGCACACCGCGGTAGTTCTGCCTGCGCAGCGCTTCATGGACGAGCAGGAACGAGCGCAGCCGCTGTTCCAGGCTGGCCAGGGCCTCGGCCGCGGGACGCGGCGGCCGGCGATTCCGCTCCATGCTGAGCAGCCCCATGATGACTGAGAGGTTGTTGCGGACGCGATGGTCGAGCTCCTTGAGGAGCAGTGCCCGCTCCTCGGCGTCGGAGCGCGCCTGCTCGTAGAGCTGGTAGTTCTGGTCGGCGAGGTCGCGGAGCTGCTGGTTGGCGCGCTTGAGGGCGATCTCCGCGCGATGCACGCGCAGTCGTGACTCGATGCGTGCGGTCAGCTCGGCGACGTGGAACGGCTTGGCGACGTAGTCGTCGGCGCCGGCAGCGAACGTACGGACGACGTCGTCGGGAGCGGTTCGCGCGGTGACCATGATGATGGGCAGCAACGCGTCGTGACTGTCCTTGATCTCGCGGCAGATGGACCAGCCGTCGCGACCGGGCAGCATGGCGTCCAGGAGCACGAGATCGACCTCGTGCAGGAAGCCGAACGCCTCTTCGCCGCGCGCGACGGTTACCACACTGAAGCCCTGGACGTCGAGGAGGTCAGCGAACATCTGCCGCGCGAGCGGCTCATCATCCACGACGAGGATCTTGCTGCCGCGTACATCCGCGGCGGGCAGACCGGGCGAATCCCTTTCGGCGCCTGGATTGGCCAAACGCTACTCTTTCTGGAGGAGAGGAGCGGCCAGCAGGATCTTCCGTGCGAGCTCCACCATGGGCGTATTCTTGTCCTGGCTCGTCTTCTGGAGGAAGCGGTAGGCGTCGCGCTCACTGAGCCGGCGCGACTCCATGAGCAGGCCCTTGGCGCGTTCGATGACCTTGCGCTCTTCGAGGCGCAGCTCGAGCATGTCGCGTTCGCGGCGGGCATCGAGCCATTCATCGAAGCGCGCGCGCGCGACGGCGATCGCAGGCGCCAGGTCGGCCGGATCGACCGGCTTTACCAGGTAGTGGAAGATCGGCGCCTTGATGGCCTCATCGACGGTGCGCGAGTCGCTGTAGGCGGACAGGATGATCATGGGGATCGGCCGCTCGGCCGAGATCTCGTGCGCCGCCTCGGGCCCGGTCATGGTAGGCATTCGAATGTCCAGGAACGCGAGGTCGGGTCGTGTCTCGCGCGCGAGCTCGACCGCCTCACGACCGTTCGCGGCCGTCGCGATGACCTGGTGCCCGAGCGTCTCGAGCTGGCTCGTCAGCGCGAGGTTGTGCAGAGACTCGTCGTCGGCAATCAGGACGCGCAGAGAATCGCTCATGGTGAAGCTCCACATAAGTGGTGATACGCGCGAGCATCGCCGAAACACGAGAAGCGCCTTCCCGGCGGGCGGAAAGAGGCGCTTCGTGACCTCGACGACAGGGCTGGCCGACATTCTCGCGCCGAATAGTGCTGGTGCTCCGGATACCAGCGCAAGGGTCGTGCTCGCGCTGCACGCGGCCCTGCTCTTGCACCCTGCGGCTGGTGTGTACGGAACGGATCCAGCGACCGCCGGAGATCGATGAACAGGCTGCTACCGCTCGTCTTCCTTGCCGGACTTCTCGGGACCCGGGCCGCGCCGCCCGTGCCGCAGGACGAAGCTCCAGCGCCTGCACCGGCCGCGGAGGAGGTTGTCGTCACTGCCGGCGCCGATGCGAGCACTGCCGCGTTGCGCGTGGACCTCGACGAGATCATTGCCCGACCGCGCTGGACGGGCGACGTGTGGGGCGTCATGGTCGTATCGCTCGACAACGGCGACACGCTGTTCGCGCGCGAACCTGCGCAGCCGCTGGCACCGGCCTCGAACATCAAGCTCTTCACCACCGCGGCCGGCCTCTATTATCTCGGCGCGGATTTCCGGTACAACACGTTTCTCATCGCGACCGGACCGATCCGCGACGGCGTGCTCGAGGGCGACATCGTCGTTTACGGCACCGGCGACCCGACGTTCTCCAACCGGTTCGGCGACCGGCTGGACGTGTGGCAGGCCTTTGCCGACACACTGAGCATTCTGGGCGTGCGCGAGATCCGCGGCGCCGTCGTCGGCGACGGCTCGTACTTCGATGGGCCAGCGACGGGCGATGGCTGGAACGAGAGCTACATGAACGCGTCATACGCGGCGTCGGCGGGCGCGCTGAGCTTTTCGGAGAATGTTGCCATGCTGCAGATCAGTCCGGCCGACGCAGCAGGCTGGCGCCCCCACGTCGAGCTGGTGCCGGGCGGAGAAGGCATTTCAGTGGTCAACCAGGCGATGACGACGGCGGGCGGGTCGACGCGGATCACCGCGCGTCGCATTGCCTATGATGGTCCCGTGCTGGTCACCGGACAGATCGCGGCCGGCGCGGATCCGCTGCTGCGGTCGGTGCCGGTCTCCGACCCGGCGCGTTTTGCCGCCGGCATGTTCAGGGAGATCCTGTCGCGCAGCAGGATCATGGTGAGCGGCGGCATCCGCTCCGCCATGACCGCTTCACAGTCGGCAGTGACGGGCCGCGCGGTGTTCGCGCCGGCCTTCGACTCGCAGCCGCTTCGCGTACTCGCCGTGCACACGTCACCGCCTCTGAGTCGGATCCTGGAGATCATCAACAAGCGCAGCCACAACATGATGGCGGAGCAGGTGCTGCGCACGGTGGGGCGGGTGGCCGCGGGCGACGGCAGTGTCGAAGGTGGCGAGCGCGCGGTGCTGGCCATGATGGAGCAGGAGGGTCACCCGCCGCACGCGCTCGCGATGCACGACGGTTCCGGCCTGTCCGTGCTGAATCGCGCGAGTGCCGGCAGCATCGTGGAGCTGCTCGCGCTGATGGCCGAATCGCCCGTCGGGCACCAGTACTGGGAGACGCTGCCGGAGGCCGGTGCGTCCGACGGACTGCGCCGGATGTATCGAACCGGGGCAGAGCGCAACCTGCGCGCGAAGACGGGGACGATCGACAACGTGTCAGCGCTCTCGGGCTATGTCACTTCGGCCAGCGGCGAGCGACTCGCCTTCTCGATCCTGAGCAACAACGTTCCGTCGACGTGGATGGCCAAGCGTGTCGAGGATGCGATCGGCGCGCGATTGGCGGAGTTCGCGCGGCCGCGCACGGCCGCGGCCGACGCCGCTGCGCCGCCGGCCGCGCGCCCCGCAACGGCACCGACCGCGGCACCTGCTGCGGCGGAAAGGCGCGTTGCGGCGACGGGGCGGGACACCGCAGCAGCGGAAGCGAGCGACGCGGCGCGCACGCACACGATCCGGAGCGGCGACACGCTCGACGCCCTCGCGCGGCGCTACGGCACGACGGTACGGGCGCTGGAGCAGGCGAACCCCGGCCTCGACCCGCGGCGCCTCATGCCGGGTCAGAGCATCGATATCCGGTAATCAGTCCGGCAGCATGCGGCGCGCGCGCGCGAGCATGCGACGCAGCCGCTGCTCGAAGGGCAACTCGCCACCGAGGTCGTTGGTGTGCACGCCGCCGTTGCCCAGTGCGGAATGGATGATGAGCGGCCCGCCGAGGGAGATTGCAACGTGGCTGATGCGTTCTCCGCGTTCCGCGAAGTAGAGCAGGTCCCCCGGCCGCAGCACGGCCAGCTCGTCGTCAAGGTCCACGGCTGCGCCTGTTCTCTCCTGCAGGTCGGAATCGCGCGGCAACGCGACGCCGTGCATCCACATCACCGCCTGCGCGAACCCGGAGCAGTCCACGCCGCTCAGCGTGACGCCGCCCCAGAGATAGGGTGCGCCGAGCCAGCGCCGGCCGGTGCGTGCTATGCTCTCACCGCGTGGCGGGAAGCGGTCGCCGAGGCGGTCGATGTCGACCACTTCGCCGTTCGCGACGGCGCCTCGGCGGCCGTCTGGGATGTGGTAGGCGCCGGAATGGCGCGCCAGGCGGGCGCCCCACGGCAGTCGCGCGATCACGCCGCCATCCTCATCGACCAGCTCAGCGCCGAGCGAGACCACGGCTTCACCGCTCGTGCCGCGTTCCCAGCCGAAGGCCCACTCCTCGGTGCCGGTCTCGACGTAGCCGTCGTGGACCCAGCCCAGGTAGCCGTCCTCGCCGCGGACACGGACCCATTCTCCCACGCGGGCGAGGAGCTCGACGCGGATGCCCATGACGAGCTGCGAGATCTGCGGCGCTGGCAGACGCGGCTCCGAGTAGACGGGCGCAATGGCGACGCGGATCACGCCGTGTCGGGAGGAGCCGGGCGTCAGGTCGGGCAGGCGCACTACTTCATCGCGTACATCGACGCCGTCGTCCTGGAGACGGCGGATCAGGTCGGCGACCGCTTCGTCATGGGTGGACTGGCCGTGGAGCACTGCGCCGGTCGGGAGCCGGCTGATGCTCACATCGAAGACTCCCGACCGGAAATCGGGAACGTGCTCCTGACGCACCGCCTCGACCAGTCGGTCGAACCTGCCGGACATGCCCTGTCGGGCGTCAGCCGGCATTCACGTTCGTACGGCCGCGCCCCGACTCCGGCTCGAGCGCTGCACCGAGCGACGGCGACGCGCCGTCCTCGAGGCCCGCGCGCTGCAGCAGAATATGCAACCGCCTCCTCAGCTCGAAATCCGACATCGTGAGCAGCGTGCGTTCGGCTGTGGCGCGCGTCTGCCACTGCACTTCCGGCATCGCCAGAACGTCGCGGTCCTCGCCTCCCGCGCCGCGCTCGAACACGAGATACCAGCGACCGTGGTGTCGGGGCGTATTCTCTTCCCTGGCACCCGCCGTCCACGTGACACCGGTTTCGTCCACAAACGTCTTCATGGTTCCTCTTCCCGGGTAGTCGATCGATCCAGCAGCGATTGCAACGCCGCATCGGTCATGTCGTCGAGCTCCTGCATCGCTGCGTCGTACGCGATCGACACGAGCGGCGCCTGACGCACGACGGCAGGAGTGTCGCCGACCGGGACGAAGAGGGCAAGGAGCCCGCCCCACGATTCCCGCCCGAGCACGACATCCCAGGTCACGCCGGCGCGATCGCTGAACCTCTGCATACCTGCGCTCCCCTTGCGCCGCGGCCCGTTTGGCGGCAGCGTTCCGTGCATACCACGACCAGGAGCCAGACCGAATGATGCAATCGCTGTCTGAACGGCTGAACGATGGACTGTCCCAGATTGCCGTTTTCGTGCCGCGGCTGGCGGCGGCGCTGGGCATCCTCCTGGTCGGGCTGGCGATTGCGAAGATGGTCGAGCGCGGCACGGACCTGGCCCTGCGCCGCATAGGCTTCGACGGCTGGATGCGCGAGGGCGGCGTCACAGAAGCGCTCGAGCGCGCGGGCACGACGCTCGATCCGTCCTCCGTGATCGCGAAGCTCGTGTTCTGGACGATCATGCTGCTGGTCATCCTGCTGTCCGCCAACGCTCTCGGTATAGCCGCCGTGGGCCTGCTTTTCGCCGAGCTACTCGGCTACATCCCGAACGTGATCACCGCCGTGATCGTGCTGGTCATCGGCATCCTGCTCGGTGAGTTCGTGAAGGACCTCGTGCTCGCTTCGGCGGGCGGCCTTCCCGGCGGCGTCAACCTCGCCCGGCTGGCCAAGGCGGCCGTGATCCTGCTGGCCGTGTTCATGGCCTTCGATCAGCTCGACATCGCGCAGGACATCCTGCTCGTGTTCTTCATCGCCGTGGTGGGTGCCGCGGCGCTGGCGGCCGGGATCGCCTTCGGTCTGGGCGGCCGCGACGTCGCAGCGCAGATAACGCGCAACTACTACGAACAGATCAAGGACCAGCAGCGCTCATTCGACGAGAGGGAGGCCGCGCACCGGGCCGCGACACGGCCGCCCGAACGGCAGCCGTACAGGCCCTCGGACGACAGCTAG
>JBBEBA010000056.1:0-21179 GCA_040882575.1 Gemmatimonadota bacterium
GCGTGGGTAGCTTCTTCGCGTCCATGCCGTCTCCCGTCGCATGCGTCCCGCCAACGCCAGGATTCACGCAGCCGTGGCCGAAGTAGAAACCCCCAGCCTGTTCTCGGACGGTCCTTTCGTGGTCGAGCTGGACCGGTTCTCCGGCCCGCTGGACCTGCTCCTCCACCTGATCCGCGAGCAGGATATCGACATCTTCGATATTCCGATCTCGCAGATCACGGCGCAGTTTCTCCAGGCGGTGACAGCGGTGGAGCGACTCGGCCTCGATCGCGCGGGCGAGTTCCTGGAGATGGCGGCGACGCTGGTCCGGATCAAGGCGCAGATGCTGCTGCCCCGGCGCGCCGACGCGAGCGGCGAGCTGGAGGATCCGAGGGCGGAGCTGGTGCGGCGTCTGCTCGAGTACGAGTACTTCCGTGAGGCTTCGCTGCGGCTGGCGGAGTCGGAGGCGGACCGGGCGCGACGGTACGCGCGCGGCTTCGTGCCGCCGCGCACTGCGGCGCCGGTCGTGACGGAGCTGCAGCTCGGCTGGGAGGAGCTGTATGCCGGTGCGCTGCGCGTGGGCGACCGGCCGCCGGGTCCCGAAGACCACCTGGTGCCGCACCGCGCGGTTCCCGTGGAGGAGAAGATCGGCCTGATCGTGCAGGCGCTGGCGCTGTTCGCGCGGGTCGAGTTCCGTAAGCTGGTCGAGCCGTTCGGCGACAAGCTGCACGGCGTCGTCACATTTCTGGCCAGCCTGGAGCTGGCGAAGCGGAGACAGCTGGCGATGCGGCAGAGTGAGCCGTTCGCCGATATCTGGTTGTACCGGAGGAAGGACGTAGAGACGGATGCGTCTGACGCAGATAATTGAGGCGCTGCTGTTCGCGAGCGACGCGCCGCTGTCGGCACTCGATCTCGCGCGCGTGGATGAACGGCTGGACGAGGATACGGTCGAGGCGGTGATTCAGGAGCTTCGTGCCGAGTACGAATCCGGCGAGCGGTCGTTCCAGATCTACGAGGTGGCGGGCGGCTACCAGCTGCTGTCACGGCCGGAGTTCGTGACAGTGCTCGAGCGCTACGACACGGTGCCGCAGCCGTCGCGGCTGTCCGCGCCCGCGCTCGAGGTCCTCGCCATCATCGCGTACCGGCAGCCGCTCGGCCGGGCGGAGATCGAGGACATCCGGGGTGTCGGATCGAGCGGCGTGCTGCGCACGCTGCAGGAGCGCAGCCTGGTCGAGGCCGTCGCGCGCGGGGAGGGGCTCGGCCGCCCGCTGCTGTATGGCACGACGTCGAAGTTCCTGGAGCATTTCGGGTTCCGCTCGATCGAGGACCTGCCGCGCCCCGATGAGCTGCCGATCGTGCTGCGCGAGCGGCGCCCCGCCGCGGCAGCACCCGTTGACGGCGCCGCTGACGAGGCCGCGCCCGCGGAGACGGCCGCCGCAGACGACGCTGCGCCGCCGGCGGAGATCGCCGTCGAAACCCCGGCCGAATCCATCGCAGGCGAAGCGGAGTATCGCAGCTGATGTCGGAGTCGGGAGTGCGGCTGCAGAAGTTCCTGTCGCAGGCGGGCGTCGCGTCGCGGCGGGCGAGCGAGGAGCTGATCACTGCAGGTCGCGTGCGGGTGAACGGCAGGGTGTCGACGGAGCTGGGCGTGCGGGTGGACCCGACGCGCGACCGCGTGCAGGTGGACGGCCGTCGGATCAGGCCGGCGGAGCAGGAGTGGTTCGCACTGAACAAGCCGCGCGGCTACATGAGCACGCGGCGCGATCCCGAGGGACGCCCCACGCTGTACGAGCTGGTGCCGAGCGCGATGCATCCGCTCTTCTATGTCGGCCGGCTGGATTTCGACAGCGAGGGCCTGATCTTGCTGACGAACGACGGCGACACGGCGCACCGGCTGATGCATCCGAGCTACGGCATCGACCGGGAGTACGATGTGGAACTGGCGGAGGACATTGAAAGCGACGCTCTGGATCGGCTGCGTCGGGGCGTCGAGCTGGATGACGGGCCGGCGCGTGCGGAGTCCGCGCGCCGCAGGAGCGGCAACCGGCTCGTGATCACGCTGCAGGAGGGGCGCAAGCGGGAGGTGCGGCGCATGTTCATGGCGCTCGGCCATCGGGTGGTGCGGCTGCGTCGCGTGAGATACGGCCCGATCCGTCTGGGCACACTGCCGCCGGGCGAATGGCGGCACCTGGAAGAGCGGGAGCTGGAGGCGCTCCGCAGGGCGACGCAGGACCGGTAGCATGGACATCGGCGGCCGCGACGTGCTCATCCTGGGCGGATCCGGTCTGGTGGGAATGGCGGTCGCGCGTGAGCTGCTGCCGCATGTACCCGCGAGCCTCACGCTGTGCGGTCTGACGCGCGCCGAGGCGGAGGAAGCGGTCGCGGAACTGGCAGCCGATCCGGTGCACGGCGGCGCGACCCGTCTGATCGCCGCGTGGGGCGACCTCTTCGTGCCCGATGCATTGCGCGAGCGGACCCGCGCTGAAGTGCTCGGCGATCCCGTCGCGCGCGGCCTGCTGCTGGACGACCTGTACGGCGAGCTCACCGATGCAGTGGTCGAGCGGTCGGCGCTGGGGTCGCTGCTGCTCGCGGGCCGGCCGCACATCGTCGTGGACTGCGTGAATACCGCGACCGCGTTCGCATACCAGAACATCTTCGACAGTGCCGCACGCCTGCGGTCGGCAAGCGCCGATGGCGTGGTCTCGCCCGACATGGTGGATGGCCACCTGGCGACGCTGTACATGCCGCAGCTGATCCGCCACGTGCAGATCGCGCTGGAGGCGATGAAGCGCGTCGGCACCGGCTTCTATCTGAAGGTCGGCACGGCGGGTACCGGCGGCATGGGGCTGAACATACCGTTCACGCATTCGGAGGAGCGGCCCAGCCGCATGCTGCTGGCGAAGAGCGGCGTGGCCGGCGCGCACACACTGCTGCTCTATCTCATGGCGCGGACGCCCGGAGCGCCCGCGGTGAAGGAGATCAAGCCGACGGCGGCCATAAGCTGGAAGAAGATCGGTTTCGGCGACATCACGCGGCGCGGTCACACGGTGCATCGCGTGGATGCGACGGCACCCGTGCCGCTCGACCGCGCCTTCGATCCGGTGGCCGTCCCGGCCGAGCCGGGTCCGCCGCTGACCGGCGTGTACCTGGATGCCGGCGAGAACGGACTTTTCAGCCTGGCCGAATTCGAGACGCTGACGGCGCTCGGACTGATGGAATATATCACGCCGGAGGAGATCGCGACGGACGTGGTGCGTGAGATCCGTGGCTACCCGACGGGACGCGACGTCGTCGGTGCGCTCGATGCCGCGACGGCCGGTCCGTCCTACCGCGCGGGTGTGCTGCGCGAGGTGGCGCTCGACCGGATGGCCGCACTGGAGCGGGAGCACGGCGTGGACGCGGTCGCGTACGAGATGCTCGGCCCGCCACGTCTGTCGAAGCTGCTGTTCGAGTGCGCGATCCTGGGTCGGCTGCACGGCGCCCTGTCCGACGTGGCGGCGCTCGACGCGGAGCAGACCGCTGCGGCTGCCTTGCGTCTCGTCGAGAGCGACGCAGATCTGCGCAGCCGGATCCTGTCGATCGGGCTCGCGATCCTGCTGCCGGACGGCACGGCGCTGCTGCGCGGGCCAGAGCTGCGCGTGCAGCCCGACCCCGACGAAGTGCCCGATCACGCGAAGCTCGCGGAAGCGGGATGGGTGGACCTTCGCGCGGCCAACTGGCGTAAATGGAGCCAGCGGGCAGCGCAGATGCTGAGCGGCCTCGGTGCCGGTCCGGACCAGGGCTCGCGCACGGATCCGGAGCCGGCCGATCGCGGCCTGCAGATCCGGCCTGGCCGCATGGCTGCGTGGGTGTTCAGACACGAAGACCGAGGCGAGCGCATCAAGCGCTGACCAACCAGGGGGGGAGCCGTTGATGGAAGGAGCGGTGCCGTCGGTGTCAGCCGAAGGCCGGGAGCTGGTGCAGCGCATCCGAGGCGAGCTGCACCGACGCGTGGTGGGGCAGGATCTGATGATCGACCGGCTGCTCATCGGGCTGCTCACGGGCGGCCACGTGCTGCTCGAGGGCGTGCCCGGGCTGGCCAAGACGCTCACCGTACGGTCCCTGGCCGAGGCCATGGACGCGACGTTCGAGCGCATCCAGTTCACGCCCGACCTGCTGCCGGCCGATGTCGTCGGTACCATGATCTACAACCAGCGGACGGGTGATTTTTCCGCGCGACACGGGCCCATCTTCGCCAACATCGTGCTCGCGGACGAGATCAACCGCGCGCCGCCCAAGGTGCAGTCCGCACTGCTCGAGGCGATGCAGGAACACCAGGTCACGCTGGGTGGAGAGACGTTTCCACTGCCGAAGCCGTTCCTCGTGCTCGCGACGCAGAACCCGATCGAGCAGGAAGGTACCTATCCGCTTCCGGAGGCGCAGGTCGATCGCTTCATGCTGAAGCTGCGCGTCGGCTACCCGCAGAAGTCGGAAGAGAAGGAGATCATGCGCCGGATGGCGGGGCGCGATCCGGTGCCGCTGCAGCGGGTCGCGACCGCGGCGCAGGTGCTGACGGCGCGCGCGGACATATACAGCGTCTACATGGATGAGAAGATCGAGGACTACATCGTGTCCATCGTGCACGCGACGCGGGAGCCCGCCGAATACGGGCTGGCCGACACGGCCCCGCTGATCCAGTACGGCGCGTCGCCGCGGGCCAGCATATACCTGGCACTCTGCTCGCGCGCCCATGCCTACCTGCAGGGCCGCGGCTATGTCCTGCCGGACGACGTGAAGGCGATGGGTCCCGACGTGCTGCGTCACCGCATCATCACCAGCTTCGAGGCCGAGGCCGAGGAAGTCACGCCCGACGAGATCGTCGCGCGCGTCTTCGCGGCCGTGGAAGTCCCGTAATGCGCATGCCGTTCCTGCGCCGTGCGTCCGCTCCACCGGTCGTGCAGCCGTCTACGGCGCCGGCCACGCGGGACGTGCTGCGGCAGGTGCGGCTCATCGAGCTGCGCACGCGCGGCCTCGTCACCTCCATTTTCGGTGGCGAGTACCAGAGCGTATTCCGCGGCCAGGGCATGGAGTTCTCCGAGGTCCGCGAGTACGAGCCCGGCGACGATGTTCGCAACATCGACTGGAACGTGACTGCGCGCGCGGGGCATCCGTACGTGAAGAAGCACGTCGAGGAGCGGGAGCTGACGGTGCTGCTCGCCGTGGACCTGTCGGGCTCTGAGCAATTCGGCACGCGCATCCGGTTCAAGGCGGAGCTCGCCGCCGAGCTCGCCGCCGTCCTCGCCCTCGCCGCCGTGCGCAACAACGACCGGGTCGGCCTCCTCATCTTCAGCGATCTCGTCGAGCATGTGGTGCCGCCACGGAAAGGCCGGCGGCACGTGCTGCGCCTGATCCGGGACCTGCTCGCGTTCCGGCCGGCCGGCCGCGGTACCGACATCGCCGGCGCGCTCGACTACGCGGCGCGGCTGCTCGCACACCGCGGCATCATCTTCCTGCTGAGCGATTTTGCGCCACCGTCCGGCCGTACGGCGGCCGAGTACGAGCGCTGGGAGAAGACACTGCGTCTGGTCGCGCGGCGCCACGATGTCGTCGCCATCTCGATCTCCGACCCCGGGGAACTGGACCTGCCCGATGTCGGTATCGTTTCAGTCGAGGACCCGGAGACGGGCGAGGTCGCGTACGTGGATACCGGACGCGACGGCCTCCGCAGAGTGTTCGGCGCCGTGCTCGCACGCGAGCGGAGTGAGACGGGGCGCCTCTTCCGCAGGCTGGGCGTGGATGAGATCGAAGTGCGCACGGACGAGCCGTACGTGAAGCCGCTGCTCGCCTTCTTCCGCCGCCGCGAGCGGCTGCGCGGCCGATGATGCGACGCAGCGCGATCCGCGCCGGACTCCTCGTGGTCGTGCTGGGTGCGCATCCCACAGCCGCGCATGCGCAGGACGCACGCGGTGCGGTCGTGCCGCAGACGATAACGGTCGGGGATGTGTTCCACGCCGCCGCCCGTGTATCTCTCCCGCCGGGAGCGCACGTGGAACCGCCGGACACGATCGCGGTCGTGGATGATGTGGAGTCCGCCGGCCGCGTCGACGTCAGCGTGGACAGCACAGCGGGCGGCCTCGAAGCGACGGTCGTATGGCCGCTGGCGGCCTGGCGGCCGGGCGATTACCAGCTCCCGCCCATCACGGTTCGTGTGGTTCGCGACGGCGCTGCGTCCGACATCGTCGTCGCGCTGCCCGCATTCACGGTGAGCTCCGTGCTGCCGGCGGACACCGCCGGCGTCGAGCCGCGGGCGGCGAAGGACGTGCTCGGCGCCAATCGCGTGTGGTGGCCGATCGTGCTGGCCGTGCTGCTGGCTCTGGCAGTCGCCGTTGGTTTGTACATCTGGTGGCGCCGGCGGCGGCGCGCCGAGCAGCCCGGGGCGATCGTGATCGCGGCGCCGCCGCGGGAGCTCGCACTCGAGCAGCTGCGTGCTCTCGCCGCGGCCGGCCTGCTCGAGCGCGGCGACGTGAAGCGCTTCTACGCGACGCTGACGGAGACGCTCCGGCACTATGCCGCAGCGGTGGACCCGGCGTGGAGCGGCGACCTGACGACGGCGGAGCTGAGCGGGCGGCTGCGATCCGCGCTGCCGGTGACCGACGCGCTGGAGCTCGTTCGCATTCTCGGCGAAGCGGATCTGGTCAAGTTCGCACGGGCGCGTCCGCCGTCGAGTGTGGCAGTCGCCGACCTCGAGGCCGCCGTCCGCTGGGTCGGGCGCGTCGGACCCGTCGAGGAGCCCGGGGCTGAGCAGGACTCGGTTCAGCCGGGAGGCAGAGCGGCATGACGTTCGACTTCGCAAATCCATGGGCGCTGCTGCTGCTGCTCGGCATTCCGCTGTATGCCTGGCTCACGCGTGACGCGGGGCCTCCCGCGCTGGTGTTCTCACGCGCCGCGGTGCTGGCGCGCGTCGCGCCGCGCGGTGCGCGCCTGCTCGGCCGCGTGCCCGGCTGGCTGCGCGCGCTGGCCTGCGCGGCGGTCATCGTCGCGATTGCAGCGCCACGCTCGGGCGCGTCCGTCGTCGACGTGGACGCGGAAGGCATCGCGATCGCCATCGTCGTGGACATCTCCAGCTCGATGCTGGCCGAGGACTTCCAGGACGGCAACCGGCTGACTGTCGCAAAGCAGAAGGTGGCCGAGTTCATACGCGGTCGTCAGTACGACCGGATCGGTCTGGTCGCGTTCGCAGGCGAGGCGCTGACGCAGGTGCCGATCACGGTGGATTATCTGGTGCTGTATCAGGCGCTGGACCAGCTGCGCGCAGGCGTGAACATGCTCGAGGATGGCACGGCGATCGGTACGGCGATCGCCACTGCCGCCAACCGACTGCGCAGGGTGCCGGGCGAGTCGCGGGTCATGATCCTGATGACTGATGGCGAGAACAATCGCGGCGAGATCGACCCGTTGACTGCCGCCCGGGCCGCAGCCGCGTTCGGCATCCGGATCTACTCGATCGGTGTCGGCAGCGACGGCGTCGCGCCGATCCCGATCGTGACCGGGCAGTACGGCGTGCAATACGCAAACCTGCCGGTGCACATCGATGAGGATCTGCTGCGCGAGATCTCCTCGCTCACCGGCGGGCAGTATTTCCGCGCGACGAACGACGCAGCTCTCGACAGCATCTACCAGCGCATCGATGAGCTGGAACGCACTGACGTGGAGGTACGCCGCTACGTGAACTATACGCCACACTATCTGCCGCTGATCGCGCTCGCTCTCACCGCGGTGCTGGTCGAGTGGACGCTGCGCGCGAGCCGGTGGGGCAGGCTGCCATGAGCTTCGCGCGACCCGACCTGCTGCCGCTCGTGCTGCTCGTGCCCGCCTTGCTGATACTGGCCCTCTGGGGTTACGCCAGCCGGCGGCGGCGCATGGCCGCGCGCTTCAGCGACGCGCATCTGCTCACCCGTCTCGGCGGCGCGGACCTGCTGCGCTTTCCCACGACGCGCCTCGTCATCATCGCGCTCGCGGGTGCCGCGCTGGCGACCGCCGCGGCCGGACCGCGCTGGGGACTGCGCGCGACCGAGGGCCGCTCGATGTCGCTCAATGTCGTGATCGCCGCCGACATATCGAAGTCGATGCTGGCCGAGGACATCTCCCCGAACCGGCTGGAGCGTGCGCGTCTTTTCGGGCGGCGCCTGCTCCGCGAGCTGGCCGGCGACCGCTTCGGCCTCGTCGTGTTCGCCGGCCGCGCGTACGTGCTGTCGCCGCTGACCGTCGATCAGAGCGCGCTGGCGCTGTATCTCGATGCGCTCGATCCCGAGATGGTCAGCCAGGGTGGGTCGTCGCTGGCGGCCGCGATCGCGCAGGCGACGGACCTGGTGCGCGGTGCTGAAGAAGGAGGCGGCGATCGCGCCGTCGTCCTGATGAGCGACGGCGAAGCGCTCGAAGAAGCCGATGCGGTACGTGCAGCCGCCGACCGCGCAGCGCGCGCGAACGTCCGCTTCATAACGGTCGGCTTCGGCACACCCGGCGGCGCGCGCATACCGGACGTGGATCCGCGCACCGGCGAGATGGTCGGGTTCAAGCGTGATGAGTACGGCGAGATCGTGATGTCGCGGCTCGACGACGAGCTGCTGCGCACCGTTGCGCAGCGCACGGGCGGCAGCTACGTCCGTGCGGATCAGGAGGGCGCGGTCGAGGCGGCGCTCGGCGAGCTTCGGCGCATGCAGCGGACGGAGGGCGATGAGACGCAGGGCGTGGAGCCGCGCGAGCGGTTCGGCCTGTTCGCCGCGCTCGGCGGCCTGCTGCTGGTGCTGGACACATTGCTCTTCGGACCGGCAGTCAGGCTGCGTCGCCCGGCGCCGCCGGAGCCTGCACCGGTTCCGGCGCGTCTGCGCGCGCCCGGGCATCGTCGGATGCGCCGGGTAGCGGTACTGCTGCTGGCGCTGGCGGGACTCGGCCTCGGCATCGGAGACGTCGAGCGCGGCAACCGGCTGTACCGCGAGGGACGGTACGAGGAGGCGGTCGCAGCGTACCAGCGCGCCGTCGACAGCGGCGATGCGTCGCCGCAGGTGCACTACAACCTCGGCACCGCCCTGCTCGCGCTCGGCCGCTATGCAGACGCGGAGCAGCACTTTCAGAACGCGTTGAGCGGCGTGGAGCCGGAGCTGCGGCAGCGGACGTTCTACAACCTCGGAAATCGCTTCCTGAACGAGGCGCGCGCCGACGCGGACGTGGAGCGGCAGGGTGAGCTGCTGGATGCGGCGATCGAAGCGTACCGGCGCTCGCTGCGCATCGCGCCTTCCGATGCGGACGCGAAGTGGAACCTCGAGCTGGCCCTGCGCGAGCGTGACGAGAACGAGCAGCGTCAGCAGAGCATGCCGCAGCAGCAGGACGATCCGTCGGAGAACGACGAGGACCAGGACCAGGACCAGCAGGGTGGCGGCAGCGGTGCTGGCGGCGCGGAAGGCCAGTCCGGAGAGGGCGACGAAGCCGGGGCGTCCGCCGGTGAGCGTCCGATGAGCGAGGAGGAGGCCGACCGGATCCTGAGCGCCATCGAGCAGGACGAGCGTGAGCTGACGCGCGACAAGCTCAGGCGCGGCCAGCGCCGTACACCGGTGCTGCGCGACTGGTGATGCTGCTCCCCCTGCTGCTGGCCATCGCGCTGCACGGCCCTCCTCAGGAGCAGGTCGAAGTCTCGGCGTCGCTGACCGAAACGCGCATCTTTGCCGGCGGCCGTACCACGCTGCAGATCACGGTGGAGACACGCAGTGCGGACCCGGACCGGATCATCGTCCCGCGCATGCCGCCCGGGCTGGAGATCATCGGCACGCGCGACTTCACACAGACGCAGATCAGCGTGCCCGGCGGACGCACTCGCCTGACGAATCGCGACATCGTGCTGCGCGCGCTCGCGCCCGGCCTGCACCGGATCCCTCCGGTCAGGGTGATCGTCGATGGGCGCGAGTTCGCCACCGAAGCTCTGAGCGTGCTGGTGACCGGCACGGGGCCGGTTCCCGATGCGGGCACGTCGTCGTCGCTCGAGGTCGTGGTGGAGCCCGATACCGTCTACGTCGGCGAGCAGGTGCTGCTCCGCGCGCAGGCGACGTTCTCCGAGGATGCGCGCCTGCGGCAGTCGCGACCGCCGACTTTCCTGCCGCCCGCTCCGACCGGCTTCTGGGTCCAGGAGATTCCCGACCCGGTGACCGTCACGCTGCGCGTGAGTGAAGGCCGCTCGGTCGAGACGCAGACGTTCCGCCGCGCGTACTTCCCGCTGTCCGCCGGTGAGTTCCGGCTCCCGCCCGCACGGCTGCAGTATGAAGTCCGACGCGGTTTCCTGTATGCACCAGTCGCCCGCGAGCTGGTGTCGGATTCCGCACGCGTCGTCGTGCTTCCGCTGCCCGGCGAAGAACGCCCTTCCTCTTTCAGCGGTGCCGTCGGCAGCCTGACGCTGCGGGCGGAGCTCTCCCGCACCCGCGTCGCCGCCGGAGAGCCCGCCATGCTCACTGTCGAGATCGAGGGTGCCGGCAACGTGAAGGCACTGCCGACGCCGCGCCTGCCCGGGCTGGAGCACGCCGAAGTGTTTCCGCCGACACAGGAGACACGAGTGGACGTCGCGCAATACAGGGTGGGCGGCCTGAAAAGGTTCCGCTGGACGATCGTGCCGCAACAGCCCGGTGAGCTCGTCATCCCGCCCATCGAGTACGCCGTGTTCGACCCGGAGCTCGAGACCTACGTGGTGCTGCGGAGCGATACGCTACGCATCGACGCAGCACCCGTGGTCGCGGCGGCGCGTGCCGGCAGTGCCATGCGCGGTCTCCGCCGCGCGACCGCAGGCGCAGCCCTCGCGTGGGTGCGCACGCCTGCGTTCGCCGCACTGCAGCTCGTGCCGCTGCTCCTCCTCACCGGCGCACTCCGGTTGCGGCGACGGCGTCACATGCCGCCCTCGCCCGCACAGCACGCGCAACGCATACGCGCCGAGCTCGCTGCCCTGCGCAACCGACCGCGGCCGGACCTCGCGGCAGCTGAAAGGGTGCTCGTCAGTGGCGTGCTGCGCATGACGGGATCGCTCGGCCATGACCCGGTCGCAGCGCTCCGTCAGGCGGGTCGCGACGTCGAGGCGGTGCGCCTGCAGACGCTGCTGCGCGACCTGCAGGACGCCCGCTACGCGCCACATGCCGCAACGAATCCGGCCGATCTCATTGACCGTGCGGACGCATTGATCCGCGACCTCGCGCCGAGGCGCCGCTGGAGCCGCTCCGCAGGCGCGGCTGTCGCGGTTGCGGCCGTGGCGATCGCCGCCGTCGCGCTCGCTGCCGCGGCTTCGCACGCCGCTGCACAGAACGACGCGTTTCGCCGCGGCGTCGCGCTGTACGAGGATGGCGAGTTCGTGCAGGCGGCTGCGGCGTTTGGCGCGTACGCGTCGGCCCGCCCCGCCGATGTCGCCGGCTGGTACGATCTCGGTCTCGCCGCCTGGCGCGCTGACGACCACGGGCGAGCCGTGTGGGCGTGGCTGCGCGCGGCGCGCGTCGCTCCGCGCGATGCGGACGTGCGCCACAACCTGGGCATTGCCGGTGCGAACGAGGCCGCGCAACGTCTGCTGCCGCCGGACCGGCTCTCGAGCAGCGAGCGCGCGCTCGCTGCAGGTGCGGCGTGGTGGCTGCTGCTGCTCGGACTTGCAGGTGCGGTGCTCGGCCGGAAGCGCGGCGCCTGGATCGCGGTCCCGGCAGCTGTCGTCCTGGCGGGAGCTGCTGGGGTGGCCACAATGCTGGCTGCACGGCCGCAGTACGTCGTGGCGCTGTCGGACGGGGCACGCACGTATGCTGCCCCGACCCTGCGCGAAGAGTCTCTGGCACTGCTCGAGCCGGGCTCCCTCGCCGTGCTGGTCGAGCGGCGCGGCGATTGGCTGCTGGTCCGCCAGCCCGGCGGCGAGCAGGCGTGGGTCGAGCGCGCTGCCGTGGCGTCGCCGTAGGCGCGGCCGATATACTGCGCGCATGAACGCGTTTCCGAACCTGACGATCACGGATCACCCGCTCATCGTTCACAAGCTGGGCGTGCTGCGCGACCGGGAAACGTCGAAGAAGACGTTCCGCGAGGTCGTGGACGAGATCTCGATGCTGATGGGCTACGAAGTGACGAAGGCCCTGACACTCGAGGACGTGGTGATCCACACTCCGCTCGAACGTACGACCGCCCGGAAGGTGAGCGGCAAGAAGCTCACGCTCGTGCCCATCCTGCGCGCTGGGCTCGGCATGGTCGAGGGCATGCTGCGGCTCATGCCGTCTGTGCGGGTCGGTCACATCGGGCTGTATCGCGACCACGTCACACTGCAACCCGTCGACTACTACTTCAAGATCCCGCCCGATCCCGAAGCGCGCGACTTCATCCTGCTCGACCCGATGCTGGCTACCGGCGGATCGGCCTCGGCCGCGGTCAGCTCGCTGAAGCGGGCGGGCGCGCAACGCGTCCGCCTCGTCTGCATCGTCGCAGCACCCGCTGGCGTCCAGCGCATGCTGGACGATCACCCGGACGTGCAGGTGTACGCAGCCGCGCTCGACCGCGGGCTCAATGACGTCGGCTACATCGTGCCCGGCCTTGGTGACGCCGGCGACCGGCTGTTCGGTACCCGCTGATCCCATTATCTTCTGCGACGGCTACGGGCCCGTAGCTCAGTTGGTTAGAGCACGCGACTCATAATCGCTAGGTCCTGGGTTCGAGCCCCAGCGGGCCCACTTATCACGGCAGACCTGGTCGCCGATGCGCAGGCGCGACCGCCGAGGGTTGTCAATTGGACAGTGTCTGGATCTGGATCGGGTTCAATGCCTTCGTTCTTGCCATGCTCGCGGTCGACCTGGGTCTGTTCCATCGCACGGCCCACGAGACATCCATGCGTGAGGCCGGAGCATGGAGCGCTGTCTGGGTAGCACTCTCGCTCACATTCGCTGGTGGCGTCACCCACTTCCTCGGCCGCCAGGCTGGCCTCGAATTCCTGACGGGGTACCTGATCGAGAAGGCGTTGTCGGTCGACAACATTTTCATCTTCGTTCTGATCTTCAGCTATTTCCGTGTCCCGGCCCGGTACCAGCACCGCGTTCTCTTCTGGGGCATTCTCGGCGCACTCGTCATGCGCGGTGCAATGATCTACGCCGGCGTGCTGCTCCTCGAGCGGTTCCACTGGATCATCTACGTTTTCGGCGCGTTCCTGGTGATCACCGGGATACGGATGGGATTCTCGAAGGAGACCAACGTCGACATCGAGGCCAATCCGGTCATCGGTCTGCTGCGACGCCTGGTACCGGTCAGCTCGCGCTACCATGGCCAGCGCTTTTTTGCGCGCGAGGAGATCGGCGGCAGGATGCGCCTGGTCGCAACACCCCTCCTGGTCGTGGTCGTGCTCGTCGAAACGACGGATCTGATATTCGCGCTCGACTCGATCCCGGCTGTCTTCGCCGTGACGCGCGACCCTTTCATCGTCTACACCTCCAACGTGTTCGCCATCCTCGGCCTGCGCGCTCTGTACTTCCTCCTTGCCGGAGTCATCCACAAGTTCCATTTCCTGAAGCTCGGACTCTCCGTCGTGCTCGCATTCGTCGGCACGAAGATGCTCATAGCCGATTTCCTTACGATCCCGACTGAGGTCTCACTCGCCGTTATCGGGGGGGTGCTCGGTATCGCGGTTGCCGCATCGCTCCTCTTCCCGAAGGAAGCCGAAGAGCATCGTCCGGTCGATCACCCGCCCATCTGGCAGGAGCCGCAGTAGTCGCGGATCGTCCACTCAGGACGGCGGCTGAACCTCGCCGGTATGCACTGCTGCGCCGCGCGGGGCTTCACCACCCCACGGCACCAGCACCGGAAGCAGGGCGAGCGCCGGAATGCCGGTCACCAGGGTGAGCAGGAAGAAAGTCGGCCATCCCGTCGCCTCGGCCACGCCTCCGGCCGGCGCGACGATGATGTCCCGCGCCGCGGCCATCAGGCTCGACAGGAGCGCATACTGCGTCGCCGAGAACTGTCTGCTGCACAGGCTCATCAGCAGTGCGACGAAGACGGCGGTGACCATGCCTCCGGACACGTTCTCGAGAATGATCGCAACCACCAGGATCACTTCGTCGGCGCCGGCCAGCGCGATCCAGTAGTAGGCGAGGTTGCTCACGATCTGCAGCGCGGCAACGATCCACACGGACCGGTTCAGTCCGATCTGTGCCACGAGCGCGCCGCCGGCGAGCACTCCCGCGATCGTCGCGGCAATGCCGATACCGCCCTGTATCGCCCCGATCTGCGTCTGGGAAAACCCGACCTGCAGCAGGAACGGGGTCGCCATGTTCTGCGCGAACCGGTCCGGAAGCTGATAGAAGATGACGAACAGGAGGATGAGCACGCCCCAGCCCAGGCCGGTACGCCGGAAGAAATCCACGAAGGGGTCGACGACGGCCGCTGCGATGGACAGTGGCGGCGTCTCATCGACGGGGTCGGGCGCGCGCACGGCCGCCACGATCCCGACCAGCATGAGCGCGGCCATCAGCATGTAGACGGCGGGCCACGGCATCTGGTCGGCCAGCACGAATGCGACGGAGCCCGTGACTATCAGCGCGATGCGATAGCCCAGCACGCCCAGGGCTGCGCCCGCACCCATTTCCCGCTCATCCAGGACATCGATCTTGTACGCATCGAATGCGACGTCCTGACTCGCGCTGAAGAAAGCGATCAGCACTGCATTGAAGGCCAGGAGCTGGAGTGTGCGCTCCGGATCCTGCAGCCCCATGGCGCCGATCGACAGGAGCAGCCCGACCTGCGTGATGACCATCCAGCCACGACGACGGCCCAGGAACGGGGGCACGTATCGGTCGATCAGCGGAGCCCAGAGGAACTTGAGTGAGTAGGGGAGTGTGACGAGGCTGAACAGTCCGATCGTGGTCAGGTCGACACCCTCGACCGTCATCCATGCCTGGAGTGTGCGGTTCGTCAGGAAGAACGGCAGGCCCGACGAAAATCCCAGGAAGATGATCGCCGCCATCTTCGGCTGTCGGAATACCCGCAGCATGCGTGGCGAGCTCTTGTCGGCGGCGGCCATTTCAACCGTGGTGGCCCGGGTATCAGCATTGCGTCGCGCGGTCGGGATGCAGGAACCGGGCCCCCATGGCCAGGCAGGAATCAACTCCGCCGGCGTGGCGACGCATGGGGCGTTCAGCCGATGTCGGTGCTTCCTTCGATGTCCCGCGCCACCCGACGCGCCTTCAGCCACTCGATCAGAATCGGCACGACAGACAGGAGTATGATCACGATCACGACCAGCCCGAAGTTGTCACGCACGACCGGCACATTGCCGAAGAAGTAGCCGGCGAGCACGAAAATCGACACCCATGCGAGCCCGCCCGTAACGTTGAAGAACAGGAACCGTGGGTAGGACATGCTGCCCGCGCCCGCCACGAACGGGGCGTACGTACGGACGATCGGTACGAAGCGGGCCAGCACGATGGTCTTCCCGCCATACTTCGCGTAGAAGCGCTCCGTCCGCTCGAGGTGCTCGCGCTTCAGGAACCGGCTGCGGCCGTCGAACGCACGCGTGCCGAAGTAGGAACCGATCCAGTAGTTGACCGTGTCGCCGGCTATCGCGGCGACGCTGAGCAGGACCAGCAGCGGCACCGGATGCAGGCCGCCCAGCGCCGACAGTGCACCTGCCGCGAAGAGCAGCGAGTCGCCCGGCAGGAACGGCGTGACGACCAGACCCGTTTCGCAGAAGATGATGCCGAAAAGAATGGCATAGGTCCAGCCGCCGTACTGCTGCACGAGCGCGGCGAGGTGTTTGTCGATGTGGAGGATGAACTCCACGATCTGCGTCAGAACTTCCATGCCTCAGCTACCTGCCCCACGATGCTGCGCGTGCTCACTACCGGTAAACCGGATACCTGCCTTCCTTGTATCCTTTCCAGTACACGTCCAGCATCCCCTTGAGCTTGCCGCTGAGGATGTACACGCCGAGCAGGTTCGGGAACGCCATGCCCAGGATCATCAGGTCGCCGAAGGCCAGCACGTTCGTGGCCGTAAGGATCGAGCCGAGAAACACGAAGACGAGGAACAGGATCTTGTAGGGCAGCGACGCGGCCGCGCCGAACAGCCACACGGCGCAGCGTTCGCCGTAGTACGACCACGAGATCATGGTCGAATAGGCGAAGAGGAAGACCGCCAACGACAGGACGTACGGGAAGAACGACAGGTCCTCACCGAATGCCCGCGAAGTGAGGGCCGCCCCCTGGTTCGCGGCGATCAGCGATGCGTATTCCGGATTGTTGTAGGCGCCGCTGAAGACGATCACCAGGGCGGTCATCGTGCAGATTACCACCGTATCGATGAACGGCTCGAGCAGCGCGACCATGCCCTCGCGAACCGGCTCGTCCGTGCGGGCCGCCGAGTGCGCGATGGCCGCCGAGCCTGCACCCGCCTCATTCGAGAAGGCCGCGCGCTGAAAGCCTACGACCAGCACGCCGATGAACCCGCCGTACGCCGCGTCGGGACTGAAAGCCTGCTGCACGATCGCCGCGAGCGCCGCCGGAACCTGCGGCAGGTTTGCAAAGATCACGATGAGGCATGCCGTGACGTAGACGACTGCCATGAGCGGCACGATCTTGTCCGCCACGTTCGCAATGCGCCGGATACCGCCGAGGATCACGGCGCCGACCATCACCACCATCACCAGCCCGTAGACCCAGCCGTTGCCGACGAGGGCCGGTATCGACTCCTGCACCGCATTCAGCGACTGGTTCACCTGGAAGCTGTTGCCGCCGCCGAGTGAGCCGCCGATACACAGGATCGCAAACGCCACGGCCAGCACCCTGCCCAGGGTGCCGAACCCTTTTTCCGCGAGACCCTTCGACAGGTACTGCATCGGTCCCCCGAGAACCGCGCCTTTCGGTCCCACATCACGGTAGGCCAGTGCCAGTGTGCATTCCGAGAATTTCGTCGACATGCCGAGCAGGCCGGCCACGATCATCCACAACGTCGCGCCCGGGCCGCCGATGCTGATGGCGATGGCGACGCCTGCGATGTTGCCGAGCCCGACCGTCGCGGACAACGCGGTGCTGAGCGCCTGGAAGTGGGACACCTCGCCGGGCTCGTTCGGGTTCGTATACCTTCCGCGCACGAGGGCGATCGCATGGCCGAACGCCCGAACATTTATGAAGCGCATCCGGATTGTGAGGAAGATCGCTGCAATCACCAGCCATGCAACGACCAGCGGGAGCGTGCGCACCTCGTCCCACCACATCAGGTCGAAGAAGAAGACCGCGCTGATCACGGCGTTCACCCTCCCCATTGCAGCGTCGAGATCGGCCTGCCAGCCGGACGGCACCGCAGGCTGCGGCGCCGCGCCGCTGATCGGGATGCCGAGCGTGTCCGCCGCCGAATCGATCACGGCAGCCGGAATGGCGACGGTGTCGAACTGCACCTGCGTGACAGTGTCCTGCGTCACTGCCTGCGCCGACGTTGCGGCGCGTGCAGCGGCCGGGAGGACGGCCGCACTGATACCTGCTGCGATGAGCAGAACGCGTGCGGCTGCGAGCCGAATTCCCATGGCACCAACACCGGGTTGAGGTTACGAGGAGTCAAGGGCTGGCCGATGTCGTCGGCGCATCCGTGAATGCGCGATCGCCGAACGTCAGGAACAGAAGCGGTCCGGGGCGGCGTGTCAAGCCACGCTGCCAGCGTGGGACTTGACGTGAGCAGAACAGGCATTCACGTTGTGTCGCTTCATCACCCGTGTTCTCCACGAGGATCTCGCATGAAGTACCCGCAGCGATGCCTGGTCGCGGCCTGCACGGCACTCCCTTTTCTCGCCTCGGCCGCACCGGCATCGGCGCAGGGACATGGGATCGATGGGGCCACGCTCGGGCTGCTCTGGGTCGTTCCATTTACGGGGATCCTGCTGTCGATCGCGCTGATGCCTCTTTTCGCGCCGACGTTCTGGCACCACCACTTCGGAAAGATCAGTGCGTTCTGGGGCGCGGCCGTCCTGGTTCCAATGGTTCTCCTGCGCGGGCCGGCGGTCACGCTCTACGAGGTGCTCCACGTCTATCTGCTGGAGTATCTACCGTTCATCATCCTGCTGCTGGCACTGTTCACGCTGTCCGGCGGCGTGCGGCTGAAAGGGCGTCTGTCGGGCAGTCCGGAGGCGAATGTCGCGCTGCTGGCCGTGGGAACGTTCCTGGCCTCGTGGATGGGCACGACCGGGGCCGCGATGCTCCTCATTCGACCGGTGATCCGGGCGAACGCCTGGCGCAACAGGATGGTGCACACGATCGTCTTCTTCATCTTCCTGGTGGCCAACATCGGCGGTTCTCTGACGCCGCTCGGCGATCCGCCGCTGTTCCTGGGGTTCCTGCAGGGTGTTCCATTCTTCTGGACCACGGAGCACATGCTGGCGGAAATGCTGTTCATGTCCGCTGCCCTGCTCGCGATCTACTACGTCTGGGATCGCATTGCATACGCCAGCGAGGACCAGTGGAAGCGGCCGCTGTCGGACGAAGCTATTGGGCTGGAGGGAGGCGTGAACCTGCTCCTGCTCCTCGGAGTGATTGCCGCCGTGCTCTTCTCGGGATTCGTCAGGCTCGGCGGGTTCGAGGTTTACGGTATCGAGCTGCGCATCGAGAACCTGATCCGCGATGCCGCGCTCCTGGCACTCGCCGCCGCCAGCTGGAAGTGGACTTCGCTCGAGAGCCGGGTGGCGAACGGTTTCGACTGGTTCCCGATCAAGGAAGTCGCGAAGCTGTTTGCCGGCATCTTCATCACGATCGTGCCCGCAATCGCTATACTGAAGGCGGGAGCCGACGGTGCCCTCGGATTCGTCGTCGACCTCGTCACGTTTTCCAACGGAGAACCGAACAGTCTCGCGTACTTCTGGATCACGGGGTCGCTGTCATCGTTTCTCGACAATGCGCCGACGTACCTGGTGTTCTTAAACACGGCGGGGGGGCAGGAGTATCTGCCTGCACTGCTCTCCGAAGTGACGACGCTGGCTGCCATCTCGTGCGGCGCCGTCTTCATGGGCGCTATGACGTACATTGGAAATGCGCCGAATTTCATGGTCAAGTCCATAGCGGAGACGTCGCATATCCGCATGCCCAGCTTTTTCGGATACATGGTGTGGTCCATAGGCATACTCGTACCGCTCCTGGTGGTCATGAGCCTTCTCTTCCTGCGGTGACGTCATGGTAAAGAGCCTGCTCGTTGGAACGAACGGCACCGATTCGAGCCGCGCGGCCGTCGATCTCGCGTTCGCTGCCGCCCGCGCGACCGGAGCACCGATCACCTGCATCGGCGTGATCGACGTGGAGCTGACGGCTGCCGAGCCCGTCCCGATGGGCGGTGTCGCCGCCAAGCAGAAGCGGGACGCACGGCTGCTCGCGGATGAGCGGCGGCGCATGGAGGCCGTGCTGCTGGCGGTTGCGGATCGCGCGCGCGAGGCCGGCGTGGAGTGCCGCACGCTGCTCATCGAAGGATCGCCGGCCGAGGATCTCTGCAGCGAAGCCGAGCGTCACGATCTGGTGTTTATCGGCAGGCGAGCCGTCCCGACGTCGGATCACGAACCGAGGCCGTCAGCCACAATGGCCACGATCCTCCGCATTTCGCCGCGACCGATCGTTCTCGCGGGCGGACCCGCACGGAAAGGCGCAGGCGTGCTGGTCGCGTACGACGGAAGCCGCGAGGCGGCCCGCGCGCTCCAGTCTTTCGTAACCTGCGGGCTGTACGCGGATGAGCCTGTGCACGCCGTTGGCGTGAGTGACGAAACCGCCGTGATGGAGTCCCGCCTCCAGCGTGCGGCCGACTACCTCCGGAGCCATGGCCGGCGCGTCGAGACGCACGTCCTGCCGGAACGTGGCGGCGTGGCGGACGCGCTCGCCTCGATGGCTGAACGGCTGCCCGCCAGCATGGTCGTCCTGGGTGTGTCCGGCCAGCCGCGGCTGAGGGAGAGGCTCTTCGGGTCCGTGACGCGGTCGCTCGTTGCGCGGGTAGACGCGCCCACGTTTCTGGATTCCTGACCAACGGTGTGACCGGACTGCGGCCAGCCGCGCGCTCTTGTCGCCGCGGCTGGCCGTTGCGTTCCCGATTACGGCGTGGACGGCACCGTGAAGTGGCTGCCGAACAGGATCGCATTCAGCAGCAGCCGGTTCGTGCCCACCCAGTACCCGTGCGTGTGACGATCACGGCCGTCGGGGTTCAGCACCGGCTCGATGTGGTAGACGCCCTGCTCGACGTAGCGCTCCACTTCTGGCGTGCCGGACGCGACCAGCCAGTACGCCGTCAGCAGCGCGGCCTCGCTGGATGATGTTTCGCTGCCGTGCACGCCGTAGCCCAGGTGCACGATCACCGGCCGGCCGGCCGCCGGCACGGGCGGCTGCGCGGGATCCGCGGCGCGTATGTGCAGCTGACGGATCTCCTCGAGCCGCGCATGGTTGGACGGTGACGTGATCGTCAGCACAGGCATTGCCCGCTCGCCGTACGTGCGCCCGATCTCCTGATAGGTCGCACGCTCGGACACCCGCGCGAGCTCCCTCACGTACGCCGCGATCTGGTCGTGACGCGTGTGATGTGTGCCGATGTCGTAGCCGAGGAACTCGGCCGGCGATGGGATCTCCGGGTCGAAGTTCTGCTCGCCCGGGAAGTAGTAGCTGCTCTGCGCGCTGGCCGTCCCGGGCAGCAGGAGGAGAAGCAGCGCCGCGAGCCGTAAAGAGCGGATTCAGCGGATCCGCATGATTCGGCTGGATGTTGGGGTTCGTGTCAATCTCACTCTGCGCGATCGGAAAGCACAGGCGGATCCGGTCCGTCACGTCCACGGTCGCGCCTGGTGTGCCATCCAGGGTCCAGCGTCGCAGATCTCCGAGGCGGCGGCCCTCGCGCCACAGTTCGATGCCGCGCTCCTGCTTCAGGTACGTCCAGGCCTCCTCCTCAGAGGCAGGCGCGGGTTTGGCGTGAAGTGCACGTCCGTCGTCTCGCCGGCGACCACTCATCTTCCGATTCCAGTTTCATGGGTAGAACAAAAAAGCCCTCTCCCGGTGGGAGAGGGCCTGGACGACGACCGGAGCGATCCGGTCAGGTCACACGCAACACATCGGACACATCATCATGGAAACGCGGTAGAACATTCTGTCGATCTGCCTGTCTGTCGGTTTGTGCCTGGTTCGGGCGGCGCAAGCATAGGGCATGGCGCACACCACGTCAACGGCTGCAGCGCGCGGCGACAT
>JBBEBA010000057.1:0-21137 GCA_040882575.1 Gemmatimonadota bacterium
GCCGCGCAGTCAGGCGCGCCCTCCCATCCTTCCCCCCCCGTCCTAGTAACCTCGACCTCCCCCTTCCCCCCCGCCGTCACCCTCACCCGCCACGCCCCCACCCCCGCCGCCCGCCGTTCCCGTTCCAGCGCGGCCGCCACGTTGCTGGCCGTATCGTCGGAAAACCCCCAGTAGCGAGCCGAGTCCGCAAGGCGCGCGAGGTGCCGCGGCAGCCGGGAGTACACGCCGTCATCGAGCCGGAGCGTCTCGAGGAGATCGAAGCAGGGTGTGTGTTCGTCGAGGAGCGCTGCCTTGGCGAGCACTTCGTCGTACTCGGCTGCAGCGTTCGAGTCCCACGTGATGCCGCCGCCCGCGCCGTAGACCGAAGTGCGCGCGAGGTGATCCACGAGCAGCGTGCGGATGCCGACATTGAAGGTGAACGAGCCGTCGGGTCGCATGATGCCGATCGCGCCGCAGTAGGGTCCACGCGGGGCGCGCTCGAGCGCGGCGATCGCGCGCATGGCGGCGATCTTCGGCGCGCCGGTCACGGAGCCGCACGGGAAGGTGGCGGCGAAGATGTCGTCGACGCCGATGCCGTGGCGCAGTCGTGCCGTGACCGTAGAGGTGAGCTGATGCACCGTCGGGTATGTTTCCACGTCGTACATGCGCGGCACCGCGACGGATCCGAACTCGGCGATGCGGCCGAGGTCGTTGCGCAGCAGATCCACGATCATGAGGTTCTCGGCGCGATCCTTGGCCGAACCGGCGAGCGCCGCCGCCGCCGCGGCGTCCTCACCGGTCCACCTGCCCCGCCGCACGGTGCCCTTCATCGGGCGTGCAGTGATACGCCGGCCGGCGGCGTCGAGGAACAGCTCGGGCGATGCGCACGCGATCGACCAGTCAGGCGTTTCGATGAGTGCGTGGTACAGCCCTTGTCGCGCTGCGACGCGCGCGTCGTACCAGGACGCCGCAGCGACATCGGCGGCCGTGAAGCGGAGTGTGTGGTTGACCTGGTAGACGTCGCCGGCCGCGATGGCATCCCGGATCCGCGAGATCGCCGCGTCGTAGTCCGCGCGGGGCGAGTCCGGCGACCACGCGACGGCCGGCGGCGCTGCACCGGTGCAGGGCGGTGGCGCTGCGGCAGTGGGCGCGCCGAAGAGGGCGAACCAGACCAGCGGCGTCGCGCCGTTGGGCGCGCGCGTGACCATCGCCGGGTCGAAGGCCGGCGCGGCCTCGTACGCGACGAAGCCCACGGCATGGCAGCCAGCGCGGACCGCCTGGTCCACGCGGCGCAGCAGGGGTCGCACCTGGCTCAGCTCACCCGTCTCCAGCACATCCGTGGGTGCGGTGAAGACCAGCCGCGTGTCCGTGCCGGCCGGTCCGGGGAAGTCGAGAATGGCGCGGACTCCGGTCATGTGCGGAATCTGGCGCCAGCCACCGCCCGCAACCAGACCGGAACAACACTGACGGCCCCGAAGTAGTATGTGCGTGCCGCCGAACGGGGCGGTCAGGCGCCGGATGTGCCAGGCGAGCCGGGGGTAAGGATGCGATCGAGCGAGACCAGTTGGGTGGAATCAGTGCAGTGCGGCGAGTTTCACGCACGCCACGCCGAGTACGTGGACGGCATGCTGACGGCGAGCGCGGCCGCACGGCTGGCTTCGCACGCGGATGCGTGCGCCGCGTGCGCGCGCTACGACCGCATCATCCGCAAGGGTGCAGAGCTCGTGCGCGACATGCCCGCGGTCGTGCCGTCGGAAGACTTCGAGCACCGCCTGCAGCATCGCATCTTCCACATGCAGGACGCGCGGATGCTGTCGCCGCGACCGACGGCCGGCGCGGCCGCGGCGCTCGGCGTCGCCGCATTCATCGCGCTGCTGGCCTGGAGCCCGGTGCTGTTCTCGGGCGAGATCCGGCCGCGCACGGCGGTCACGGACACCCCGCCCGGCTCCGACCTGGCGCGCGCACCCAGCGCCGGGCTGCCCTACGCGGCTCGCACCCAGGCTGCTGCCCTGACGGCATCCGACCGCGATGCCTCGAACCTGCCGTCCTACATCGGCAGCGAGGCTGCAGCATGGTATCCCGTCAGCGCAGCGCCGCAGCGCGCGACGCTCGCCGCGTTCCCCGGTCCACACTCCCCGCTGATCGTGACGCCGCCGGCACACCGCAGCGTCCGCACGGTGTCGAGCCAATACGCGCCCGTCGAATAGCGGATGGCGCTGACCAGGCCGGACAAGCTGAGGAAGGCGCTCGACGCCGGCAGCCGCGGCGGCGTCTTCTTCCTGTTCGGCGATGACGAGTATCTGAAGGAAGACGCGACGGCGGCGCTCGTCGCCGCGCACCTCGATCCTGCCACGCGCGACTTCAATTACGACCAGCTGCGCGGCGCCGACGTCGAGCCCGAAGTCATGGCATCGATCGCCCACACGCCGCCCATGATGGCGGAGTGGCGTGTCCTCGTCGTGCGCGAGGCGCACGCGCTCGCCGCCAATGCGCGCGGACGCGCAGTCGTCGAGTCGCTGTTGGAGCGGCCGATACCGGGCCTCGCGCTCATCCTCGTCGCGACACTCCCCGAAAAGACGAAGGCACAGTTCTACGAGCGGCTCAAGCGCCAGGCCGTCGCCGTCGAATTCCCGCGCCTGGCCGGCGCCGACCTGCCCGGCTGGCTCATGGAACGCGCGGCCGCCGATGGCGCGCAGCTCGATGCGGCCGGCGCGCGCGCGCTCGCCGCGACCGGCAGCGAGCTCGGCGTGCTCGTGCAGGAGTTGATCAAGCTGATCGGCTACGTCGGCGACCGCAAACGCATCGGTCGCGACGACGTCGCGGCCATCGTCGGATCCGTGCCGCACCAGAACCGCTGGGACTGGTTCGATCTGGTCGGCGATCGCCACTTCAGGGAAGCGCGCGTCGCCATACCAGTGCTGCTGGATGCAGGCGAGTCCGGCGTCGGCCTCGTGATCGGACTCGGCGCGCAGTTCCTGCGCCTCGGCCTTGCCACAGCCGGCGGCGAGCGCGTACTCGGTCAGGTCCTGCCGCCGCATCAGCGCTGGCTCGCGGGCCGCATTGCGAAACAGGCCCGCGGCTGGACGGCCGCTGCCGTCGAAGACGCAGTCGATGACCTGCTCCGCGCAGACCGGCTGCTGAAATCGTCGTCGCTCGACGAGCGGCAGATCCTCGAGGAATTGCTGCTCCGTCTCGAGCAGCGCAGCACACGGCAGGCCGCATGACACGCTCGCAACTCAGGCTCCGCCCGTTTTCGCTGTTCGCCGTCTCACTGTCGATCGCTGCTGCAGCCGCGCTCGTGCCCGCGCACGCACGCGCACAGGACACCACGCTCGATCGCGTGCACAACCTGATCGTCACCGGCCGCTTCACGGATGCCGGCAGCACGCTCGCGCAGTGGGAGCAGAGCGATGGCCAGCCTGACTCCGACGCGAGTGCAAACGACCGCGCTCGTGCACTCTTCCTGCGCGGACTGCTCACCGACGATGCGCTCGAAGCCGAGAGCTCTTTCCTCGGTGTCGTGCTAAGCTACCCATCGTCACCCGTCGCGTCAGAGGCGCTGCTCCGCCTCGGTCAGGGACTCCTGACGCGCGGCGAAACTCGCAGGTCCCTCGCCTACCTCGAGCGCCTTCATTCCGATTACCCCGGCACCGACGCGCGCATGGTCGGTATGCTCTGGCTCGCTCGCGCACACCGCGCTGCCGGCAGCCACACCACTGCATGCGAGACAGCGCGCGAAGGTGCCACCGCAACCACCGATCCGAATCTGCGTCTGCTCATCGAGATCGAACGCGATCGCGCGTGCAGCGCATCCCGTTGATCACAACCTTGTGCGCAACGTCTCGCGTCGGTAACGTTCACACACGATGACCACACCTTCCGATACGCCGCGTCAGCGCTACAACGCGTGGATCGAGGAGCAGATCGAAGACTACAAGACCGCCCTCACACGCGATGAGCTGATGGACCTCGCAGAGTCTGCGGTCCACCAGCTGTTCGACGCTCCTGACGGACAATATCCCCTCACCGAGATTCTCCTCTGCGACGCCGTGGACCGCCTCCTCCTGCAGCGCCTCGACCTGCCCGACTTCCGCCAGTGGCAGCGCATGTGTCGCAACGACACGCAGACTCGTCCTGCAAATGGGACACCCAGCTGCCTGCGCGTCGCCGGCTGACGCGCTAACTCACAGTTACACAACAACTTGACGACAATGGCACGCGCGGTATGCGGCGTGCCCTGTACGCGCGCGGCCGACAGGTCGCGACGACGGGCACGTCGGTGTCGCGTCGCATGGTCGCTCGCGGGTAGAGTGAGGAATGGAGCACATGGACGAAATCGAGTCGGGAGGTCATGACGATCCTCCGGGCATTGTAATACATGGAACGTTCGGCCCGACGCCGAGGCCGGCGATCAGTGCTTTCATCTGGGGCGGCAGGACGCAGCCGGTGCCTGCGCTGCCGTACGGCAGGCGTCCGGCTGCGTAAGGCGTTTCTGGAGCAGGTAGAGAAGGGTTCTCGCGAAAGCGGGGGCCCTTTTTTGCTGGGGAGGCGGGCTCCTCCGGAGGGAAGAGTCAGCGGGTGAAACAGGTAGCGGTAGTGGGTGGCGGTCCGGCGGGCCTCGCAGCGGCGTGGACACTGGCGCAGGCTGGTATCGAAACGCGGATATACGACAGGTCAGCGCGTCCGGGCGGCCTGCTGCGCACGGACACGCTGGACGGCGCGCGCGTGGATGTCGGAGTGCAGCTGGTCAGCACGACGCACACGTCGCTGCTGGCGCTCACGCAGGCGGCAGGCGGGCGTGAGCTGCTTGGACGGTCGCCCGGACGCGATGCGATGTGGCGGCGAGGCCGCGCGCAGAGCATCACGTACGGATCGGTAGCGAGCATGGCGACATCGGGCGCGCTGCCGACATCGCTGAAGCTGAAGATGGTCGCGCGGTACCTGCCGTACCTGTCGGCGCAGGCGGGCGGTCTCGATGCAAATGATCCTGCATCGAACGGTGGCGCCGCGCTGGACACCGAGTCGATCGGCGCATGGGGCCGCCGCGAGCTGGGCGCCGATTTCATCGACTACCTGGTCTATCCTCTGCTCGCCGCCTACTACGGCGCGCTGCCTGACGAGACGTCTGCGCCGGTCTACCACGCGCTCGCGAAAGTGGGCATGGACGTGACCGTGTACGCAGCCGCCGGCGGGTTCGGCGCTCTCGCGGATGCAATCGTCGCGGGACTGGAGGCGAGAGGCGGCCGGTTCATGCCGGCGTCGGAGGTGCTGAGCCTCGCCCGTGATGAAGGCGGCGTCCGCGTCGAGACTGCGGCAGGCAGCGAGCTGTATCATGCGGTGGTGCTCGCCGTACCACCGAACCGCGCGGCCGCGATCCTGAACGCCGACGGCAGCCTCGGCACGTGGCTGCGCAGTGTGCAGGTGCGGCCGGTGTTCACGCTCGCACTGCGCACGGGCGCGCCGCACCCCGGCGACTACTTCGGCCTTTCCTTCCCGCGTGGTTCCGATGCGGGCGAGACGGTCGCCGCGCTGTGCGTGCAGTCGCGGAAGCTGAAGGGGCTGGTGCCGTCGGGCGGCGACGCGCTCGTCGTGCTGCCCGCGCCGGCCGTGGTGACGCGGCTGCTCGAGCAGGACGATGCGACGATCATTGATGCGATGCTCGGCGCACTCGAGCCGACCATGCCCGGTCTCGCGGCTCAGGTGTCACAGGCGGTCGTCTACCGCTTCGACGACGCGTACACGCTGTTCGAGCCGGGGCACCTGAAGCGCATCACTGCATTCGACAACGCGTTGCTGCCGTCCCGCGTCGCGCTCGCCCGCGCATAACAAGCCGCGCCCAGCGTGGAAGGCGCGGTGCGCACCGGCGAGCGCGCGGCGCAGCGGATCCTTGCGATGCTGCGCGCGCCCGTCAGTTGAGTCGGTACCTGACAAGCCACGGGACATCGAACGAGTCCCGCTCCACGGCGTAGATCGCGTCGCTTCCAATCCACCTGATCGAAATCGACGCCGGCAGCATGGCCTGACCGCGCGGTGTGCCGTCGGAGTCGATCACGAGCCACCGTCGATCCGCCCCGGTTTCGCCGTCCCTGAGAAGCAACACCGTGCCATCACTTCCGACATGCGCCGCAATCACAGGAGTCCGGTATTCGGGAATGGTTATATCGCCCAGGGTGCTCCTGAGACTGTCGATCGCTGCGGCCGTGTAGGGCGTCGGCGAATAACCCAGGACGCGATGATACAGCGTGTCGCCTTCTGTACTCAGTCGTGTGATGCTGAAGCTGGCGCCATCGGCCGTTGCTGGGACCTTGCGATCGATCAGGATCGACCCAGCGTCCGTGCGGACGCGCAGGGGAGTGTCCGCCGGCGGACCCGGACTGTCCACCAGATCCGTCTGAGCCGGCCGTCCCGGACTGCCCTCGTCGTCACTGTGCACGAGGTAGATGCGGCCCTCGCCTGCGGTGTCGACAACGTTGCCATCGCGGTCGAGCCTGATTATCGGAACGGACAGGGAATCGGGAGGCGCGGTGCCGGGGCCCAGAAAAGCCACTGCGTCCGCGCGCTCCATGTGGACGAATCCGTCGCTGCGCAGGACGCCACCCCGGAGCGTGACCATCACATTCGGTGAGGGCGGCGCGGGCCGCACGATCGGAGCTGTCGGGAACGTCTCTGCCACCGAGCCATCCAGGAGGAACAACGTCACCCGGCCGAGCCCGGGGTCATTCACCCAGAGTGTGTCCAGCAGAATTCCAATGAGGCCGGGGCGCACGAACTCACCCGGCCCCTGGCCCTGCCGGCCGATCGTGCGGAGCGGCGTTCCGGCGGCATCGAAGACGCGGATTTCGGGAGGCTGCTGCTCCACGACATACACGTTGCCGTCCTGATCGACCGCCACCGCGCCGATCCGCGAAAACCCGCTGTCGGGGTCGGCAAGACTGCCGAGCCGCAGGTCCTCTACCGCGCTCAGAACCGGAAGCCGATCCGCGTCGCGGCGCCCGCTGTCGGAAATACGTTCGTCGCACGCCGTGAGAACAATGGCGATGCAGGCGCAAGTGACTGCCGCCATCCGGTTTCCAGGCATCCGACCTCGTTCCGCTCAGACCGCGCAGCGAGGAGGATGAAGACCGGCCTCAGCCGGCTGAATCCTCTTCAATCCGGATGTCAATCTGAGTCCCGCGCCGCAGCACGCGCAACTCGACGTCGTCCGACGGCGCGGCTCTGATTGCGCGGCGCAGCTCTGCAATCGAGCTCACGCTGGTGCCGCCGACGCTCAGGATCACATCGCCGGCGCGCAGACCGGCGCGGGCGGCGGGCGTGCCTGCACGCGCATTCAGCACGAGTACGCCCGTCGTGGTGCCGAAGTATTCCGCGAGGTCGGGATTCAGCTCGGACAGCTCGGCGCCGGCGACGGCGCGGCGTCCGGCCGAGATGCCATCGACGAAGATCTGCGTCGGTCGCATGAAGCCGACGCTGTCGCCCGGCTGGAACAGGCCGAGCTCGCCGAAGTCGCCGAAACGGAACCAGGTCGAGTCCCCGAATGCGTGGACCGCGTAGTCTCCGATGTGGGCACGCGCACTGTCGATGTACGCGCGCAGGCTGTCGATATGCGCGCGGTCCATGAAGATGCGCGGCAGCTCGCCGCGGAACAGGTGGTAGAAGCGAGCGGTGTCGCCGTCGAATCCGCGTACGAAGACACTGTCGTTGCGCAGCCGCTCGAGGTTGTCATGCAGCTGCTCGAACGCGTTCCGCATCGCGACGGTGTCCACGCCGGCCCGGACTGCATCCATGATGTCGGAGACGCGGATGCGCACCGAATCCGGCAATGCCCGCGCAGTCAGGAACTCGAAGCGGTCCGTACGCTCGGCGGCGACGAGCGTGACATCGCGCTCTCTGCCATCACGGCGGACCCTGAGCACGACCGTGTCGCCGGGCTCGAACGGCGCGCTCATCACCTGCCGCGTCGCGGCGAGCCCGTTGATCCGGACGAGCGTGTCGCCCTTCAGGATGCCCGCCTGCTCGGCCGGCGAGTCACCCACGACATCGACGATCAGCCGTTCCCGTGAGTTCATGTCATTCGCAGGCACCGGCTCCGTCAGGATGCCGAGCAGGCCGCGCGACATGAGCCGCACCACGGCCTGTGCCTGCGCTGTTTCCGGCGCTGCTGCGGCGATCAGGGTGAAGGCAACGGCGGCAGTCAGCGCCGCGACGACGGTTCCACGCATTCTCATGATGAAGACTCCCATGTTCAGTACCAGCGCTCGCTCGCTTCTGCAGTGACCTGCGCCAGCGTCGCATCCCGCTGCGCGAGCGCCGTCAGATGGTACCCGTTGATCACCGGATCCGTCGGCGCCTCGTGCAGTGCAGCCTGTGTCGTCATGACGATGCTCTGCAGTGCCGCGAGACGCGCGACCGGATCGCCGGCTTCCGACTCCGTCGCCAGCTCCGCATACCGGGTGAGCGCGGCGAGGTAGAGATCCTCGGTCCTGCGCAGCAGCACGGCGGCATCTGCAGCGGTACGCGGCGCGCCTTCCACGGGCTCGTCATGCGCGAGGCGCACATCGTGGCGCGTCGGCGCGGGATCGGCAGATGGCCCAGGCATCGACTCGCGCTCCGTTTCGTTCGCGGGCGCCAGCACCGGGTCATGAACCGACCCCGTCTCCGACTGTGGCTGTGGCTCACGCCCGGTCTCGACCGATTCCTCCACCAGTGCGACAGGCTGCGGCGCAGCGGTCAGCCGTCCGGCGAGCGAGCCCGCGAGAAACAGCACGACAGCCGCTGCCAGCTGCATGATCCGGCCGAGCGCCGGCGCGCCCCCCCGCGCGGGCTGCCGCAGCAGGCCTTCCGCCGCGAGCCGCTGCTCGAGCGCCGGCCATGCATCGGGCGGCGGCGCGAGATCCGGCAGCAGGCCGAGCGCGTGTACGTCCTCACGCAGCGCGTCCAGCGCCGCCCGGCACGCTGCGCATGCCTCGAGGTGCATGGATTCGTCGCGCGCAGGCGGTTCATCGACGATACGCGCGAGTGCTTCCAGACTCAGATGCGACATGACTCCTCCTCTGCTTCCACTGCGGCGCGCTCCGACTGCAGCCTGCCTCGCAGCCGCGCCCGCGCCTTGAACAACTGACTCTTCGATGTGCCCGCGGCGATGCCCAGGATGCCGCCGATCTCTTCGTGCGTGTAACCTTCGACGTCGTGCAGCACCACGACCTGCCGCATGCCGCCCGGCAGCTCGTCCAGGGCACGCTGCAGTCGGAGCCGCAGCGCGACATCCTCGCGCGGCGACGCTGCCTCGACGTGCAGCGGCAGCGGCGCTTCCCGCCCGATCCGGCGCTCCCGGCCGCGCCGGCCGTGCAGCGCGCTGTTCACAGCGATCCGGTGCAGCCACGTCGAGAACCGGGCGTCGCCACGGAAGTTCGGCAGCGCGCGGAACGCTCGGACCCACGCTTCCTGCGCCCAGTCCTCCGCCAGTGCGTCATCGCCGGCGAGGCGGCGCACGACGGCGTGTACGCGCGGCGCATAGCGCCGATACAGGTCGCGGATCGCTTCAGCGTCGCCCTGCTGCGCGCGCCGGATGCAGTCCCGCTCATTCATCGGATCGGCATGCTCATGTCGGTTCTGTGATGCCGCCCGGGTGCGGCAGGGTTGCCCGGCAGATGGCACGGCGGAACAGTCCATGCAGCCGCACCTGACATCGGCTCATGAACCTTTACCGACCTCGCCCGGGAGATGTGCCCCTATGTGGAGAACGATCGACGCCGATGGCTGCACCTGGGAGGTGTACGCCCTCGTCAATCCGGCGGACGCCGGCGCGGGTGCCGGGGGGGATCTGCTCGAGTTCAGAACGCAGCAGGCGAACCGCCCGCCCCGCCGACTGGTCGTCGCCGCCGGCTCACTCGCGGCAATGGACGACACCGCGCTGCGCGCTGCGTACCTGAAGGCGCGGCCGATCGGTGGCGATCATTACGGCAGGCCCGGGAAGCGCATGGAGGACGCGCCGTAGCGCGGGCGTTGCGCGCACTCGCCCCGCGCGCTCGCCCCGCGGTCGGGTGTCGGGCCGCGCCTGCGCCCGAACCCGGACACTTGCACACTCGACCGCCGGAAACGCCCGGTTGTGCATTTTACCCGTCTCGGAAGCGGAAAACTCCACACGTGACGCGCCGCGCCGACGCGCTTGTGCAGTTTTCCGCCTCGTAGCCGGTCAACGCCCCAAGTCGGCGCAATCGTCGCGTCGAGTGTGCACGTAGCCCGATTCAGCGCCCCGCCCGCCGCCCCGCCCGCCGCCGCGCCCCGCCCGCCGCCGCGGCCCGCCGCCGCGTGCAGGTAGCCCGCCGCCGCCGCCGGAGGACCCGACGATCTCGACCTTCATGCGTTCGCCACCCCACGCAGCGACCGCCGACGCGCGCGCAACGCATTCAGGGACTACATGCCCAGGCCCGTCAGCGCGAGTGCGAGCGAGGCGGCAGATGCACCAGCACCAGCGCGCCGAGCATCACCAGCGCCAGTCCTGCAGCCACCACGGGCGTGAACAGTCCAGCGAACAGTGCGATCCCGCCGAAGAACTCCAGCAGTGCCACCGCAGGCGCCGCCACGTCCGCAAGCGGAATGCCCATCACGCCGAAACCCTCGATCAGCCCCGGCAGCCCCAGCACGAACAGCTTCTGCGCTCCGTGCGCATGCGAGCCCCGCATCGATTTGCCGCGTCCCTGTCGTATCCATGTTCCGTTCCAGTGTCAGAGCAGCGCATCGCGCCGCGCTACATGTGCCCGGATGCGTGCGTGCGTGTCGATCAGCGCCTGCAGCTCGGCTTCATCGAGCGCGCCGAAATGCTGACGGTGAAGGGCCTGTACCGGCTCGTCCATCTCGGCCAGACGCTTCAATCCCTCGTCCGGGTGACGACGCGGGGCGGCGCCGGCGGAGCGCGGCCTTGACCCAGATGAAGCCCATGGCGAGGAACGGGAGCAGGTAGAGGATCATGCCGATCGGGCCGATGGATCCTTCCGGCGTCGCTTCCACCCGAGTCTGGATTTCGCCAGTCCCTCCCGCTCCAGCGATGGTGATGCGAACCGACCACCACTCGCCGCGGTCGAAGGCGACTTCCGCGACGTGCCGCTCACCGTAACGGACAGGCTGCGGCACCGCATCGTAGGCGGCTTCAGGGAGGCGGCCGGATTCGGGCCGTACGGCGATGCGGACGCGGGTCGTCCCCGCCGGTACGATATCGCCCGACGGCTCCAGCACGACGATGAAGGTGCCGGTGCCGATGTCGGGGTCCGTCCACACCGACACCAGCCATGGCCCCACCGTCTGATCGACGACGATCGGGAAGGGCGGACCGGCATGCGCGAACAGTGCGAAGTCGGGCAGCAGGAGTGCGAGAGCGAGCAGCAGCCGCGTCATGGCGCGATCCGCATCAGGCGCCCATGACGGACCCGCGCATCTCCATGGGCAGCGTCATGAGCCAGGTGGCCGCGACCCAGAGCATGGCGCAGAGCACTGCCCAGGGCAGGAACGCGACGGCTGCGCGAGCGGGGAACTCGCGTTCCGCGATGCGCCACGCGACCAGCAGGGAACCGACGGCGCCGAGCCCGACCAGTCCGATCTCGATGGGCCGCGCAATCGCGGCAGGCACCCCACCGACGCCCCACGAGGGCGCGGTGTGGACCACGCCGAGGTCGTGCAGTGCGGCGTGGGACACCGGCACCGCCGTGAACAGTCCGGTCAGCAGGTGGAACCCGTAGTGGGCGGCCCAGATGCCGAGGCCGAGGGGCACGAGGCAGTATGAGAAGCGCGTCGCCAGGGGCAGGAGTCCCTGGTGTGTACCCGTCGCGGAGCGGGTGATGAAGGCGGCGAGTCCGACGAGCACCACGGGCTCGACGATGAGTGCGAGCACGAAGAGCGTGCCCAGCCCTGGGATCCCGCTGCTCGTTCCTGTGACCGAGCCGACCCAACGTTGGAACGTGTATACGGGGCTGACCATCGCAAATGCATTGAGGATGGCGCCGAACGTGAAAACGAGTGCGAGCAGCGAGAGGTCCGGCCGCTGGGAGAGGCGACCGACGCCGGAGCGGATGGGATCGGTGAAGAGCTCCGAGCCCGGCAGCCGCACGCCGATCGCCACGTTGTCGTGCGGACAGGCGTGCACGCAGTCGAGGCAGAACGTGCAGTCCATGTTGCCGCGCTTGCGCGGCTGGAACAGCGCGAGCTCGCAGCCGCGTTGCACGACGAGTGCGGGCTGCTCGGCGTCGCGCGTGCCGCGGATGCAGTCGAGGGTGGTGCACGACGCACAGACGGTCGGATCCGACACGCGGACTTCGAGCGGCGACACGGTCGCGGCAATGAAGTTGAACTGGCCGATGGGGCACACCCATTTGCAGAACGGTGCCTGCTGGAAGAGCGAGTCCACGAGGAGTGCGGCTGCGAAGTATGCGACGATCAGCCACGCGGTCCACCACGGTGAGCCCCAGAGATCGAACGCTTCGTATGCGAACAGTGTCGCGACGAGCAGTGCGATCGCGACGCCCTTGTTGCGGAGCTGCCGCGGCCAGTGACGCGTCGGCGTGACGAACCGGCGCGCCAGGTTGCGCGGCAGCATGAACGGGCACGCCATGCAGAAGATGTTGCCGGCCACGAGCAGCGCGATGATGAGCGCGCCGCGGTAATGCACCCAGGTGAGCAGCGTGGCCAGGTTGCGTGGCGCGAGGCGCGGCCCGAAGAGGCCGTGACCGATCATGACGACGGCGAGCACCAGCAGAGGGAGCTGCAGCGCTGTCCGGGCGTGGCGCCAGCGGAGGAAGGGGCCGAGCAGCGGCCACTTCAGCAGGTCTGTTTCGCCCGGCGGGTCGGCGGGTGTGTAGAGTGGCAGACGCCGGCCCGCCCCGGTCTGCCGGGTGCCGGCCGGCGCCTTCGCCGGCTGCATCAGGCGGCCGTCGCTTCGGCGAACGCGCAGGAGCAGCGCATCGCCCGCGCTTCCGCGACGGACGGGAACAGGTGCAGGTACATGGCTATGACCATCGGGACGAACACGAGCGAGTTGTAGATGAGATGGAGCTCGACGCGCGGGATCCAGAGTTGCGCGATGCTGAGCGGCACGGGCGATCCGAGCAGGTTCGCGCCCGCAATCGCCTGCACCTGCAGCAGCGCGTGCTCGATGTGGTGCCAGAACTGGATCGCGAGCGCGACCGTCCACCACGTCCGGGAGCGGCCCGTGAACCCGCTGCGCAGGATCCATATCCCGAGGAGCATCACGATCGCGTAGCCGTAATGCAGGGCTTCGGATCGCACGAGGACGGGGAACCACAGGCCGAGCATGCCGCGCGACTCGGGAATCGGCCAGTTCAGCGCATACACCTGCCAGGCCTGCGCGAGGTGCTCGCCCCAGTGCGCGAGCACGATCAGCATGAAGCCCTGAAGCGCCCGTTCGTGCCACCGCGTATTGAGCGACGCGAGCCACCCGGCCGCGGCGTGAGACTCGGGCGCACGGGGTTCGGCGGTGAGAGACGTCGCCGGCATGCCCACTCTCCGATCGCTGAAGATATGCCCGAATCTAGCATCGGCGTGCGGCCCGCGCAGCACCACCTCCATGGAGCGGCTTCCCGCCGGCCCGTGGGGTGGCCCCGGGGCGTCAGCGCCTGAACTGGTAGGCCAGCTTCAGGAACAGGCCGTCGTTCATGCGGGTGAGCCGGTCGAACGCAAAGGCGTCGGTCTCGGCGAAGGACACGCCGTAACCGAGGAATGCAGCGGTGCCCGGTGTCGGTTCGAAGGACGCGAGCAGCTCGACCTGCATTCCGTTGGCAGCAAAGGCCGCGGTACGCTCGAACGGGTCCAGGTCTCCGCCGATGCGGAGCGGATCGCCCGTTCGCGCGTCGCGCAGCGCCGACCGCCGTTCGGCGCGGTATTCCACGATGCTGCGCAGAAAGAAAGCCCGCGTCGGCTGGAACTCCGCACGCAGTCGCGGCAGCAGTGTGCGGGCGAACTCGGTGCCGTCGAGCACGCGGTCGATGCGCTCGTACGAAGTGCCGAGCGCAAGGCGCACGGACGGGTTCGGCCGCAGCGCCACGGAGGCGCTGACTGACCGGGCGCTGCCTTCGCCGCCTTCCGCGAAGATGGCGACGCGACCTCCACCGACGGACGCGCTCGCATCGAAGCGTTGATAGATCGGCGTGCTGCCGCTGAGCTCGATGGTTGGCCCGCTCACGCGATCGAGCGGGACGTACGGCTGCGGACCGGAGGACGTCACGGTCTCGAGCAACGCGTAATCGCCGGGGTCGAGCTCGACGAAGTCGCGGGCCACACGCGCCTGCAGCTCCCAGTCGCCGCGCAGGCGGAAGCTTACGTTGGCGTTCTCGGTCCCCTCGAGGGCACCGTCGCGGCCGAAACCGGTGTGGGTCCAGAGTCGTTCCGGCCGGAAGAAGAGCGTGACCCGCTCCAGCGCGGCCTCGGGCTGACCGTAGTACGTGAACCGGTTCGAGGCGCGTGCGCTGACGACGTTGCTCCGGTTCACGAACCCTGCTTGCGTGCGGAACTCCTCGCCAACGCCATTCAGCTGGTAGTTGAAGCCGAACGCGCGGCCGGTGCGGTCCAGCTCCGCCTCCCAGATCGGCGACGAGCGACGCCCGGCCCCATCATCGGTCCACGATCCGCCGATCTGCCCTTCCGCGTAGTACAGCCCGCCGAACACGATGCGTGCGTCGGCCGCAGCCACACGGTTGTAGCCGGGTCCGTCGAGGATCGTGCGGTCGGTTACGGTCACGCCGACGAGCGAGCTGGTGCCGATGTCGTGGCGCATGCGTGCGACGTTGAACAGTGCGCGGCGGTCTTCGGCATCCGCGTGCCGATCCACGGCCGCCAGGTATGCGATGCTCGTCGAGCCTGCCTTGCCCGTGAGCTTGGCGCCCCCGAGCGGGTCCGCGATGCGACGGGTGTAGACGAGCTGACCCGGCGTCGAGAACAGCTCGATACCCTCCAGAAAGAACGGCCGCTTCTCGGGCAGAAACAGCGCGAATCGCTCGTTCACCGTGATCTGCCCCGCGTCGGCCTCGATCTGGCTGAAGTCCGGGTTCAGCGTCGCGTCGAGCGAAAAACTGGTGAAGCCGAGCCGCGCGTTCACGCCCGCCGACGGGTCCGGCGACGCGCGCTCCCAGCGACCGTCCGCGCGCGCGCCCGGCATGTTCACGGTGGTGAACGGCTGCATCTCCCACACGACGCCGCGCTCGAGATCGTGCAGCCCCGTTAGCGTGCCGCCCTGCGCGAGAAAGCTTGCGCTCGCCCGACGCACGTCCGGCCACACATCGACATATCCCGTGCGCTGCGTCTTGCGCTCGATGTTCAGGCCCCACGACATCTCCCGTCCGGCCGGGTAGCGCAAACTCGTGAACGGAATCCGCACCTCGACGACGTAACCGCCCGTCGTCGGCCTGCCGCTGGACTCGAAGGCGAAGTCCGGGCTCGTGTCGGTGCCGCCGCCGAAGGCGCGCCCGGCGCTCGATGCTCCTTCGCTCCGGACACCGTCGAGCTGCACACCCAGCGCATTGACACCGAAGAAGAACGCGCGGCGCCGGTCGAGAAACGTGTCCAGGTAGATGACCACGTGGTCTTCATCGCCGATGTTGTCGCGGTCGGCGCGCGTCGCACGGATCGACTGCGGCTCCGAGTCATGCGCGGTGATGCCAAACCAGATGGCGTCCGGCGCGTACCACACCCGTACCTCCGTCCGTTCCGCCGCAGGACGGCCGTCCGCGGGCTCGTACTGCCGGAAACCGTCTATCAGCGCAGCGTCCGACCACGCGCGCTCGTCCAGCACACCGTCCACGACCGCAACCTCATCGAGACGCGGTATTTCGATCTCGGTGGCGCCGCTGAACTGCTGCAGGGCCAGCAACAGACTCGTCAAATGCAAGCCAGGTTCTCCGGATGGAACATCGTGAAGCGTGAAGCGTGAAACGTACGTGCTCGTCTCACAATTCACGCTTGCCGGCACTGATCCTAACGGGGCGGGTCACGGGTATCCAGTCGGATGTGATGGAATAGCGGCTTACAGGCCGGCCCGCCCGGGCTCCGCCCCACCAGCCCGGGTCGGGCCAGACGTATCACGTTTGTCACGTTTCACGTTTCACGTTGTTCAGTTTTCACGTTTCACGTTGTTCAGGTTTGACACGATGGACAGAAATACGTACTCCGATTCATGTCACCCTGCATGATGCGTTCGATGGGTGTGCCGCAGTCGAGGCACGGTTTCCCGCTCCGCATGTAGACCCACAGCCGCTGCGACGAGGGAGTCGCCCGGCGCCGGAGCGGCACGGCGGTGCGCTGCCGCGTCAGCAGGTTCAGCCGCATCAGGCGCGCGGCGCTGTCGAACAAAGCAGTGATCCTCTCATCGGCGAGGTCGTGGACGCGGGTGCGGGGATGCACGCGGCATTCGAAGAGGACTTCGCTCTTGTAGACGTTGCCGATGCCTGATGCGACACGCTGGTCCATCAGCAGATCGCCGATCTCGCGGCCGGCGTAGCCGGGAATCCGGGCACGGCGTACGGCGCCTGCGATGTTCGGCGGATCATCGAGCAGATCGGGGCCGAGACGTGCGAGTCGCGCGTGCGTGCGGATTGCGTCGTCGCGCAGCAGCTCGGCGGTGAACGCGCCTTCGCAGATGTATGCGGTCTCGTCCACGACCAGCAGCGCTGTCACGTTCGAAGGCAAACGCTCGCGCACGTGCTTCCGCAGCCAGCGTCCCTTCATGCCGAGGTGCACGCGCAGCACCCAGCCGCCTCCCACATGGATGAGCAGGTGTTTGCCACGCGCCTCCACGAGAGCGACGGCGTGCCCGGCGAGCTCGGCGACATCGCCGCGGTCGCGCACGAACAGACGCGCCAGCGTCCGCCCCTGCAGCTCACGGTTGAGCACGCGCGCGTTCCGGTGTACGGTATCGCCTTCGGGCATCTCAGCCGGGCATGTCAGCCGGCGCGCAGCCGCATGAAGCGGTAGTCGCGCGTGAAGCCGGCATCCACGAGCAGCGTCGTGAGTGGCGACGATATCGCAGGCTCACTGCCCGCGCGCTCGATCGACAGCGTGTGCGACGGCCGGCCGCGTGCGACGTCGCGCAGGGCGGGCAGCGCCCGCACCACGGCGTCATCAGAAATATCCGCGAACGTGCGCAGGCGCCGGCCGTCGCGATCGAGGTAGAGGACCGGGACGCCGTCCACGAGCACGGTCACGGTGCCGGCGGCGCGCCGCGCGCCGCGATTCGCATCGCCGTCTGCGAGCGCCGGCCACGGCAGCAGCCAGCCGTACGGGTTGGCGGGATCCATGGCGGCGAGCGCGACCACCGTGCCTTCCGGCGGGGCGTCGCGCTCGCGGCGCAGCCGGTCGATGATGCCGGGGTATGCGAACTGCGCGCCGCCGAGGCCCTCGACGAAGTAGCCGCGGCGCACCCTGCCCGCGTCCTCCATGGAGCGCAGCACGTTGTAGACGCTGCCGAACCCGCCGCCGAGCGCTTCGACCGCTGCCGTTTCGCGCGCGACGATGCCATGCCGGTCGAGCAGCGTCGCGGCCCAGGCGTGCGCGCGCTCCGTGGACGTGACGCCGTCGTGCACGAGGTCGCGCACGAGGGACCAGCGTCCGGGCACGGCAAGGGCGTGCGTGCCGGACCGTTGCGTGCCGCGCCACCAGCCGCGCGGCAGGCGGCGACGCCGCGCGGACCCAGCCGAAGACGCCACGTGCTCGCCCGGGATGCCGAGCGGTCTCGCCTTCGGTCCCGACGCCCCGCCGGGTGATCGCCTGCGCATGCCGAGCGATCGCAGTGCAGCGAACGTGTCGTTCGTGATGAGGCCGGCCCAGACGAGGTCCCACACCGCGTCGAGCACTGCGCCCTCGTCGTGCTGCGGCAGCGCCGCGATGATCTCGCTGTGAAAGGAAGCGCCGCGGCGGCCGAGCCGGTCGAGGATCGTGCTGTGGCGCTGATCGAATCCGTCGATCGATGCGGCTGCATCCGCGGCGTCCGCCGGCACGATCAGCCGGTCGGCGCGCTCGCGCCGGTAGAGCACGATGCGGCCGTCATCGCCGCGCAGCGGCGAGTGACCGGTCCACACGAGCCAGCCCATCGCGCCGAGCTCGTCGAGCTGCTCCGGCCGGAAGCTGCGCACGCGCGCCGGCAGGATCATACGCACGAGATCGCGATAGCTCAGCGGAATGCCCTCGATCTGGATGATCGCGTTCTCCAGTCGGTCGTGCGGATCCGAGGCGGCAATGCGGTGCCACGACGGCAGGAACCGGCCGAGCACTTGCCGCGGGACCGGTGCGACCTGGCCGCGCAGCAGCGCGATGGTGCGCCGCTTGATCTGCCGCAGCACGTCCGGCTCGCACCACTCCGCGCTGCTGCCGCCCGGCCTGAACTCGCCGTGCAGCAGGCGTCCGTCCGCCGCCAGCCGCTCGAGCAGCAGTTCGGCTTGCGCGTGGACGATGCCGTACCGGTCGGCCGCGTCGGCAGTCGTGAATGGACCGTGCGTGCGCGCCCAGCGCAGCAGCAATGCTTCGACCGGCTGCTCCACCGGCTCCAGAAACACCGACGCGACACCGGTCGGCGGTGCAGTGCCCAGCGCGTCGCGGTACAGCGCCACGTCCTCGATCGCGATCCACGCATCGCGTCCGGCAACGCGCACGCGTGCGGCCCTGCGCTGCGTCTTCAGCTCCTGCAACAGCACCGCGGCCTCCGCTTCGCTGCGCGCCGCGACCTCGTCCGCGGTGAGGTCGCCGAGCTGGCGCAGCATGTCGTGCAGATCGTCCGCATGCCGGGCGCGCCGGCCCGCAATGCGCCGTTGGAGTGCCGCCTCGACCTGGTCGATGATGTCCGCGTCCAGCAGCTCGCGCAGGTCCGCCTCGCCGAGCAGCTCGCGCAGCAGCTTCACATCGACCGACAGCGCCTGCGCGCGTCGTTCCGCCGCGGGCGAGTCGCCCTCGTACAGGTACGCGGCCACGTACGCGAACACGAGCGAGCGCGCGAACGGCGATGCAGCCGTCGTCTCGACCTCGTGGATGCGGATCTCGCCGGCTTCGACGGCGCGGAGCACGCCACGCAGTGCGGGGACGTCGAACACATCCTGCATGCATGAGCGGAACGTTTCTACGACGATGGGGAACGACGGGTACTGCAGCGCGATCTCCATCAACTTCTGCGCGCGCAGCCGCTGCGCGAAGAGCGGCGTGCGCTGCCCGGGCCGCCGCCGCGGCAGCAGCAGCGCACGTGCAGCGTTCTCACGGAACTCCGCAGCGAACACCGGCGACCGCGGCAGCTCGAGTAGCAGCCGCTCCTCCAGCTCATCGGCATCGGGCACGAGCAGCGCCGCATCCGGTGGTTCGTCGCCATCCGCGATGGTGAGCACGATGCCGTCATCGCTCCACACCGCCTGCACGTCATAGCCGACGCGGTCGGAAACGAGCGACCGCAGCGCCAACGCCCAGGGCGCGTGCACGCGCGCACCGAACGGTGTCAGGATGCAGACGCGCCAGTCGCCGAGCTCATCGCGGAACCGCTCGACCGTGATGTCGCGATCCGTTGGCAGGCCGCCGGTCACCGCCCTCTGCTCCTCCAGGTACTCGACCAGGTTGCGCGCGGCGCGCTCATCGAGGCCGTACCCGGACTGCAGCAGTGCGGCCGCGTCGGCGTGCGGCAGCGTGCCGAGCAGCCTGGTCATCGCGCCGAGCGCCTGACCCAGCTCCAGCGGCCGGCCGGGACCTTCACCCTTCCAGAACGGCAGCCGTCCCGGCTCGCCGGGCGCGGGCTCCACGACCACGCGATTGCGGTTGATGCGCTGAATGCGCCATGTCGTAGCGCCGAGCGTGAACGTCTGACCCGCAGTGATCTCGTGCACCATCTCTTCATCGAGCTCGCCGATGCGCGGGCCGTCGTCGCCGAGGAATACGCCGTACAGTCCGCGATCGGGGATCGTGCCGGCGTTGACTGCCGCGAGCATGCGCGCGCTGCGACGACCGTGCAGCACGTCGTGCTCGCGGTCCCACGTGAGACGAGGTCGCAGGTCGGCGAAGTCGTGCGAGGGATACAGGCCGGCGAGCATGTCGAGCACGCCGCGCAACGCGTCGTCGGGCAGTGCGTGAAAGCTGGCGGATCGACGCACGACGCGGGCGAGGTCTGGCACGTGCCAGTCCTGGACACCCGTCATGGCGACGATGTGCTGCGCGAGCACGTCGAGCGGGTTGCGCGGCACGCGCAGCGCTTCGATTGCTCCCTCCCGCATGCGGCGCGCGACGATCGTCGCCTCGAGCAGATCGCCGCGATGCTTGGGGAAGATGCGCCCGATGCTGGTCTCGCCGACGCCGTGACCAGCGCGCCCGATCCGCTGCAGCCCGCGCGAGACAGCGCCCGGCGATTCGACGAGGATCACGAGGTCCACGGCACCCATGTCGATGCCGAGCTCGAGCGAGCTCGTCGCCACGATCGCAGGCAGCGCTCCCGCCTTCAGCGCTTCCTCGATCTCGCGCCGCTGCACCTGTGCGACACTGCCGTGATGCGCGCGCACCAGATCCTCGCCTGCCGTCTCGTTCAGCCGCTGCGCGAGCCGCTCGCACAGGCCGCGGCTGTTGACGAACACGATCGTCGAGCGGTGCGCCCGGATCAGCTCGATGATGCGCGGATAGACGGCCGGCCAGATACCGTACTGCCGCGTCGCCTGATCGTGATCCGCGAGCATCAATGAGCCCGAGCCCGGCTGGTCCGCCGTCAGCACTGCGAAGCCGCCGTCCTCCGTTTCGACGACCGGCCGCGTCATGTCGTCCACCGTCACGACGACCTGCAGGTCCAGCGCCGGCGGCCGGTGCGTGTCCACGATGCTGACGGGCCGGTCGCCGCCGAGGAATCGCGCCACTTCACTGGCCGGTCGTGCAGTCGCCGACAGGCCAATGCGCTGCGGGTCCTCGTCGGCCAGCGCGGACAGGCGCTCGAGCGAGAGCGACAGGTGCGCCCCACGCTTCGTCGCAGCAACCGCGTGCACTTCGTCCACGATCACCCAGCGCACGGTCCGCAGCATCTCGCGCGCCTGCGAGCCGAGGATCAGGAACAGTGACTCGGGCGTTGTCACCAGGATCTCGCCCGGGTCCTTCGCCTGACGCCGGCGGTCCTGCTGTGTCGTGTCGCCCGTGCGCACGCCCACGCGCGGCAG
>JBBEBA010000058.1:0-10291 GCA_040882575.1 Gemmatimonadota bacterium
GCGGTCGCGTGTGAATCCTTGACCGGTGTCCCTGAATCCGGTTAACTTATTGACTCCCCGCTTGTTGGCCGGCCGATGGATGGCCCCTTTCCGAGGTTTATGGCTACAACTGCGACGGCAGCCGCATCCGACCGCATCGGAGATCTCCTCGTCCGAGAAGGTCTGATCAGCAAGGAGCAACTGGTTGCGGCGCTGCAGGATGCGCGGCAGAACAACACGCGCATCGGCTACTCGCTCGTGAAGCTCGGCTTCATGCCCGAGGCCGAGCTGACGCGGGCGCTGGCCAAGCAGTATCGGGTCCCTGCCGTGGACCTGGATCGCGTCGTCATCGACCCCAAGATCATCAAGCTGATCCCGGCGGAGCAGGCGCATAAACACCTGGTGCTGCCGCTCCGCCGCGTCGGCCGCATGCTGACCGTCGCCATGGCCAACCCGACGGACGCCGGCGCGATCGACAATCTCAAGTTCATCACGCGCCACGACATCGAGCCCGTCATCGTGGGCGAGTACACGCTCCGCAAGCACCTTGACCAGTACTACCACGTCAAGGACGACGAGCACTCGCTCAGTCAGCTGATGGAGTCGATCGAGGGCGCCGACGACGATGTCGAGCTGGTCGAGGAGAAGGACGAGGACGTCAGCGTCGCGGCGCTCCAGGCGCAGATCGACGACGCGCCCGTCGTCAAGCTGATCAACGGCCTGCTCACGGACGCCGTGCTGCGCGGTGCGTCGGACATCCATATCGAGCCGTTCGAGAAGGAGATCCGGATCCGGTACCGGATCGACGGCGTGCTGCGCGAGATCATGAAGCCGCCGATGAAGATGAAGGCGGCGATCACCTCGCGCATCAAGATCCTGTCGCAGCTCAACATCGCCGAGCGCCGCGTGCCGCAGGACGGCCGCATCAAGCTGAAGATGAAGAAGAAGGTCGTCGACTTCCGCGTGTCGACGCTGCCGGTCATCTTCGGCGAGAAGATCGTGATGCGTATTCTCGACGCCGGCAACCTGACGCTGGACCTGGAGAAGTTCGGTCTCGAGCCGAAGGCCGAGAAGGACTTCATGCACGCGATCATGAACCCGTACGGCATGGTGCTCGTCACCGGCCCGACGGGCTCCGGCAAGACGACGACACTGTACTCCGCGCTGTCGAAGATCAACGACGAGGGCGTCAACATCATGACGGCCGAGGACCCGGTCGAGTACAACATCTACGGCATCAACCAGGTGCTGGTCCGCAACGAGATCGGCATGACGTTCGCCGCGGCACTGAAGGCGTTCCTGCGGCAGGACCCGAACATCATCATGGTCGGCGAGATCCGCGACATCGAGACGGGCGGCATCGCCATCAAGGCCGCGCTCACCGGCCACCTCGTGCTGTCCACACTGCACACGAACGACGCGCCATCGACGATCACGCGTATGATCGACATGGGCCTCGAGCCGTTCAACGTCGCCGCCGCGCTCAACTGCGTGACCGCACAGCGCCTGCTGCGCCGCATCTGTTCCGGCTGCAAGGAGGAGACGACGTACCCGCCCGAGTACCTGGAGGCCGCCGGCATAGTCGGCGACAACGCGGCCATGCAGTTCTACAAGGGCAAGGGCTGCGACAAGTGCGGCGGCAGCGGCTACAAGGGCCGGGCCGGACTCTACGAGGTCATGTCCATGTCCACGGAGCTGCGCAAGCTGATCATGCACGGCGCCAGCTCCGACGAGCTCCGCGAACAGGGTCTGAAGGAAGGCATGCTGACCCTGCGCATGGATGGCATGCTCAAGGCGTCACGCGGCGTCACGACACTCGAGGAAGTCATCAAGGAGACGGCAGCGTAATGAGCAGCCAGGCAGCACCACTGGGCGTCGCACCGGAGAAGACGATCAATCTCCGCGCCTTGCTCGATGAGATGATCAAGCGCGGCGCGAGCGACCTCCACATCACCGCCGGCGAGAAGCCGAAGCTGCGCGTGGATGGCGAAATGGTGAGCGCTACCACGGACGTCGTGCTCACGCCGAAGGACACATTGCAGATCGCGTACTCGATCCTGACCGAGGCGCAGAAGAAGCGCTTCGAGACCGAGGACGAGCTCGATTTCTCGTTCGGCATCGCGAACCTGTCCCGCTTCCGCGGCAACTGCTTCAAGCAGCGCGGCTGCGTCTCCATGGCCATCAGGCAGATCCCGTTCCAGATCCTGAGCTTCGAGCAGCTCAGGCTGCCGCCGATCGTCGCCAAGCTGGCCGAGAAGCCGCGCGGCCTCGTGCTGGTGACCGGCCCGACCGGCTCCGGCAAGTCCACGACGCTCGCCGCCATGCTCGACAAGGTGAACCGCGAGGAGCGCGGCCACATCCTGACGGTCGAGGACCCGATCGAGTTCGTGCACAAGCACCAGGGCTGCATTGTGAACCAGCGCGAGATCGGCGCGGACACGAAGAGCTTCGGCACCGCGCTCAAGTACGCGCTGCGGCAGGATCCCGACGTCGTGCTGATCGGCGAGATGCGCGACCAGGAGACGATCCACGCCGCGCTCACCATCGCCGAGACCGGTCACCTCGCCTTCGCGACGCTGCACACCAACTCAGCGGCCGAGACGATCAACCGCATCATCGACGTGTTCCCGTCCACGCAGCAGGCGCAGGTCCGCGCCCAGCTCGCGTTCGTGCTCGAGGGCGTCATCACGCAGACACTCCTGCCGCGCGCCAAGGGCACCGGCCGCGTCGCCGCGTGCGAGATCATGGTGTGTACGCCCGCCGTCCGCGCCTGCATCCGTGACGACAAGATCCACCAGATCTACTCGATCATGCAGGCCGGCAAGAAGTTCGGCATGCAGACGCTGAACGATGCACTGTACCAGCTCTACATCGGGGGTGAGGTGACTCTGGAAGAAGCTCTGCAGCACTCGTCCGACTCGAACGAGCTGCTGCGCATGTGCGGCCAGCCGGTGGCCAACTGATGCCCACGTTCACCTATTCGGCCCGCAGCGTCACGGGCGAGATGCACACCGGCGAGATCGACGTCAAGGACCGCGACGAGGTCATGGGGTACCTGCGCAAGCAGCGCATGGTCCCGCTCAAGGTCGCCGAGAAGCAGAAGGGCTTCGAGCTGCCGTCGTTCGGCACGGGCATCACGACGCGCGACATCGTCATCTTCACGCGCCAGTTCGCGACCATGATCAACTCGGGCCTGCCGCTCGTGCAGAGCCTCGACATCCTGGCGCGGCAGAGCGAGAACAAGTCGCTGCGGAAGACCATCGAGCAGGTGCTCTACGACGTCGAGTCCGGCCAGACGCTGGCCGACGCTATGCGCGAGCACCTCAAGGTGTTCCCCGAGCTCTACGTCAACATGGTCGCTGCCGGCGAGGCGGGCGGTATCCTGGACACGATCCTGCTGCGCCTGGCCGTATTCCTCGAGAAGGCCGACGCGCTCAAGCGCAAGATCAAGGGCGCCATGGTCTACCCGGCCGTCATCATGACTGTCGCGTTCGGCGCCGTCGCCGTGCTGCTCATCTTCGTCATCCCGACGTTCCAGGAGATGTTCGAGAGCGCCGGCGTGCCGCTGCCCGGCCCGACGCAGTTCGTCATCTTCCTGTCGGAAACGCTCCAGGCGAGATGGTACGTGTTCGTCATCACGGCGGCGATGATCGTCGTCGCACTGCGCCAGTATTATCGCACGCCCGGCGGCCAGCTCGTGCTCGACCGCCTGCTGCTCAACCTGCCCGTATTCGGCAACCTGCAGCGCAAGACCGCGATCGCGCGCTTCACGCGCACGCTCGGCACGCTCGTCGCCTCCGGCGTGTCGATCCTCGACGGCCTCGAGATCACGGCCAAGACCTCCGGCAACCGCGTGCTGCACGACGCCATCATGGAGAGCCGCACGTCGATCGCCGGCGGTGAAACGATCTCCGAGCCGCTCAAGCGGTCCGGCGTGTTCCCGCCGATGGTCGTGTCCATGATCAATGTCGGAGAGCAGACCGGCGGCCTGGACGAGATGCTCACCAAGATCGCCGACTTCTACGATGAAGAAGTGGATGCTGCAGTCGAAGCCCTGCTGTCGGCAATGGAGCCGATCATGATCGTGTTCCTCGGCGTCATCGTCGGCGGCATGATCGTCGCCATGTACCTGCCGATCTTCGACATGATGAACGCGGTGGGCGCCTGACGCACTGATGAAGGGACATACGCGGCATGCAGCGAGCGGGGAGCGGCGTCCAGGAGGATGCCGGCTCCCCGCTTCGTTTGCGGGTGTCGACCATATCAACGGATAGAGCCCCGCCAGACGGCCGATGGCCTCCATTTTCTGCGCCTGACATCGATCGCAAATGAGGGTGATCGGTGCTTTCCTCCGCTTTCCTGTATGAGAGGGCTGCGTGCTCCTCATCGACGGACCGGTCCGGTCCGGTCCATTACAGGAGGCGTGACATGATGAGTGTCGAGGTTGGGCGGAAGCGGGTGGGCAGGCTGCTCCAGGTGGGTGTGCTCGCGGCCGCGGTCGCGAGTTGTGGCGATTCAGACAGCATGGGACCGCCGTCGGACACGACTCCGCCGACCGTGGTCTCGACCGATCCTGCTGCGGGCACGGTGGCAACCTCGCCAACGCCTACGTCTCGCTCGGACTCCACGCCGAAGCCCTCGTCTACAGGCAGCGAGCCGCCGACATGCTCGCTGAGATCTTCCCCGGAAACCACCCCTACGTCGCCATGACCGCCTCCTCCCTCGGACTCAACCTGTGGGAGGCCGGGCGGCTGGAAGAAGCCGAGGCGCAGCTGCGAGAAGCGATCGAGCTGGCGAGGACCGCATTCCCGGAGGGGCACCCGCAGCTCGCATCTCCTCTCACGGGTTATGGACGTGCGCTTACGGCACGCGGTGACCACGCAGGGGCCATCACCGCGCTCCGGGAGGCGTACAAGGTACGGACCGGCGGATTGTCGGAAGGGGACTTCAATATCGGCTTGACCGCGGTCGAGCTGGGCCTGGCGCTCGACGCTGCGGGGCGGGTGGAGGAAGCGGAGAACTACCTCGTCGAGGCATACGACATCCTGCGCTCAGCCTTCGGGGATCAGGACGAGCGGGTCGTGCGCGCGACGCGGGTGCTGCGGGAGCAACTGGAGCGGCGCGGGCTCACGGCCAGAGTGGCCGAGCTCGACGCCCGTCAACGATGAGTCCTGTGACGCAGACCGGCGGCCTGGACGAGATGCTCACCAGGATCGCCGACTGCGTTCAGGATCCTTCCGCCCGCACGTTACGCAGCAGGATCCAGCCGGTGGACGCAGCCAGCACGGACGCCGACAGGATGCCGATCTTCGCCGTGTCCAGCAGGGGCGAGTCCATCCCGAACGCGAGCCCTGACACGAAGAGCGACATGGTGAAGCCGATACCCGCCACGAAGCCGACTCCGACGATCGCGCGCCACCCGATGCCCGCCGGCAGAATTGCCGCACCGCTGCGTACCGCGAGCCATGCGAAGAGCGTGATCCCGACAGGCTTCCCGACGAGAAGGCCCAGGATGATGCCCAGCGAGACGGGATGGTTCAGGGAATCCATGATACTGCCGGAAAGGTGCACGCCGGCATTCGCCAATGCGAACAGGGGGATGATTCCAAATGCGACCCAGAGGTGCAGACCCTGCTCGAGCCGCAGCAGCGGCGCCTGCGCCTTCTCGCAGGTGTCCTCCATGGCCTGGATCGCAGCCTGCTGACCGTCGTTGGTCAGCACGCTCGTGCCTTCCACTCCGGCGTCATCGAACTGCTGCAGGATGTCGCGGCCGCGGACGAGGAAGTATTCGGTGTCCAGGCGCGTACGCGCCGGGATCGTCAACGCCAGCAACACACCGGCGATCGTGGCGTGCACTCCGGAAACCAGGAAGGCCGCCCACAGAAGGACCCCGACCAACGCGTACATCCCGGCGTGGCGCACACCCGCGCGGTTGAGGCCGATCAGGATCAGGAGGAGGAGCGCACCCAGGCCAAGGGCAGCCACATTGATGTCCGCCGTATAGAAGAACGCGATGACCAGCACCGCACCCAGATCGTCCACGATCGCGGAAGCTGCCAGGAATACCTTGAGTGCCAGCGGAATGCGCGGCCCCATCAGCGCCAGGATCCCGAGTGCGAAGGCGATGTCCGTCGCCATCGGGATGCCCCACCCCGCCGCGCCAACGCCACCGGCGTTGATCAGAGAGTACAGCAGTGCAGGAACCACCATTCCGCCAAGCGCTCCGGCGATCGGCAGCGCTGCCGCTTTTGCAGAAGCGAGCTCTCCGACCAGGACCTCACGCTTGATCTCCAACCCGACGAGGAAGAAGAACACCACCATCAGACCATCGTTGATGAGGTGGTGGAGGCTCATGCTGAACGTGCGCTCTCCCCAGCTCAGGCCGACCTCGGTCTCCCAGATGTGGTGGTAGCTGTCGCCCCATGGCGAGTTGGCCCACACCAGCGCTGCGATCATCGCCGCGAGCAATACGATGCCACCGGCAGACGCAGTGTGTGCAAATCGACGGAACGGGCTGAGAACCCGGTCGATGGGCGTGGGAGGGAGCGGCGCGATCGTATTTGTCGCCATCGAATGCGCAGTTTGGGACCGCCGGTGTTCCGACGCTCGCATTGTCTCTCATGTGGGTGGCCGGCAAGATACCGTCTGCGTCCCGAGCTGAAAACCCTCGCTGCTGCACCAGCCGGCGGGGGGCGCCCGGTCGGCGCTGCCGGCGGGCGATGTCGTCGAGCGGGCTCAGCGACTGCGTCTTCCGAGCAGGGAGCCCAGCAGTCCGCGCGCGATCTCCCGTCCGATGGTGCTGCCGATCGTGCGCACCGTTGACTTCAGCATCGCCTCGCCGGTCGTCTGTCGGTTGGATGCCCGCGGCTGCGACGCGGCCCGTTGCGCCGCGGTACCTGCTTCCGCTGCACTCGCGGCCGCGAGTGCAGCCTGCTGTGCGCGAGTCGTCAGGATCTCGTACGCGGATTCGCGATCGACGGCCGCGTCGTACCTGCCGCCGACAGGACTGCGCGCCCGCACCTGCGCCCGCTCGTCGGGTGTGATCGCGCCCATGCGGCAACGCGGCGGCCGGATGAGCGCGTGCTGCACCGGCTGCGGCACCGAGCGTTCGCCCAGCATCGACACCAGCGCCTCACCCACCGCCATCGTCGTGATCATCTTCACCACATCGACCTTCGGATTCGGTGGGAACGTCTCCGCCGCCGTGCGCACCGCCTTCTGGTCACGCGGCGTGAATGCACGCAGCGCGTGTTGCACCCGGTTGCCGAGCTGGCCGAGGATCTCGTTCGGCACGTCGTCGGGATTCTGCGAGCAGAAGTAGATGCCGACGCCCTTCGAGCGGATGAGGCGCACGACCTGCTCCACGCGCTGACGCAGCGCGGGCGGGCAGTCGCTGAAGAGCAGGTGCGCCTCGTCGAACACGAACACCAGCTTCGGCAGCGGCTGGTCGCCCACTTCGGGCAGCGTCTCGAACAGCTCCGACATCAGCCAGAGCAGGAAGCTCGAGTAGAGGCGCGGCTTCAGCACGAGCTTCTCGGCGGCGAGGATGCTGACGATGCCGCGTCCGCTCAGGTCCTGGCGCATCAGGTCCGCGAGCTCAAGTGCGGGCTCGCCGAAGAAGCGCTCGCCGCCGTTGCTGTCCAGCCGGAGCAGCGCGCGCTGGATCGCGCCGATGCTCTGCGTGTTGACCAGGCCGTACTGCGTGCTGACCTGCTGGCGGTGCTCCGCCACGTGCGTGAGCAGCGAGCGGAGATCCTTCAGATCGAGCAGCAGCATCCCGCTTTCGTCGGCGACGCGGAACGCGATGTCGAGCACGCCCTCCTGCGTCTCGTTCAGCTCGAGCAGCCGCGCGAGCAGCGTCGGACCCATCTCGGTGATGGTGGTGCGCACGGGATGGCCGAGCTCGCCCCACAGGTCCCAGAAGACGACCGGCGTCGCCTCGTTCCGGTAGTCGTCCACGCCGACCTGCGCCGCGCGCTGCGTGAGCCGGTCGCTCGGCGTGCCCGGCATCGCGAGGCCTGCGACGTCGCCCTTCACGTCTGCGATAACCACGGGCACGCCGAGCCGCGAGAATCCCTCGGCGAGCACCAGCAGCGTCACCGTCTTGCCGGTGCCAGTCGCGCCCGCGATGAGGCCGTGACGGTTGCCGTACTCGCCACGCAGTAAAACCGGATCGTTGCCCTTTCCAATCAGGATGTCGTTCATGCGTCATCCTACGGAGGCGGGCGACGGAGCGCTACGCGATCCCCCCGCACTGCGGCGGGCCTGGGGCTTCATGCTCTTTCCGCCGCTCGCGCGCATGACTATTGTGGTGTGAATCTGCCATTGCACCCACCGCTCAACCGGACGGACCCATGACCATGCGCCGCGCGCTCATCGTTATCGGACTCCTGGCCCTCCCCACTTGCCTCCTGGCGCAGCGGCCGCCCGGCCGGACGGTCGGCGACGTCACGACCATCGGCAACCTGATCCATCTCGAGCTGGAGCCGGGTGCGGTCGTTCCCGCGCGGCCGTTCGATCTGGATCAGCGGACCCTGCGCTTCAGCCCGGAGGATGTCGGGTATCGCGTGGAGAACGTGGCACTGCAGTGGGATGACCAGTTCGGCACGGAGACGGATTCAGCGGTGACCCTCCGCAACTTCGCGTTCCCCTTTTCCGGCAGGCGATACACCTCGTTCGACGTAGGCATCGGCGAACTGACGTTCCCGGACGAGCGGACGGAGAATCGCGTCGGATTCGAGATGGAGCGCTATGCGCGCATGCTGAATGTCGGGCGCAGCTTCATCAACATGGTGCCGGGCATCGCGGCGTACGTGAAGCCGAGGCTCGATGGCGAGACGTTCGTGAAGGAGCTGCCCGACCGCGTGGTCGTGACATGGACACTGAGCGAGGCGCCCGGCGGGATCCAGTCCTTCACCTGGGAGCCGACGGTGAATCGGATCCAGGCCGTGCTGCACGACAATGGCATCATCGAGCTCTCGTACAACGATGTATCGGCGCGCGATGGCATCGTGGGTGTGTTCCCTCTGGTGGATGCCGGCGTGGCCGACGTGCTCCGCACGCATGCGCAGATGGACCTGTCCGACGTGCGTCCCGGCGACGGGCCGTTCCTCGCGGCGTTCGAGGGCTTTCACTGGTCGCAGAGCCCGCGGCCGCAGGATGTCGCCTGCACCATCATCGGAGAGTACGGCGACCGGTTCGACTTCATCGCCTCGTACTCTGATTTCCGGGTGGACGACCCCGAAGGGGGCACGCCGAGCACCGGCCCGCGCGGTGGCGACGTCAAGGGCATCGGCCGCGACATGGGCGGCCTCGACACCTACTGCAGCCAGGGGCGGCTGCAGGCGATGTTCGTGCAGCCGATTTCGACCGCTGCCGTACAGCAGCACGAGCGGTCCCCGGACGGCCGGATGGACGACTACGACTACGCGGTGTCGCAGATCGCGCACGAGCTCGGGCACCGCTGGGCGGCGTTCGCGAGCGCGCTCGTGGACGGCGAGCGGATTCCGCTCGGTCCGACGCACTGGGCAGCCGGAGTCCACCTGCCGGCGGCGTTCCCGTATGCCCGCCCCTACGAGGCGGACATCATGGGCGGCAGCACGTGGCAGGAGAATCCGGACGGGACCTGGACGCAGCTGGATCGCGACTTCTACAACCCCGCGAAAGGCTGGTCGTGGCCGGCGCTCTACCTGATGGGCCTCGCGTCACCCGAGGAAATGCCGCCGTTCTTCATCCTGCGCAACCTGCAGCGCGCGGGTCAGACGGACGCGCAGGACAGGCCGATCTATCGCGGCGAGAAGATCGTGATCACCATCCAGGATGTGATCGCAGCGATGGGCCCGCGCACCCCCACGCATGATGTGGCGCAGAAGAACTTCAATACAGCGATTGTGGTCATTACCGAGCCGGGCAGGCAGCCCACCGACGTGCTGCTCGACAATGCCCGCAACATCGCGCAGAAGTGGGTCGAGTACTTTTCCACGACGACGGGGGGCAGGGGAACGATGACGGTCGAGCCGCGCTGAACCGGCCCCGCCCCTCGCCCATTTGTGGTTCCGCGTGCCTGCCGAGACGACGCGCGATAGCGGGCCGCGCGCCTGTCGAAGCCGGTTGGCGCCTCGCGGCGCGCGGAGGGGGCGGTAGTCGCAGCGCGACAGGGGGCGAGTCGCAGCGCGCGATGGGTGACGGCGACGGGTGGTCCGCGGCGCCGGGGGCGGCTCCCGCGCCGGCAGCACGACGAGCGTCTGAGACGGCCGGGGGTCCGCGACGTCCCAGCGGTGTGCTGCACCGGTCGCGCGCCACGCGACACGCG
>JBBEBA010000058.1:10391-19987 GCA_040882575.1 Gemmatimonadota bacterium
GCTGAGTCACGTCGTCCCAACTGAACCGGAGCACGCGCCAGCCGCTCGCCGTGAGTGTCGCATCGCGACGACGATCGCGCCGTTGCGCGGCGCGCGTCGAGTGGTACGCGAGCCCGTCGATTTCGACCACGAGCTTGTGCATTATCCAGCAGAAGTCCACCTCGAAGCCGCACACGAGCGTGTTGACCGCTGGTGCGGGCAGACCGGCCCTGCGCACGAGCTGCAGGAACCGCCCTTCCGCTTCCGACCGCGTGAATGCCGGCGGCGCATCGTCGCGCAGGAGGGCCATGAGCCTGGGTGATCCAGCGCGCCGGGGGTAGCGCGTCAGCAGCCGCACGATGCCGGCCTCCGTCGCCAGGCCCGCGCGAAAGTGCCGCGGCGAGGACCTGTTCGAGCGCGCGCTCTTCGAGCTCTGCGGCCAGATCCAGCAGCGTGCGCGCCGGCGACGTGGCTGGAATGCCGTCGCATACGCAGCGCTCATCATCCGCCATCCTCACACGGTGCAGCACCGCTCCGGGCCGCTGGAGCGGGTGCCCCTGCCGCACGCTGACCACGGGCGCTGACTGCGTGGCGGGCGGGCGAACGAGCAGTGCCTGCACCTCCCCCGCGGTGCGGTGACTGGCGACCGCGTGGGGTCCGAACGAGAGCACGGTCGCCGCCACGTGCGTGCGCGCCCCCGTCAGTCCGCGAACCCGGTAGACGCAGCGCTGGAGGCGTTCCAGCCGACCCCGCCGGACGCGGTCGTCGATCAGGGTTGCAGGCACGCCGGCACATACGAGCTGCCAGCGGCCCACGACGCCGTGCTGCGCCGAAGCGAGCTCCAGGATCGCTTCTTCTATTGCGTGCTGCATGCGGCCAGTATTGGCTATCCGGCTGGGCACACCCATAGGCCGACGGGTCGGCGACGGGGTGAGACGGGGGCAGCCCGTGGTTTCGGTCCGGCCGCCGCAACGCCCCCACCGCATCCTAGGCCGCGCGCGTCGTGAGCGTCGCGAGCGTTCGGGTCGGCGCGGCGCGCCACGCCTGGCGGCCGGCGGAGGTCCGCGGCGCCCTGGCAGCGCAGGGCACTGCCGCCACGCCACGCCTCCCGCCGACGCACCGATTCATGGCGTAGTCACCGAGCGGGAATCGGGCAGCGCGACACGAACGCCGATCAGCGTCAGCCGTGGCGCGCCACGAGGCCGTGCACGGGCGTCACGCGATCGCGCCGAGCAGCTCGTTCTCCAGCCGCGCGTAGCTGGTCTCCATGCCGTCCGTCATGCCGGTGGCGAGCACCATGTCGCGCACCTCCGCACTCGGATACGTGATCACGATGCTGAGCAGGGTGCCGTCCGGCACGGGCGTCAGCGTCAGCTCGTTGAGCGTGCCGGGCCCGTCCATCCCGATCATGCGCTCCGTCGTCACTGCGCGGTACGGCGGCGCCGTCTCGACCAGCTCGCCCTCGAGGCCGAAGCGGCTCGAGCCGTCGGCCGCCTCCCACTCGTAGCGGTAGGATTCGCCGACGGCGGTGGCGACGTCGCAGACCGGCATCGTCCAGCCGTCCGGGCCGAGCAGCCAGCGCTGCATGAGCTCGGCCTCATGATGCGCGCGCCACACCTGATCGACCGGGCCGCGAATGATGCGGCTGATCCGCACCTGCGTATCGTTCAGGATCTGCGCATTCGTGGCGCGGTCCGCCGCGAACGAAGCGAGGTCGGCCAGCACGTCGTCCATCTGACCCATCGCCGAGCGCAGCCCCTCGACCATGCCCATCTCCACCAGACGCTCCATCGTCTCCACGTCGCCGAAATGCGTCACGCTGGTCACGCGCGATCCCGCCGCCGTCGGCTCGAAGTCCATGACCATGCGCATCGTCGGCATCGCGTCGTTACGGGAGCCGTCATCGTTGGCGAAACCGTCCTCCACTTCTATCCTGCGGCCCGGCTCCACGGCCACGAACTCCCACCAGCCGGCCGACCTGCTGCCGTCCGGGCCGGTCATGTAGTACTCGGACCGACCGCCGACGGCCATGTCGTGTCGCGTAAACGTCGCCGGCCACGCCTCAGGACCCCAGAACCGCTCGAGCTGCCTGGGGTCGGCGTACGCCTGCCACAGGCGCTGTACCGGCACGGGATACTCGCCGACAACGGTCAGCGTGAGGGCTTCGGCATCGGACTGCACGGTCTTGATCGGCATCGCTACTCCTCCGGGTTCCGCTCGGCGAGGACGTCGTCGAGCTGGCTGAAGCGGCCCCGCCACAGGGCCTCGAGTTCGGTGAGCAGATCACGCACTCGCGCGATCCGCTCCGGATTGCCGCGGACCAGACGCTCCCGGCCCTGCGGACGCTTGACGACCAGTCCCGCTTCTTCCAGGACTGCCACGTGCTTCTGGATTGCCGCGAACGACATGCGGTACCGCGCCGCCAGGTCCGACACCGACTGCTCGCCGGTCAGCACGCGGGCCACAATGTCGCGCCTCGTCGCATTCGCGAGCGCGCGGAATATGCGGTCCAGATTCTCGTCACGGGCGGAGCGTGATACAACCATATGGTTGTATATTAGGGAACGCGACGGAGAAAAGCAAGCGTGCCCAGCCAGGCCTGGAGCAGCTCGTCGGCCGCGTAGCCCGGCCGCCTGAGTCCGCGCTGAAGGGAATTGCCGGCGTGGAGTCATTCCGACGTCGGCTGGCCGCCGCCCGCCCGGTGGGTGGCGCCGCTGCCTCGCAATGCCCGATCCCGCACGGCCCATGGTGTACTGGACAGTCGCCGGCCCTGCCTGCGACCGTGTCATATGACTTACATGGTGCCGGCTACTCATCCTGTAGAGGACGGCGTGGAACACGAACGCCATGGGCGACCCTGAGGCGATGACATCGAGGGAGCTGGAAGGGTGGCTCGAACGGCTGCACGAGGAGAGCTTCGGCTGGGCGCTCAGCTGCTGCTGCGGCGAGCGCGCCGGCGCGGAGGACGTGCTTCAGAGCACGTACCTGCGCGTGATCGCGGGCGAGGCGGTGTTCGGCGGTCGCTCCGCGTTCCGCACCTGGCTGTTCGGCGTGATCCGACGCGTGGCCTGGGAGCACAACCGTCGCGCCCGGACGGAACGGACGCGCACTCTGAGGCTCGACCATCCGGACGCGCGGGACGCGCGGATGGTGGCGGACAATCGTGCGGCACCGGACAACGTCGATTCCTCGCGCACGCTGCAGGCGGGGCTCGCACGATTGCCGGCGAGGCAGCGCGAGGTGCTGCACCTGGTGTTCTACCAGGACATGTCGATTGCGGAAGCCGCGGACGTAATGGAGATATCGGTGGGGTCGGCGCGAACACACTACGAGCGAGGCAAGGCGCGGTTGAAGGCGCTGCTCGCGGACAGCATGCATGAACGACCGTCATCAGGATCCTGAGCTGCGCGCGCTCTTCGAGGCGCAGCGGCACCACGATGCGAACCACGCGCCGTCATTTGCAGAGTTGATGGCGCGTGCGCAGGCGGAAGCTGAAACCGCCGCGGCCGCGACAGCGGTGCCGGCTCTGCCTACTCTGCGGCCACGGTGGCGGCGCGAATGGGCCGGCGGCCTCGCCGCCGCGGCAGCGATCGCAGCACTGATCGTGATACCGCGCATGCGTTCGGGTGATGACGCGTTCGAGCAGGCAGTACGCGCGTTCCAGAGCGATCCCGCGCTGGGCGCATGGCAATCTCCAACCGATGGATTGCTGAACCTCCCCGGTGATCGACTGCTGTTCACGATACCGAGCGTCGGGACGGAATCGCAGTGACACATCATGTCAGGAGCACGATGATCAGGGACGCTGTACGGCCGCTGCTGCTGGCCGGCCTGTTCACACTCGGCCTGCTGCAGGGCAGTGCGCCGGCGACCGCGCAGGATGCGTCCGGACAGGAAGGCGATCCGTTCGCGTCCGTGCTGTTTCCGCCCGAGCTGATCATGCAGCACGCACGCGCGATCCGTCTGACCGACGATCAGCGAAGCGCGATCACGGGACTGATCGGGCAGGTGCAGCAGCGGGTGATCGGACTTCAGTGGCAGCTCGCGGAGCAGATGCAGGCGCTGAAGCAGACGCTCGGAGGTGCCCGGATCGATCAGGACCGTGCGATCGACCAGCTCAACCGCGCGCTGGAGACGGAGAAGAGCATCAAGCAGGCGCATCTCGAGATGCTGGTGCGCATCAAGAATCTGCTTCGGCCGGAACAGCAGACGGAGCTCGCGCGACTGCGCGGCGCTGCTGCGGCTGAACGCAACGATTCCGAACCACAGGGGAAGTCATGAGCAATACAATGAACAAGCTGGGCCGTACGTCGCTGGCGCTGGCGCTGGTGATCGTTGCCGGATGTCAGGATACCAGCGGACCCGGCTCGCTCGACCGCCTCGACACGGAAGCCGCGCTCGCCGACTACGAGGCGATGGACGCCGTGCTGCAGTCGACGGGGTGGAAGAGCTTCCAGATGACGGCTGCGAACATGGATGCCGCAACGCTCGGCGCCGCGCCGGCCGCGGCAGTGAGCGCAGGCGCGGCACTGCACGAGCTCGCGTCGGGAGATGCGCGGGAGTTCGCTTCAGCAATGACCAGCGTCGCGAGTGCCAGTGCTGGCGCGACGCGCCTTCCGCTCATTTCCGACGCGAATCGTGGCCGGACGTTCGTGTACGATGCAGCGACTCACAACTGGGTGATCGATCCGTCGCGCACGGACGCGCCCGCCAACGGCGTGCGCTTCATCACGTACGAGCCGATGGGCGCGGAGCCGGATCCGACGAAGCCGATCGGCCATGCCGACCTGATCGATCTCGGCGATACGAGCACAGGCATCGCACTGCGCCTCGTCGTCGTCGAAGGCGACCTGACGGTGCTGGACTACCAGACTACACTGAATGGCGCCGATGGCAGCGGTCGCGTGACCGTGGACGGCTTCGTCCGGAACACGCGCGACAAGCTGGAATTCGCGATCGACGTACGCGGGCAGAACGTGGGCGGCGTGGAGCGCGGCGACATCTCGTTCGAGCTGGCCATCGCCGAGCGTGAGTTCCGCGTGCTCGGCGACATCCACGGCGAGAACCAGAACGGCAGCGAGGAGAGCACGGTCGATCTCACCGTGCGGCATGGCGCGTCATCGTTCCGCGTCGATGTCGCAAACGATGACGGCCAGTTGTCGGGCTACATCGACCTCAATGACGCGCCCTTCGCGACGGTCTCCGGTGCGGAACACCAGCCCGTGTTCACGACTCCGTCCGGTGACGCCATCAATGGTGCGCAGGCACTCGTGCTCTGGCGCGTGTTCGACATCACCGAGGACGTGTTCGACCTGTTCGAGGACCTGATCGAGCCGATTGCAGGGCTCGTGATCATCGCCATCATTCTGTAGCGACAACCGCCAACTCGAGGCTTGCATGCGTTCAACCCTGGCCCTTCGGGCCGCCCTGCTCGCCGCGTTTGCGGCGGGCACGGCGGCCTCGCCCGCTGCTGCTCAGCGATCCACCACCCGCGGCTTCACCGTCGGCGCGCATCTGCAAGGTGCTTCACTCAGAGTCGAGGACGACGACCCTTCCAGCGGCGGCGGGGCGGGGATGCGCGTGGGGTACGGCTTCAACCGCAACTTCACCCCCTACATCGAAGTCGATGGCATCGCGTTCGACGTCGACAACACCAATTTCGGCGGCGAGTGGACCATGGGACACGTGGATCTCGGTCTGCGCTATCACTTCGCGAACTCGCTGCGCCGCTGGATACCATTCCTCGAGGCCGCGATCGGTGGGCGCGCAGTGCGCCTGGAGGATGCCACCGTCGACGGCGATTCGGTTGGCAGGCTGAACTTCAACGGCGGCGCCCTGTCGGTCGGCGGCGGCCTGGGCTTCTTCGTGAGCGAGAAGCTCGCGATCGAGTCGCTCGTGAAATTCAGCGGTGGCAGGTTCGAGCAGGTCGACGTCGGTAACGTGTCGGTCAACGATCTCGATATCGAGGCCAGCTCCTTCCGGTTCAAGATCGGCCTCGCCTGGTGGCCGTAGCAGCCTCCTCTTGACATCTACAGAAACACCCCTATCTTCTGTAGACAGCTCGGCTCCACCTCCTCCGTCTGCACGCGAACGCGACCGATCTCGCGCCGCTCACCACGCTCATGGACGCAGCTCGCCTCGGTGGCGACGACGTCAAACGACCCGCAGACGCGCAGCGCGAGGTCGAGGACGCCATCCTCACACGAGTATTGCCGCACATCGCTGAGCCTGAGTCGTGATTTGCTTGCCGATGGCAGCGAGAACATCAGCGTCGAGACCATTGTCGGCAGCCTCGTCTATCACGTCGGCGATCGTTTCCGGCACGATCCCGGCGAGCTCGCGGACGTAGCGTAGCACGTCGTCCTCACCTGCGCCCACCGTGTCTGCGAATTGGTACCAATGCTGCTTCCGAACCCGCAGGAACCGGTTCTCGCCCCCGATTGTCATGGCGAGGGGCAAGTCGTCTTCCTGAAGGTCGTAATAAGTAAGTGAAGAGATGAGGTCGTAGAGTGGCGTCATCCGGACCTGGTCACCGGTCGTCAGGAACCAGGAGTAGTTCTTGGCATGAGCGTCGGTGCCGCCGATGATCCAGTTGAAGGCGGCCGCAGCGAGGAGCTGCTGCAGGTCGGCCTCCGGGTCGGCAGAGTGAGCTCGAGCCAGTTCGGCCATTTCGGGAAAACCGGGACCGCCATCGTGCTGATACTTCCTCGTCGGGGGTATGCCCAACGCCTGGCACGTATCCTCCTGGTGGAAACGGGCTACCTCCTTCGGTCCCACCACTCGGTCGAAGCGCTCCACGACAATGGCCACCTGGTCATCGAATCGCTCGACACGGGATGCTGCTGCGGGGATGCCCAGGTGGCGAGCCAGGCTGAGGCAGACGTGCTCGTTTGCCTCGATGCCCGGGAAACGTGCACTGGCAGGAGGTTTGAGGATGTGAGTAGAGGCCGCTCTTCCACTGGGCCGGCTCCAACCATCCCCCGTCCACGCCAGTGCCACCTTGGCTTGAGCCCCGGCGAGGCTGAACATCCCTCGTCGGTCGGCACCTTCTTTCCAGGGCGGTGCGTTGCGGCTGATCCGCCGGATGGCAACCGCAATTTCATCGGAGGACAGCGGTTCCATCTGCCCTGGTGCATGTGCGACTTCTTCGAGCCGGTCCTCCCGCACGAACTGGACGGCGCCTGCACAATCTTCACCCATGTGAACGAGCAGGGCGAACGGATTTCGCGCAGAAACATCGAACTCCCGGGCCCACCCCTCCAGGATGTCGGGGTTCTCCGGGAGCAGGCCAGTCGTGTACGACATCACCGGCCGATGTGTATGATCGGCCTGCGTGTAAGGCAGCGACAGCGATAGCGATTGTGCAAATTCGCTGGCCTGCCACTCCGGGCTGTAAGAGAGACTGAGCCGGCCTCCGGCTCCCTGTCGTAGTACGGCCACCCGAACGCCCATCAGCAGGACGTGGAGCTCCCTGGGGTTGGCCGCGGGCATTATCCCCTCGGCTTCAGAAACGAGACCGGACGCACTCGCTTCGGATCCCCAACCACATGATGCGAGAGCACGTCGGCCAGGACAGCCGCACTCGGTGGCACGACTTCCAGACTCAGCGTCCTGATTGCCTCAGTCTTCGATCCAGGCGCTTCCAATCGGACTCTGATGCCGAGCGCCTCCAACGCGCTCAGAACGAGACCGATTTCAGCCGTAGCCTTACCATGCTCGACTTCGCCGATCCACTTGCGAGTCGTCCGGGATCGCTCGGCAAGCTCCGCCTGCGACCAACCCAGTTGAAGCCGGCGGGCGCGAATGGCTCTTCCTATGTCGCGCACCCGGGTCGTCTTCTTCATCGGATGCCTCCGTTCGGTTACATGTTGCAATGTAATCGAACGTACCCACTGGAAACAAGGGCTCAGACGTAGATGGGATGGTTCGATCTCATTCAATAATGGGTCCGAACGCACCCATCATGCTGAATAACGTCGAGAACAGGCGCGCGTACGCCGGTGTGGCGCCGCTCCTGCATGCTTGCACTCAGACTTCCGCCCTCAGCGCCTCCGTCGGCTCGATCCTGAGCGCGCGTCGCAGTGGCACCGCGCACGCCGCGAGCCCCACGACGAGCATGATGGCGTCCGCTGCAACGAGGATCATGATTTCCCGCGCCGAGTCGGTGCCGCCCATCACTGCGGCCAGAAGCGTGCCGATGGCGATGCCAATTCCGATCTGCAGGAACGCACGCGAGAAAACGCCCATGACAATGCGTCCGGAACGCGCACCGAGTGCAACGCGAATGCCGATCTCACGTGTCCGCCGCGCGACGGTGAATGCCATCAGTGCATGAATCCCTGTCGCCGAGAGCGTCAGGACGATGAACCCGATCAGCCAGGCGACCGCGGTCAGCGCCCAGCCGATCTCGGCCTCGCCGCCACCCGCGCCGGCGAGCGACTGCACATCGGTGAGGCGGATGGTCGGATCGACCTCGTTGGCAACCTGGCGCAGGCGTTGTGCGAACGCATTCGGCTCGCTGATGCGCACGGCGAGGTTGCCGAGGGACAACGGCAGACGCGGGAGGTACATCGCCGACTGCTCCCACGGCCGCGGGAGTTGCCAGCCGAAATCCTTCACGACGCCGACGATCTCGTACCAGTCGTCGCCTGCAAGACTGCTGATCTCACCGTCCGTGATGCGGATGCGCTGACCGATCGCGTTGAGGTCATTGAACGCGTAGTGCACGAACGACTCGTTCACGATCATCACGCGGCCCTGCTCATGATCGATCGGTGCGAAGTCGCGACCCGCAACCAGCGAAGTACCGAACGTGCCGAAGTACCCGCGACCCACCTGCACCAGCGTGCTCGTGTGCAGCGCGTCAATGTCGGGCGCTCTGCCATCCACCTCGAACTCGTACTTGAACTGGTCCTCAACGGGAAGACGATCGGCAAACGTGACGCCCTCCACACCGGGCTCCGCCCTGAGACGCCGCTCGAGCTCATCGACGCTGGCCCGCGCGCGGGCGTCGAACACGTCCGCAGCCATCCCGTAATCTTCTCTGTCCAGACCCACACTTGCAATCAGGTATCGCTCCGCACCGATGCCCTCCGCTCTCTGCATGAATCGGTTGGCCTCGTAAACGCCGGCGGCCGCGAGCGGCATGAGCGCGACCGTGATCGCGACCTGCACGACGATCACCGTGGTCCAGAAGCCACCAAACTTCAGCCCGGAGCGCGCGGCGCCCTCATTGCGCATTGCGTCCGACACGTTCAGCCTGGTGGCGCGCAGCGCGGGCAGGATCCCCACGATCGCCGCGCCGAACAGCGTGAGCAGCACCGTCCAGAGCACGGTTTTCCACGACAGGCTGTTGTCGATCCAGAAGGGCAGCTCACCGTTTCCTCCCATACGGCTCAGTGCCCAGCTGAGCGCGAATTTCGCGAGCACCAGCCCCATCACTGCTGCCACACCGGTCAGTACCAGAGCCTCGACGAACAGCTGCGTAATGATGCGCGCGCGAGGGGCGCCGAGCGCGCTTCTGACCGTGATCTCCCAGCCACGCGTCGCAGTGCGCGCGAAGACGAGCGTCGCGACGTTCGTGCACATGATCGCCAGCAGCATGACGAAGATACCGG
>JBBEBA010000059.1:0-19927 GCA_040882575.1 Gemmatimonadota bacterium
CGTGAAGCGGAACGCGGACGGAGCTTCACTGACGCAGAGTTTCAGCGATTCGTCTTGTCCGATTCGCTAACTGCAGGTGCGCCGATCCTCGAACGCACGCTGCGGAATCCGGTGGCGCTTCCGTGCGGCGCTTTCCTGGCGCAGACGCAAGAGTGCGACTCGTGGACTCGTCCGGAGCGCCGGTGCACACCCGGGGCTTTCCGCGAACAGGCTTTGGTGCTCGGACGTACAAGATGATCCGTAGCTTCGATCAGACGCGTGCGCTTTTCTTCTTCCACACCGGCACGCAACTGGGGACCGTGCCGACCGGAACGCTGCGCTTCGATCTGGGGTTCAGTCGAAACATTCTCCCGGCTGAACCGATCCTGCGCCGCATGGGGAGCGACGCTCCGGAGACTGTCAGCTTGTACTTGCCAATACCGTAACGGGACCATGCAGAAACAGCGTGCGGCCGACCCGGCTTGTAGACGCCGGCGGGCGCGCATGCCTCCAGGGTACAAGACGGACTGGCGCCAGGCCGCACAGCCGAGTAACCGTGAAGATTGACCCGGCAGCACGGGACCGCGCAACTTGACCCTGAGGCGCTTGTACCGCGTGACTCCGGCGACACACGCCGGAGCGGTGTCAATGCCAAACCCGGGGAGACGTCCATGATGGTAGCGAAAGTGCTTCCGGTCGCTGTGCTCGTGGTGCTCGCGCTGGCCGCCGGCGGTCCGGCGCGCGCGCAGGTGCAGACGGAAGTTCCGCCCGTTGTGCCGGGCGCGAAGCCCGTGACTGCGGAACGCATTACGATCCACGGGACGGCGCTGGAAGGCAATCTCGAAGGCAACGCGGCAGACCGGGACGTCATCGTGTTCCTGCCGCCGAGCTATCAGACGGAGAGGACTCGCCGCTATCCCGTGGTGTACGCGCTGCACGGCTACTCGGTCGGTGCGGAGCAGTGGTCGCGCGAGATCCAGGCGCCGCAGACGGTCGAGGGCGCTTTTGCTCTTGGCGCCACAGAGATGATCGTCGTGGTGCCAGACTCGAAGACGCTGCACAACGGCTCGATGTACTCGAGTTCGGTAACGACGGGCGATTTCGAGCGGTACATTGCGCACGATGTCGTCGCATACATCGACAGCCACTACCGTACCATTGCGGGGCGCAGGAGCCGCGGCCTGGTTGGCCACTCGATGGGCGGCTACGGAGCGACGCGCATCGGCATGAAACACGCCGACGTTTTCGGCAGCCTATACATCATGAGCCCGTGTTGCCTGTCGCCGCGACGGGCGCGTCCGCTCACTCCGGAACACGCGCAGGCGCTCGCCGACATCAGGACGACTGCGGATGCCGCCAGACTGCCGGGACCGGTGCGGTCGCTGCTCGCAGGTGCGGCCGCGTGGTCACCCAATCCGAACAACCCGCCGCTCTACCTCGATCTCCCGTCCGGGGACACGGCGGCCGTGGAAGGTGTGCTCGCGCGGTGGGCGGCCAATGCGCCGCTGTCGTTCGTGGACCAGTACATCGGACACCTGAGGCAGTACAACGGCATCGCCATCGACGTAGGCGATCGGGACGGTCTGCGCGTCGACGCCGGCAAGCTGCACGATGTCCTGGATCGCTACGGCGTCGCGCATACGTTCGAGGTGTACAGCGGCACCCACACGAGCGGGATGGGAGTTCGTTTTCAGAACAACGTGCTGCCTTTCTTCAGCCAGCGGTTGTGCGCGACGCAGAACTGCGAATGACCACATTGTGTCACGCAGTTGATGCTACGAGGGGAAGGCTTCCGTGAATTGCTGCAGGCACTGCGAGGACGCCAGCGATCTGTTCAACACGCGGGCCGCCCGACGCGACCTGCGGCGCTACCGTTCTCGCGGTCCGTCGGCGACCACGCGACTGCTTCTCGATGCCCTGCTCGCGCAGCGGGGCGCGGACGAGAGCCTGCTCGACATCGGCGGTGGCGTAGGCGCAATACAGCACGAGCTCCTGCATGCCGGATTCTCTCGCGCAGTGCAGGTTGATGCGTCGGCGGCCTACCTTGCGGTTTCGAAGCTGGAAGCGGACCGGCGGGGAGTCCGGGAGCAGATCTCATATCACTTCGGCGACTTCGTCGAGCTGGCATCGAGCCTCGCCACGGCAGATGTGGTGACGCTGGACCGCGTGGTCTGCTGCTATCCCGACGTGGAGCGCCTGGTGACTGCCTCCGCAGCGAAGGCGCAGCATCTCTACGGCCTGGTGTTACCGCGCGAGCGCGCCATCACGCGAGTCGGAACCTCTCTGGCCAACGTCTGGTTCCGGCTGCGCGGGAGCGCCTTTCGGACATACCTCCACCCCACTGAGCAGGTGGACGGCATTCTTCAGCGATGTGGTTTCCGCCGCACCTCCTTCGCGCACTCGTTTCTCTGGCAGGTCGCTACGTACACGAGAACCTGATGTCGCGACGTGGGGATCGCGGGCGTCGTCGCCGGGCTCACCGGCAAGGTCCCGCGTTGGTATCGTGATCAGGCGTCTCGTCTTCGGCACCGGAATCCTCGTCGTCGGCCTGGTCCTTCTCGCTCTGACGGCCAGCCTTGTCTTACGGCAGATTGCCGTCCATCGGGCGAAGCGGGATTTCCCTCCGCCCGGCCTGCTCGTCGAGATCGATGGCCGGCAATCCCACATCTACTGCACCGGACATGGCTCCCCGACGATAATCCTGGAGTCGGGCCTGGACGACCGGGGATCCTGGTCATGGGCCGGCATCCGCGATGAGCTCTCCCTGATGTCCAGGGTCTGCGCCTACGACCGCGCGGGGACAGTGTGGAGCGAACCGCGCGAGGGTCCGCGAGACGCTGAGCGAATCGCTGGTGAGCTGCACACCCTCCTCGCCGCGGCATCGGAGCCTCCTCCGTACGTGCTTGTCGGGCACTCACTGGGGGGGCTGCTGGTACGGGTCTTCGACGGGCGGTATCCGGGCGAGGCCGCCGGCTTCGTCTTCGTGGACGCATCGCACCCGGAGCAGGACAGCCGCTTTCCTGCGGAACTCCGGCTGCTGATTGAGACGAAGAAGGCAGAGCCTGACCTGCGCTGGCTGTTCAGGATCCTCGCGCCGTACCGGACCTTCGCTCCCGAGCGCCCAACTCCGCGGACGGCGTACTGGTGGCGGAGCCTTCCCGAGGGTGTCCTGGCCGAGTCTCGAGCGATCGACGCGATGTCCGAGCAGAGTGGCCGGACAGGTTCGGTCGGGAATCGCCCGGTAGTGGTTCTGACCGCCGGCGTGTCCCTGACCATGCCCGCCGTCTCCGCCGAGGGTAATGCCGCCATGCGGCGCACGTGGCTGGAACTGCACGAGGAGCTGGCCGGGCTTTCCACGAACTCGGACCACCGGATCGTCGAGGGCGCCGGCCACTACGTCCACGATGACCGGCCGGACGCAGTGGTCACTGCAATCCGGGACGTGGTGACTGCGGTGCGGGAAGGAGGGCCGGTCCGGCGCGCGTCGGCCAAAACCGGGCAGGAGCGCGAGATTGTCGACGCATTGGAGGATTTTCACTGACGCCAGGCAGCTCGAACAGGGCGTGACGTGTCACAACCAGACGGCAGAGATGTGCTGAGACAAGCACGGTATTTCGGCATGATCGGCTTATCCGCAACGGCAGTCAGTTGCTCCGCATCGGACGTCGGCGTCCCGCAGGCTCAGGTGAGCGACAGCGCCAGTCTTCGAATTGTCAGCTATGAGCTCGGATCCGCGACAATTCCGGTTTACCGCGTGGTGCAAGACCATGATCTCGAGATCGGCGCTCGAGAAGGGGCAGCCGAATACACTTTTTCGCGGATCGTCGACTTAGCACTCACGCCCGATGACGGACTGGTCGTTTCGGACGGTGATTCTCACGAACTCCGAGTGTTCGGCGGGGACGGGCGCCATCAAGCCACAATCGGGCGGCGCGGCGACGGGCCCGGTGAGTTTGCCGGGGCGCCGCTCGTTGCCGGCGTATCGGGTGATACGGTGTTCACCTACGACGTCCGTTCGGGAAGGACGACCAGCTTCCTGCTCAACGGTGGGTTGATCGAGACCATCGCCCTCCGGTCAGGGACGGGCAACCGCATCACGTCCCTTCACCGTCTGACCGATGGGAGCTATTGGGCCGTGTCTCCGTGGATCGCAGCTGGTCGAGTCACTGAAGTTCACGATGCTCGACTGGAGGTGGACTCCATCGTCATTGAGCGACTGAGCGAGACAGGAGGTGTTCTCGATACAGTCAAGGTGATGGCCGACAGGAGTCGTCTTCGAATCGTGCAGGACGGTGGTGCTGGACGACTGAGTGTGATCCAGGCCGACCCGCCGTACCTGCCGCAGGCGTTGCTGGAGTCAAATCGCATTCTCGTTGTTGCCGGGCGAAGTGACTCTTTCGAACTGGAGCTTACGGCTGCCAGCGGTGACCGGACTCTACTGCGGGTGCGCGGCGTTGATCACCCGGCCGATGCGGACGACATCCGTCGGCGCCAGGAGGCGCAGATTCGCGAGGACCTGGGGGGTCGTCCTCCGGATCCGCGCACCCGGCAGCTCCTTCTCGATTACCTGCCACACCGCCTGCCTGCCTTCGCCGCCGTTCGTATCAGCGAACACGGGGACGTCTGGGTTGCGAGAAGCGACTTCGACGACTCGTCCGGATACGACTGGCTCGTATTCGCTCCAACTGGCGAACTGCGGGGTTCAGTTCGAACGCCACCCGGAATTCGGTTGCTTGCGATTCGACCGCACTTCATTGTGGGTGTGGCTACGGACGACTTCGATGTGCCATATATTCGACGATACCCGCTCGCGGCTCCGAACGAGCACTAGTGCCGGGTGCTGCGAGACGGCGCCGGCACGCCCGTGTTCGCCGTGATTCAGGATCCGGTGGGAGCCTGCTTCGCATTGATGCAGGCGTGAGAACAACTCGAGCGAGGCGATGCATGGCAAGAGAGAAATCGGATGGGAAGGCGAGCGCCGCAGGGCTGCTCGCGGTCATCGTCATTGCGTCAGCGTGCTCCAACGGCTCGGAGCCCGACAGGAACGACGTACCGTCGAGCTCAACCGTCCAGGCAGAGCAATCCGACACAAGCGGGCAGGCAGATTTCCGCGACCTGCTCGCGGAGGTGGGGAGGCGGCAGCAGGTGGACGTCGTGTGGACGGGTGGGCCGTACCGCTACGACTACGAATGGGGCGGTGGATCGGCCGAGGACCCCGCCGAAGGCGAAGTCGCGCGGGTCGCGGCCGCCATCGCGCGTGAGCTGCGTCTCTATCCCGCTGGATCGAGGAACGAACGCGCGAAGATCAGTATCTGGGGCGCAAGGTCGCCGCGATCAAGGCGCGGCTTGCAGCCATCGACCCGACCTTCGACAACGATTTCTGGAATCGGATCGACGCCGATTCCGACGACGCGGCTCGCTATGGCTGGAGGCAATAGCAGGGCGCGACTCCGGCAACGATCTACCGAGCTACGGAGGATACACAGAAGGGGCAACGGCATATGGCAACGAAGAAAACGAAGACTCCCGGACCGGCTCAACGCGAAGAACTGCTGGCAACGATGAAGGCCCGTTTCGAGAAGCACATGCACCGCCACAAAGGCGTCCAGTGGAAGGATGTGCGGCTGCGACTGGAGGACGATCCCGACAAGCTGCGGTCGCTCGATGAGATGGAGCGGAGCGGCGGCGAACCGGATGTGATTGGTCACGACGGGAAGGCGGGTGAGTACATCTTCGTGGACTGCTCACCGGAAAGTCCGCAGGGCCGCAGGAGCGTGTGCTATGACCGCGAAGCGCTGGACGCACGGAAGAAGCACAAGCCGGAAGCCAGCGCCATCGAGCTGGCCGCCGCCATGGGGGCTGACATTATGACCAAGGACGAGTACCGGAAACTGCAGGAGCTCGAAGAATTCGATACGAAGACCTCGAGCTGGCTGCTGACACCGCCGGCCATCAGAAAGCTGGGTGGCGCGATCTTCGGTGACTACCGCTTCGGGACGGTCTGGGTGTACCACAACGGCGCGGATTCCTACTACGCGGCGCGGGGGTTCCGCTGCATGCTCCGGGTCTAGGCCCGTCCGCCGCCCGCGTTACGGCGTGTGATCGCCGGGCGACTGCTGCGCATGGCGTGCAGGGCTCACCAGCCGGCGGGCGGTCACACCGACGAAGACGGCGCCGCCGATCAGCATGAGAACCGGCAGTGCGTAGACCAGCAGGTTGAAGCCGGACGCGCGCGGCTGGAGCAGCACCCACTCGCCGTACTTGTCGACGAAGAACTGCTTCACCTCATCCGGCGACTTCCCGGCCGCGAGCTGCTCGCGCACGACCGCGCGCATCTCCTGCGCGAGCGATGACGGCGAGTCCTGGATGGAGAGCCCCTGACAAACGACGCAGCGAAGCTGCGCTGCGACGTCGCGCGTCTGCCGGTCCAGCTCGACTTCCTCCACGATCTGCACGGCACCCGTCTGCGTCTGTGCGACCGCGCGCGGCGGGAATGCCGCGACGATGACCAGCATGCAGGCGATCAGCGCCGCCACTCCGGGCCGCATCACTCCGTCGCGCCGGCCGACGCGGCGAGCAGCGGGTCCAGGATCGCAGAAAGCTGCGCCAGCGAGATCGGCCCGAGCTGCTTGTGCACGACGGTACCGCTGCGGTCGATGATGAACGTCTCGGGCACGCCGAGCAGGCCGTAGTCGATGGCGGTGCGGGACCCCGCATCGAGGAGAGACGGATACGACTGCCCGCCCATCTCGTCGATCCACGCGCGGCCGTTCTCCGGCGTGTCGCCGTACAGGACGCCGTAGAAGTTTACGCCCTGCGGGCCGTACTGCTCAGCCGCACGAGAGAGCTCGCCATGTTCGCGGCGGCACTCGAGGCACCACGAAGCCCAGAAGTTCAGCACCACGAGCTCACCCGCATGCTCCCACAGCCTCGCCGTATCCGCGGGCGCGTCCATCACCGGCAGCGCGAACTCCGGCGCGGGCCTGCCGCCCAGCGTGGACGGCCGCTCGTTGGGGTTCTGCGTCATGCCGTATGCAAGCAGCGCGATCACCGGCAGCGCCACCGCCGCGCCGACTGCTGCTCTGCGCCAGTTCATGCCGCACCCGCTTCCGTGAGGACGGCTTCGCGCCGGACCGTGCGCGGCGGCGTGCGACGGCGCGGCCACAGACTGAAGAGCGCGCCCAGCGCGATGATCAGGCTGCCGACCCAGATCCAGACGACGAGCGGCTCCACGATCACGGAGACCGTCGCCGATGAGCCGTCGCGCTCGAACGCCAGCAGCGTCATGTACAGGTCGTTGTCCGCACGCGTACGCACGGCCGGCGTCGTGATCGCCTCGGATCCGCGCGCGCGGTAATAGTTGAGCCGCGGATCCATCGTGCCAATGACGCGGTCGCCATCGAGCACGGAGAAGTCAGCGCCGACCACGAACCGGTGCGGCTCGTCCTGCGCCCACAGCTCGTCGAAGCGCACCGTGTACTCGCGCAGCTGCACGGCCTCGCCGACGCGCAGCGTCGCCTCGCGCTCGGCGCGGAACACGGAGGAACCGGTGATGCCGATCGCCAGCACGATCAGTCCGATGTGCGCAGTATAGCCGCCGTAGCGGCGCGGATTCGAGTTGACGAGGCCCCAGAACGCAGACGCCCACCCACGTCCGGTCGCTCGCCGGCGCGCGGCCGTCGCGACCGCGAACTCCTGGATGTTGGTGACCAGCGCGAATGCGGCGAACGCGAACGCTGTGACGCCGAGCAGATGGCGCATGCCGAGCGTCACCGCCACCGTCGCCGTCACGAGCAGCGCGATGCCGGGCGCGAGCAGCTTGCGGCGCACCTCCGCCATGTCCGAAACGCGCCACGGCAGCATGGGCCCGACGCCGACGAGGAACAGCAGCGTCACGCAGAGCGGCAGTGTCATACGGTTGAAGAACGGACCGCCGACACTGACCTTCACGCCGCGTGCGGCCTCGGCGACGAGCGGGAACATCGTGCCGAGCAGTACCGTGAATGTGAACGCCGCGAGCACCAGGTTGTTCAGCATGAACACCGTCTCGCGAGACGCCACGGCGTCCAGGTGTCCGTCGCCGCGCAGCTCGACGGAGCGGCCGGCCAGCAGTGCGAGCGAGAAGACCAGGACCACGGCGATGAAGGCGAGGAAGTAGAAGCCGATCGGTCCCTCGCTGAACGCGTGCACCGATGACAGTATGCCACTGCGCGTGAGGAACGTGCCGAGGATGGTCAGCACGAACGTCGTGATGATGAGCGTCATGTTCCAGACGCGGAACAGCGCGCGCCGCTCCTGCACCATGGCCGAGTGCATGAACGCGGTGGCGGTCAGCCACGGCATGAACGACGCGTTCTCGACCGGGTCCCACGCCCAGTATCCGCCCCAGCCGAGCACCTCGTAGGACCACCACATCCCGGCGACGATCGCGAGCGTCAGGAACATCCACGCCGCGACCGTCCAGCGCCGGGTCACGCGTAGCCAGGTGTCGTCCAGCCGGCCGGACAGCAGCGCGCCGATCGCGAACGCGAAAGGCACCGTCATGCCGACGTAGCCGAGGTAGAGCAGCGGCGGGTGCACGGCCATCAGCAGGTGGTTCTGCAGCAGCGGATTGGGACCGGGACCGTCGGCGGGCACCGGCGAAACCAGGCCGAACGGGTTGGCCGGCCCGAGCAGCAGGATGTAGAAGAAGATGCCGACGCCGAGCAGCGTCGCGTTCGCGTAGGCGCCGAGTGAGCCGAGCGTATCGCGCGTCAGCCACATCGCGACCGCCGTGTACAGCGAGAGCACCCAGCCCCAGAACAGGATGGAGCCCTCGAGCGCACTCCACAGCGAGATGACCGTGAAGAACACCGGCGTCGCGCGGCTGCCGACCTGCGCGACGTAATCGATGCTGAAGTCGTGCGTGACGAGGCCGAAGATCATCGCGAGGTTCGCGATCGTCATCAGCGCAAACGTCATGTACGCGGCCGCGCGCGCACTGCGGACCAGCGCCGCATCGCGCAGCCGGACGCCGACGACCGCGGCGACCATGCCGTACGCGGCTATGGCGAGCGACGCCGAGACAGCCGACAACCCGAGCAGCCGCGTCATGTACCGGCCGGCTCCCGGATCAGACTGCGATACATGTCTTCCGGCCGTGCCTCTCCATCCGCCGGCGGCCGGTACTCGTTCGAGTGCTTCACCATCAGGCTCGACGACTCGAACACGCCCGCCCGGTTCAGCTTCCCTTCCACGATCACGCCCTGCCCTTCGCGGAACATGGCCGGCGGTGCACTCCGCGAGATTACGGCCACGTGGCTGCCCGCGTCCTGCAGCGTGAAACGCAGCTCCAGCGCGTCCGCATCCCAATCGACCGTGCCCGGCACGACCTGGCCGCCGAGACGGCTCGGCTGACCCACTGCCCTGTCGCCTCGGGCGAGCAGCTCCGCCGGCGTCTGGAAATACGGCACCAGGTTCTCGCTGATGCCGCCGTAGACCAGGTAGCCGAAGCCGGACAGCACGACCACGGTCGCGACCAGACCGCCGAGCCAGCGGGTATGCGCGCGCTTCATGACTCACCTCCCGAAACGGCCGATGCCTTCGCGAGCTCCGCTTCGGCCCTGACTCGCCGGCGATGCAGCAGCAGCGTGTAGCCGGCGATCACGGACCAGGTGAGCCCGAAGGCGAGCCCGATATAGAACCAATCAGACATGGATCTCGTTCCTCAGCAGAGCCGCGTCCTCGAGCCGCGCGGCACGGGCGCGCTCCAGCCTTTCAACGTAATAGCGGAGGCCGGTGAAGAAAATGAACAGGAACAGGAACGCGAACGCGTTGAGCTGCAGCCCCAGCGCGTACGTCGCGTCCATCGTGTCGGGCGTGGACTGCACCTGGTGGATGGTCCGCCACCAGCGAACCGACATGTAGACGATCGGCACGTTCAGGAAGCCGAGTATCCCAACCGCCGCGGACCAGCGGGCGCGCCGCTCGACGTCCTCCGTGAATGAGCGGAGCGACAGGTAGCCGATGTAGATCAGCAGCAGGATGGCGGTCGAGGTCAGACGCGGGTCCCAGGTCCACCAGATGCCCCAGGTGGGGCGGCCCCAGATCGAGCCGAGGGCGAGCGTCAGCGCAGTCAGCAGTACGCCCACCTCGGCGGCGGCGGCGGCGAGCATGTCGTATTTCATGCTGCGCTTCCACAGGTACAGCACGCTGCCGATGAACACCACCGTGAACGCGACCATCGACACCCACGCCGCAGGCACGTGCGCGTACAGGATCTTCTGGAGGTGACCCATGTCGCGCTCCGGCTGAGACACCAGCAGCGCCCACGCCTGTGCGGCGACGAAGAACAGCATCGCGAACCAGCCGAAGGGCAGCAGCCAGCGCGGCCTCCGAACGTCAGTGCTCATACGCTTCAATCCTCGATCACGTGCTCGAAGGCGTACAGCGTGCCCACGAAGAATATGACATCGAACACCACCAGCATGCGCGTCCACGCGCCGGCCTGCTCCATCGGACCACCCGCGAGTATGGCGCGCGTCGCCTGCACCGCCGCCAGCAGCAGCGGCACCAGCATCGGGAACAACAGCAGCGGCAGCATAACCTCGCGCGCCCGCAGCCGGCTCGCCATGGCGGCGTAGAACGTACCCAGGGTGACGAACCCGAGCGTCCCCAGGAGCAGCACGCCGGCCAGCGGCAGGAGCACCGGCCATACCGGAATATCGTACAAAATGGCCGCGGCCGGAACCATCACCAGCTCGACCAGCAGCACGAACGTCAGGTTCGCCAGCAGCTTGCCGAGGAAGATGGACCGGCAGCTGCCCGGGTAGAGTAGCAGCATCTCGAGGGCGCCGTGCTCGAGCTCCTGCTCCCAGGACCGGTTGAAGGAGAGGACCCCGCTGAACAGGACCGTCAGCCAGAGCACGCCCGCGGCCACGTCGCGGAGCGCCTCGGCCTCGGGCCCCAGCGCGAACCCGAAGAGCAGCAGGATCAGACCGGCCAGGAAGACGACGGAGTTGAAGTGCGCCTTCGTGCGGCGCTCGGCCGTCAGGTCCTTCCACACGACCGCGCGGATGCGGTGCAGCTCCGGACCCATCATGGTGCGAGCCGGCCGCCAACCAGGTGGGCCCGACGCGTGGCCACGTCGAGCGCGCGGGTCATGTCGTGCGTCGTCAGAACGACCACACCGCCCTCCGCCGCACAAGCCATCACGAAGCCATTCACGACGGCGATGCCGTCACTGTCGAAGCTGGTGTACGGCTCGTCGAGAAGCAGCAGGCGTGGTGGCCGCAGCATCAGCCGGGCGAGCCCCAGCCGGCGCCGCATGCCGGCCGAAAAGCCGCGCGCGGGCTCGGCGCCGACGGCCAGCAGCCCGACCCTCTCGAGTGCTGCCGCGACCGCCGCCGGATCCACGTCACGGCCCGCCATCCGCACCGCGAAGGAGAGGTTCTCCGCCGCCGTCAGGTCGTCGTAGAGCGCGCTGGCGTGGCCGAGGAAGCCGACATCGCCCCGGATCTCGTCCCGGTCACGCTCGACGTCCCGCCCGAAGATGGACGCCGTGCCGCGCGTCGGCCGCAGCAGCGTGGCGAGGATGCGCAGCAGCGTCGTCTTGCCGCTGCCGTTGCTGCCGGTCAGCGCCAGCACTTCGCCGGGCTGCACGTCCATGTCGATGCCGCGCAGTACCCAGCGGTGCCCGAAACGGCGCGCGACCGCGCGCAGCCCGACACCCGCAGCGAATCTACCAGGCTGCCGAGGAATGCTCAAACTCCGGCTTTCACCTGCTGAATCAGCTCAGTCAGGGACTTGCGCGCGTCGCCGAACAGCATGCGCGTGTTGTCGCTGTAGAACAGCTCGTTCTCGATGCCCGCAAAGCCGGGATTCATGCTGCGTTTCATCACGATGACGTTCTTCGCTCTGTCCACATCGAGGATCGGCATGCCGTAAATGGGACTGCCGGCATCGTGACGTGCGGCAGGATTGACGACATCGTTCGCACCGATCACGACGGCGACATCGGTCCGGTCGAACTCCGGGTTGATCTGCTCCATCTCGATCAGCAGCGGGTACGGTACGTTCGCCTCGGCCAGCAGCACGTTCATGTGGCCGGGCATCCGACCGGCGACCGGATGGATCGCGTACTTCACGTCCACGCCGCGACCCTGCAGCAGATCCGCCAGCTCGCGCACCTGGTGCTGCGCCTGCGACACGGCGAGGCCGTATCCGGGCACGAACACGACGGACCGCGCGTACGTCAGCAGGATGGCCGCGTCTTCCGCCGTGATGTCCTTGACGGTCCTGCCATCCGCCGAGGCCGTCGCGCCGGCGCCGGCTGCAGGCGCGGCGCCGAACGCGCCGAACAGCACGTTCGTCAGCGAGCGGTTCATCGCGTCGCACATGATCTTCGTCAGAATGATGCCCGACGCGCCGACCAGCGCGCCGCTGATGATCAGCACGTTGTTGCCGAGCACGAAACCGGTCATGGCGGCGGCAATGCCGGAGAACGAGTTCAGCAGTGAGATCACGACCGGCATATCCGCGCCGCCGATCGGGAGCACGAAGAGCACACCGAGCACGAGCGCAGCGACGTTCAGGGCCATGTAGAGCGGCAGGTCGGCGTCTGCCGCGACGAGCCAGGCCGCGAGCGCAAACGTCGCAGCGAAGATCAGCCCGTTGATGAACCGCTGACCCGGATAGCTCATGGCCCGGCCGCTGACGAGCTCCTGCAGCTTGGCGAATGCGATCAGGCTGCCGGAGAGCGTGAGCCAGCCGACCAGCACGCTGAGCATGATCGTCGCCTGGATATGCATGGGCGCGTCGATCGAGCCGGCGGCGAAGCGCAGATACTCGTCGCCGGCGACCAGCGCCGAGGCGCCGCCGCCGAACCCGTTCAGCAGCGCGACCATCTGCGGCATCGCGGTCATCCTGACCTTCAGCGCCATGGCGATGCCGACCGCGCTGCCAATGACGACGCCGGCGAGGATCCAGACCCAGCTGATGATGTCGCCGTGCAGCAGGGTCGCGGCGACGGCAATCAGCATGGCCAGTGCGCCGAGCACGTTCCCCGAGCGCGCCGTGGCGGGTGAGCTGAGTCGCTTCAGCCCGACAATGAACAGCACTGCCGCAATGAGGTATGCGGCCTCGATGATGATCGACACCCCGCTGGTCGCTTCGCTCATTTGCCGTCCCCGGGACGACGCCTGAACATCTGCAGCATGCGGTCGGTGACGAGGAATCCGCCGACCACATTGATCGTCGCGAACGCTACTGCGATCACGGCGAGCGCCGTGCTGAGCATCGAATCGACCCGGCCGGCGACGACGACCGCGCCCACGAGCGTGATTCCGGATATCGCATTGGATCCCGACATCAGCGGTGTGTGCAGCATCTGCGGCACCTTGGCGATGACCTCGAAGCCGACGAATATCGCGAGCACGAAGATGTAGAGCGAGAGCAGCAGTTCAGTGACCATGTTCAGGGCTCTCCTGCGACGGCGGCGATCACACGCGGGTGCACGATGCTGCCGGCATCAGTAACGAGGCATTCACGGACGATCTCGTCCTCCGTGTCCAGCTGCAGTACGCCATCGCGCACGATGTGCTGCACCAGCGCCTCGATGTTGCGCGAGTACATCTGGCTTGCGTGGATCGGCATGCCTGCCGCGATGTCGCTGGGTCCCAGGATGAGCGCGCGGCCGTGCCGCACGTCCTCGTCGGGACGCGTCAGCTCGCAGTTGCCGCCGCTCTCGGCGGCCAGGTCCACGATGATCGCGCCGCTCTTCATCGCTTCCACCATGTCGCGCGTGATCAGCACGGGCGCGGGCCGGCCGGGGATCTGTGCGGTCGTGATGACGACGTCGGCGTCCGCTACCAGCCGGTGCAGGTGTTCATGCTCACGACGCTGCGTCGCCTCCGACACTTCCTTTGCATAGCCGCCACTGCCTTCCGCCTCGTCCAGCTCCAGGCCGACCCACGTCGCGCCGAGGCTCTCGACCTGCTCCTTGACGGCCGGCCGGATGTCGAAGCCCTGTACCACTGCGCCGAGCCGGCGGGCCGTGGCGATCGCCTGCAGGCCGGCGACGCCCGCGCCGAGCACGAGCACTTTCGCCGGAGGAATGGTGCCGGCGGCAGTCATCAGCATGGGGAAGAACTTGCCATGGGACGCGGCAGCGAGCAGCACGGCGCGATAGCCGGCCACCGTCGCCTGCGACGACAGCGAGTCCATCCGTTGCGCGCGCGTGATCCGCGGCACGAGCTCGAGCGACAGCGCGCGCACTCCGCGCTCAGCGAGTTGCTTCATCGCGGGCGCCTCCTGCAACGGGCGCAGCATCCCGATCAGCACGGTACCCGGTGAGAGCTGGTCGACGTCGGACGAAGGAAGCAGCCTGACGGTGAGCACCACGCCGGCCGCGGAGAGCAGGGTCCTGCGGTCCGTCCCGATCGAGGCGCCGGCTGCCTCATATGCGGCATCGTCGAACCCCGCGGCCGCGCCGGCACCGGCTTCGACGCCAATGACGCAGCCGGCGGCCGTGAGCCGGGCCACGCTCTCCGGCACCAGGGCGACGCGCGCTTCGCCCGCCGCGGCCTCTGTCGGCACCACGATGTTCATGACCGCCCCGCCTTCCTCAGCCTCTGGCCACTGTCATGATGTGGGTCATGCAATTACAATATTGCGTGCAGGCTGGCCTGTCCATGAACGACGCAACCGGGATGGCGAGTGCGCATTGACCGAGCGCCATGAACCCAGCTCGCTGAAGGCAGACGAGGAAGAGGCCGCGCCGGCGCTCCGCGACGCGGCGGCGCTGGACGCAGCCCGTATCGCGTTTCATTCCGCCCGCGTACAGGAAGGGCGGATGGCTTTCCTGGCGCGGGCCAGCATGGTGCTCGGCACCACGCTTGACAGTGCAGCCACCGTCGAGACCGTGGCGAACGCAGCCGTGCCGGACCTGGCCGATGTCTGCATGGTCGACCTGACCACGCCGGGCGGCTCACGCCGTGCAGCCGTGGTGCACGCCGACCCCCGTCACCAGCCGCGTCTGCGCCGTCTTCTCGGACAGACCCGGCTCGAGCCCGCCTCTCCGCAGTACATCGCCCTGACCACCGGTCAGACCCGGATGGACGCACTGGCGGGCCACGACGAGTGCCCCTGGCCTGCAGATTCGGATGAGGGCAGCCTCATGCGGGAGTTCGGGATCCAGTCGTACCTCGTGATTCCGCTGCGGTCGCGCGGCCAGACGCTCGGCGCGATCTCCCTCCTCTCCACCGAGCGCAGGTCCTACGGCGCGGAGGAATTTGCGACAGCCGGCGAGTTCGTGCGCCGCGCCTCCGTCGCGCTCGACAACGCGCTGCTCTATGAGAGCGCCGTGCAGGCGCGCGCCGCCGCGGAGGCGGCGCAGGAGCAGTTCCAGCTGCTGGTCAACGGCCTGCGCGAGAGCGAGGACAAGTACCGTGCGTCGGAACATTTCACGCGAGCCATCATCAGCAGCGTGCGGCAGGGCATCATCGTGTACGACCGCCAGCTCCGCTACCAGGTGTGGAACCGCTTCATGGAGGAGCTGACGGGGCTCGGCGCTGCGCGACTGATCGGTACCCGCGCGACGGACGCTTTTCCGCACCTGCACGAGCACGGCGTGGACGAGCTCCTGAAACGCGCGCTCGGCGGCGAGACGCTGCACGCACCGGACACGCCGTTCTCGGTCCCGGACACCGGCAGATCCGGCTGGGTCTCCAGTGTGTACAGCCCTCACATGTCGCCTTCCGGCGAGATCATGGGCGTGGTCGGCATCATCCACGACATCACCGAGCGCAAGGTGGCCGAGGAGAAGCTCGTCCACAACGCGTTCCACGATGCACTGACCGGCCTGCCCAACCGCGCGCTGTTCGTGGACCGGCTCGAACGACTCCTCCGTCACAGTGAGCGGCACGAGGGTTACGTCTTCGGCATCGCGTTCCTCGACCTCGACCGGTTCAAGGTGGTGAACGACAGCCTGGGTCACATCGTCGGCGATGAGCTGCTGGTCTCCATCGCGCGGCGTCTCGAGCAGTGCGTGCGGACCGGCGACACGGTGGCCCGCCTGGGCGGCGACGAGTTCGCGATCCTGCTCGATGACATCGGCGACGTCCGCGACGCGACCCGCATCGCCGACCGCGTGCTTGTCGAGCTCAGCGTTCCGTTCCACCTGGCCGGTCACGAGATCTTCACGTCGGCCAGCATCGGTATTGCGCTCAGCTCCACCGGCTACGAGAAGACCGATGACATCCTCCGCGATGCGGATACCGCGATGTACCGTGCGAAGGTGGAGGGTCGGTCGCGTTACGAGGTCTTCGACCGCAACATGCACGAACGCGCCGTGCACACCCTGCAGGTCGAAACAGACCTGCGCCGCGCCCTGGAACGCAGGGAGTTCCGGGTCCACTACCAGCCGATCATCGGCCTCGACGACGGCCGCATCCGCGGTTTCGAGGCGCTGATCCGGTGGCAGCATCCGGTCCGCGGCATCGTGCCGCCTGACGAGTTCATCCCGCTCGCCGAAGAGACCGGCCTCATCGTGGGCATCGGCTGGTGGGTGCTCCAGGAAGCGTGCCGTCAGATGAGCACCTGGCTCGCACGGTTCCCGGAACCGGCAAACATGACAATGAGTGTGAACCTGTCCACGAAGCAGTTCATGCAGGCCGACCTGCTGGAGCAGGTGGACACGGCGCTGGCGCGCTCCGGGCTGGCGCCCCAGGCACTGAAGCTGGAGATCACGGAAAGCATCGTCGTCCAGCACGAGGAAGCCGTCACTGCGTCGCTGGTCGCGCTCCGCGCCCGCGGCATTCGGCTCTGCATCGATGACTTCGGCACCGGCTATTCCTCGCTCAGCTACCTGCACTCGTTTCCCGTGGACACGCTGAAGATCGACCGCTCGTTCGTCAGCCAGATCGGCTTCACGGGCAGCAATCCGCGACTGGTCGAAACCATCATCACGCTGAGCCGCAACCTCGGCATGGAGACCGTCGCAGAGGGCGTCGAGACGGAGGAGCAGCTCGCGTTCCTGCGCCGGCTCGGGCCGCAGTACGCACAGGGCTTCTTCTTCTCCCGTGCGCTCGCACCGGAGCAGGTGGAGGAGATGCTCGTACTGAATCCCGTCTGGTAGCCGACACTGCCCGCCACCGGTCTGGCCAAAATCTTGCCCACGGTGCGGGCGTGGATCACTCGACCCTGCATCAACAGATAAGGCAGATAGCCGACGAAGCCGGAGCACTCGCAGTTGCGGTGTCAGCCTTCGATTTCGAGCATCGTACAGCCTGGTCCGTCAACGGCGACCGGTGGTTTCACGCGGCCAGCACCATCAAGGTACCGGTGCTGCTCGGCGTGTTCGACGCGATCGAGCAGGGACGGTTCAAGCGGTATTCGCGAGTGCACGTGCGCAACCGGTTCCTGAGCGTCGTGGACGGCGCGCCGTTCCGCGTGGACTCGGGACGCGACGCGAACAGCGACGTGCACGCGGCGCGCGGGAAGATGCTCACGGTGAGCGAGCTGTCGGAGCACATGATCGTGACGAGCAGCAATCTCGCGACGAATCTGCTGCTGGACCTGGTGGGGATCGAGGAGACGCGGCACACGCTCCAGCGGCTCGGCCTGGCGACGGGTATCGAGCTGCACCGCGGCGTCGAGGACGAGGCCGCGTTCCAGGCCGGCATCAACAACCGCGTCACCGCCGACGGGCTGCGCCGCGCGCTCCGGCTGATCGAGGAGCGGCTCGCCATCTCCGAGGCCGCATGCGACGCCATGCTCGAGATCCTGCACCAGCAACGCTTCAGGAGCGGCATCCCGGCCGGCCTGCCGGACGACGCGCGTGTCGCGCACAAGACCGGTGAGATGTCATCCGTCGCACACGATGCCGGCGTCGTCTACCTCGAAAGCCGCGCACCATACGTCGTGGTGATCCTGACCGAATGGGAGCCGGACAGGGGGAGCCGCCACAAATGCATCGCCCGGATCTCACGCGCCGTCTACCGGCAGATGATGGGAGAGGACGATTGAGCCAACTGCCCCTCCCGCTCGTGGAAGGCAGCGCGCTGCCGGAAGCGTGCCGCCACGTGCTCCGGCCCGGAGAGTCGCTGATCGACCGCCACGGCCACGAGCGCGTCCTGCCCGCCACCTTCATGCGCATCGACTCGTGGCAGCAGGCGCTGGACCTGCCGCTGACTGCCCACTTCAACCTGTGGGAGCTGATCGGCGTGGACGTCCGCGAGGCCGCACCTCTGCGGACGTTTCCACGGTACGTTCCATGCGCTCTGCTGCTGCTGGCGTCCGCCCTCGAGCTGTTCCGGCTGGAGGTCGGCACGTACGTGCATGTCGCGGCCAACGGCGGGTACCGTTCGCCGGGCCATGCCCTCAGCCGCATGGCCTCGCGCCACTGCTGGGGCACGGCTGCGAACATCTACCGCGTCGGTGACTGCTGGCTCGAGGAGCGCACCGAGATCGAGAAGTACGCGGAGCTCGCGCGCCGCTTGATCCCCGGCGTCTGGATCCGGCCGGCCGGCTCCGGTGATGGCGAGGTGGACGACCATCTGCACCTGGACCTGGGCTACACCATTTTCGTGGCGACGCAGTAACGAGCACCGTATTTATGCAGCAGCAGAAGAAGCAGGACCTTACTTTCGCGTCGGAGCGGCCGCGCCGCGCCGCGATGGGCATGGAAGCCGAGTTCGTGCTCCTCGTCAACGACGAACAGACGCGGCCGGAGGACGTGTTCGGCACCCCTCGCGACTTCGTTCGCGGCGACCTCATGCACCGCCAGGGCACGTCGTACCACCTGCCGACTGGTGGCGCAGTCTACTTCGACACCGGCGTCATCGAGGTTGCCACGCCCGTCATCGAAATCGAGCGCGGCTGCGCGGCCCGCGCGGGTCGCTCACTGTGGGAATCGATCCGCTTCATACGCACCGAGCTGGACGCGTGGGATGCGCGCGCGGGCCATGAGAGCCGTCTGGCGGGGTTCAGCGCGCACTACAACGTCTCCTTCGATGTGCCGGAGGTACAGCAGCAGAACGGCCGGACGGTCGAGCGCCTCGCCACGCTGCTCGCCTACATCCTGCCGCCGCCCGTCATGCTGCTCGCTACGAACCGCCGCTCCACCGGCGTCGGCGTGCGGCCGCGGGGCGACCGCATCGAGATCACCGTCGATTTCACGCCGAGCGCGTCGCTCATGATCGCGACCGGCACACTCATCGTCGGTATAGTGCGCGAGGTCATGACGTGGGAGACCTTCGACCTGGACGAGCTCGAGCATCGCGACATCCCGGTAATCCGCGGCTACGCGCCCGTGCCGCATACCTCGCGACAGGGCTGGCTCGCGCGCTTCAGCTGCTATCCGCATAACCCGTTCACGTGCGACATCGACGAGGCCATGTGGCCGACGCTCCGCCACGGCACGATGAGCCTGCGCGAGATCGCCGGTCACACGGTGCGCACATTCTGGCGCTCGATTCGACGACTGTCGGACCCGTTCACGTTCCGGCTGATCGGTTCCGTCATGCGCGGGCGCAGTCCTTCCCTGCTCGAGCTCGACGACCGACCCGAGGAGTACGACGACGTCGGCCGCCTGTGCACGTGGGAAGACCTGTTCCCGCCCGCGCAGCTCGCGCGGTCACGGTACGAGCGCGTCCTCATCCGCGCGATCTCCGGCAAACACCTGCGCGTGAATGGACGCGTGCTGCGGCCGGTCGGCATGAAGGGCTGGTCCGCAGTAGTGTTCCGCGGCGAAGACAATGGCCGCCGGCAGGTCATCCCGATCGACGACCTCATCCAGCATCTGGGGAACTGGGAGCGGGGGAGCGGGTGAGCGGAGGAGCGGGAGCTGGCTTTGAAACGGTCGGCGGGGGTCTGCTGCTGCTCTGCGGCTGCCGCGCCGGGGGCAGCAAAACGAAGCGGAGGGCCGGGGATTCGAACCCCGATGGGCTTGCACCCGGCGGTTTTCAAGACC
>JBBEBA010000060.1:0-90095 GCA_040882575.1 Gemmatimonadota bacterium
GCTTCAGGCGGAGACCTACGCGCCGGTGCTGCCTGAGCCGCGCGCGCTGGCCGGCGGCAGCGCAGGCACCACCTCGACGCGGTAGCAGGCCCGCCGATCAGCTCCCAGCTTTACCGTGCGCGGACCAGCTCCTCGATGTAAGAACGCAGCGTTGCGGAGAGAGGCAGCTCGCTGTAGTCCAGCCGGAATCGCGCGTGGCCTGCAAGCCGGACCCTTTCCCGCAGCTCCACGTCGGCCCGAAGCCGTCGTATCGCCAATGCGAGTGCTGCGGCATCCCCCGGTGGGACCGCCATCAGCTCGCCCGCGGCAAAGGCCGACCGGATGGCTGTCGTGTCGCCCGTGACGACGGGGCGTGCCGCTGCGAGGCACTCGTACACCTTGTTCGGCACCACGCGATCGGCTTTCCCGGTCGTGCCGAATATGCCAAGGCAGATCCCGGCTCGCGCGATTTCGAGGGGCAGGCGATCCAGCGGTACCATGCCGGTCCATTCCACATTGCTGATGTCGAGGTCCGCTGCCAGCTGCCGGGTCCGCCCGTGCTCCTGACCGTCACCAATGATGCGCACTGTCACGCCGTCCGGCTCGAGCAGCTTGGCGGCGCGCACGATCGTGTCGACCCCTTGCAGCGGGATGAACGTGCCGTAGAACAGCATGACATCCGGATCGGGCACGATCGACGGCACGGGGTGGAACACGTTCTCGCGGGTTCCGACCGGGAGGACGCGGAAACGGGCTGGTGGCAGCCCGCTCAGACCGGCGAAGTAGGCGGCATGCTCGGGTGTGTCGGCCAGGACCGTATCGGCCAGACGACACGCCAGACGGTCCATTGCGCGACTCAGCCGGGCGGTCCAGGAGTTCGCGTGTGCGAGCCTGCGGTCGGAAACGATGGTGTCGTAGAGCGAGATGAACATGTCGAACATGAGCGGCACACGCCTGATCGCGCACAGTGCAGCGACGAGCGGCACGTCGAAATGGCCCGGATACGGGACGATGACGATGTCGGGCCGCGGACAGAGCAGAAAGCGCCACGCGAGCAGCGGGTAGGCGCGCAGGCTCCGCATGACCAGCCCCAGCCTGCTCCGCCGGACGACGCTGTCGCCGCGCTCTGCCCACAGGTCCACCCGGCACGTCGTGATGTCGCAATCGCTCAGGTCGAGCAGGCGCAGCAGAATCACATTGCGGCCGAATTCCGCGTCCCACGTGCCCGCCAGGCAGACACGAATTCGCCCTCGTCGGGTTGGCGCCGCCGCCGCTGCGTCAGCGCCGTCCGACATGCCGCATCAGGCGCAGGACCTGCTCCGTGGACTGCGCGGCTGCCCTCCGCATCGCCGGCAGCCGCTCACTGATCAGAACGCTGAGCTCTTCGCGGCGCCGGACGACCTCATCCAGTGCAGCGCACAACGCACCGCTGTCGGGGTCGTCGATGGGAAATGCGAAACGCTCGAGACCGAAATGGCGCAGGAAGCCCACCGCCTTGTGCTGGTAGTAGATGCATACGCCCGGCACGGCACTGCCCACGGCGAAGACCTGCGGGTGGTACCGCGTGGCGAGATAGATGTCCATCATGCCGAATACGCGTTGCTGGTAGTCGCTGTCGGCTCCGGGATCCAGGATTTCCCACGACACCTCGGCCGGAAGGCGCGCCGCGAGCCGCTCGAGGTATTCGACGTCGGAGTGCCGCGCTCCGTACAGCTGCGGCGCAAACAGCAGGTGAGACGGACGGCTGCGGTGGAGATGCAGCAGTGCATCGACCAGCACCTCCTCATACTTCGCCTGCAGCATCGCCGGATCCCGAGCGCCGGGAAAGGCCCACTCCAACGCCGACACTCCCACGAGGAACCGCTCCGCGAGATGGCTGCGGGCACTGCCAAAGAACTCCTCGCGCGTGAAAGGCGGGAGCGGCCGCTGCAGCGCGGAGTCCGCGGCCAGGGTGACGGGTGGACCGTCGGACCCGAGCAGACCGGCGAGGTGCGTGATTGAGACGTCCTCGCGCAGTGTCACTGCATCGAAGTGCCGGAACATCCTGCGCCGGATCGGATTCAGGATGCGCGTCTCGAAGGGACCCACCGACGGCGCGTAGAGCATCAGCGGAAGGCCGTGCCGCGCGGCGAGCCACACGTAGAACCAGTGGACCACCTCATGCCTCGCGTATGCGTCGCCGAAATAGGGGCCGCCGGGCGCACTGACAGCCACGTCGGCACTCTCCATCGCAGCGATGACCGATCGTCCCCACGGCCCCGCGAGACGGGGCATGCGCAATCCTGCGGCCAGGGCTGCTGCGAAAAGGGAGATGCGGACTCCTTCGATGGCGCGTGGCACCAGCGATATCCAGTTGACACGCTGCGGCACGGCGACATGCACGGCGCCGCCCGCGAATTGATGCAGCACGGTAAACCGCACGGCTCCCTGCGCTCCGTCAGCGATGCTGGCGAAGAGCGCGCGAAATGCGGCCTCGTCGCCCCGGTTGTCGCCGTGCTGGTTGAGCACGAGAACATGAGCTTCACGCATCCGCAGTTCCAGCCGCGCGCAGTCGAGGGTAGGTGATCAGAAACCCGAAGCCGCCCAGCACCGCGAAAGTCGCGAGCATGACCGCGCGGTCGATCGTGGCGCCGAGCATGCCGCTCGTGATATCGAGGCCCATCGCCATGGCCGCACCGCTCAGGAACGCTTCGCGGAAACCGATGGCGGCAGGCGTAAACGCGATGAAGCTGGCAACCCCGACGGCCGGGGCGAGCACGAGGAAGAACCAGAACGGCTGGTGTATGGCGATGAGGGAGAACGCTACCTGCAGCCGCCAGGCAGTGACCGCGTACTTCAGCGCCTCCAGTGCGACCACGAGGAGGCCGACCTTCGGCCTCTTCCGGACCTGTTCATAACCCGCGTGGAACGTCTCCCAGGTTCTGGCCGGGCGGCCGGCGAGAAGGGGCAGCGAGGGGAGCGGTACCAGCGCCAGTGCCACGGCACTGGCGCCCATGCACAGAAACACGATCAGCATGACGACCGGTATGGGTCCGCGGGACAACAGCACCGTGCCCGCCACGCCTGCGAGACCGGCGACGGCGGCGCCGGCAATCGTAACGACGAGGTTCGCCGCGTGCACGGCTGCGCTGTGCGCGTACGATACGCCGTGTACTGCACGCATGTAGCGAAACCGGTAAAGCGTCCCGGCCTGTGCCGGGAGGTGGTTGGCGAGCTGACCTGCGCTGAACAACATCCAGTTTTCGAGCGGCCGCAGATGTGTTCCTGTCGTCGCTGTGTACAGCAGCCAGAATTCGCTCGAGTTGATGAAATGCGCCACCGCGAACAGCACCGCCACCAGAGCGACATCGGCGGGCGGCGCCGAGAAAGCCTCGGCCAGCGTCGCACGCTGGGTCCAGATGAACCAGAGCAGCGCGGCTGTGAAGAGCGCCGGCACAACGACGGTCCACAGGCGCGACGTCGCGCCGTGGGCGCCGGGCTCGTTCGTGCTCATTTCGCGCGGCCCGTGAATGAGGCGTATGAGCAGAGCAGGCCGATGGCCTGAAACGCGTGATGACCGAGTGAGACGCGATTCCGGTACACATTCTCCGCTCGCTTGGGCGCCAGGATTTCCTCGATATAGGAGCGGTCATAGTCGAACGGCAGCCGATCGAGGAGCGAAAACACGAGCGGCCGCAGCGGACCGGCGTACCAGGTGTCGATCGGGGAGTCCGACGGCGACTGTTTCGGCATGGCGATGATCGTCTCCGGCAGGAGACCGCGCTCCCGGACCATGTCGATGAGGACCGCCTTGCCTGCGTCGCCTGCTGCCCCGCCGGGGGGCCGCAGTACGCCAACGGGGAGTGACGTCGCCAGGCTACGCATCCGCGCGTGCAGGAATGGAGAGAACTGCGCGATTCCGCTGTCGGCGACCGACCCCTCGACCTTCGCGCGGCTCTGGCCGGTGAGGCCATTGCCGTGGAACGCGAGCCTGACCGGATCCAGCTGCTCCAACCCCGCCGCGAGACGCAGCCGGGTGTCTCGTATGGACTCGATCCGGGCTGGCGGCGCTCCACGTCGCAGGCGCTGCAGCGCGATTTCGTCCAGGTACTGTGTCGGCAGGTGTCCGCTCGCGGGCCAGGGGAGCGCCGCACTGCGAAGTGCCGACCGCGCCATGCGTGCAACGTGCCCGAGGCTGTGCTCGGCGCGTTGCGTAGCCGCCGCGGCCAGCAGAGCGTGCCGCACCTTCACCGGCATTCTGCCGAGGCGCGTCACAACGCGCGCGCGCCTGCTCACGGTCGGGTACCCGAGAAAGATCGCGTCGCAGCCGTCGCCGGTGAAAACGCTGTTGTGACCGTCGGCGGCGATGACACGACTTGCATGCACCGTATGAAGCAGGTAGTGCGGCTGGGCGCCCGGCTGACTCAGCACGTCGGAGTATCTGCTCAGAGCGTTCCCGATCACATCTGCGGTCAGCTCGACGCGCGTGAATTTGGCGCCGATGTGATCCGCGAGCGCGCCCGCATTGCGCTGCTCGTAGCGGGTGTCGCCGAATGAGAACGTGTAGCAGTCCACGTCGTGGCCGAGTCGGCGCAGCCCCGCCGCGACCAGTGCCGAGTCGAACCCGCCCAGCAGCACTGCATGCCGGCGGCGCCCGCCCGCCTGCTCGGCGAGCGTCTCGATGAGGGTGTCGTGCAGCGCCTGCTTCAGGGCCGTTTGGCCCGCTCCGGTTTCCTGCAGCTCGATGCTCTTCGGGCCCAGGGGCCGGGACGTGCCGCCCGGCCACTCGTACAGCTTTCCGCCGGGCAAAGCGCGTACGAGTTCATAGGGTGTGCGGCCGTCGGGCAGGAAGCCGAAACCGAGCAGGAAATCCTCGTACGACCGATCGAGCCGCAATTCGGCGCCGAGAGCAGTCGCGAGCAGACCGAGGTGTGTCGCGAGGAGAACGCTCCCGTCGCGCTGCCAGGCGAAGAGGCGATGGTTCCCGACGCCGGCAGCGCTGATGAGCTGGCCCGTCGAAGGCTGCGCGATCACGACGGCGGCGTCGTCCGGGATGTCGTCGAGGCCGGGCGTACCTCGACGCAGAAAGTTTCCCAGGATTCGTCCGGCTGCATCGTCACCCAGCGCGAGCAGGCCCGACCCAAGCACTGCGGCGGAGTAACCATCCCGCACCGCCCACTGCAGAATGGTACCTGCAGCGCCGCTCGTGCCCAGCCGCACCGTGCCGTCGGCCGACGTGTGCTCGATGAACTCACGGTCCGCGCGCGCAGCGTTCGCGAAGCAATTGGAGGCGCCGGCAGCGATTCCCGCAGCAGCAACGATCGCGCGCATGGCTAGGCAGGCCGGCGGGCGAGTGCGACCCAGCCGATTCCGGTGAGCCCGCGGCGCACGCGACCCAGCAGCCTGAACGGCAGCGCCGCGGCCGCTGTTGCGAGCCCCGCCGCCGCGTTCCGCGGCTGCAGCCAGCGCCCGCTGCGGGCTGTCGCATCGGCGGCAGCGGCATGCGGTGCGTCAGCGGCGGCGCGAGAGCGGATCCATTCCAGAAGGTGTCCAAGCCCTGCGCCCCACGCCTCGATCCACACGATGTCCAGGTTCGCCTCATGGAGCGCACGCTCCAGGTCCTCGCGGTCGTATCGCCGCCAGTGGCCGACCGCGACGTCGGCAGGGCCGAACCGTCTCCGATGCGCTGGTACGCTGAGCAGCACCCACCCGTTCGGGCGCAGCAGTCGCCTCCAGCGCACGAGCTCGGCGACATCGTCCTCCACGTGCTCGAGCACTTCAAATGCGCAGATGAGGTCGTACGGCTCCTCGGCCGGCTGCTCGAGGAGCAGCTCCGTCGTCCCAGCGAGCAGCCGACCGCCAACCGATCGGAGTCTGCGCAGTGCCAAAGCTGAAGACTGGGTGTCCGGCTCCAGGCCGGTGTAGTCGAAGCGTCGCGCGAGCCGCCACGCCATGGCACCCTCACCTGCCCCGACCTCCAGTACGCGGCGCGGCGCGGCCGCCTTCAGCCCGCGCTGGATGGCGTCATATCGCAGCCATGCGGCCGCCGTGAGCGGCGGGGCACCCATGAGCATTCGGGGATTGGCGATCAGCGCGGCGAATCCGCGAACCTGCGCAGCCGTCGCCGGTTCAGCCTGCGCTCACGGAGCAGTCGCAATCGTGCGGGGACCAGGCGTCCCCACAGACTGGTCGCCACCAGAAGGGGAGCGGCTCTGAGGTAATCCGGCCACACGGCAGCGGACGGCGGGGCGGGCGTGAGCAGATAGCCCGACGTGCGACGCTTCGCAACCTTGCGGATGTGCAGATGCTGCGACATGAGGTAGCGCAGCAGGTCGAGGGTCGTGTCGCCGCGCTCGCGGTCGCCCCACCAGGTTACTTCGGTCAGGAAGGACGTGGTGCCGCCCGTGATGTGTGCAGTCGCACCACGTAGCACGCGATGCTCGCCGCCTTCGACATCGATCTTGACGAACGTGGATACGCCCGGCTCGTGGAAGTCGTCGACCATCACCTGCTGCACTTCTACCGGACGGTACGCATCGGAGCGCTCGGCGACAGGGAACAAGCCCCCGCTGATCTGCGTGCCGGTCACGTAGAACTGAACCTTGCCGTGTGCGTCGCCCGCCGCGGCATGAATCACCTTGATGCTGTTCGTACCTTCCACCTGCCACTTCGCGCAGTTGCGCGCCAGCTCCGCGTAGCGGTCGGGGTCAGCCTCGACGGCAATGATCCGGCCGCCGCTCATGATGCGGTTCGCGTAATACGTGTACTGCCCGAGCGATGCTCCGATGTCGATGAAGAGGTCGCAGCCTTCCAGAAAGGACGGGAGCTGCTCGATCTCTTCACGCTCCTTCGCATCCTCGCTGAAGTATGTCTTGTAGAGGTACGTGAACGTCTGGTCGAGTTCCATGGCCTGACCGGCAGAGGTAGGGGCAGGTACGCAGCAAAGTTAGGCTGCACCGTTGCCTTGTCAATGCCGCAACCCACAGTTCTCTTGACAGATGCGGCCATGCAATCGCCACATTAGAGGTCCTCGATTCCATGCTCCCGATCGCGAAAGCGACCCTGTGATGAAGCTGATCGTCCAGATCCCCTGCTTCAACGAGGAAGCATCGCTTCCGGCTGTCCTCGCAGGGATCCCGCGACACGTGGAGGGGTTCACGAACGTGGAGGTCCTCGTCGTCGATGACGGCTCCACCGACCGCACGTCGGAAGTCGCGCGTGAGCATGGCGCGGACCATGTCGTACGTCACACACGCAACCAGGGACTTGCACGGTCGTTCCGCACCGGCCTCGACCGCAGCCTGGCGCTCGGCGCTGACGTTATCGTCAACACGGACGGTGACAACCAGTACGCCGGCTCCGATATCTCGCGGCTGGTCCGTCCGATCCTCGCGGGGACGGCGGACATCGTCGTCGGCGATCGCCAGACGGGTTCCATCGAGCACTTCACGCCAGTCAAGAAAAAGCTTCAGGCGCTCGGCAGCTGGGCCGTGCGGCGGCTGTCGGGTACCCCTGTGCCCGACGCGGTCAGCGGGTTCCGCGCCATCTCGCGCGACGCCGCACTGCACCTGAACATCGTGTCACGGTTCAGCTACACCATCGAGATGCTGATTCAGGCGGGGAGCAAGCAGCTTGCTATCGTGTCGATACCCGTCGGCACGAACCCGTCCACGAGAACGTCGCGGCTGGCGAGGAGCACACCTCACTTCGTGTCCCGCTCGCTGTCGACAATGGTCCGCATCTTTTCGATGTACAGTCCGCTCGTCACGTTCTTCTACATCGGCGTGGCACTGCTGGTGGCCGGCGCAATTCCGGTGGTCCGCTTCATCTACTTCTACGCGACAGGTGAAGGCGCAGGACATGTCCAGTCGCTCGTGATCGGCGGCATGCTCGCAATCATGGGCTTCATGACACTGATGATCGGACTGCTCGCCGATCTCATCAATTTCAACCGTCAACTCCTCGAAACAACGCTCGAGAAGGTGCGCCGCATCGAGCTGTCGGCGGAGCAGGCTGAAGCCGCGCCCGAGGCAGCGACGCAGTCTCGAGCTGGAACGCGGTGACGGAGCGGCACCTTCATATCGCGCTCACAGCCCTGGCCGTCGGGTTGGCGACGCTCCACCTGCCACTGGTGTTCCGATCCAACATCAACTGGGACGAGTTCCGCTATCTGTCCGTAATCCACCAGCATCGGAGTGGTACGCTCACATCCGCGCTGCAATCGATCCACGTCCACGCGTTCGGCTGGCTTCCCGCGACCGGACCCAATGAAGTAGACCAGATCATTGCGGGCCGCATCGTATACTATCTCCTGCTCGCCGGTATCTGCTGCCTGATCTACTTCATCGCGCGGCGTTTTGTGTCGGCGGCCGGCGCACTCTTCGCGGTGGTCTGCTATCTCTGCTACCGCGAGATCCTCGACCACGCGACATCGTTCCGCTTCGATGGGCTCGCCGTGTTCCTGCTGCTGGGCGCCACGGCGCTGCTCCTGTTCCCGCGACGCCCGCGCCTCACCGCTCTGCTCGCCGCCGTGCTCGCTGCTGCGGCGCTGCTCGTGACCCTGAAAGCCGTCTTCTTCCTGCCGACGCTCGGACTGGTGCTGCTGCTGCGGCAGCGCGCCGCACCCGTGCTGCCCGACTCTGCGCCGCGCCCCGACCCCCGGGAACGGCGCATGTTCGACGTGGTGGTGTTCACATTCGGGTTTGCTGCCGCGTTCGCAGCTCTCTACGCGCTTCACCGGTATTCACTGCACGTGCCGACCGTGAGAGATCCGTCGCTGTTCGTCCGCGAGGCGGGCTCGAGGACGCTCCTGCCCGACCGCCCCTTCCCATCGTGGCCCTACATGCGAGCGACGGTCACGGGCAATCTCGTCATATGGCTGTTGATCCTGCACGGCCTCGACAGCGTGCTGCACCGCCTGCCGGCGCGGGAAACGCGCGGGCAGGCGCTCCTCCTGCTCACACTGCTGCTGCCGCTGCTGTCGCTGGTCATCTACAGGAACGGATTTCCCTACTATTACGTGTTCCTCATGCCGCCGGCTGTCATCCTGTGCGGCGTCAGCTTCGACCGGCTCCTCGATGCGACGCGCGCTCGAGGCAGAATCAGCTCGTGGATTCCCGCCTGTGCAGTCGCTGCCGTCGTTGCCAGCTTCGCCGCACATTATCGCGGTGCCGATGAAGTGCAGATCCAGCGCGAAGTAGTGGCGGCCGTGCACGACATCTTCCCCCAGCCGGTGACCTACATCGACCGGAACTCGATGATCGCGTCATTTCCGAAGGTCGGCTTCTTCATGAGCACGTGGGGGTTCGAGCGATACTTCGACGCAGGGCAGCCGATCTTCGAGCAGATCCTGCGCACGGCTGCGCCAGGGTTCGTGCTCGCGAACCATCCGGCGCTGGTGCTCGACTCGAACGTGGCGATGCCGGTGACCCGCGCAAGGTACCGGCTGATGGAGCAGGATCATCAGGTGCTGAAGGACAACTTCATCCCGCACTGGGGTCCCGTGTTCGTCGCTGGAAAACGCCTGCGCGTGCCGACCGATGCGCCAGTCTTCCTGACGATGCTGATCCCGGGCACGTACACGGTGGAGTCGGTCTCTCCTGTGAGGATCGGCAACCTCACATTCAATCCCGGCGAAGCAGTCCAGCTCGCCCGCGGCACCTACGTGGTTCAGTCACTCGCACGGGATCAGGTCCTGACCCTTCGCTGGGGCCGTCACCTGCACCGGCCGGAAGTCGTTCCACCGACCGGTCTTCTATTCCAGTCGCTGTAGGTGAAGCAATAGCCGCTCACCTCCGCCTCAACCCCAATCCTCCTCCACGCCTGACCCCGGATCCCTCAACGCCCCCCTCCACCCGGAAAGGGTTGCATTCAATCCGGCAGCCCGCCGTTCTCCCGCCGCAACCGCTCCGATCTCTCGCGCAGGAACTCCTCCATCTCCCGATCCCGACCCCTGTCCTGTCCCCGCCCCCGCCCCCGTACCTCGTCCCGCCCCCGCCCCCGCTCGTCCTCGATCGTGCCCTCGCGACGGAATACGTCGCCGAGCCGATCCCAGAACCCTCCCCAGTAGTCGCGGTACGGGCACGCTGCCGGTGGCAGGTGCTCCTCGATGAACAGCTCGGATTCCGCACGCGAGCTGCGCGGCAGGCAGCCTGCCTGCAGCACGAGACCGGTGTACGGGTCGATGTCGAAGCGCAGCACGCCGTCGGGCACCTGCCACTCGGGCGGCGTCTTGCGGCTCGTGTAGAGCTGCCGCATCACACGGCCGAACACGGGTGCGGCGAAGCCGCCGCCGGTCGCCGCGCTGCCCATCGAGCTCGGCGTGTCGTAGCCGATCCAGACGGCGCCGACGACGTCGGGCGTGTAGCCGACGAACCAGGCGTTCGTCGCATTGTTGGTCGTGCCGGTCTTGCCCGCTGCTGCGCCGCGGAAACCCGCGGCACGGACACCCGTGCCGGTGCCGTAGTCGACAGCGTCGCGCAGGATGTCCGTCACGATGTAGGCGACGCCGGGGTCGAGCGCGCTCCGGCTCGTTACCGGTTCCGTCTGCCACAGGACGGTGCCGTCCTCGTCCTCGACGCGGATGACGAAGCGCGGTGAAGCGGTCGTGCCGAGCGTCGCGAAGGTCGTGTACGCAGTCGCGAGCTGGAGCGGGCTCATGGAGACAGTGCCGAGTGCGAGCGCCGGCGTCAGGTCCATTTCCGCCGTGACGCCCGCCTCGCGCGCCGTCATGGCGACGTCGGCGATCCCGACCTCCGTCGCGAGCCGCACGGTCGGGATGTTACGCGAGCCGACGAGTGCCTGACGCAGCGAAATGTCGCCGTGGTACTGGCCGTCGTAGTTCTCGGGCTCCCAGACGTCGTTGCGCGAGAGCTGCATGCGCAGCGGCGCATCCAGCACGAGATGGCTGGTCGGGATGCCCTCCTGCAACGCGGCCGCGTATACGAACGGCTTGAATGCGCTGCCGATCTGCCGGCTCGCGAGCACCGCACGGTTGTAACGCGACGTCGCCGCGTCACGTCCGCCGACGAGCGCGAGCACGTCGCCGGTGCGTGCCTCCAGCACCACCATCGCGCCCTGCAGCTCGCCCTCACCCGCGCGCACACGTCCGTCCAGGTCCTCGACCTGGGCCGTCAGCTCGCGCTCCGCCGCCCGCTGTGCGACCGGATCGACGGTCGTGTGAATGCGCAGCCGCGAGCGGTACAGCTCCTCGCCGAACCGGTCCTCGAGCTGGTCGCGGACGACGTCGATGAAGAACGCGCCGTCCGGGATGCTGGACCTGCTGCGCGTACCACTGCTGCTCGCGACCACCTCGACCTCGCGCGCCTCCGCGACCTGCGCTGAGTCCACCATCTCCTGCGCAGCCATGAGCGACAACACGACGTCGCGCCGCTCCCGGCTCCGCTCCGGCCTGCGCCGCGGGTCGTAGTGCGCGGGCGCCTTCGGCAGTGCCGCCAGCGTCGCCGCCTCCGCGAGCGTCAGCTCGCTCGCCGTCTTGTCGAAGTACAGCCGCGACGCCGCCTCGATGCCGTAAGCGCCGCCGCCGAAGTAGATGTGGTTGAGGTACATCTCGAGGATGTCCGCCTTGCCGAAACGCGCCTCGATCTGTCGCGCGACGCGCGCCTCCTGCAGCTTCCGCTTCATGGTGCGCTCCGTGCCCGGCAGCTCCTTCGGAAACACGTTGCGCGCGAGCTGCATCGGGATCGTGCTCGATCCCTGCGAAGCGGACATGCTCGCAACATTCGCGAGGGCCGCGCCCACCACGCGCACCCAGTCCACGCCGCGGTGCTCCCAGAAGCGGCGGTCTTCGACCGCGATGAATGCATTGGGCACGAAGGGGGGCAGGCTGTCCAGCGAAACGATCACGCGCTCGTACGGCGCGAGGTCCGCATACTCCTCGCCGTGACGGTCCAGCAGCACGGGCGCACCGCCGGGCTGGTACGCCGCCAGCTGGTCCACGTCGGGACAGCCGGCAAGCCCGCAGTTGGCGTACAGTGCCAGGCCCGCCGCGAGCGCGATCAGACCCGTCATCAGCGTCTGCCGCGGGCCCAGCGGCCAGTGGACGCGGTCGGCCACTCTGTACAGCCACTCCGGATACTCAATTGTCTTCATGTGTTGCGCTTCCGTGCAAGGCTGCGGCCAGCGATCGATCCCGGCCGAATCCATCTAACCTGCGGAGCGCCCGGAGATCCCTCGGGCGCGCCCTGTTTACGGACTGGAGAGGGTTCCTCGCTGTTCTGAAATGGGTAGCGGACTGAGCTGCGCCCGTGAAGCCGGCGGGGGAGCCGTCGTGGCGGGTGAAGTGACCACTCGGGGCCCGCGGCGGCGACCGGCGCCATGTCGACACCCCTCACGGTGGCCAATTGACCGATCGTCGAGGCTCCTCACCATCCGTGACGCATCGACCCCCCGATGGGAGGTCAATCGACCGCGCCATCCAAACAGCGCTCACATGTGGCGATTGACTGTCGATGGTGGACTTCAGCGCTCTTGGACGTGCGCCTCCGGACCTCAACCGCCCATACAGGTAAACCTGACGTCCTGTCCCGGCAGAATTCGTCCGCTACCCACACGAAACATCGGATAATCCCCTTGTCGAAGGGGCGCGCTGTGCCTACATTGTACCTACCTCTTCCGATGGAGGCCGTGATGAAGGCGAAGATCGTACGGATAGGAAATTCGCGGGGTGTCAGGATCCCCAAGTCTCTGCTGGAACAGACCGGTCTCAGCGACGATGTCGAGCTCGAGGTGCGCGCAGGTGAGATCGTCATCCGCTCGGCGAAGGTGACGCGTGCAGGCTGGGCCGACTCGTTCCAGTCGATGGCCGAAACAGGGGATGATGCGTTGCTCGACCCTGAGTCAGTCGGAGTCGAGTGGGATGAGGACGAGTGGACGTGGTAGGTCGTCGCTTCGACGTATATCTGGTGAACCTGGATCCAACAGTGGGAAGCAAGATCAGAAAGACACGGCCGTGCGTGGTGATCTCTCCCGATGAAATGAATCGGCACATCCGTACGGTCATCATCGCTCCGATGACGACGAAAGCGCGTCCGTATCCGACGCGTGTCGAGTGCAGGTTCGATGGCAGGAACGGCCATGTGGTGCTGGACCAGATCCGCACGGTCGACAGGGCTCGCCTGGTCAGGCGCCTGGGCCGCCTTTCGGATTCCGCCCTCGAGAATGTGCTCGCCCGGCTGGCGGAGATGTTCGCGCCCTGATGCCGGCCGCCACCTGCCTGGCACCGAGTGCAGGCGCTACCGCCCGAACACGACCACGCTCTCGTTGCCGTTGTTGGCGACCGACGCGACGCCGAACAGGAAATTGTCGATGATGATGTTCTCGAGCGTGTGCTCGGTGATGTCGCCGACGAACAGCCAGTTCGTCCACTGCGATTCCGTCGTCAGCCGCCAGTAGATCCTGTAACCGGCCAGATCCGGTGAATTCACCGCCGGCCAGCTGAGGGTCGGCGAGGGCTGTACCGCGCCGCGCAGACGAACGCTCTCCGGCGGTGGCGGCGCCCAGGCCAGAGCGGCCATGACCGCCGCATTCACTGCAGTCAGCTTCGCCGCGTAGTCGAAGTCGACGCCCTCGATGACATCACCATACGCAATGCCGTCCTCCACGCGCAGGTCCTGGTGCTGCCGGACGTAGTTCTCGTGCGCCTCCATGATCCGCACGCCGGGGAACCCGGCGTCGTTGAACGGACGGTGATGGCCGCCGCGGCCGAACCGGTCCAGCCGGTAGATCATCATCGCGTCGAGGTTCCGGAAGTAATCGGTGGTGATACGGTCGACGTAGCGCGCCAGCTGCCGCGACACGCCGTCCACCTCGCCGCCCGATGTGCGCCGCGCGCGACGCTCCTGCTCCGTCTCCGTCACCGGCGTCGGTTCGGAGAACACGCGGAACACGGTGTTGTCGATGACGCCGTCGAGGCCCGCGATGTTGCCGATCATGTCGTTGTTCAGCACGCCCTCGATGATCCACCCGTCCTGCACTGCCTGTCCGGCCATGTGCGTGCCGCCCCACAGACCCTGCTCCTCGCCTGACAGGCCCACGAATACCACGCTCTTGCCGTACCGGTGCTGCGTCATCACCCGCGCTGCTTCGATCACACCCGCCATGCCGCTCGCATTGTCGTTCGCGCCCGGCGAGTCGCTCGTGTAGTCCGCCGTGTTCGACACGCGCGAGTCGATGTCGCCCGACATGATCACGTAGCGGTCCGGATGCGTCGTACCGCGCAGCACGGCTACGACATTCACCACGTTCACCGGCACCGGCTCTTCACTGCCGAGCGGACGGCCCTGCACGATCGACGACTGGTAGGACACCTCGAGGCAGCCGCCGCAGTCGGCGGAGATCCGGTCGAACTCCGACTTGATCCACCTCCGCGCCGCGCCTATCCCTCGCGTGGGAGACAGAGTGTCGGAATACGTGTTGCGCGTGCCGAACCCGACCAGCGCACGAATGTCACGCTCGATCCGGTCCGCCGCCACATCACCGATGATGCCGTAGATCCGCGGGTCCCGCGCCGGTGGCACCGTCTCCACTTCCGCCGCCCGCTGCGCCGCCACCGGCCCCGCCAGCACCAGCGCCGCCATCACCGTGACTCCGACTTGCCCGACCCTCATCCCATACCCCTCATCCTGTCCCCCTCCCTCTGTCCCGCGCCCCGGTCGTCCCGCTCACCCGCTCCCCCGCTCCCCCGCTCACCGCGCAACGCGCGGCCTCGGCAGCGGCACCTCGATCAGCTGGAAGCCGCCCTCGCGCAGCGCCATGCGGTAGCCGGCCTGGCCACCCGGCACCACATATTGGTCGGCCACGCTGAAGTTCACCTCGTAACCGAGGTCGAGCAGCGAGCCGATCGTGATGGTGCTCAGCGAGTTGCCGGAATTGTTGATGAACCCCGTCATCAGCTCGTCCGCGAACGTCGCGTCGCGCCAGTGGCCGTCGCGCGTGCCGGCACCGCCGGAATTCTCCACCGGCACGCCGTTTATCAGGGTGCCGCCGAGCAGCACGAACTCGGGCGTCGCGTAGGCTCCGGTAAAAAATGGATCGTCGCCGCCGGCGCCGACGAGCAGGTCGATCTCGGGCTGGTCCCAGAGGGTGCCGAAACCGAGCACGTGCCCCATCTCGTGCAGCACGACGTCGAAGAGAGTGCCGTTGCTTTCCATGTTCGCCACGTCGGCCAGGTCGAGCTTCATGATGCCCATGACGGGCAGTCTGCTGTTCTGCCGTATGTAGCACGGACCGGCTGAGCCGAGCGTCTTGCCGACACCGTCGATGTCCACCACCTCGATATAAAGAAGCAGATCGTCGACCTGCTGGTTCACAGCGGGGTGGTTGATGTCGCAGTCGCCCGCGTCCACGTTCAGGTTCACGGACGGCAGGTCACCGGTTATGACATCTTCCCACCGATCTTTGACGGCAGTGAAGATGGCCTCCTGGCTGGCCGTCGCATCGCCGATGAAGCGAACGTCGATCTGGTACTGGCCCGCCTGCACCAGATCGTACGTGAACGTCACCGCGTCACCGGTGGATTGGAGCGTCGCGGTCTGCGTGTAGTTCCCGAGTGCGTTCTGGATCAGGTTCGGCGCACTGGCACGGCCGCGGAAGTTGCTGAGCGTGTTGAGTGTTGCGCCACCGGGCGCGGACCAGACCACGGTCGCATCCTGGACCGGCACGCCCGTCGGAGTGGTGACGCTCACGGTGAACGTGCACGCGTCGGTGTTGACGGGACACGTCGTGCCGTCGCCCGCAAAGATGTGGAGCGGCGGTCCGAAGGCGGTGACGATGAGGGTCGTGCCGAGCGCGTTGACCGCGACCAGCAGTCGCTGTTCTCCGCCGTTCGGACCGAGCGTCCAGGTGTCGGGTCGGGCCACGCCGCTGCTGTTCGTCGACTGGATCTCTCCCGACACCGTCCCGCTCATCAGGGCCGGCTGGAACGTCACGACCGCACCCGCGACGGGGTTGCCGAATTCGTCCTTCACGACGACCGCGGGTGGAGGTACGACGCCTTCGCCGGCATTGCCGGTTTCGATGTTGCCGGGCAGCGGCGCCACCGACGCGGCCGGGCCCGCGACTGCCGCCACCGTGAACGTGTAGGACGCCTCGCCGGCGCTGGCGGTCAGCGTCTGAGAACCCGCCTGCGTACCGAGCGTCCATACCCCGGGCACAGCCACCCCGCCGGACGAGGTCACCGCCTCCGGAAATTCCACGTCTCCACCCTGGCCGGGCTCGAATGTCACGGTCACACCGGTGAGCGGTCGCCCCCCCGCGTCCAGTACGACCACGCGCGGGTTGATGCCCGTGGCGACCACCGGATTCTCCGGCAGCGTGCCGAACGGGACGATGCTCGCGGGCGGGCGAACGCTGCCGTCGCCGGCGTACACTTCGAGCGTGGCGTCGAGCGCGCCGGCCTGCGCGGACAGCGTCTGCATGCCGGTATCCGGCCCGAGCGTCCAAGACGCCGGCCGCGCGATCCCGCTCGAGCTCGTCACCTGCGTTGCGCCTGTGATGCTGCCGCTGCCGGTTACGGCCGCGAACGTGACCTGGACGCCGGGCACCGGGTTGCCGTAGTCGTCCCTCACGATGACGCCGGGCGGCGGCGTGATGGCCTCGCCCGCCGTCCCGCTCGTCAGGTTACCGGGCGCAGCTGCCAGCGTTTCCGGCGCGCCCGCGTCCGCCTCGACGGTCAGTGCGACCGTCCTGCCGGCCGCGTCGACCGTGAGCGTCTGGTTGCCCGAGCCGGGTCCGAGCACCCACGTGCCGGGCCGTGCGACGCCCTGCGCGTCCGTAATCTGCGCTGCGCCGGTCACGGCACCACTGGCGGCGGTCGGCGTAAACGTGACCTGCACTCCCGCGACCGGGTTGCCGTACTGGTCTCCAACGACCACGCCCGGCGTCGGCTCGACCGGCTCGCCGGCCTGGCCGCTCGCAACATTCCCGGCCAGCGCCTGAATCGTCGCGGCCGACCCCGCCAGCGCCTGCACAGTCAGCGTGAAGGACGCCGCGCCGGCACGGACGGTGAGCGTCTGCGCGCCGGCCTGCGTGCCGAGGGTCCATGATCCGGGCGTCGCGAGGCCGTTCGCATCCGTCTGCGCACTCGCGGTCTGCACGGCGCCGCCCTGTCCCGCCTCGAACGTGACGGTCGCCCCTCCAACCGCGCGCCCGCGCGAATCGAGCACCGTGAAGCCTGGCGCCACCGTCGTCCCGACGACGGCGGTCGTGGGGGCGCCTCCGGTTTGCGTGATCGACGCCGGCGTCGGCGGCTCAGCCGGGTCCGAACAGGCCGCCACCGCCGTGAGGATGCAGGCGCCGAAGCGCCTTCCGGCTCGCTGCATTACCTTCATGTGCTCCAGCTCCTCAGATGAACTGTCTGGCCAGGACGAACAGCAGTCCCGCCACGCCCGCCGACACGGGAACCGTTGCGACCCACGAATTGACGATGTTGCGAATGACGCGCAGGTTCAACGCGCCGATCCCCCGCGCGAACCCGACGCCGATCACCGCGCCCACCAGCGTATGCGTCGTGGAAACCGGCAGACCCAGGCTGCTGGCGAGCAGCACCGTCGTCGCGGCGCCGAACTCCGCGCTGAATCCCCGCGTCGGCGTGATCTCCGTGATCTGACCGCCGATCGTTTCGATCACCTTGTAGCCCATCGTCGCCAGCCCGAACACGATCCCGCCGCCGCCCAGGACCAGCACCCAGAGTGGGACGCCCACCGTCGTCGCAACCGTCGTGTACCCCGTCGCATACAACGACACCACTGCTGCCACCGGGCCCACTGCGTTCGCCACGTCGTTGGCACCGTGCGCGAACGCCACGAAACAGGCCGTGCCGATCTGCAGCAGCCCGAATACGCGCTCCACGAAGTCGTACGGGCTCCGACCCGGCGTCGCCACCATGCTCCGCGTCAGCGCAAACGCAAGCACGCCCGCCGCCGCGCCCGCACCCGCCGCCGCCGCCAGCGCCAGTACGATCGGCGGCACGTCCATCCGGTTCTTCAGAACCTTGTAGATGAACGACAGGACCATGATCATCACGACAACGCCGACAATCCACGGCGCCGACCGCAGCGTCGCCAGCACCGGATCAGCCTTCGCGAGGATGAATCGCCGTATGCCCCAGAAGCTGCAAAATGCCAGCAACCCCCCCAGCAGCGGCGAGACAACCCAGCTCCCGAGGATCTGGACCATCGTCCCCCATGCCACGCCGTCTACCCCGAAGCTGACCAGACCGATCCCCAGGACGGCTCCGACGATCGAGTGCGTGGTCGAGACGGGCAGTCCCATGATCGTGGCGGCGTGGAGCCAGACGGCGGCGCCGACCAGGGCGCACAGCATGCCCAGCGCAAGCAGCAGGGGGCCATCCTCACCCAGCCTGCCTCCGACGTCGAAGAGCGAAGTATCGATGATCCCCTTGCTGATCGTCCCGGTTACGTTGGCACCGATCAGGACGGCACCGCCGAACTCGAGGACGCCGGCGAGTATGATGGCGGCCAGGAGGGTGAGCGCGCCGGAGCCGACCGACGTGCCCATCGCGTTTGCGACGTCATTGGCCCCGATGCCCCAGGCCATGTAGAGCCCGCCGATGGTGACACCGGCGAGGATGAGGACGCCCAGCGTCATCGTTTGGCCAGCATGACGCGAAGCAGGTCCGCGGTGTTCTCGGTGGCGTCCGCGACCGAGCCCAGCACGCGGAATATGTTCATCCAGAGGACGACGGATACGGCCCCGATCTCGGCTTCGAGCTCGAACATGACGCGGCTGGCTTCGGCCTGCCGCTTGTCCGCCTCCCATTCGAGATTCGAGATGACCCGGATCTGCTCCATCATGCGATCGACCTCGGGGCCGGCGAACGATGCGCCCTCGAGCGTGGTCAGCTCGGAAGCGACGGCGAACCAGGCGATCGCAGTGGCATGCACGGCGCCGACCAGAGCCAGGACCGGGGCATGCATGGCCGCCGGCGCAGCCGTCGCCCTCATGGTGAGCAGCACGGCGACGTCCTCGACGCGGTCGGCGATCCGGTCCTGCTCCTTCAGGAACGTCAGGACGTCACCCCGGTCGACGGGCATGAGCAGGGACTTCGGCAGGTGGTCGCGAATGTCGTTCTTGATGATGTCGGCCTTGTGCTCGAGCTTCGAGATACGCGCGTACAGGCTCTCCGCGCGCTCCCGCTCCCCGGCGAGGAACGCCAGCATCAGCGGCTCGAGCAGCTCGACTGTCGCGCGCACGGCCTGCGCGTGTTCCGACAGTGGGCCGAACGGTGATTTTCCGAACAACGCCACGATAGGTCGCACGTCTTCCTCCGTTCTCGGTAACGGCACCGCATCGGCGGCCCGTATTATAGGGCGAACCCTTCGATTGCGGCACGGACGATTGCCGCACGGAAGTTGCAAAGGCGGCCGCGTATGAACCGAACTCGTCTGATTTCATCGATTCTGCTGCTGCTCGGCCTGGCAGCGGCTCCCGCCGGTCTGTCTGCTCAGCGGGATCAGTCCCGTGTCGCCGCAACGGTGATCGGCGCGGGGCTCGGCGTCGCGTCGGGCGGCTACATGGCACTCAGCATCGTTGTGGCCGAGGCGCGGGCGGGGCGTTACGTCCACGACGTGGGCGACGTTCTGGGATGGCGGTCGATGCCGGTCATCGCCGGCGCGGCCACTGGGGCGGCGCTCGGAGCCTACAGTCCGCGCCGGCTGGAGGCTGCGGCCCTGTACGGCACGGGTGGTCTGGCCGGCGGCGCGCTCCTCGGCATGGCTGTGGGCGCGATGGTGTGGGACCCGCCGGAGGGGCGCTGGGCGGGTGCGGCCATCGGGGCGGGAGTCGGCCTGCTGATCGGGAACGTGCTCGGCATCTTCTATCCCTATCGCGCCAGTGCGGAGGAGGCGGAGGCTGACGCTGAGTCTCAGTCGGCCGGCATACCGGTGATGGTGAGGATTCCGCTGTGATCCGCGTGACACGCCGTGCGGTCGCCATTGCGGCAGCGAGTGCGAGTGCGGGGGCGGCCTGCGTGCTGGCAGCGGGCTGCGCCAGCTCGCTTCCCCGGTTGCCGGAGTCGCGCATCGCCGAGCCAGCCCCCGAAGCGGTCGAGTCCGTGCTGTTCCTGCTCGGTGATGCCGGCTACGCCGATGAAATGCGCAACCCTCTGTTGCTCCGGCTGCTGGACGACATCGAGATGTGGTCCGGTCGTCTCGCCCGCGACAGCGCGGTCGGCGTGCTGTTCCTGGGCGACATCGTGTATCCGCTCGGCCTGCATTCCTCCGACAGCCCCGAATTCGCGCGCGACTCGGCGATCGTGCAGAGCCAGGTGAACCTGCTCGCCGGGCCGAACGCCATGCGCTACAACTCTCTCGGCTACTTCCTGGCGGGCAATCACGACTGGGGTGAAGCGCGCAATGTGGACGGCGTGCTCCGGCTGCGGAACCTTGAGGAGTTCCTGGATCGGCGGCGCGCCGAAGGCATAGACGTGCGACTGCAGCCCGAGGCAGGAGAGCCGGGTCCCGCCGTCATCGACTTCGGCATCCAGGCGAGGCTCGTGCTGTTCGACACCGCCTGGTGGTTGCTCGCACAGTCCGAGTATCGCAAGCGGCGCGCGTTGCAGCAGACGGAGGACGCGATCCGCAGCACGGAGGGTCGCTACATTGTCGTCGCGGCGCACCATCCGTTCGAGTCGGCCAGCTCGCATGGCGGCCTGATCCCGTTCTGGAAGAGCCTGGGCGTCCGGTTCCTGATGACGCGCTCCGGCGCGCTGCTGCAGGACCTGAGCAGCCCGGCGTACCGCGAGCTCCGCGACATCATGCTCGAGGCGTTCCGCGCCGGACCTCCCCTGTACTTCGCGGGCGGCCATGACCACAACCTGCAGATCATCGACCATCAGACGGATGGCTTTCCCTGGCCTGCGTTCACACTGGTCTCCGGCAGCGGCAGCAAGGTCTCGGACCTCGGCCACATCGAGGGGATGTTGTACCGCGGCGAGGTGCCCGGCTACATGCGCGTGGTGACCCACCTGTCGGGCCACGTGGATGTCTTCGTCATCGCCGCGCCCACCGAAGAACTGCTGAGCTGCCCGGGCGAAGGGGCCGACCTCGAGCGCTGCATGATCGAAGGCTCCAGCCATTTCATTTCCCGCTACAGCAAGCGGCTGCGATGAGACGTATCATTGCGGCAGGGGCGCTGCTGGTGACCGGCGCGTGCGCGTCGGTGCCTGCCGTCGCGCCGGAAGCAGTTCGCGGTGTGCCCGGCTTCGACACCCGCGACTATCCCGGCGACGCTGCCCTGCGCACATGGTTCGCCGCGTCGCCATACCGGTGGGTGGGCTATTACCTGGCCGCACCCTGCCATACCGGGACCACCTGGACCGGCAGGCGTGCTCCGCTGCGCGACATGGGCTGGGGCTTCGGGGTCCTCTTCGTCGGCGAGCAGGACTGGGCTCCCGGGGCGGGTGCCGCCGATACCACCCGTGCAGCGGCCGGCGAGCCACGCTGCACGCGGACCAACCTGACGGCCGAACGCGGTACCGCCGACGCCGCGGCCGCGGCGGGCGCGGCGGCCGCCGAAGGTTTCCCGCCGGGCACGGTCATCTTCCTCGACGTGGAACGCGTGGAAAACGTCTCGCCCGGGCTGGCTGCCTATGTCCGGGCCTGGGCCGGCGGGCTGCTGGATGGCGGCCGGTACGTGCCTGGCCTTTATTCCCATGATACGAACGCGGAAGAGTTGATCACCGTGCTGACCGAAGAGTTCCTCCGGCGCCAGCGCGTCGAGCAGCCGCGCCTGTGGGTGGCGCGGCAGGCCGGCTTCGACATCGACAGTGCGCCCACCGGGTCGGGTCACCCGGCGGCGGTGTGGCAGGGAGTATTCGACCGCCTCGAGGCGTGGGGTGGCATGGTGCTGCCGATCGATGTGAACGTCGCCGACTCGCCCGATCCCTCCCGCGGGAGGTGAGCGCCCCATGGGCGAGCGTATGCCGAGCAGCGAGCCGCATCCCGAGCTGGAGCACTGGCGCACGAACGTCGGCGACGCTGTTCACGTCGATGGTGTCGCCACCGCAGCCGACAGGCTCGACGGCGTGGACGTACTGTGCTGGAATGTCGCCATCGGCCTCGGTCGGCTCGACGCGCTGCTGGACCAGCTGCGCGCAGGTGCGTTCGGTGCTCACGCACCGTCCGCGGAACGGCCGCTCGTGATCCTGCTCCAGGAAGCCTTCCGCGTCGATCCCAGCATTCCCGGGACGGCGCGCTCGCACCATCACGGCGGCAGGGCACCTGCGGCCCGCCCGACCCGCCGGCGCAGCGATGTGGTCGAGTTCGCGAGGCAGGCGGAGCTCAGCCTGTACTTCGCTCCGTCCATGCGAAACGGCGCGCACGCGAGCGATCGCGGCAACGCCATCCTCTCTACGGCCAGGCTCGTCGATGCGGACGCACACCTGCTGCCCTACGTGCGGCAGCGCCGCGTCGTAGTGAGCGCTGCCCTCGACGGTCATCCGCGGCTTCGGTTCATGAGCGCGCATCTCGATACGCACGGCCGCTCGACCAGCGGGACGGGCCGGTCGCGGCCGGGCAGCGGACGCGCATCGCAGGCACGCGCGCTCGCTACGCTCATCACGCGGGCGGGTGGCTCCACGGTGCTGGGCGCCGACCTCAACTCCGTACTCGGCATGAGCGACCCGGCAGTCAGTGAGCTCGTCCGCGCCGGCATGCATCCAGCCCGGCGCGTCGGCGCATGGCGTCATACCTTCCACACGCCGTTCAAGCTGCTGGTGGATCACGTGATGTTCCGCTGCACCGACGCGCGCATCACCAGCGCGGAAGTGCTCCGACTCGATGAGGCGCCGCGCGATCGCTCCCGCAGCGTCTTCGGCTCAGACCATCATCCGCTGCTCGCACGCATTGACTTCAAGAGAGGCACGTGATCGCATGACGTCCGGTGCACCCTGGTGGCTCGCTGCACTCGCGCTGTTCGGCCTGCTCGCCATCCTCACAGCCGTCGTGTCGCTCTTCTTCGCGCTCGGCCGGCGGCCCAGTCGCATGTGGACGGAAAATATCGGCGCGGTCGGCTCCGACGACTTCATGCGACCGATCGCGACGCTGCTGAACCTGCCGTTGCGCCGCGGCGGTGGTGCCCGACTGCTCGACAACGGCGACGGCTTCCTGCCTCCATTGCTCGCCGACATCGGCGCGGCTCAGCGCAGTATCAATTTCATGGTCTACATCTGGGAGCCCGGTCGCATGAGCGATATCATGTTCGATGCTCTCATCGAACGCGCGAATGCGGGCGTGCAGGTGCGCGTGCTGCTCGATGGTCTCGGCGGTATCCGCTGCCCCGACGAGGACATCGACAGGCTGCGTGCGGCAGGCGGTCAGGTGCAGCGATTCAGGCCGCCCCGCCTGGGTCTGCTCACCCGATTCCATCGCCGGAACCATCGCCGCGCAATCATCATCGACGGCCTCATCGGCTATACGGGCGGCGCGGCCGTCGGCGACAAGTGGCTCGGCGATGCCCGGACCGAGGAGGAATGGCGCGACTCGCTGGTCCGCATGGAAGGCTGCCTCGCGCTGCACGCGCAGGCAGCCTTCTCCGAGCTCTGGGCATTCTGCACCGGCGAGGTACTGACTGGAGATTCCTTCTTTCCTCCCGACGTAGGCGAGGATGAAGTGTCCGGCATGGCATCGTGCACCGTAGTCAGCTCGCCGTCCAGCGAAGAGCACCCGCTCCGTCTCTTCTATTTCCTCACGTTCCTCGCCGCTCGCGAACGCCTCTGGATCACGTCGCCGTATTTCGTACCGGACAGGCACACCCGCGAAGTCGTCAAGCGCCGCGCGCGCGCAGGCGTGGATGTACGCATCCTCATGCCCAGCGAGCATACGGACGCCACGCCCATACGCCGTGCCAGCCACAGCTACTACGGCGCGCTGATGGACGCAGGCGTTCGCATCTACGAATACCAGCCGACCATGATCCACGCCAAGCACGTCGTCGTGGACGGCCAGTGGTCCATCGTCGGCTCAGCCAACATGGACATCCGGTCGAAGGAGCTGAACGAGGAGAATGTCGTCGGCATCCTGGATGCGCCGTTTGCCATGCAGATGGAGGAAGCCTTCCTGCGCGATATCGGCCGCGCACGCGAATTCGACCGCGGCGTATGGCGCAGACGCGGGTTCGGCGACCGCCTGCTCGAACGCATCTGTGTTCTCTTTGCGGAGCAATACTGACTATCTTGGAGGCAACCCACCACCAGGAGGATCGGCATGTCCACTGTGCAGCGAGTCGCTCAGGTGTTCGGCATCGTGTTCATCCTCGTCGCCCTCATCGGCTTCATCACGTCCGGCAGCAGCATGGAAGCCGACCCGGAGATGGCGCCGAAGATCTTCGGTCTGTTCGCCGTCAACGTAGTTCACAACCTGGTCCACCTGGCATTCGGCATCTGGGGCGTCACCGCGGCCCGCTCCTGGGGCGCGGCAAAGGGCTACTGTCAGACTGCCGGCGGGATCTATCTCGTCCTCGCCGGCCTCGGTCTCGTGTTCCCCACGGCATTCGGCCTCATCCCCATCGGCGGCCACGACATATGGCTCCACCTGCTGCTCGGTCTGGTGCTGGCCTACGTGGGATTCACCGCGAAGCCGGAGGGCGCCGCCGCACGGTCTGCCGCCTGAGCCCGACCGACGGGAAGGCTGGACGGCGCGTCAACGAAGCGGGTGCACCCCGCCGCCCAGCCATTTCGCTACTCAGGCGTTCCGTTCGAGCGCCTCGAGGAGCTTGCCGTGAATTCCGCCGAAGCCGCCGTTCGACATGATCAGCACGACATCGCCGGGGGCGGCCGACCCGGCGACATGCCCTACGATGTCATCGACCTTCGGCATGAAAGCGGCCGTGCGTCCCGCGTCCTGCCAGCCGGCAACCAGTCGCTCCGGCCGCATGGCGCTCGATTCGTCGTACCGCTCCGGGCGGAACAGGCCGGCCAGAATGATCTCGTCCGCGTGCAGCAGGGCGTGGTGGTAGTCGTCCTCGAACTCGCGCAGCTGCGCCGTATAACTGCGCGGCTCGAAGACTGCCACGATGCGCCGGCCCGCGTACTTCTGGCGCGTCGCAAGCAGCGTCTCGCGCACCGCCGTCGGGTGATGCGCGAAATCGTCGATCACGGTGACGCCCCTGACCACGCCGCGCACCTCCATCCGCCTCCGCACGCTCAGGTAGGTACGCAGTCCCTCACGCACCCGCTCCGCGTCGGCCCCGACCGCGTCTGCGGCCGCGATCGCTGCCAGACAGTTGCGCACGCTGAACGCACCAGTGAGAGGAGTTTCCACGTCGCCCCACTCCGCACCTTCGTGCAGCACCGTGAACCGAGTCATGTCGCCGAAGTCCACGTCCCGGGCCGTCCACCGCGCGTCCTCCGCTTCGCCGCCGGCGTCCGCGTCGTAGCCGAATGACTCCACGGGCGCGAGCGATTTCGCCGCCAGCCGCCGCACATGCGGCGAGTCCCAGCCCGCGATCAGCCGGCCGCGCGTCGGGATCAGGTTGATGAAACGCTCGTACGCGAACAGGTAGGCGATCTCGTCACGATAGATGTCTGCATGGTCGAATTCGATGTTGTTCACGATCGCCACGTCCGGCAGGTAGTGCCACATCTTCGGTCCCTTGTCGAAATACGCGGTGTCGTATTCGTCCGCTTCGATGACGAAATACTGCGAATCCGTCAGCCGGAAGGATGTGCCGAAGTTCTCCGCAACGCCGCCGATCAGGAACGACGGGTTCATGCCCGCCACGTCCAGCACCCACGCCAGCAGCGACGTCGTCGACGTCTTGCCGTGCGTTCCCGCGACCGCCAGCGAAGTGCGACCGCGGATGAACTCCTCCTTGATCGTCGCCGCTGCAGACGTGTACGGCAGCTTTTCGTTCAGCACGTGCTCGAGCTCCGGATTCCCGCGCGAGATAGCGTTTCCGACCACCACCATGTCCGGTCCCGGTGACAGATTCTCCGGACGGTAGCCCTCCGCGTAGTCGATCCCGAGCGATTCCAGCATGGTGGACATCGGTGGATACACATTCTCGTCCGAGCCAGTCACACGATGCCCGGCCGCCTGCAGCAGCCCTGCCAGCGAACCCATCGCCGTCCCGCCGATTCCCAGCAGGTGATAATGCTTTGGTTCCACGATTGCCTTTCCAGGGATAGCTGTTTCCCCGCACTCTACTCTCCGCACTCCCGTTCCGCTACTCAGCACCGGCTATGCATTCGTGTGCGTGTGCGTGTGTCTGTGCGTGTGCGGCTGTTTGGCAAGCCGGGCACAACCGCTCAGGCCATACGCACACGCACAGAGTTACCCCTCATCCCCAACGGCCGCACACGCACAGACACACGCACACGCACCCGTGCCCCACCCGACGTACTCGCCTGCAGTATTCGCCCGCGGTACCTCGCCCCGGTACAACGCCCCGCAGTACCCCCTAGACACCACCCCACCTCCGGCCTTACTCTTATCAGTCTAGGCTCGAACCACAACGGGGTGTCATGATCGAGATCCAGATAGGCGAAGGCGACCGCATCGAGTGGGCGCTGAAGCAGTTCCGACGCAAGATGCTGCGGTCGGGCCTGTTCAAGGACATGAAGAAGAAGCGCTTTTACGAGAAGCCGAGCGAAGCGAAGAAGCGCAAGGCTGCCGACGCGCGCCGCCGCAACGCCCGCGCGCGCCGCCGTCGCTGATCTTCTGCCCTGCCTGCACGACCCCGGCGGGCCGTTCGAGGCACGCCGGGTCTGTGGTTCTTGCTGATTCCACGAGTCCGCTGCACCTTTCAACACCCCGCGTCCGTCAGTCCAGCGACTTGTGATTAGGCATGATCGATCAGGAAGAAGCGTTCATCGGCCTGATAGGCATCCTCCTGCAGGTAGCCGGGGCGCTGCTGCTGGGTGGGCTGTTTCTGTTGCTGAGGCTGCATGCACGGCGGCGCAAATACTTCGGGATGTGGGGCTGGGCGTGGCTCACGCTCGGCGTCGGGATCTCGGCGATCGCAGCACGGTACATTCTGCCGCCGGCGTTGACGGCGGGATTGCCGCTCGAGTTCATCTACCAGCTGGCTAAGCTCACGCATTTCGCGCTGCTCGTGGCCGGCACGGCCATGTACGCGAGCGGCGCGAGCGTCACGCCATTCCTCCCCGTTGCGATCGGTCTGTCGGCGGCGTATGCGCTTGTCGCGCTCTATTTCGCGTCGGGCTGGATGCAGGTTGTCGCGTGGCAGGCGCCGGTTGCGCTGGTGGCGCTGGGCTGGTGCGCGTTGCGTCTCTTCAACCTGCCGTCGTCGCGGCGCGGCGTAGGCACGCGCATTGCCGGCCTGGCCTTCGCCGGCATGGCACTCACCTGGGCGCTCTATTTTCCAGCCTTCACCGCGGCCGCGGCAGCCGCCGGTGGCGACGGCAGCACCCTCGACCCGCTGGTTCGCTTCAACTCCTTCATCGATCTGCTGCTTCACATGATCCTGGGCAGCGGCATGGTCGTGGTGCTGATGGAGGACGCGAAGCGCGAGGTGGATGATGCCCACGCTGAGCTGGCGGTCGCGCACAACGACCTGCGCAGGGCAGCGCTGTACGATGCGGTGACAGGCACGCTGAACCGTCGCGCGTTCACGGAGGGCGTGGGGCTGGAGACGGCGCGCGCGCGCTTCGGTGCCGTCATGATGGTCGACCTGGACGATCTGAAGGGCGTCAACGACTCGCACGGCCACAGCGCCGGCGACGCACTGCTGCGGCACCTGGTGGAGGCCGTGCGTCACGAGCTCAGGCCGTCGGACAAGCTGTACCGGTGGGGCGGCGACGAGTTCCTGCTCGTGCTGCCGGGCGCTGACGCGGCGCGCGCGGAGGTGCGCCTGCGCGGTGTGATCGGACGCGCGGCGGCAATGCATCTCGGCTCAGCCGGACCCGACGTCCGACTCAGCGTGAGCCTCGGCTCGGTCGGGTACCACAGTGCCGAGGAGATGCTTACTGCGATCGATCGAGCCGATGCGATGATGTACCAGGACAAGAGTCGCAAGAAGCTGAGCCGCACTTCCGGCTCACCGGCCGCGTAACCGGAGCGTGAGCCCCCTGGCCGAACGCATCATCTACGGAGGGGCTGCCTTCCTCGTCGGAGCTGCCGCCGCCCTGCTCATGCCGCGCCTGCTCCCGGGGACGGTGCCGCGGCCGGACGATGGTGAGCGCGAGGCCGAGCGAGTAGTCGGGCGCTCCGAGAGGTTGCAGGAGTTCACGGCTCAGCTCATAGAGCGTGTCGGCGCACAGTCGGTAGCGCGCGCGATTGTGGACGAAGGGCGGCTGGCGATCGGCGCGACGGCGGCCGCGGTCGCAGTCGCGCGCCATGGCGGACAGGTCGCTTTCATGGCGGCGCACGGATACGACGAGAAACTGCTCACTGACGACGCGCCTCTCTACCGCGCGTCGACGCCACTCGACGACGTGCTCAATGGCGGCGGGGCGGTCTGGCTCGGGACGAGGCAGGATTTCATCGAGCGGTATCCGGAGGTCCTCCCCTTCATCGACCCGCGTCACAACTCGTGGGTCGCACTGCCGCTCGACGCAAACCAGCGGCGCGTCGGCGCGCTGGCGCTGAGCTTTGCAGGCCCTGGTCCCTTCTCGGTGGCCGATCGCTCGTTCATGCTGATGTTCGCGCAACAGTGTGCGCAGGCGCTCGAGCGCGCGCGGCTGAACGAGCTGGAGCTGCAGGCGCGGGTGAACGCGGAGTTCGCCGAGCGTCGCCTGTCCTTTCTCGGGGAGGCGAGTACCCGTCTCGCGGCCTCACTCGACTACGTCACCACGCTGTCCGATCTCGCGACCGTCGCTGTGCCTGAGATCGCCGACTGGTGCATCGTGCATCTCACAGACCTCGACGGCGTTCCGCGCATGATCGCTGCCGTCCACTCGAACCCCGATCGTGTCGCGCTGCGCCAGGAGATCGAGCGACGCTATCCCGCGCGAACCGGTGCCAATTCGGGCTACGGCCGCGTGCTGCGGACTGGCGAACCCGAGTACCTGCCTCACCTCGATGCCGACCACGTGCGGGCCGCGGCCGAGGACGACGAACATTTCGAGATGCTGCGCTCGCTCGGGCTGCGCTCGGGGATCTGCGTGCCGATCATGGCCGATGGCCGCGTATCCGGCGCGCTCACCCTCGCGAATGCGGAGTCCGGCCGCGTCTTCAGCGAGAGCGATCTCACGCTCGCCCTGGAGCTCGGCGTGCGCGCCGGGCAGGCCGTGCAGAACGCCCGCCTCTACGAGGTCGTCAGGCACGCGAGCGATGCCAAGTCCGATTTCCTCGCGGTCATGTCGCACGAGCTGAGGACGCCGCTCAACGCCATCATCGGGTACAGCGATCTGCTGCTGCTCGGCGTGCCCGACGACGTGCCCGCGCGCGCACGACGCCAGGTCGAGCGCATTCGCAGTGCTTCGACGAGCCTGCTCCACCTCGTCGAAGAGGTGCTCAGCTTCTCGCGCATTGAAGCGGGCAAGGAGGACATCCGCATCTCACCGGTGGACCTGTCGGCCGTGACACGGGAATGCGTCGCCATGATCGAGCCGCTGGCCGGCGAGAAGGATCTCGCCATCGTGCTGCAGGAGCCGCCGCAGGCGCTCAAGGCCGTCACGGACGAACGCAAGGTGCGCCAGATCCTGACCAACCTGCTGTCGAACGCCGTCAAGTTCACGGAGGAAGGCACCATCACGGTCGCCGTTTCGTCCAGCGACGATGAAATCACGGTGCGCGTCAGTGACACGGGCATCGGCATCCCGGCCGAACATCTGGAGCGCATCTTCGAGCCGTTCTGGCAGGTGGAGCAGTCGGCGACGCGCCGGTTCGGCGGCACGGGCCTCGGCCTCGGAGTCGCCCGCAAGCTGAGCCGTCTGCTGGAGGGTCGCCTCGTCGTGGAGAGCCGCGTAGGGCAGGGCAGTACGTTTGCCCTCGTGCTGCCGCGGCGGACTCCAGGCATGGGCAAGCCTGCATGACGGACGGGCCGTCCTTGCGCGCCCCGGACCTCCACTCGGCGAAGGACCGCAGCGGGCGGTTCGTCAATCCATGGCCCGTCGACGGCGGTGCAGCGCGCGGTATGCGAGACGTGCTGCGTTGGCGGCTGCAGCGCACGCGCAACGGCGTGGAGCCGTCGCCACCGGCTGACGCGTTCATGACGGCTGCTCATGACATTGCAGCACCGGCTGCGAACGCCGGCGAGGTGCGGATCACGTGGGTCGGCCAGTGCACGTTCCTGGTCCAGCTCGGCGGTTTCAATGTTCTGACGGATCCCGTCTGGAGCCGCCGCGCTTCGCCCTTGCAGTTCGCGGGTCCGGAGCGACTGGTGCCACCGGGTGTCGCGTTCGAGGACCTGCCGCCGATCGACGTCGTCCTCCTGTCCCACGACCATTACGATCATCTGGACGCGCATACCGTCCGGCGCATCGGCCGGCGCTTCGGTGCACGAGTGCACTGGGTGACACCGCTCGGATACCGCGAGTGGCTCGGCGACCACGCGGTGCAGACGCACGACGCGCCGACCACGTCAGAGCTCGACTGGTGGCAGTCCATCGACGTGCCCATGCATTCCACCGCTGCGCCATCGGCGCGGCTGCGCATCACCGCAGCTCCGTCGCAGCACTGGACCAGGCGTACACCTTTCGATGCGCGGCGCCGCCTGTGGGCATCCTTCGCTCTCGAGTCCGCGGGCCACCGCCTGTTCTTCTGTGGCGACAGTGGGTACCACCCCGGCTTCGCCGCAATCGCTGCCGTGCTCGGTCCCTTCGATGCCGTGCTGATGCCGATCGGCGCCTACGCGCCGCGCTGGTTCATGCGCGCTGCCCACATGAACCCCGAGGAGGCCGTGCGCGCGTACGAGGACCTCGGTGCAACCGGTATCTTCACCGCCATGCACTGGGGCACGTTCCGCCTCGCCGACGAGCCGGTTTTCGAACCGCCCGCCCGCGTCCGAGCCGCCTGGGCCGCACGCGGTCTCGACAGCGGTGCGCTCTGGATCCCGCAACACGGCGAAACCCGGATCATCCACGATTCCCGCTTCACGATTCACGCTTCACCTTGACGTTTCAATGATCGCCACCGATACGGCTGCCGACCTGGAGCTGCTCATCAGGTCCCGCTACGGTCTGATCCACATCGATACGCTGGAACAGGACCGCGTGGAACGGCTGCTTCGCAGCGTCTCCGACCGTCTCACGCTGCCGCTGTTTCTCTGGTCCCGCACGCGCGGCCTCTGCCGCGATGGCCATGCGAACGGCGCCTATGAGACGCAGGAACCGACGCAGGCGCTCGCTCACGTCGTAAGCTCGCAGCTCGCCGGCCTGTACCACTTCCCCGCGTTCGACGGCATTGCGCAGAACGACGTCGTCGTCGAACGCCTGAAGGAGATCGCAGCGGAGCTCGGCAGACGCCATGGCGCGCTCATCCTGTCCGGCACCGGTTTCGAGGTGCACGAGAGCATCCGCCATCACATGGCCGTCATGCAGCTGCCCGATCCGGGGCAGGACGAGTTCGGCACCCTGATCGACCGGATCGCGCGCGATGTCGGGCGCCGTCAGCCGGTCCGCGTCGAGCTCACGGCGGCGGCGCGGCACCGCCTGCTGGGCGCGTTGCGCGGACTCACGCTGCTCGAAGCCGAGAAAGTCCTCACCAAGGCGATGGTCGAGGACAACCGCCTGAGCGACGAAGATATCGCGCATGTCATCGATGCGAAGAAACAGATAGTCGAGCGGGAAGGTGTGCTCGAGTACTATCCGGTCGAGGAGACGCTGGCCGACATCGCGGATCTGGCCGCGCTCAAGAAATGGCTGCGCAAACGGCGCAACATCCTCGCGGAGCCCGAGCGCGCGGCGGCCTTCGGGCTCACCTTTCCCCGCGGGCTCCTGCTGATCGGGGTGCCCGGCTGCGGCAAGAGTCTGTGCGCGCGCGCTGTCGCGACGGAATGGGGACTGCCGCTGCTCCGTCTCGACACCGGCAGCCTCTACAACAAGTTCGTCGGCGAAACGGAGAACAACTTCCGCCGCGCCATGCGCACTGCCGAACGGCTTGCGCCGTGCGTGCTGTTCATCGATGAGATCGAGAAGGCGTTCGCTGCAGGGGGCACGGAAGACGGCGGCGTATCCATGCGCGTGCTCGGCACGTTCCTGACCTGGATGCAGGATCGCAAGGCTGACGTGTTCGTCGTCGCGACGGCCAACGACATCTCCCGCCTGCCGCCCGAGTTCCTGCGCAAGGGCCGCTTCGACGAGACCTTCTTCGTGGACCTGCCCGACGAGGAAACGCGCGCACAGATCGCCGCGATCCATCTGAAGAAGCGCGGCCAGGATCACGCCGCGTTCGATCTGCCGGTGCTGGCCACGGCCACGCACGGATTCAGTGGCGCGGAAATCGAGCAGGTCGTCGTCGCTGCGCTCTACACCGCGTTCAGCGACGGCGACCCGCTCACTACCCGGCATCTGCTGGACGAGGCCGCGCTCACGCGCCCGCTCGCCACCGTCATGGCCGAGAAGATCGCGGCGCTGCGCGAGTGGGCGAGCACCCGCACGGTCGCCGCGAGCTAGACCTGCCGACCTACCAACCAGGCGCCAGGTTGAAACCGAAATGCGCACCCTTGTCCGGCCGCTGGAACGGGTACGCGTAGTACGCCTCGAAGATTACGTAGCCGAGAATGTTCATGCGCGCTGACACGCCCGCGCTGAACACCGGCACCCGTTCCACAGTGGACCGTGCAAATCCCAGCGTCGGCGCGGCGTCTGCCGACCATGCCAGGCCCGCGTCGATGAACGGCGTGATCTCAGTCGGCAGGTACGGGAAGTTGATCAGCCCCAGCTCCGGTACGCCCAGCACGGGAATGCGGAGCTCGAGATTGGCCACGGCCAGACGCGTGCCGAACAGCCGGTCGAAGACAGGGCACGCGAACAGGTCCTCCTGACTGCCGCCCACGGCCCCGCACTCCTTGCCGATGTCGAATGACTCGTACGCGTACCCGCGCACGAGCGTCTCGTAACCGACGAAGAGCTCGCGCAGTACGCGCTGTTCGGCGGTCAACCCCTCCGCGTCCTCGCCGTATCGCCCGAAATGCATGCCGCGCAAGGCGAGTGTCACCGGCCCGCGCAGGAAATACCGGCGATAGTCGGCCAGCACGGACTGGTACGTGAGCGTACCGAACGTCGGTGACACCTCCAGCCGCCACCGCTCTCCCGCCACCGGCGACGTGAGGCCGAAATAGGAGTTGTCGCCCACCAGTGCGATCGAGCTTTCGACGAAGTTCAGCGGGTCCGGCGATGGCACCTCCTGGATCGTCGGCTGCTCGCCCGTCGGCTGACCCCGGAAGTACGGGTACTGGATCTGCTCGTAATCGTAGCTGTAGCGCGTGTACCCGCCGGTGACCTCGAAGCGCCGCGTCTGCGAGAACGGGTAGCTCGTCATGAGCTGCGCCTGATCCACGAAGATCCGCTGGCGCTCCTCGACGACGTACTGGAAACCCTGCGCGTCCGGAGCCGTGACGAACGCATAGCCGTACAGGATCGGGATGTGCCCGCCGATCACGCCCCAGTTCCACCGGTCACCAGCGTCCAGGTACATCGCCTGCGCACCGATGTCCTTGAGGCCGCCGTTCGCCTGCACCACCGCCTGCAGCTGGTTGTCGCCCATCATGTCGGAGAACAGGAAGCCGATGCCGCCGGACACGCCCATGCCGAACTGCGTGCTGCCGGCGATGCCGACACTCGGCGGCGCGATGTAGTCGAGACCGAGTGACGACTCGTACTCCCTCACCGCGAACTGTCTCTGCTGCGGCAGCCCGTTCACCGGGTCCGCCAGGTACTCGTAGACGAGACCGGTGCCCATCGCGTCCACGGGCGGCAGGATGCTCGCCGCCGTCAGTGCCTGGACGTTCCGATCGACAGGCGTTCCCTGCGCCTGCGCCTGATCCAGGCCGTAGATGTTGTTGCCCGAGTTCTGGAACACCGAGAACATCACGCGGCCCGTGTTGCTCGCGACCGAGAGGGCAGGCGACAACGCCGATATGCCGCTGATGCCTGTCGCGAGCTGCGTCACGCGGTACACCTGACCGCTCGCGAGCTGAACCCGGTAGAGGTCGGTGAAGCCGTCCGGATCGGCGAGGAAGTAGATGTCCCGGCCGTCCGGCGCATACTGCGGATTCATGTGCTTGCCCTGCGGGAACAGGTCCAGCACGCGCGCCGCGCCGGTGCCGACGTCCAGCAGCCCGATCCGCATCGGGCCGTAGACCATCCGGTCGAAGTCCGTACCCTCACGGTCAGTCGCATACGCGAGTGTGCGCCCGTCCGGCGACCATGATGGATGGATCTGCGCGTACCGGTCATCCGTCAGCTGCTGCACGCTGCCGCTCGCCAGGTCCAGCACGTACAGGTCGCTGATGCCGCCCGCCATCCCGCTGAACGCGATCCGACCACCATCCGGCGACCACGCGACCGTGCTCACTGCGCCCACGCCCTCGACGCCGATCCGCCGCTCTATGTCGCCCGAGGCAATGTCGATGATCGCGATCTGGTTGTCACCGTCGCCAAACACGATGAACGCGAACTTCCTGCCGTCCGGCGACCACGAGCCCGCCGACTGAATGAAGCTCAGCGCATCGAAGTGCTCGTCCTGATTCGGGCTCGTCAGTGTTTCCACGACCTCGCCCGTACGCGCATCCGCGATGTACAGGTCCACCGTGAAGATCTGGCGTCGCCCGAAGAACGCTACGTACTGGCCGTCCGGGCTGACCACGGGCGAAAGGTTCATCGCGCCCGCTTCCGGATCGTACAGCACCGGGTCGCCCGCATCCTGCGGCCGCTGCCGCCCCTCCATCAGCGGCAGGTACGTCGCCCGGATCGATGTGATCCAGTCCTGCGACAGCTGCTCGCTCGACACGCCCAGCACTCGCCGCAGCGCCACCTCGAAGCCGGCCCGCGTCGCGTAGCGGTACACCTCCGTCACCGCGCGGTCACCGTACCGGCCTGCCACATACGCCCACAACGCCTGTCCGTAGCGGTACGGGAAGAAGCGCCGGTCCGTCGTGAGCTGCTGAATCGTCGGCAGCTCGCCCCGCAGCGCCGCGTCCCGCATCCACATCGCCGTGTGCGTGTCCCGCCGCCCCAGCGACAGATACTCGGCCATGCCTTCCACCAGCCACAGCGGCAGCCGACCCATGCCCTGCAGGCCGCCTCCGCCCGCCGATACCGCCAGGTCGTACTGGAACACGTGCACCAGCTCGTGACCCAGCACGTGGTCGTTCTCGAAGTACGTGCCCGTGAACGGCATCACCACACGGTTCCGCGTCGACTCCGTGAAGCCGCCCGTCCCCTCCGACAGCATCCCCATCGTCGTGTTCGTCTGCTGGAAGTCCGGATGATCCGCGTAGAAGATCAGCGGCTTCCGATCGAACTGATGCTCGAATGCGCTCGACAGCCGCGTGTACCACCGCTCGCTCATGCGCGCCGCATCCTGCGCCAGCACCTGCTCCGCCGGATAGAAATGAATATCGAAGTGGTCCGTCTCCAGCACCTGCCAGTCGTAGTCCTCGTACTGGACTTTCTGCCGACCGAAATACTGGGCGGAAACCGGTACGGCGTGGCTCAGGAGCAGAACTGCAATCAGGCTGTAGGAGAGGGTTCCGCCTCTTCCCGGTCGCAACGACATGGATCCCCCGGGGGCCACTGGAATCGGGCTGTGACTATCGCGCTGCTCGGTCGCAAGGCTCATACCATGCACGCGCGTAAAAAAGTTCCCTTGCCGGCACTTCCGTCTGCTGGTTCGTCCGTGAAGCGCGTGGGTAATCCGGTCGGGATTGCCGGTTGCCCCCGCGCGACGACGGCAGACGATACGGCAAGTCATACCCACGCGGGCGTTTTGCGGGTCCTGGCCACACCTGACGTCGTAGAGCGACGGCAGAATGCACCCAGCCGATTGCCGCACGTTGCGTGGGTAACGCTTGACGGCTCTCAGCGCAGGCAAACGTCGCCCACGCTGCGGACTGGCGGGGCTGGGTCACTTTGCCGTCGTGGTCGTGGTTCCGCAGTCGTGGGCGGTCGGTCGGCGCCGGGAACATTCCTGTCCGGTCGCCCCAGGTCTGCTGGCGCCTGCCGGGAATGCGGCTGCCGTCGTTGGACTATCTGCCTCGTTGCGTGTACCCACGCAGTTCCCGGAAGAGTCCTTCTGTGCTCCCGCTATTTCGAGTGGGTGGCGGCGACGGCAGGGGTGAGCGGCCTGCCTTTCCGCGACCGGGCCCCGCGGCCGGCGGGTGTCGGGCGCCGGCGCCCCCATAGCCGGACAATTGCACACTCGACGGTCCGGAAACGCCGGGTTGTGCAATTTGCCCGCTTCGGAAGCGGAAAACTCCACACGGGACGCGCCGCGCCGACGCGCTTGTGCAGTTTTCCGCCTCGCAGCCGGTCAATGCCCCAGGCCGGCGCCATCGCCGCGTCGAGTGTGCAGGTAGCCCGCTTACGCGCCCCGCCCGCCGCCGCGACCGCTCGCCCGCCGCCGCGACCGCTCGCCCGCGTCTGCGCCCGCCCGCCTCAGCGCCCGCCCGCCGCCCGACGCCCGCCGGGGCGGCCCCCGCGGAGGTAGACCGCTGTGGCGGGCCCATTGCCCACCCGAAACAGGGACGAGCCTTCTTTTTGCAAGAGTCAACGTTGCATTTCGCGAGTCGGCGCTGTTACCTTCGTCGCCGTATCCGCCGCCCGCTCCTCCCCCGGGTCCGGCCGTTATCCACCAGCTGACAGAAGCGCATGGGTCGAACCCAACGAATGCTGCGATGGCTCTACATGGGCCGTCTGGTCGTGGCTGCTGCGATCTTCGTCGCGGCGGTCGCGAACTGGCTGGGCGCAGGCGCGGAGATCGAGACGCTGATCGCGACAGTGGGTCTGCTGTCGGCGCTGGCGATGACGGGATTCGGGTTGTGGTGGGTGGAATGGCGGGGCAACTCGCCGGGTCGGAACTTCCTGTATCTGCAGATCATCTACGACGCGCTGCTGGTGACGACGGCGGTGCACCTGACGGGCGGTCCTGCGAGTCCGCTGCCCCCGCTCTTCATCCTGGTGATCACGGCGGGTGCGCTGCTGCTGCCGCTGCCGGGCGGGATGCTGATCGGCGCGCTGGCGAGCCTGCTGTTCTTCACGGACCTGCTGGTGATGCCGGAAGCGGAGCCGACGCGGCAGGATCTGCTGCGGATCGGTCTGTTCGGCGTAGTCGCGGTGGCGACTGCGGCGGTGGGGGACCGACTGAGGCGGACGGGTTCGGCGCTTGGTGCGATGGAGCTGGAGCTGAGGCAGCTCCGGCTGGATACGAACGAGATCCTAGCAGCGATCGACACGGCGCTAGTGACGGTGGATGGGGCGGGTCGCCTGAGCTACATGAACCATGCAGCGTCCGACCTGCTCGGCCTGACGGAGGAGTGGCTGGGCGAGCCCGTACTGGACGAGCTGGACCGGAGTGCGCCCGGGCTCGGCACGCTGGTGCGACGAACGGCGGCGACGCGTGTGGCGGTGGGCCGTTTCGAGATACGGAAGCACACGGCTGCGGGCGACAGGTACCTGGGGATACGCACGACGGTGCTGGACCGGGAGGGCATGCCGTTGGTGACGGCAGTGGTGCAGGACATCACGGAGGGTCGTCAGATCGAGGACCTGATCCGGCGAGCGGAGCGGCTGCAGGCTGTGGCGGAGCTCGGCGCATCCCTGGCGCACGAGATCAGGAATCCGCTCGCGGCGATCCGTAGCGCAGTCGAGCAGCTCGCGGGTGACCGGCTGGGACTCGACGACCGCGCGATGCTGCGCACCCTGGTGGTGAAGGAATCGGAGCGGCTGAGCCGGCTGCTGGCTGAGTTCATGGAGTTCAGCCGGGTCGAGATGCGGTTCTGGACGCGGCTGGATCTGGCGGAGCTGACGTGCGAAGCGGTGGAGCTGGCCTCGCGGCATCCGGACTTGCTCGAAGGAGCGCGCATCGAGTTCAACCGGCCGGCACAGCCTGCGCGTGTCGACGGCGACCACGACCTGCTGCACCGCGCCGTCTTCAACCTGGTCCTGAACGCGGTGCAGCACAGCGGTGCCAACGGCGTCGTGACGGTCGAGATCGACTCGCCCTCCGGAGACCTGCCGCCCAGCGTGCAGATCGATGGACCGGTGAGGCTCACGGTGACGGACAATGGGCCGGGCGTACCGGAGGGCGACATCCCGCGGATGTTCGATCCGTTCTTCACCACGCGCACCGGCGGGACGGGACTGGGGCTGGCGATGGTGCACCGCGCCGTGGAGGCGCATCGAGGCGCCATCCTCGTCGACAACCCGGCGTCCGGCGGCGCGAGATTCACCATCTACTTGCCGGCGTACAGCCGGCTGGAACGTGAAGATGGCGCAGAAGTCTGAGCGAGGAGTGGAGGGCGCGCGCGTCCTGATCATCGATGATGAGCGCTCGCTGCTGGATACCGTGCAGGTCCTGCTGCGCGGAGAAGGCTTCGACGTCGTCGCGGTGCAGAACCCGCGCGACGCACTGGCGCGGCTGCCGGAGCTCGTGCCGGACATCGTGCTGACGGACATCCGCATGCCAGGCGCCACGGGCCTCGAGGTTCTTGCTGGCATGCGCGAGTATGACGCGGAAGTGCCGGTCATCCTGATGACTGCACAGGCGTCGCTGCAGAGCGCGGTCCAGGCAGTCAATGAGGGCGCGTTCTACTATCTGCAGAAGCCCTTCAGCAACGCCGAGCTCGTCGCACTGTGCCGCCGCGCGGCGGAGACGCGTCTGCTCTCGCGCGAGAACAAGGCACTCAAGCGCGAGATACGCCGCCGCGATGACAACACGGCCGGCCGCCCGATCGGCAAGAACCGGGCGTTCACGGACCTGGTCAAGCTGGCGGAGATGGTTGCGCCGACGGACTCGACGGTGCTCGTCACCGGCGAGAGCGGAACGGGCAAGGAGATCATCGCGCGTTATATCCACCGCCTGTCCGATCGCGAGGGCGGGCCGTTCATCTCGATCAACTGCGGCGCGCTTCCGGAGAACCTGCTCGAGTCGGAGCTGTTCGGCCACGTGAAAGGCAGCTTCACCGGCGCAGTGCGGGACAAGGAAGGCCTGCTCGCCGCCGCGCGCGGCGGCACGTTCTTCCTCGATGAGGTCGCCGAGATGTCGCCCGCGCTGCAGGTAAAGATGCTGCGCGCGCTGCAGGAGCGGGAGATCGTGCCGGTCGGCGCGACGCAGTCCGCGGACATCGACGTGCGCATCATTGCCGCCACCAACCGGGATCTGGATGAGGAGATCCGTCGGGGCGGTTTCCGCAGCGACCTCTACTACCGGCTGAACGTGATCAGCATGCACCTGCCGCCGCTGCGCGACCGGACGGACGACATCCCCGTGCTGGCCGAGTATTTCCTGCGTCGCATGGACCAGGAGGGGCACGAGCCGCTGCGCCTCAGTCCGGAGGCGCTGGAGGCGCTGCAGCGTTACGAATGGCCCGGCAACGTGCGGGAGCTCGAGAACGCGCTCGAGCGCGCGGCCATTCTGACGAAGGGCGACGTCGTCACGACCGAGACACTGCCCGCCCGCATCATGGCGCCCGAGCCTGTGCCCCTCATATCGGAGCGGCCGCCCGCGAACCCGACGCTCGAGCTGGTGGAGCGCGCGTATATCTTGTGGGTACTGCAGACCGAAGGCGGGAACAAGGCACGGGCTGCCGAGGTGCTGGGCATCGACCCGTCCACGCTGTACCGCAAGCTGAACCGCTACGACATGGGCGATCTATGAGCAGAGATACGCGCGACCCGCGGGTGAGCGTAGTCATGCCGGTCTTCAACGAGGCGCGCACGGTCGCGGCATCGATCGACAGGCTGCGCACGGTACCGCTCGACATCGAGCTCATCTGCATCGACGATGGCTCCTCCGACGGTACCGGCGAGGTGCTCGAGCAGCTGCGCGGGAACGGCCGCATCGATACGCTCATCATCCAATCGCACAACCAGGGCAAGGGTGCTGCGGTGCGGCGCGGCATACAGGCGGCGACGGGCGATGTGCTCGTCATCCAGGATGCCGACCTCGAGTACGATCCGCACGACCTGCCCGCGCTGCTCGCTCCGATACGCGATGGCCGCGCCGATGCCGTGTTCGGCAGCCGCTTCTCGTCGGGTCCGCATCGGGTGCTCTACTTCTGGCACAGCCTCGGCAACCGCTTCCTCACGCTCGTCTCCAACATGTTCACGGACCTGAACCTGACCGACATGGAGACGTGCTACAAGATGGCGCGTACGGACCTGATGCAGAGTCTGCCGCTGAAGTCGAACCGTTTCGGTATCGAGCCGGAGCTGACAGCCAGGCTGGCGCAGGCGCGCGCCCGCATCTACGAGGTGCCGATCAGCTATCACGGCCGAACCTACGCCGAGGGCAAGAAGATCAGCTGGAAGGACGGCGTCGCTGCGTTCTGGCACATCGTGCGCAGCAACCTGTTCGACCGCAGGGCACCGCACTACACGCCCGGTGTCGCGCGGGACGTGCTCGCGCGCGTGGAAACCGGCGACTCGCCCGTCCGGCTGGAGGCCTCCGGCCAGGCCGGACGCGGGGGTGCAGCCAGGTGAAGGTGGTGCTCACCGGCGCGGGCGGCATGCTGGCCCGCGCGCTGATCCATACTCTGCAGGCGCGCCGCCACGAATGCGTACCGCTGGACCGTGCCGCGCTGGATGTCACGGACGCGGCGGCCGTGCTGAGCACGATCACCGCCGAGCGGCCGGCTGTCGTGATTCAGTGTGCCGCGTACACGGCAGTGGACGAGGCGGAGCGTGACGAGGCGCGCGCGTTCGCAGTGAATGCCGCAGGCACCGCGAACGTAGCGGTGGCGTGCATCGACGTCGGCGCACGGCTGGTGTATCCGAGCACCGACTACGTCTTCGATGGATCGGCGGCGCACCCGTATCCGCCCGACCATGCGACCAGTCCGCTGAACGCGTACGGCCGCAGCAAGCTGGCGGGCGAGGTCGCCGCGCGCGCGGCCGATGCGCTGGTGGTGCGCACGAGCTGGCTGTACGGGAAGGGTGGCCGCAACTTCGTCCGGACCATGCTGCAGCGCGCGCGCAACGGCCAGCCGCTCCGCGTGGTGGACGATCAGCGCGGCGCTCCGACAGCGACCTCGGATCTGGCCGCCATGATCCTGCTGCTGCTGGAGCGCGGTGCCGCCGCGGGCACGTACCACGCGACCAACGCGGGTGAGACGACGTGGTTCGGCCTCGCCTCTGCGGCGCTCGATGCCGCGGGCATCACCGCCGACCTGATCCCGGTGGACTCCTCGGCATTCGTCGTCGCCGCCGCCCGCCCGCGTTACTCCGTGCTCGACTGCAGTGCCACGTACGCATTGACGGGTGCCGCGCGCGACTGGCGCGCTGCGCTGGTGGCAGAGATCGAGGATGGGCTCGAGTGACGCGGCTGCTGCGCAGGGCGATGGGTGCCGCGCTCGTGCTTCTCGGCATGGCGCCGTTCTACCGGCTGCTCGATCCCGCGCGTGCCGGGCTCGCCGCCGCCTCGACCCGGTCGCTGCTCGACATCTATTTCGCGACGGCCTGGTCCGGTCTGCTGCTCCTCGTACCCGTGGCGTTGCTCGGCGCGCTCTTCGGGCGGCCCGCCGCAGAGCCCCGCGCACTGGCATTGCTCTCGCCGCTGCTGCGGCCGCGCATGGCCATGTTCGCGGCGGCCGCGGCACTCGCCGCGGGTGTGCTCGCTGCAGCATTCTCACTGCTCGTGCTGGACGGCAAGCCGAATCATGTGGACAGCATCGCGCAGCTGCTGCATGCACGACACTGGGCCGAAGGCCACCTGGCAGGCGAGTCCACAGCCGGCGCATTCCGCGCGACTCAGAATGCACTGTTCACCGGGCAGGGCTGGGTGTCGCAGTATCCGCCCGGTCATGTGCTGGTCCTCGCTCTCTTCCTGGCTGCAGGCATCCCGTGGGCGGCCGGTCCGGCGCTCGTCGCGGTCACCGTCTTCTTCGCGGCGCTGACACTCGCGCTGCTGCTCCCCCGACGCGCCCTGCTCGTGCGGTGCGCCGTGCTGCTGCTCGCGCTGAGTCCGTTTCTGCTGTTGCTCGGCGCGTCGTACATGAACCACATCACCGCCTGCGCCGGCGTCACGGTCGGTGCCTGGGCGCTGTGCAGGGCCTGGACGCACCGCTCGGATCATCCGGCGGGTTCGAGCCGGATGCGCGTGCTGTTCGCCGTCGTGGCGGGCGCGGCGTTCGGCCTTGCCTTCATGACACGGCCGCTCACCACGCTCGCCGCCGCGGCCGCACTGTCCCTGCTGGTGCCGGGCATCGCCGACACGCGCCCGGACGCCGCCCGCGTCGGTCGCGTGCTGTTCGCAACGGCCGCTGGCGCGCTGCCGTTTGCTGCGGCGCTGCTGGCCTATAACGCGCACTTCTTCGGCGGTCCGGCCACGTTCGGGTACACGGCGGCACTGGGCGAGCGCGCGGCGCCCGGCCTGCACCTGGACCCGTGGGGCAATCTGTACGGGCTGCGTGAGGCGGTGGCCTACACCTCCGCGGACCTCACGACGCTCGGGGTCCACCTGCTCGAGACGCCGCTCTCGGCGGTGCTCGTGGTCGGCCTGTTCCTGCTGGCTGCGCCGCGGCTCGCGCCTGGTGAGCGGGTGCTTGCCGGCTGGGCGCTGGCTCCCGTCGCGGCCAATTTCTTCTACTGGCATCACGGCGTGTTCATGGGCCCGCGCATGCTGCACGAGGCGACACCGCCATGGGTGTTTCTCTTCGCGATCGGTGCGGTGTCGCTCGTGTCCCGCGTGCCGCAGGATCTGCGCGTCGGCGGGTTCCATCCACGGACCGGCGCCGGCACTGCACTCACAGGCGCGCTCGCGCTCGGGCTGCTCGTGCTCGCGCCGCAGCGCGCATTCAGCTACGGCGGCGCCTACTACGCGGTGATGCGTACGCCTGCGCCGCAGCTCGAGCGCCCCGCGCTGGTCTTCGTGCACGAGGGCTGGACCGGCCGCGTCGCGATGACGCTCGCTGCAGCGCAGTACCGGCTGGACCTCGTGGAAACGCTGCTCCGGCAGAACCCGACGTGCAGCGTGCACAGCCTCGCGACCGCGGTCGCCGCGGGAGATACCATGCTCGAGCGGCGCCTGCTGGGCGCGCTCGACACGGTGCCGCGCGCTGCCGGACTTCCCGCCGAGCATCGCATCGTCGAGGGGAGCACGTTCCGCGCGACGGACGGCGCGGGGCTGTCGCCTGAATGCGTGCAGCAGGTGCAGAGCGACGTCCGCGGCGTGATGCCGGTTACGCCGCTGCTGTGGCAGGGCGACCTGCCGGGCGACGCCGTCCCGCGTGGCGCCCTGTTCGTGCGCGACCTCGGACCCGCGCGCAACGCGGAGGCCATCGCCCGTTACCCGGCACGCGAGCCGTGGCTCTATGCGATGCCCGCGCCCGATGCGGCAGGGCCCGTGCTCTTTCCCTACGAGCAGGGCATGTCACTGCTATGGAAGCAGCAGGCGCCGAGATGACCGTCGTCGCAACCCGCGCCGGCGGTGACGCGTTCAGCGTGCTGCGCTCGCGCCGTGCCGTGATCATCGCACTGGCGGGCATTCTGCTCGTCACGGGGATCGCGATAGTCGCAGCGATGCGACGCACTTCGACGACATTCGATGAGATCGTCATGGTCGCGGGCGGCGCACGCGGGTACGAGACTGGCGACTGGCACCTCGTGCCCGAGCACCCGCCGCTCGTCCAGTACATCTACGGATTGCCCGTATACCTGGCAGGTGCCGAATACCCGGACGAGAGCGCCGTCTCGGACGAGCTGCGCACCGACATGGGGTACCGGTACCTCTACGCTCGCGCCTTCTACTGGGTCACGGGGAACGATCCGGAACGAATCGCATTTCTGGGTCGGCTGCCGGCCGTGCTGTTCGCGCTCGGCATCGTGCTGCTGGCCTTCCTGTATACGCGCGCCCTGGCCGGCGCGGGCGCCGGCCTGCTCGCGGCCGTTCTCACCGCCTCGCTCCCGGACGTTCTGGCGCACGGCGGCGTCGCATACAATGACATTGCGCTCGCCCTTGTCTTTGCAGCCGCCGTGTGGGGCATCGACGCAGCGGTGCGCCGTCCGTCGCTGGCGCGCGGGGTCGCAGCCGGCGTCCTCATCGCGCTGGCGCTCGGCGTGAAGAACAGCGCCGTCGCGCTCGGTCCCATCGCGTTCGTCCTGCTCGTGTGGGAGATGTGGGCGCGGCGCAGCGACTCCGCATGGCGACGGGCAATTGCACCCGTGGCTGTCGCCGCAATCGCCGCGGTGTACCTCGGTCTCGTCGCCATCTATCGTGGCGACCTGCTGCTCACGGAGTATCGCTACGCGCTCGGCTTCCTGCTGAACCAGGTCACCGAACGCCCTGCGCCCGCGTTCCTGCTCGGCGAGGTGAGCCGGCAGGGGTTCTGGTACTTCTTCCCCGTCGCGTTCCTGTACAAGACTTCGGCCGGGCTCCACGCACTGGTCGCGCTCGCCGCGATCTCGTTCGCTGCGGCGCTGCGCTCCGACCGCGGCCGCGTGCTGAGCAGCAGGCTGCGCGCGCCGTTCGTCGGTGCAGTCGTGTTCGGGGCGATGCTTCTCACATCTGACCTGAACATCGGCTTCCGGCACGCGCTGCCGCTGCTCCCGCTGCTGACGGTCCTGACCGCGGTCGGCATCGCACGTCTGTGGCATGACGCGTCGCGCGGACTGCGCGCGGCGCTCGTCGCAGCCGTCGTTTGGCCGGTCCTGCACGTCGCCTCCTACTACCCATTCTTCCTCAGCTACATCAGCGAGTACGGACCGGGCGAGGCTTCCGCCTATGAGGTGCTCGTCGACTCCAGCCTCGACTGGGGGCAGGGCCTGCTGGAGCTGCGCGACTTCATGGAGCTGAACGACATCCCCAGTGTCTACCTGAGCTACTTCGGGTCCGCGTTGCCGGGCGGCTACGGCATAGAGCACATTCCCATGCTCAGCTATTTCCCGCTCCCGGCGCAGGAGCGGCCCGCGCATGCACCGCAGTGGTATGCCGTGTCCGCGACGCATCTGAGCGGGACCTATTTCGAAGGTGATCCGTTCCGCCGGTTCCGCGAGCTGGAGCCGCGACATATCATTGCCCGCACCATCTATCTCTATCGGATGACGGAGCTGACGAGATGACGGCCGACGGGGCGGGCCGCGATTTCACGGACTGGAACGAGCAGATGGTCCGTCGCTACGACATCGAGCGTTACTACCGCGACTCGCACCCGGTCGTCCGCTGGATCGAGCGGCGCCGACTGGATCTGCTCCAGCGTTGCGCGCGCGCCGCGCCGCGGGACCGCGTCCTCGAGATCGGCTGCGGCGCCGGTCACGTGCTGGCGCGGTTCGACGGGCGGGACCGCACAGGCGTGGACCTTTCGCCAGCAATGCTCGACCGCGCGCGTGCGCGGCTCGGCGCCGGCGTGCGCCTGCTGCGGGGGTCCGCCGAGGCGTTGCCGCTGCGGACAGCGTCGTTCGACGTGGTGCTCTGCACGGAGGTGCTGGAGCACGTGCCCCACCCCGACCGCGCGATCGCCGAGCTGATGCGGGTCGCCGCACCCGGTGCGCGCGTCGTCGTCTCGATACCGAACGAACACAACATCGACCGGGCGAAGCGCATCGTCCGGTCGGTCCCCGGCCTGCGCCGGCTGCTCAAGACCCTCGCCGATGAGGGCAACGAATGGCACCTGCACCGGTTCGACGCCGCGTACCTCGCTCGCATGACGGCAGGCACTGCCGCCGTCGCGGAAATGCACGGCGTGCCTGCCGCGCTGCTGCCGCTCCGCTACGTCGCCGTGCTGCGCCCACCGGCGAATCACTGACACGGGAGCACGCATGGCACCCCGGGTTTCCGTCATCATCCCGCTCTACAACGAAGAGCAGAACGTAGCCGAGCTGCACGCTCGCCTGGCACGCGTGCTGACGGAGCGCGACGTCGAGTTTCTGTTCGTCGATGACGGCAGCACCGATGGCACGCACGATCGCCTGATCGACATGGCCCGCGCCGACGAGCGTGTCCGCGTCATCAGGTTCCGCCGCAACTTCGGCCAGACCGCGGCGCTCTCGGCCGGGATCGACCACTCTACCGGCACCATCATCGTCCCCATCGATGGCGACCTCCAGAACGACCCTGCCGACATTCCGCTGCTGCTCGCCAGGCTCGACGAAGGATTCGACGTGGTCAGCGGGTGGCGTCGGAACCGGCAGGACCCGCTGCACCGCGTGATACCGTCGGTGATCGCGAACCGGCTGGTGTCCTGGATCTCCGGCGTGCCGCTGCACGACTATGGCTGCTCGTTGAAGGCCTATCGCCGCCGCGTGCTGCAGGACGTCCGCCTCTACGGCGAGATGCACAGGTTCGTGCCGATCTACGCGAGCTGGCAGGGCGCGCGCGTCACGGAGATGCCGGTCACGCATCACCCGCGCCTGCGCGGCAAGTCGAATTACGGCATCGAGCGGACACTGAAGGTGGTGCTGGACCTGATCGTCGTGAAATTCCTCGCTTCGTACGCGACCAAGCCGATCTACGTCTTCGGCGGGTTCGGCGCCGCATCGTTTTTGCTTTCGTTCGCGGCGTTCCTGATGATGCTCTACTTCAAGTTCACGAACGTAGGACAGAAAGACTTCGTCGAGACGCCGCTGCCACTCGTCGTCGTGATGTTCCTGCTCGTCGGCTGTCTGAGCCTGCTGCTGGGACTCGTCGCGGAGCTGACGGTGCGCACCTGGTACGAGTCGCAGGGAAAGCGCACCTACGCGCTCTGGCAGATCGAGGAGGAGCGGTAGTGTGCGGCATAGCCGGCTATGTCGCGCTGGACCCCCGCAGGACGCCCGACCCGCGGCCCATGTCCGACATGCTCCGCTGCCTGCATCATCGCGGGCCCGACGACGAGGGTCTGTACGCAGCTGAGGACGCGGTGCTCGGCCACCGCAGACTCTCCATCATCGATGTCGCGGGCGGTCATCAGCCGTTGCGCGGTGCGCGCGACACCACTGTCGCCGTGGTCAATGGCGAGATCTACAACTTTCGCTCGCTCGCGCAGCAGCTCGAGGCATGCGGGAGCCGCTTCCGCACGGGCTCCGACAGCGAGGTGGCCGCGCATGCGTACGACCGCTGGGGTGCCGATTGCGTGGACCAGCTCGAGGGCATGTTCGCGCTCGCCGTGTGGGATGCGGCGCAGCACCGCCTCTTCCTCGCCCGTGACCGCATGGGGGAAAAGCCGCTGTTCCACACGGTCGCCGACGGGCTGCTGCTGTTTGCGTCCGAGCTGACCGCGCTGCTCGCGCACCCGGCCGTGGAGCGGCGCATCGATCCGCTCGCCCTTTCCGAATACCTCGCCCTGGAGTACGTGCCGGCGCCCCGTGCCATGATCGCCGGTGTGCACAAGCTCGAGCCCGGGACCACGCTCGTGCTCGAGCATGGGGTCGTGCGCACACGGCGGTACTGGTCGATCGATCCGCGGCCCGCGCAGCCGCCGCCTCCGTACCCGGCGGCCGTCGCCGAACTCCGTATGCTGCTCGACGACGCGGTCCGCACCCGGCTCGTCAGCGACGTGCCGCTCGGCGTCTTCCTCTCCGGCGGCATCGATTCCAGCATGGTCGCAGCGCTCGCCGCGCGGCATGGCGCGGTGGATACGTTCTCGATCGGTTTCGAGGAGCGCAGCTTCGACGAGAGCGGTCACGCCCGCGCAGTCGCCCGGCACATCGGCAGCCGGCATCACGAGCGGGTCGTCGCCCCTGACGAGATGCCCGACCTGGTGCCGCGGCTCGGCGCACTGCTCGATGAACCCACCGGCGATGCGTCGATCCTGCCGACGTGGGTGCTGAGCCGCTTCGCGCGCGAGCATGTCACGGTAGCGCTCGGCGGTGATGGCGGCGATGAGCTGTTCGCAGGCTACCCGATGCATCAGGCGCACCGCGTCGCAGGTGCGGTGCGCGCGCTGCCCGACGCAGTCACTGCTCTGGCGGCCCGCGCGGCCGCGGCACTGCCCGTATCGCATCGCAATTTTTCTGCTGGGTTCAAGGCGACGACGTTTCTGCGCGGCGCGAAGCATCCGCCGCCGATCAACCACGCCGAGTGGATGTCTTCCTTTCCGCCGACAGAGCAGGCAACGCTGCTGCGGCCGGAGCTGCTCGAATCCCTCGTCGGCACCGATCCATGGGCGGCGGTGCAGCGAGCATGGGCCGGGTCCGCCGGTGCGCCCCCGCTCGCGCGAGCAACGCATCTGGACGCCACGACGTACCTGCCGAACGACATCCTCGCGAAGGTCGATCGCGCGAGCATGGCCGTTGCCCTCGAGGTGCGCGCCCCGCTGCTCGCCCGGCCGGTCGTGGAGTTCGCGTTCTCGCTTCCCGATGCGTACCGCATGCGGGGGCTGACGGGGAAGCGTATCCTTCGTGACGCCGTGCGGGACCTGCTGCCGCGCGGCGTAACGAGACGGCCCAAGAAGGGGTTCGGCATGCCCGTCGCCGCGTGGCTGAACGGCCCGCTCCGTCCGCTCGTGAACGATGTGCTCGGCGCCGACGCGATCGGCCGCGGCGGTCTCTTCCGACCCGACGTAGTTCACTCCCTGCTGGACCAGCACGCGCGCGGCCGCCGCGACCTGCGCAAACCGATCTGGACGCTGCTCGTGTTCGAGCTGTGGCGCCGGCATCATGTGGAACCCGGCCAATGAGAGTGCGTGCTGCTGCCCTGCTCGTGTTTGCCGCAGCGCTGCTGCTGTACCTGCCCGCGGTCCGCAACGGGTTTGCGTACGATGACCACATGATCGTGCGGATCAACGAAAGCGTTCACGACCTGTCGAACGCGCACCGGCTCTTCACGCAGCCGTACTGGCCGGTCGAAGACCTCGGCCTCTACCGCCCGCTGGTGCTGCTCGGCTTCGCGGTGGACTGGGCGATCAGCGGCGGCAGCCCCGGCTGGTTCCATTTCGTGAACGCGCTCTGGAACGCCGCTGCGTCAGCCCTCGTCTTCCTGTTCCTGATCAGCTTCGTTCACGTACCCGTTGCAGCGCTCGCCGCGCTGGTGTTCGCGGCGCATCCCGTACACGTCGAGGCCGTTGCCAACATCGTGGGACGCGCCGAGGTCATGGCGGCCGTGTTCAGCCTCGTCGCACTGGTGACCTGGGTGCGCTCGGATCCGGACCGGCCGCTGCCGCCCGCGCGCCTCGGTCTCGTGCTGACTTGCTATGTACTGGCGTTGCTGTCCAAGGAAAATGCCATCATGCTGCCGGCGCTGCTCGCGCTCGCCGACATTGCACGCGGCGCGCTGACGCCCGCTGCGATCGGTCGGTGGGCGCGGTGCCGCGCCAGCGCATTCGCCATGATGGCCGCTGCCGCTCTCACCTGGCTGGCCGCGCGCGGCGTCGTGCTCGGCGAGCTGGGACCGGACGCCGTGGACCCGACACTCGATGTCGCGACCGCGACGATCCCGCGCATCCTCACGGCGCTGCAGGCGTGGCCAACCATCCTGCGGCTCCTGATCGTGCCGTATACGCTACTCGCGGATTACGGGCCGGGCGTCATCATGCCGGCGCTCGGCATGACAGCCGCGGCCGCTGCCGGAGCCCTCGTCTTCGCTGGTCTCGTCGCCGGCGGAACGGCCGCGTGGCTGCGCGGGCGCGGTCGCACAGCCGCCGTCCTCCTCTTTCTGCCGGTTGCGCTGCTGCCGACGTCCAACCTGATCGTGCCCATCGGGATCATCGTTGCTGAGCGTACGCTCTACCTGCCCTCGCTCGTCGTGCCGATGGCGCTCGCATTCGCAGCGGCGTCGTGGTGGCAGAGCCGGCACCGCACCGCGGTGATCGCAGCCGCGTCGATCGTGATCCTGCTATTCAGCGCGCGCACGCTGCTCCGCATCCCGGTATGGGACAGTACGGCGAGCGTTCATGCCGCACTGCTGCGCGACCGCCCCGATGCGTTTCGCGGCCACTGGTACCTCGCGCGCGTCGCGGTCAATCGGAACGCGCCGCGAGAGGCGCTCGAGCGCTACTCGGACGCGCTCGGAATATGGCCGTACCGCCAGCGCCTGGTGCTCGAAGCCGCCGCGTATGCCGCGCAGTCGGGAGACCTGCCGTTCGCCGCGCGGCTGACGACGTTCGCCCTGTCGCGCTGGCCGAACGACGTCAGGTTCCTCCGCATCCATGCGGCCGCACACCTGGACCTCGGCGATACCGCGACCGCGCGCTCCTCGATCGACCGCGCTCTGCGGATCGCGCCGGAGGACTCGACGCTGCTCGCCATGCGCTCAGCGATCCTGCCTGGTTTGCGGCAGTGAGCACCACCACAGCCCGCCGCGCCGGTCCGCTGCTGCTCGTCATCGCCGCAGCGTGCCTCGTCTATGCGAACTCGCTCTTCAACGGGTTCGCCTTCGACGACGTCGCCATCATCCGGGACAACGCTCGCGTGCACCAGCTCGCCGATCTGCGTGAAATCTGGCTCACTCCGTACTGGCCGTACTTCGGCGTCGAGCTAGGGCTGTGGCGCCCGCTCGTCATCTTCCTGTACGCCGTGCAGTGGTCGCTCGGTGACGGCTCACCCTGGGTGTTCCACGCCGTCAGCATCGCTCTGCATGCAGGGGTCACGCTGCTCGTGTTTCTGCTTCTCGCCCGCCTCACCAACCGCACTGCCGCATTCGCCGGCGCGCTGGTCTTCGCCGTGCACCCGCTGCACACCGAAGCGGTGGCGAATGTCGTCGGCCAGGCGGAGCTGCTGGCGGCGCTGGGCCTCGTTGGCGCCTGCCTGCTCCACGCGGCGAGGCCGCCCGGCTCAGCCACGAGCTGGGGGAGGAGCTGCGCGCTCGTCGCGCTGTTCGCCGTCGCGATCCTGTCGAAGGAGCACGCGGTCGTGCTGCCCGCTCTCCTCGTGGCGGTAGATCTTGCTCAGCGCCGCATCGTGCTGTCCCGGCGGGGGCTGCTCGCGTACATCGAGGCCGCAGCCATGCCCATGCTCCTCCTCGCGTGCACGCTCGCGCTGTATCTCACCTTTCGCTACGACGTGCTCGCGGGCACTCTGCTCGGCACCGAAGCGGGTCCCCAGCTCCACTTCCTGCGCGAAGAATTCAGGCTGCTGAACGCGCTGCGAGCGTTCCCCGAGCTGCTGCGCCTGATCTTCTTCCCCCTCGACCTTTCGGCGGACTACGCCCCCGCCATGATTCTGCCGGTCGAGTCGCTGACCCTCATGACGGTGATCGGCGCGTTGCTCCTGGCAGCCACGACGATCCTCGCGCTCATGACACCGTGGCACCCCGCCGCCGGGTTTCCCGCCGCCTGGTTCCTCATCACGGTGCTGACTGTCTCCAACCTGCTCTTTCCCATCGGCGTCCTCATCGCGGAGCGCACTCTCTACCTGCCTTCAATGGCAGTGAGCGCCGTCGTCGCCTGCGCATGGGCGGCCGAGGCACGACAGCCTCAGCTCCGGCTGCGCAGGGTGCTCGTGCCAGCGGCGCTGACCGTCATCGTGATCCTGGCCGGTATCCGCACATGGACGCGGAACCCCGACTGGAAGTCCACACAGACTGTGCTGTACTCCGTGCTGCGCGACCACCCCGAGTCGTACAAGGCTCAGTGGACCCACGCGAACTGGCAATGGCAGCTCGGGCACGAGAACGTCGCACGCTACCACTACGAGCTCGCCTGGCGCATCTACCCGAACGACTCGCAGCTCCTCACCGAGTATGCCAACTTCCTGCTCGACCAGGGCGAGACGGATCGAGCGCTGCAGCTTCTCGAACGCGCGTTCGAGCTCCACTCCTACGTACCGAGGACCACGCTCATGCTGGGCACCGCGTATCTCGCGGCCGGACGCTACAGCGATGCCCTGGACATGGCCGATCATGCGGTGGACATCGGCCTCAGTCAGGCCGCTTCCATGCCGCTCCGCGCTGCAGCACTCGAGGGAATGGGCGACGATGATCGCGCGTTCGCCGTCTGGCAGTACGTCGTTCGCCACTCCGCCCTCGGCAATCCGGCCGAGTGGGCACTGCTCGCACGCAAGCTGGCGCGCGACCAGCACCCCGACGAGGCGCGCCGGGCTTTGCAGCGAGGCAGACATGCCGCTGCCGGAGACGCCTCGGTCCTTGCCCTGATGGACCGCGTCGATCACGAGATCGCGCTCGGCTGCCACGACGCCGCGCACCCTGCGACTTCCGGAACGGACTCCGCCGGAGGCTGTCCGGACGCCCCGGCGGTGTTCATTCCCGGCCTGCAAAACGCCAATGTGTTGCGAAATGCAATACTTCCGGACCTCACGGCGCCCGTGCCCGGCGGTGTTGATGGGATGTAACTAGTTGTCTGACAATGGGTTATGGGGATTGCGACGGATTGGGAACACCCCTTGCTTTTGGACGTGCCGATTCGACCCTGCCAGGTCAATACACAAACGCAAGGAGCGTCCAAATGCAGAAGAGAAGCTCGGGCTTTACCCTCATTGAGCTGCTGATCGTGATCGTGATCATCGGCATTCTTGCCGCGATCGCGATTCCGAAGTTCGGCAAGACTCGTGAGAAGGCCTACGTGAAGGCAATGCAGTCAGACCTGCGCAATCTGGCCGCGCAGCAGGAGATCTACTACTCGCAGGGCGACTACACGTATGCCGATGCGGCCACCGACGCCGAGCTCCTGGCGAACCTGGACATCGCGGCGTCGCAGGGTGTGTCGATCGTGGTGGACGGGACGAACACGGGCTGGGCGGCAACGGCCGGCCACGCCGCACTGTCGGCGCTGACGATCTGCTCGATCTACTCCGGATCCCACGCGGCAGTTGGTCCGGCGACGACGCCGGGCGTGATCGCCTGCGACGAGTAGGACATCAGTTCGGCAGGCTTTTGTGAAGGGCGGCGGCAAGCGGGTCGCCGCCCTTCTCATTTCTCCGACACGGTAACCATGCGAAATCTTCCGAAGAGGGAAGGCTTTACGCTGATCGAGCTGCTGATCGTGATCGTGATCATCAGTATTCTGGCGACTATCGCGATATCGGCATTCTGGCGCATCAAGAATCGCGGCTTCGAAGCGAGTCTCCAGTCCGACCTGCGCAACCTGGCGATTCAGCAGGAGCAGTATTTCGAGTTCTATCAGGAGTACGCGGATTCGCCCGACGACCTGACTTTGCTCGAGCAGAGCCCGGGCGTCACAGTTCTGATCAATTACGCTGCGGCCGATGGCTGGGCCGGGGTTGCGACACACCTGTCGATGCCGGACCGGCACTGCGGCATGCTGATCGGGGACGCGCCTGTCGGCGATGGCGGACCTGCCGACACGCCCGGTCGAGTGCAGTGCGGAGACCAGTAGTCCTGCGCTCCCGCTCGTCCGGATGACGGACCTGCCGACACTCCGGCGCGAGCTGATCGGCTCGTTCGGGATCGTTTTCGCGGGGGCACTGGTCTTCGCGATCGCGGGCGTTGTGCTGGTAGTGCCGCGCCTCGCACCCGGAGTGGCCGCCGCCTACGTCGTCACCCTGCTGCTCGCCGATATCGCAATCTTCTCCTTGTTCGGCGTGAACATGATCGGCCGCCGGCTGCTCGGTCCTCTGGGGCGGATTGTTGCGGATGTGGAGGAAATCTCCCGCGGCGATCTCGGCAAACAGCTTCCTCCCGCCGATTCGCACGAGCTGGCACGCCTGTCGGGTGCCGTGAACCAGATGGCGAAGCGGCTGATCGAGGACCAGTGGCGTCTGAAGGAGAATATCCGTTCGCTGAATGAGACGAACCGGTTGCTGACCGAAGCGCGTGATGCGATGATCCGCACGGAGAAGATGGCGTCCGTCGGCCGTCTGGGCGCCGGCATCGCCCACGAGGTAGGCAATCCGCTGGGCGCCATCATGGGGTACCTGTCGCTCCTGAGCCGCGGTGCCGAGGGGCAGCGTGCCGAGCTGATCCAGGCCGCCGACCGGGAGGCGAGGCGGATCGACAGGATCATTCGCGGTCTGCTCGATTTCGCGCGACCGCGCGACGCAGTAGCGCAGCCGACGGATGTGAATCGGGTTCTGATCGAGACCATAGAGCTGGTGCGCCTGCAGGGCCACCTGAACGGCGTCGATCTCGCATCGGATCTCGCGACATCGCCGGTCGATGTGAGCGGCGACCCCTACCAGCTGCAGCAGGTTTTCGTGAACCTTCTGGTGAATGCGGGCGACGCGCTCGAGGAGACCACGAACCCGCAGCTCACCATCATGAGCGTTCGGCGGCAGGTCCAGTTGGCAGTGCCGCACACGCCGGCCCGGCGCAAGGAGGACCCGCCGGGAATCGACTACTCGCATCGCCGCCGGCTCGCCGCCACGCCGCGGTGGCCGGAGGGTGATCCGGAGTCGGAGTCGGGCGAGGTAATCGAGATCATTGTCGCCGACAACGGCCCCGGGCTGCCGCCGGCGCTGATCGACCAGGTTTTCGAGCCGTTCGTCACGACCAAGGAGCCGGGGAAGGGCACGGGCCTCGGGCTTGCACTCTGCGCGCGACTCATCGAGGCGATGGGCGGCACGATTCACGCGCGCAACGGCGCGGACGGCGGCGCCGTATTCCGTGTCATACTGCCGGCCCTGCCGGTCGAGGCGCATACGACATGACGATCCTGATCATCGACGACGAGCCGGGACTGCGGCAGACGGTGTCGCTCATCCTGGCTGAAGAAGGCTACGAGGTGCAGTCGGCGAGCGACGGCGAGGAAGGCCTTGCCCGCGCGCTGGACCTGAAGCCGGACATCATCCTGTGCGACGTGCGGATGCCGCGCCTGGGCGGTCTCGAATTCCTCGACCGCTATCGCACGGCGAACGGCACGGGGCTCGTCATCATGATGACGGCGTACGGCGGCACCGAGCTGGCCATCGAGGCAATGAAGGCAGGCGCGTACGACTACCTGCCGAAGCCGTTCAGTCCCGATCAGCTCGTGCTCGTGCTCAAGAAGGCGGAGGAGCGGGAGGCGCTGCGCCAGGAGGTGTCGCGCCTGCGCGAGGAAGTCAGCATCCAGAGCCGGTATCGCGAGATCATCGCGAAATCGCCAGCCATGACCAAGGCGCTCGAGGTCGCTGCGAAGGTCGCGCGCCATCCGTCGCCAGTCCTGATCACGGGCGAGAGCGGCACGGGCAAGGAGCTCGTCGCCCGGCTGATCCACGGCGAGAGCCATCGCGCCGATTCGGGATTCATCCCGGTCAACTGCGGCGCCATCCCGGAAAACCTGCTGGAATCGGAGCTGTTCGGATACGTGCGCGGTGCGTTTACCGGCGCCGACCGCGACAAGCCCGGGCTTTTCGAAGTCGCCTCGGGTGGCACCCTGTTCCTGGACGAGATCGGCGAGATGCCGCACACGCTCCAGGTCAAGCTGCTGCGCGTGCTGCAGGAGGGCGAGATCCGGAGGCTGGGCGACACGCGCACGCGGTCGGTGGACGTCCGACTGATAGCGGCGACGAACAAGGACCTGGACGAGGAGATCCGCGCCGGCACGTTCCGTCGCGACCTCTACTATCGCATTGCGGTGGTGCCGATCCACCTCGTGCCGCTGCGTCAGCGACGCGACGAGGTGCCGCTGCTGGTCCGGCACTTCCTCGACAACTACAACCGGAAGCTGCGACTGGACATCAAGTCGGTCGATGCCGAGGCGATGCGCCTGCTGCTCGAGTACACCTGGCCCGGCAACGTGCGCCAGCTCGAGAACACCATAGAGCGCGGCATGGTTCTCTGCGAGACGTCCAGCATCACGGTCGCGGACCTTCCCGATGACATTTCGCACCCCATCCCGTCGCTGGACGGTCCGGAGCTCGGCGATGATGAGCTGTCGGTCAAGAAGCACGGCGCCGCTCTCGAGCGGCGGCTCATCCGCCAGGCGCTCGAGCGGACGGGCGGCAACAAGACCCGCGCCGCGGAGCTGCTCGAGCTCTCCTCGCGTGCACTGCTCTACAAGGTCCGGGAGTACGGCCTCGATTAGTAGGCGCATCCCGCCATGGATGCGCCCCCGCCGCACGCGTATCCTCGCCGTATGCGCAATCACCCCGGCTACACCCTCATCGAGCTGACGCTCGTACTCCTGCTGGCCACGCTGTTGCTCACGGCCGCGGCGCCCTCCATGATCCGCGGCCGCCGCGTGGTCGCCGTGCGCGCGGCGCGCGGCGAGCTGATCTCCGCCATTGCCGCGGCCCGCTCGGCTGCAATCCTCACCGGCGGCGCGACGGCTGTCATCGACGGCCCGGCCGCGGCCGTGTGGATCGAGTCGGCGGACGGTGTCCGGATCGGCGATGCGCGATCGCTCGGTGCGACGCACGGCGTGCACCTGGAGCTGGACCGCGGCACGCGCGCCTCCCTGCGGTTCGATGCGCTCGGCATCGGCCGCCTCGCCAACGCAGCAGTCCGCATTCGCCGCGGCGATGTGACCGCCCGGATCACCGTCTCGGCGTACGGGCGCGTGCGGTCGTGAAAGCGCATGCGGGGTTCGGTCTGATCGAGGCCATCGTCGCCATGACGCTGCTGACCGTCGGCGTTCTCGGGCTCGCCGCCGCCGCGGCGGTGGCGCAGCGCTCGTTCGCCAGCGCGGACGCGATCGAGCGCGCGGCATATGCAGGCGCCGCCGTGCTCGACTCACTGATGTACGAGTCAGCGCCTGCACCCGGCCAGCGGGAGATCCGCGGCGCCCGGGTGAGCTGGACGGTGCGGCCGGCGGAAGGTGTCAGCCGCATCGCGGCAACGGTCGAGGTGCGGGACGCCGGCCGCACGCGCCGCATCACCTACGACGCGGTGTACAGTGCGCAGCTCGTCCGCTGACCCGCGGCGGCCCGGCTTCTCCCTGGCCGAGCTGATCGTCGGGCTCGTGATCGCCGGGCTGATCGGCACGCTGCTGCTGGGGATGCTGCTCGCCCAGATGCGCGTCGCGCGGCACACGGCCCGCCGCAGCCTGGACAACGATGCGGTGCGCACCGTCGTCGCGGTGCTGGCAGGCGAGCTTCACCGTGCATCCCCGGAAGATGTGCGGAATGTGGCCGCGGATTCGATCGTGCTGCGTGCGTTCCGGGGTGCCGGCCTCCCGTGTGCGGCGGCCGCGGGAACGGTCACCGTACGGTACCGCGGCGATCGACTCCCTGCGCCGGACAAGGATTCGGTGCTCGTGATCTTCGAAGGCCGGTCCCGCGTCCTGCCGTTCGTCGAGTCACGCGCTGCACCGGCATCCTGTCGCGCGACGCCGGGCGAGTCCCTGCTGGTATGGGCGGCGGACGAAGCCGCGGGGAACGCCGATGTTCTGCTCGTGTTCGAGTCCGGTCGCTACTTCCTGACGGCGCGAGCACTCCGCTACAGGCTCGGGGCCGAGGGGCGGCAGCCGCTGACCGCGGAAGCGTTCCGTCCTGCGGGCACGCAATTCATCCCGGTCGGCGACCCGAGGGCCGTTCATTTCGGTCTCGCTGCCGGCGAGCGCTCCATCGACTTCTTCGCCGCGCGTGTCTCTCCGCCGCCTCACCGCTGATGCCGCAGCTGAAGACCCGGCGCGGTGCCGTGCTGCTCGTCGCGCTGCTCATCCTCATGATGGTGAGCTGCCTCGTCGTCGGAACTCTCCACCTGGCGATCCTCGAGCGCCGGCTCGCCGGCAATGTCGACACGGCGCTGCGGCTCAGGCTCGCCGCAGAGAACGCCGCGCGCCTCAGCCTGCAGGCCTGGACGCCGGGACTGGACTCCATGTCCCGTGGCATTCCGCCGATGCTGCTTCTGAACGGCACCACTACGGACCGCATCGAGTACGCGACGACGGCTGAGCGAGCGGGAACAGCCTTTCTGATCCGCGCGGAAGCGCGCCGTCCGCCTCCATCACCGGCACGTGCTGCGGCGGCGTTGCTGGTGCTGCCGCCACCGCTGCCACCCGGCGTGCCGGTTGCGGCGGCAGCCCTGAGCCTCGGGCCGGCCGGCCTCGCGCCGTTCATCGACAGGATCATTACGCTCGGTGGGGCTGCCGCGCCCGACCACATGCGCGTCCTGCATGGACCGGCCACCCTCAGTCAGGACTTCAGCGGCATTCTCCTCGTCTACGGCGACCTGATCGTGCAGGCGGGCGTCCGGGTTCGCGGCCTCATCGTGGTCGGCGGGCGTCTCGACCTGGGCACCGGAGCGACGGTCGCTGGCGCCGCCCACGCGCTCGATGTCGGCGGCTTGGATGGCGAATTCACCCTCGATCGCGACATCGTTGCAGAGCTCGTGGACGCGGCGCGGCTGCGCAGCGCCGTTCCCGCGCCGGGCCGCGCGTGGCTGCCCGCGTTTTGACATGACAATACTTTTTTCTTTCCGTCTCCCATTAAGTTCCTTTCTTCTGCATGGCTGATAGTGTAAGTTGTTGTCCTCACAATGATTTTCCCGGGGCATGGAAATCGCCGCTTCTGCCGACATGCAAACGTCAGGTCCGGTCATGCGCCCACGGCAGGGATTCACGCTGTTCGAGTTGCTCCTGGTCCTGGTCATTGCCGGGATCGTGATGACGACCGTCGTGCCGAGCATTGCCGGATCCTTTGCCCAGACGCAGCTGCAGCGCGCGGCCACGGTGATCGCCGCCGATCTGCAGCTGGCGTACAGCATGGCCGCCCGCCAGAGGCGGCCGGTGCGGGTGACGATAGATACGGACGACAAGGTGCTGCGGGTGCTCAATTTCGAGTCGCCGGACACCACCTACAGCGAGCGGTGGTTTTCCTCCGACAGCGAGCAGCCCGTGCAGACGCTGGGTGCGAGCCCCACGACGCTGGTGGTGTACCCGAACGGGCTGGCCTCCGGCGGTCTGACGATCACGCTCGGTGCAGCCGACGATGTCCGTGTCATCGACATGAACCGGGCCGGCCAGGTCAGAGTGAGAGACGAATGAACAGTAGACAGCAGGGATTCACCATTATCGAGGTGGTCGTGTCGATGGTCCTGATGGCCATCGTGCTGACCACGCTCGGCGGGCTCACCTACGCGTCCGCCCGCACGGCCCTCGTGACCAGCGAGGGGACCACGCGTCAGGCTGTGTCAATGGGCCTGGTGAACCGCTACGTCGCCATGCCCTACGACTCGATTCCTACGACCACGACGTGCGATACCGTAGGCTCGACCAACAACTACTACCAGCGCTGCATGGTTCCTGTGGACGAGGATTCGCACATCGAGATGGAGATCAGGACGACTGCGCTGCAGCGGACACGGGACTCGCTCGTCATCGAGCTGGTGCGCAACAAGCCGCGCGCGGCCGGACCGGGGAACAACCCGCTGTGCATGTCATGCTGAAGACGCGGCCGGGCTTCACGCTCGCAGAAACCGTCGTGGCGCTCACTCTGACCGCCGTCATCGGAGCGGCCGTCACGGGCGTGTTCATCTCGCAGTCGCAGTTCTTCGACCAGCAGGAGAAGGTCGGCTTCGCGCGCGGCGTATCGCGCGGCGCGATGAACATCATGTTCTCGGAAATGCGCATGGTCGAGAGCGACAGCGGCGTCGTCGCAGTCGCCGAAGACAGTGTCACACTGCGCATCCCGTTCGCCATGGGCGTGGTCTGTGGCAATGCCGGAGCCCTCACGGTCAGCCTGCTGCCGGCCGATTCCTTCATGGTCGCCAACGCCGGCTACTCGGGCTACGCGTACCTCGAGCCCGATGGCGACTACACGTATGTCGCGTCGACGACGCGGGCGTTGGGTCTGGCAGCAACCTGCACCGCCGCAGGCATCCTCTCGATCGATGCCGATTCGGGCGGAGCGGTCGTCAGCCTGTTGCCGACCGACGGCGACGCCGACGTGGGCGCACCCGTGCTGCTGTATCAGGTCGTGACGTACAAGTTCGCACCCATTGACGGTCAGAGGGGCCTGTTCCGCCGCGTCCACGAGGTGCACGCGGCCGACGACCCTGAGCCGCTCGTGTGGCCGTTCAATGACACAGCCAGGTTCAGGTTCTACGTGAACAGCGACACATCGATGCTGACGGCGACACCCGCCGACGTCATCGGCTTCGAGTTGGTGCTCGACGGCGTCAGTGAACGCCCCAACAGCGATGGCACGTACCAGGTCGTGCCGCTGAGAACCTCCGTCTTCTTCAAGAACTGAGCGAAGGAGTCTTCGATGCTGATGCTCCGGAATGACCGCAACGGATTCGCGCTGCCGATGGTGATCCTCGTCATCGGCTTCATGACAGCAGGCGCGCTGGCAGGATTCGCGCGCACCGCGTCCGAGGTACAACTGCTCGACAACCAGTCGCTGCAGACGAGCGCCTTCGCCGTGGCCGAGGCCGGCCTCGAGACGTACCTGGCGGGCAATGTCGTCGCAGCGCCGCAGAAGTACGGCTACGGTTCCGATACCGCGTTCGTCGCCGCTACGCTGATGCGGGACACTGTGGCGGGCACGGATACGGCGTTCTTCCTGATCCGGTCGGTGGGCGTGGTGCACACAGGCGAGGGCCGCCCGGCCAGCAGGCGCACGGTCGCGCAGTTCGCATATCGGCTGCGCGGACAGATGACCGTGCTCTCCTCCTGGACCAGCCTGAGCGGTCTGCGGAAGAACGGCGCCTCGGGTGAGATGACCGGCAACGACGCGTGCAGCGATGACGTGCTGCCCGGCGTCGCGGTGCCGACGGATGGGTTCGACGGGCAGGACGCGGCGATCTCCGGCGATCCGCCGATCCAGGAGCTGCCGCTCGACGACCTGGCCGCGCAGGTGGACATCAACTGGATCGGCATCACCGACCCCGATGAACCGGCCATCGACGACATGCTCAACATCTGCCTGGGCGGCAGCGGCTACATCGCGGAGTTCGGCAGCTGCGATTCATGGCCGACCGCGGGTCAGTGGGCGAATCCGGACTTCTGGCCGACCATCATGCTGAACGGCTCGGGCAACCTGCCGGGCGTCGGGCGCGGTACGCTCGTCGTGACGGGCAATCTCACGCTGCGCGGCGGCGACGTCTGGGACGGTATCGTTCTGGTCGGCGGCATCATCACCGACAACGGTGAAGGCGCGATCGGCGGCGCCGTCGTGACCGGCCTGAACGTTCTCAAGGGCGAGGCCGTGGATATGTCGTCACGCGCCAACGGCACGAAGAGCTATACCTACGACTCGTGCAAGGTCGCGCAGGCCGCCAACGGACAGGCCAAGGTCGTGCAGCTCTCCAATGCGTGGGTCGACAACTGGACAGCGTGGTAACAATATTGACGGGAGGATCCGGCATGGCGGCAAGAAGAATCTTGACACGCGGATGCGCGGACGGTAGCATGGTGCGCCATCCTAATTCAGGCCTCCCCCTGGAAATCTTAGCCTGAGTCCGCCTAATGGGACTGTTCGGCCGAAGCAAGCTATCGGCTGGCCTCGACATCGGCAGCGGCGTGGTCAAACTCGTCGTCATCGATCATTCGAAGCCGGAACCGGAGATCGTACAGGTCGCCACGAGCCCGCTCGTGCCCGACGCGATCGTCGAGGGTGAAGTCATGGACCCGGTGCTCGTCGCCGAGACCGTGCGCTCCATCATCGAGAGCGCCGGGCTCAAGCGGAAGGACGTGGTCGCGGCCGTAGGCGGTCACGATGTCATCGTCAAGAAGATCCCCATGGATCGGATGAGCCAGAGTGACGCGCGCGAAGTGATCCGCTGGGAGGCGGAGCAGCACGTGCCGTTCGACATGGAGAACGTGCAGCTCGACTTCCAGATCCTGGATCCGGATTCCGACAGGCCGCAGATGGCGGTACTGCTCGTCGCCGCGAAGCGGGAGCTGATCGAGAACCGCATCAGCCTGCTCACGGATGCCGGGTTGAACCCGGCCGTGATCGACGTCGAGGCGTTTGCGCTCCATAATGCGTTCCAGCACAATTATCCGGATGTCAGGGAAGGCATGGTCGCGCTGGTCAACATCGGACATGAAACGACGAACGTGAACCTGATCTCCGATGGCGCACCGTCGCTAGTGCGCGACGTTCCCTTCGGCACCCGCCGGTTGCGTGAAGTGCTGCAGCGGGATCGCAACCTGACCGGCGACCAGGCGGAGGACGTGCTGCAGGGCCGGTCGGATCCGGGCGCGCTGCGCGCGCTCCTCGAGGAGCGCGTGGACGAGCTCGCGATCGGCATAGAGCGCGCCGCCGCGTTCATCGTCACGCAGTCGGGCGGCGAGGGCATCCGCCGCGTCTTCCTCTCCGGCGGCGGTGCCGGGATCCATGGCATGGTGGACGCCGTCGCCGCACGCATGAACGTGCCCGCCGAGCTTGCCAACCCGCTGCAGCGGATCGGTGTACGCCCTGAAGTCATGGAGTCCGTGCCCATGGAGCAGCTCGCGTCCATGCTCATGCTGCCCGTGGGCCTGGCCCTGCGGCACGCGTAACGGAGGATGCGTTGATAGAGATCAATCTGCTTCCGGGTTCCGTCAAGCGCGCACCGCGTCGCGGCATGCCGCGTCTCGGTGGCGCAGGCGGCTCGAAGTTCAAGCTGCCGGTCATCGACCGATCGAAGGTCCTGATAGTGGCCCTGCCGCTGCTGGCTGTCGCCATCGTTGCCTGGCTGCATATCTCGACCACGCGGCGCGTGACCGAGCTGCGCGCCGAGGAGGAGGCTGCGGTGCGGGATTCCGCCCGCTACGCCATGCTCCGGACACAGGGCGATTCGCTGCGCTCGCAGGTGGACCTGATCAGCCGCAAGCTGGAAGTCATTCAGGAGATCGATGCCGGCCGCTACGTCTGGGCGCACATCCTCGACGAGGTGAGCCGCTCCCTGCCGCCGTACGTCTGGTTGACCACCCTGTCGGAGACCTCCGCCGTCGACGGCATGCCCGGACTCAGGATCGAGGGCAACGCCGGCAACTACAATGCGCTCGGCCGCTACCTGCGCGAGCTCGAGAACTCACCGTTCCTGCGCGGTGCGCGGCTCGTTTCGTCGTCGCGGCGGCAGGTGCAGGAGCGGACCGTGTACATGTTCATCATCGACACCCGGTACCAGGAGCCGCCGCCCGACATGATCCAGACCGTGCCGCTGTTCGCCGGGGCCGAAGAAACGGAGAGCGAGTAGCATGGCGCTCCTGCCGCAGGATCCGAAGAAGCAGAAGCAGCTCGTGGTCGCAATGCTGCCGCTGCTCCTGGCGTTCGCGTACTACCAGTTCTATCACAAGCCGCGGATGGTGGAGGTCGAGGCGGTCAGCGTACACGTCGAGGAGCTCGCAGCCAAGAACGCCGGTGCGCAGGCTCTCGTCGCAACGTACGGCGAAGATCTGCCGCGGCGCCTGGCGCTGTATCAGGAGCACATCCGTCAGCTCGAGGAGCTGATTCCGCGCCGCGAGGATGTGCCGGTGCTGATCGACATGATCACACAGCAGGCGGAGCGGCTCGACATCGACATGACTGCGCTCAATCCCGCAGCGGAGCGGCCGGGCGAGTTCTACTCGACGCAGGTCTATGAGCTGCGCGTCCTCGGTGACTACCATGCCATCGGCGCGTACCTCACCGCGATCGGCTCGCTGGCGCGTATCGTCAGGCCGGAGAACGTGAATATCAACGTGGAAAACGAGGGTGGCGGCGGTCTGCCGCGACTCAGCGCGGCGTTCCGCATCCAGACGTACATCATGCCGGCTCCCGCCGGTGGGGAGTAGGAACAAACGATGCGATATCTCGTGATCCTGCCGATAGCGGCCCTGCTCCTGGGCGCACCCGTCGCGGCGCAGCAGTCACCGGCGCGGCGACCGGCCGCCGATCCCGTACTCGTGTTCGAGCGGGAGGTGTTCGAGTACCCGGGGAGCGCGCGCCGGGACCCGTTCCAGCCGCTGACCGGACAGAATGCCGGTCCGCTGTTCGACGACCTGCAGCTGCGCATGATCATCTTCTCGGATGATCCGAATGACAGCGTGGTATCGCTGGTGGATGTTTCGAACAATCACTACCGCGTGCGACGCGGCCAGACGGTTGGCAATGCAACTGTCATCGATATCGGGCCCACACGCGTGATCTTCTCTGTCGACGATTTCGGCATGCGCCGGCAGGAAGTACTCGACCTGAAAGCCAACCTGGAAGGAGCAAGCCGATGACCCCGTTCGTCGCGCTCTTGCTGGCGCTCATCGCTGCAGAGCCCCGTGTGACCGGACTCAGTGTGGCGCCGGTCGCCGATCGGACGGAAGTCGTCATTCTCGTAGACGGCGCCGTCACCGCGAACCACTTCATGCTCGACGACGGCCGTCTCGTCATCGACCTGACCGGTGTGCCGCAGCCGCCGCGGCTCGACCTGCCCGATTTCGACCGCGGCGGCGTCCGGGAGCTGCGCATGGCGCCGTTCCAGCCGAACGTCGCCCGCATCGTGATCGCGCTCGCCAACCGCGTGGCCTACGAGCTCGTCTCGGAGCCCGGACGGATCCGCGTCTCGTTCATCAACAGCGGCGGCGCGTTCGAGCCGTGGACGCACTCGATGCCAGGTGCCGCAGCCGCATCGGGCTCGCGCGAAGTCGTGGCGCTGCCGGTAGCCGCGCCGCCGCCGCCGCGACAGCAGATCACACAGCAGCAGAACGTGCGCGTCACGTTCATCAATGAGCCGGTCGGCAACGTCCTGGCACTGTTCAGTGAGTACGCCGGCCGCACGATCCTTGCCGCCCCGGGCATTCAGGACACGCGCATATCCGCCGAGCTGCGTGACGTGCCGTGGCAGGAGGCGCTCGACGCGATTCTCGAAGCGTACGGGCTCCGCATGAACACGCGACCGAGCGGGGTCATGGTCGTGGAGGCCGCCGCCGCCGCCGGTGAACGTCGCGTGAACGAGCCCCTCATCACGCGCACGTTCCAGATCCAGTACATCAGTGCCGATTCGATCCGGGCCGCGGTGCAGGGACTGCTCACGCCGAACGTCGGCCGCGTGACCGTGAACTCAGCATCGAACGCGCTGCTCATCACGGACGTGGAGTCGGTCGTGGAACGTCTGGCGGAAGTGATTCCGCAGCTCGACGCGAAGACGCCGCAGGTGGACATAACGGCCACCATCGCGTTCATCGATCGCACCACGCTCGAGTCTCTCGGTGTGGTCTACGACCTGAAGGACTCGCGCGGCAGTCAGTTGAACCGGCTGGTCGGCGGCTTCCAGGATACGAACAACGATGGCGTCCTCGACCCGGGCGAGGCGACGACTGAAGACATTGTGCTGCTGGGCGGCAATTCGGTCGCCGGCCTCGGCAACGCGAACTATCGCGTGGCGGGTCCCGCGCTCGAGCTGGTCACGACACTCGTGCTCGGACGTCACAGCCTGATCACGTTCCTGGAAGCACTCCAGACGGTCAGCCTGAGCGACATTCAGGCGAAGCCGGTCCTGCGCACGATGGACCACCGTCAGGCTTCGATCCAGGTCGGCGAGGAAACGCCGATACGGGTGATCGACGCCGGCGCGGCGGGCGGCGGCGCACAGGCTCCGCGCGCAACCGTCGAGATGCAGCAGACGGGCGTGATCCTGGAAGTGACCCCGCACATCACAGGCAATCAGGTGCTGCTCGATCTGCGGGCGGAACGCTCCAACGTTGCCGCAGCGGCGTCGGACATCGGGCTCGTGTTCCAGACGCAGAACGCTACGACACAGGTGCTGGTGAACGATGGTGAGACGGCGGTCATCGGCGGCCTCACCATCATTGAAAAGACGCGTTCGCGATCCGGTATCCCGTTCCTGATGGATCTCCCCGTCATAGGAGCACTCTTCCGCAACGAAACCGAGCGGGAGAACAAGCGTGACCTGCTGATCATGGTCACGCCCCACATTGTGAGGGACTAGTCAGGACCTCCATCGGACGGGGATTGACATGGGTAGCATGAAACGCAAATACGAGTTGTTCGGCGGCCTCGCTGCCGCCCTGGCCGCCACGCTGCTCTTCGGCGCATGCGACGGCGACAACCTCTTCACCGGCACCGGGCCCCTGTCCCCCTCGGGCGAGGACCAGTTGGGGCCGACGACGACGATCCTGCAGCCCGGAACGGGTGATTCATATCCCCTGACGGACAGCCTGCTGGTCCGCGTGCAGGCCACCGATTCCGGCGGCCTCGCACAGATCAGCATCAAGGGCATCGCCATACGGACGGACCCGCTGCAGAACACGGTGGTCGTGAATCGTTACCAGGAGCGCACGATTCCGTTCCCGCAGACAGCCGGCCAGGACGCGCCGAGGGACACCATCGTCATGCGGTATCTGCAGCCGCTCAACCCGGGCGTGTCCGAAGAAGTCCTGATCATCGCCACGTCGGTCGATCGGGCGGGCAATCAGACTGCGGACACGGTCGCGATCATCGATGGCCCGCGCATCGCCATCGTGAACCCCGCAGACAGCGCAGTCGTCGGCACCGGACGCACGCTGCTGGTCAACGTGCGCGCATCGGATCCGCAGGGCGGCCTCGACAGCGTGCAGCTCGTGGTCGGCGGCACGGTCCAGCAGGTGTTCAGTGTGCGCGGCCTCCTGCCTCGCACGGTGCTGGACACCACTTTCTCAGTGAATACCGGCCCGACGGAAGGCGACCTGACGCTGAATGCCCGCGTGTGGAACCAGAACCGCGTCATGGGCGCAGGTCAGCAGGTGACCGTACAGGTGCGGACGGGTGCCGCTGTCGATACGGAAGCGCCGCTCGTTGCGCGTGCCGTGACATCGCCGACCCGGCTCGAGCTGGGCGACTCCATCGAGGTCACTGTCGAGGCAACCGACGGCGCCGGGAGCGGCATCACCCGCATGGGCATCGTGCTCACCGCAGCTGCGGATACGCTGGGCGCCCAGCATACGTTCTATCGCTCGACGGTAGTGTTCGATCCGCCGCTGAGCGGCACGCCTGAGCGCAGGTTCTACGTATCGCTCGGCGAAGAGTTCTCCGAGACGCAGCTGCGCTTCCCGCGCACGTTCACCGTGCACGTGCATGCGTTCGCCGTGGACGATGCCGGCAACTGCGGCGCTTCGGTGTCTGCAGCGATGACCGCGCTGCCGTGTGACACGACTGTCGTGTCAGGCGTGCGATACCATACGGCGGCCAATGCCGAGGGTGATCCCCTCACTCTCACGGGCACTGCCGGCAGCAGCCTCAGCATTCCGGGCGGCGGCCGCATTGCGGACGTGGCAGTGGACGCGCCCCGCCAGCGCGTGTACCTGTCCAACATCGAGCGCAACAAGATCGAAATGTTCGACCTGGCTGCCGGTACCTTCCTGGTGACGGGCTCGAGCACCGGTCTCGGCCTGGTCGGCGCCGCGCCGTGGGGCATGACCATCGACGACACCGGCGATACACTCTTTGTCGCCAATTCCGGCGGCACCAACATTTCCGTCGTGTCGATCAACCCCGCAGCGGCGGATTACGGCCGCGAGCGCGTGCAGAGCCGGATCCTCACGCCGAACACCGTCCTGCGTGATTTCGAGTTCCAGCTCGTGGACGGGTTCCTGCGCTACTCGGAGACCATCCATGACTTCAGCGACCGGCCGCAGTTCATAGCCGAGCACTCGAGCGGGACGATCGTCTACTCGACACAGCCGACGTCACAGGCGGTGCCGGGCACGATCCGCTACGTGGATACGAGCGGTGGCAGGGCTGTCGTGCGGCTGCTGCACAATGGATATTTCAGCCCGGTCGAGAACACGATCGGCGTCGCGAACATCGACAGCGTGCGCGTGGTGCGCGCGGCCGATGGGAATGACGAGGTCATCCTGTACGACCGTCAGGCCAACGGCACATTCATCGCCTCGATCCAGGCGTCATTGCAGGTTGCTATCGCGGACCTCGCTGCCAGCGGATCGGATGTCGAATCGGTACCCGGTGCGTGGGATATCCCATCCATAGGGTTGCAGGATACGACGTTCGTGGCGGCGTCGGGTGACCGCGGCACCATCGCGTTCGGCGAGGGCGATCGCGCACCCGTCGGCCGGATCTTCCTGTGCTGCGAGATCGAGACGGTTCCGTTCCTGCAGCTCTCCCTGTCGTCGCGACCGATCAACGTCGCCGACCTGGTGAACAATGCAGCCGAACGGGTGTTCGGCCTCGGCCTCAGTCAGGACGGCACGTACGGCGTCGCGCGCGGCGGCCAGGCCGCATACTTCTTCACGGCCGACCGGTCGCTCACCGATCCGCTCCGCCTGCAAGGTGAGTTCCGCAGCGGCATCGCGGGTGGCACCGGCGGCGCCGCGCTGCACCCCGGCCTCAGCAACGTGCTGGAGCCGAACGCGGACCTGCGGCTCGCCTTCGTCGCAACCGGCAACAGCTCGATCAGGATCATCGACAGCGTTCACTACTTCGAGCGCGGCGAGATCATTCTGCGGGACCCCGTCGTCGGGCCGGTACGGGCCGTGCTGCCGACGGCTGCTGAGCTGAGCGCGTTCCCGGCCGGCGATCCGAACCGCATGATCATGAAGCTGATAGCCGTAACTGAAGGCGACAACGTCGTGATCGTGAACGTGAGGCGCAAGGACATCCTGAACTGACCCTTTACACGGGCGCCCGTGCGCCCCTATATACCTCAAGGCTGACACACGAAGAGCCCGGTTCCGGCCGGGCTCTTTGCTTGATTCGAGGAGAACATGCGTTTTCGGTTCTACACTGCGGGCGAGTCGCATGGACGCGGGCTCGTCACACTGGTCGAGGGGGTACCGGCAGGTCTTGCACTGACGGCGGAACTCGACATTGATCCCGACCTGCGCCGTCGTCAGGGCGGATACGGACGTGGCGCGCGCATGCGTATCGAGAAGGACGCGGCGGAGTTCACGGCGGGTGTGCGGCTCGGCGAAACCATCGGCGCGCCGATCGCGCTGCTCGTCTGGAACCGCGACTGGAAGAACTGGCAGGTGCCGATGGCCTACGAGCCGGCGGCAGCTGGTGCGACGGAGAAGGAGCTGCGCCGGGTGCACCTGCCTCGACCCGGCCACGCCGACCTCGTCGGTGTGCTGAAGTACGACCGGTCCGACGCGCGCGACATTCTGGAGCGCGCGTCCGCGCGCGAGACGACAGCGCGTGTGGCGGCGGGCGCGATTGCGAGAAAGCTGCTCGCCGAGTTCGGCATCACGATCGGCAGCCACATCGTGATGCTCGGCGGTGTCGAGGCGGAGCGGACGGACGTGCTGCCGGACGACATCAACGCCGTCGCCGACGCGTCGCCGCTGCGCACGCTGGACGCTGTGGCCGAGGCGCGCATGATCGAGGAGATCGACGCGACGAAGCGCGCGGGCGACACGCTCGGCGGCACCTTCGAGGTGGTGGCGCGCGGCGTACCGGTAGGGCTCGGCAGCCACGTCTCGTGGGATCGCAAGCTGGACGGGCGCATCGCGCATGCCATGATGTCGATTCAGGCCATGAAGGGCGTCGAGATCGGGCTCGGCTTCGAGGCCGCACGCCGGCGCGGCTCCCTCGTACACGACGAGATCGAGAGCGACGCGTCGCTCCCCCGGACGGGCGGGTTTCGTCGCTCGCGCAACAACGCGGGCGGGCTGGAAGGTGGCATCACGACGGGTGCGCCCATCGTCGTGCGCGTCGCGATGAAGCCGCTGTCCAGCCTCATGCAGCCGCTGAAGAGCGTCGATCTGCGCACGGGCGATGTCGGTGATGCGATTCGCGAACGCAGCGACGTCGTCGCGCTCGCCGCCGCCGGCGTGGTCGGCGAGGCGATGCTCGCGATCGTGCTGGCGGACGCAATGCTCGAGAAGTTCGGCGGCGACAGCATGACTGAGATGCGGCGCAACTTCGACGGTTACCTCGATCAGCTCGCCCAGCGGCACGAGGCACTCGGCCGCGCGGCCGACGACTGACGGCCGGCCGTGACGACACCGGCCCGGGTGCAGCGACTGGTGCTCGTCGGGCTGCCCGGCGCGGGCAAGACGACCACGGGCCGGGCACTGGCGCTCCGGCTCGGCTGGAACTTCATCGACCTGGACACCGAGATCGAGCGCCGCACGGGGCGCACCATCGCCGAGCTGTTCCATTCACACGGGGAAGTGGCCTTCCGGGCCATGGAGCGCGAGCTCACCGTGGAGTTATCCTTGAACACGCAGATTGTGCTGACGCCCGGCGGCGGCTGGGCCGCTCAGCCCGGGCTCATGGAGAGTCTTCCTCCAGGCAGCGTAGTCGTGTGGCTGCAGGTGTCGCCGGAGGAAGCGTTCCGGCGGCTGAGGGGTAGCCCTGTGGAGCGGCCGCTGCTGTCCGGGCCGGATCCGCTGGCCGCGCTGGGCTCGCTGGCGGAGCAGAGAACTGAACGCTACGCACGTGCCGATCTGGCCGTCCCCGTGGACGGTCGTTCGGCCGATGACGTCGCCGAGATCATCATTGAATGGCTAGAACGAAGCATCTGATCATCGTCGAGTCGCCAGCAAAGGCGAAGACGATCGGCAAGTACCTCGGTCCCGATTATCGCGTCCGCGCCTCCGTCGGTCACATACGCGACCTGCCGGAGCGCGAGCTGGGCGTCGACGTGGAGAACGGCTTCGAGCCGAAGTACGTCACCATCCGCGGCAAGGGCAGGATCATCATGGAGCTGCGCCGCGACGCGGACGCAGTCGACGAGATCATCCTCGCCACTGACCCTGACCGCGAGGGCGAGGCCATCGCCTGGCACGTCGCGGAGCAACTGGGCTACACCGGCGAGGCTGACGGCAACGGCCGCTTCAGCCGCGTCATGTTCCACGAGATCACGAAAGCCGCGGTTCAGCGCGCACTCGAGTCGCCGCTCCGCCTCGACATGCGCAAGGTGGAAGCGCAGCAGGCGCGTCGTATCCTCGACCGTCTCGTCGGATACCAGGTCAGCCCGCTCCTGTGGAAGCCCATCAGGCCCGGCCTCTCCGCCGGTCGCGTCCAGACGGTCGCGCTCCGGCTCATCACCGAGCGCGAAGCGGACATCCGCGCGTTCGTCGCCGAGGAATACTGGTCCATCACCGCGCTCCTCGAGAAGGACGACAAGCGCTTCGAGGCGCGGCTTCACCAGATCGATGGCAAGGCGTTCCGCCTCGAGACCGAGGAATCCGCGACGAGCGTGCTGACCGACGTCGCAAGTCTGCCGTTCGTCATCACGGAGCTGAAGCGCCGCCAGCGACTCAAGAACCCGCCCGCTCCGTTCACGACCTCCACGTTGCAGCAGGAGGCGGCCAAGCGCCTGGGTTTCACGGCCCAGCGCACCATGCGCATCGCACAGCAGCTCTATGAGGGTGTGGACGTCGGCGCTGAAGGTTCCGTCGGCCTCATCACCTATATGCGTACGGACTCCACCCGCATTTCGAGCGACGCCGCCGGCGCTGCCCGCGACATGGTGCGGGACAGCTTCGGCGACAGGTATCTGCCGGACGCGCCACGGCTCTGGGGTGGCAAGCAGCAGAAGGGTGCGCAGGATGCGCACGAGGCGATCCGGCCGACGGACGCATCACGACGCCCTGACCGCCTCAGGCAGCAGCTCGACCGCGACCAGTTCCGTCTGTACGAGCTCATCTGGCTGCGGTTCGTGGGCGGACAGATGGCGCCGGCCATTTACGACACGACGACCGCGGACTTCGAGCTGACCGCGGCGAACGGGAAGAAATACATCTTCCGCTCGACGGGCTCAATCATGGTGTTCGACGGATTCACCCGCCTCTACCAGGAAGCGCGCGAGGACGGCGATCACAGGACGCTCGACGACCTGGACCCGCTGCCCGAGCTCGCAGAGAAGGATCGCTGCGCGGTGCACGAGATCGTGCCGGCGCAGCATTTCACGCAGCCGCCGCCGCGCTTCACGGAAGCGAGCCTGGTCAAGGAGCTGGAACGACTCGGCATCGGCCGGCCGTCGACGTACGCGCAGATCATCTCGACCATAACGGATCGCGAGTACGTCAAGCTGGAGCAGAAGCGGTTCGAGCCCACGCCGCTGGGCGAGACAGTCGCCATGGTGCTGATCAAGGTGTTTCCCGACCTGTTCAGCGTCGACTTCACGAGCGGCATGGAGGCGGAGCTCGACCGCATCGAGGAAGGGGAGCTCGACTGGCGCCGCGTGCTCCAGGATTTCTACACGCCGTTCCAGCAGCGGCTGGCCGAGGGCAAGGACAGGAGCGAGGAGATCATCCGCGACACGGTTGCGGGCGATGCCGGTCCGTGTCCGGTGTGCGGCAAGGACATGGCCGTACGGTGGAACAGGTATGGCCGCTTCCTCGGCTGCACGGGGTACCCCGAATGCCGTCACACCCAGTCGCTGGATGGTGAGGAGAAGAAGGAGCCGATCGCCACGGGCGAGATGTGTCCGAAATGCGGCTCGGAGCTGTTCGAGCGCGAGGGCCGCTTCGGTTCGTTCATCGCCTGCAGCAACTATCCGAAATGCAAGCACACGAAGCCGCGGACGATTCCCGGTCTGACGTGTCCGCAGTGCAATCAGGGCGAGATCGGCGAGAAGCGGACGCGCCGCGGCAAATCCTTCTGGGGCTGCACGCGCTACCCGGAATGCGACTGGTCCACGTGGGACGAGCCCGTGGCAGGGTCATGCCCGAATTGCCAAGCATCGTTCCTCGTCCGCAAGAGCTCCAAGGCCCGCGGTGAATTCCTGCGCTGCATCGCGTGCGCGCACGAGTACACGGTTGGCGCCGATGGGGGTCTGGACGCCGCCGGCGTCGGTGCCCCGGCCGCTGCTGGTCGTCGGAGCGGGGGAGCGGGGGAGCGGGGGAGCGGTGGCAACAGCGCCGCTTCGCGCGCGGGGGCCGGCGCTTCGCGCGGCCGGAAAACGGCGAAGAAGTCTGCTGCGAAGAAGGCCCCGGCGAGGAAGACCACGGCGAAGAAAGCCGCCGCGAAGAAGACCGCTGCGAAGAAGCCATCGCGTCAGCCCGGTGAGTAGGAGGAATCCATAACCCCCCGCTCCCCCGATCACCCGCTCTCCCGCTCCCCAGTAGTCGTCGGCGGGGGCCTGGCCGGTTGCGAGGCGGCGTGGCAGCTCGCCGAACGCGGCCATCGTGTGACGCTCCAGGAGATGAGGCCGACACGCAGCACACCCGCGCATCAGACTGCGCACCTGGCGGAGCTCGTCTGCACCAACTCGTTCAAGAGCGAAGACACGTCCAATGCCCACGGCCTGCTGAAGGCCGAGATGCGGCAGCTTGGCTCGATCCTGCTCCAGGCCGCGGACGCAGCGAGGGTGCCGGCGGGTCAGGCACTGGCGGTGGATCGAGAGGCCTTCGCTTCCGCCATGACCGCGCGGATCGCAGGACACCCGCTCATCGAGATCGAGCGCGCGGAATGCACGGAGTTGCCCGGCGGGCCGGCGGTGATCGCGACGGGCCCGCTGACCTCTGATGCGCTGGCGCAGGAGATAGCTCATCTGCTCGGTGATGACGGGCTCGCCTTCTACGACTCGATCGCTCCGATCATACACGGCGACTCGATCGACACATCGATCGCGTTCTTTTCCTCACGCTGGGGCAAAGGCGGCGACGAAGACTACCTGAACTGCCCGATGTCGCGTGAGGAGTACGAGGCGTTCATTGCCGGTCTCCGCGCCGCCGACGTCTATCCCGGGCACGACTGGGAGCAGATCCCGTATTTCGAAGGGTGCCTGCCCATAGAAGTAATGGCATCGCGCGGCGCTGACACGCTGCGTTTCGGGCCGATGAAGCCGGTGGGGTTGCGCGACCCGCGGACGGGACTGAGGCCGTGGGCCGTGGTTCAGTTGCGTCGAGAGGACACGACGGGGCAGATGTGGAACCTCGTCGGCTTCCAGACGCGCCTGCGCACGGGGGAGCAGCGCCGCGTGTTCCGGTCCATACCCGGCCTGCGAAACGCCGAGTTCCTGCGGATGGGCTCGATCCATCGCAACACCTATCTGAACTTCCCGGCGCATCTGAGCGCGTCCGGCGCCGCGCCGGCGCGGCCCGACCTCATTTTCGCGGGCCAGCTCACCGGCGTGGAAGGGTACACCGAATCCTCGGCTTCGGGCATCCTCGCCGGAATCAACCTGCACCGCGTGCTGACGGGCGGGACGCCGGTGCTGCCGCCGGCCTCGACCATGCTCGGTGCGCTGGTGCGCTACCTGCGCACGGCAGACCCGGAGCGGTTCCAGCCGATGAACTCAAACTTCGGGCTGCTCGACCCGCTCGAGGCGCCGGTGCGGGACAAGGCGGTGCGCCGCGATGGTCTGGTGCGTCGCGCGCGAGAGGACTTCACACGCTGGATCGAGGCGGAAGATCTGGCGCCGGCCGGCATCGCCGGATGAACCAGCGTGAGGCCGCTGGCCATCAGGTGCTCGCGTACCTGAAAGGCATTGCAGACGGACGGCAGCTCAGCAGCCACACCGTGGATGCGTATCGCCGCGACCTGGCCGGGCTGACCGCCTTTCTCGACCGGCATTTTGATCACGCAGAGTGGGGCTGGAGTGACGTGGACCGGCTGGCCCTCCGCGGGTATCTGGCCGAGCTTTCGCGCAGCGGCCTCGCGCGCCGCAGCATCGCGCGCAAGCTGTCTGCCGCGCGCAGCTTCTTCAAGCACCTGCACCGCGACGACCTCATCGAGGCGAACCCCGCGCGCGCCGTGCGCTCACCGAAGCTGGACCGGACGTTGCCGTCGTGGCTCACGCGCGGCGAAGTCGGGAAGCTGTTCGACATCGCGGCTGATGGCTCCGCCGACAACACGTTCCGCGGCACACGTGACCACGCGATCATGGAGCTGTTCTACGCGACAGGCATCCGCCTGTCGGAGCTGCACGGGCTCGACGTGCCCGACGTGGATCTGGTCAGCGAGCAGGCGCGCGTGCTCGGCAAGGGCAGGAAGGAGCGGATCGTCCCGCTGGGTGCCGCCGCGGTCGCGGCACTGCGTCGCCACGAGCTGCGTCGCCGCGAGGTGCTGGCCGCTCGACCGGGCGCCGACCGCAGCGCTCTGTTCCTGTCCGATCGCGGTGCACGCCTGTCCCGGCGCCAGGTGCAGAACATCGTGCGGGGCTTCCTCGACAGGGTCGCCGACGACGCCGGCCTGTCCACGCATTCGCTGCGCCATTCCTTCGCCACGCACCTGCTCGACGCAGGCGCGGACCTGATGGCAGTGAAGGAGCTGCTCGGTCACGTGTCGCTTTCCACCACGCGGATCTACACGCACATCGCCAAGGAACGTCTGAAGAATGTCTACGACCAGGCGCATCCGCGAGCGTGATCGCCGCGTGCACACCGAGCACTGAGCCGCCTCACGCGGGACCTCCGCCGCCGGCCGTGCCACCCCCCGCTGCCTGCTACACCGCCTCAGCCCGTGACACTGCCGCTCTCGAGACGGAAGATCACGCGCTCCACTCGGCGACCGGACATGGTGCTGACGCTGAGACGACCCCCCGGTACCTGAACCTCGTCGCCTGCCTGCGGTATCCTGCCTAGACGTCCCATCAGGTATCCCGCGATCGTTTCATGCTCCTCGTCCACCAGATCCAGGCCGAGCCGCTCGTTGACCTCACGGATCGGGACCTGCCCGAGGATGCGGACTTCGCCTGCCACATCCTCGAACGGCGCGGTCCGCGCCTCGTGCTCGTCGTCGATCTCCCCCACGATCTCCTCGATCAGGTCCTCGAGCGTGACCAGGCCCGACGTGCCCCCGAACTCATCGATGACGATCGCCATCTTCAGCCGCTCCCGGCGCATCTCCCGGATCAGCTCCTCGACCGGCTTCGTTTCCGGTACGAAGTGTGCCGGCCTCATGACCGCCGATACCGGCTGCGTCTCGCTCTTCCGTGCAGCACGCCATGCCTCCCGCGCCAGCAGCAGCCCTACGATGTCGTCGAGTGACGTGCCATACACCGGCAGGCGCAGACGACCTTCATCCAGCATTATCTGCATCGCCTCCCCCAACGGTGCGGACGCCGCAACCGCCACGATCCGCGTCCGCGGCGTCATTACCTCGCCGACCCGGACTTCACTGAGCCCCATGACATTCGTCATGACCTCCCACTCCGCCTGGTCGATCGTGCCTTCCTTCCGGCCGATCTCCGCCAGGATCTCGAGCTCCGACCGGCTCACTGTCGGACCCGTGCCGCCGCGCGGCGAGATCAATTGGTTCAGCCACGACAGCGGGATCAGCACCGGTTTCATGACGACGATCATGCCCCGCAGCGTGTAGGCTGCCGGCCGCGCAAGCGTCTTCCAGTATGTGGCGCCCAGCGTCTTCGGCAGGATCTCCGAAAACACGAGGATGGCGAGGGTCAGCACGGCTGAGAACAGCGCGACCCATTCGTTCCCGAACACGCGCAGCGCCATCGCGCCTCCCACCGAGGCGCTGACCGTATGAGCGATCGTGTTCAGCGTCAGGATCGCTGCGATCGGCTCGTCGATGTTCTCCCGCATCCGCGACAGCAGCTCGCCCGCCTTTTCTCCTCGATCCCGGAGCAGTACTACGTACGACTGCGACATCGACAGCAGCACCGCCTCGAGGATCGAACAGATGAAGGAAATCGCCAGCCCGACCGCGATCACCACCAGCAGCATCGTCATTTTCAGCCCCGCAGTCCGTAGCCCGTCAGTCGCCCGCAGCTCACGGGCACTCGCCCGCCGTAGCCCATCATACCGGATTCCTGTACATTTGGCAGGTTTCCGCCCCCGGAGGGCGGTTCGGCTCACGGAGGGTTGCAGTGCATCCAGACGACGGCAAGATGCGGGCGACGACGATCGTAGCGGTACGACACAACGGTGTTGTCGCGCTCGGCGGTGACGGCCAGGTGACGGTCGGCGACACGATCATGAAGGCGTCCGCGCTGAAGGTGAGGAAGCTGAAGGACGGGCACGTGCTGGCTGGCTTCGCCGGCTCGGTCGCAGACGCATTCACGCTGTTCGAGAAGTTCGAGGAGAAGCTGGACCGGTATCCGGGCAACCTGCCGAAGGCGGCCGTGGAGCTGGCGAAGGACTGGCGCACGGACCGGTACCTGAGGCGTCTGGAGGCGCTGCTCGCGGTGGCGGACCGTGACCGGCTGTTCGTCATCAGCGGCGATGGCAACGTGATCGAGCCGGACGACCAGGTGGCGGCGATCGGCAGCGGCGGTGGATACGCGCTCGCGGCGGCGCGCGCGCTCAGGGAGTCCACGAATTTCACGGCCGCGCAGATCGTGCAGCGTGCGCTGGAGATTGCGGCGGACATCTGCATATACACGAATCGAAACATCACCGTACTGGAGTTGGAGCAGCAGTGATCATGGGGGAGTCCGGAACGGCGGGCGCACCGGGCGAGGCACCGGCGGCAGACACGGCCGCAGGGCAGTCGTCCGACGAGTGGCTCGACGAGCTCACGCCGCGGCAGGTCGTGGCGGAGCTGGACAAGTACATCGTCGGGCAGACGGATGCGAAGCGGGCGGTGGCGATCGCCTTGCGCAACCGCTGGCGCAGGCAGCGCGTGGACGATGATCTGCGCGACGAGATCATGCCGAACAACATCATCCTGATCGGCCCGACGGGCGTCGGCAAGACCGAGATCGCGCGACGTCTCGCGCGCCTGGCGGGGGCGCCCTTCGTGAAGGTCGAGGCGTCGAAGTTCACGGAGGTCGGCTACGTCGGCCGTGATGTCGAATCAATGGTGCGGGACCTGGTCGATGTTGCCGTGAACATGGTGCGTGAGGAGCGCGAGGCCGAAGTCGAGGAGGCCGCTCAGGCGCAGGTGGAGGAGCGGCTGCTCGATCTGCTGCTGCCGCCCACGCCGGCCGGCGCAGCGCAGGGTGCCGCGGCGCGTCCCGGCGCGGGGGATGGCGCGCGGCCGCGCTCGTTCGTCGTCGGCTCGGACGGCTGGACGCAGGAGCAGGCCGCAGCCCGGCCGGATGACGACGAGGAGCGCATTCGCGAGCGGCGCGAGCGCACGCGCGAGAAGCTGCGCACACTGCTGCGCGACGGCAAGCTGGAGGAGCGGAAGGTCGACGTCGAAGTGAAGCAGTCCATGCCAATGGAGAACATGATGCTGCCAATGGGCGGCGAAGGCATGGACAACATCACCGAGATGCTGCAGGACATGATGCCGAAGCGGACGAAGCGGCGTACCGTCTCGCTCGCGGAGGCGCGGCGGATCCTGCTGCAGGACGAGCTGGATCGCCTCGTGGACATGGACGAGGTCGTGAACGAGGCGCTCGAGCGGACCGAGGAGATGGGCATCATCTTCCTCGACGAGATCGACAAGGTAGCGGGGGAGCGAGGCGGTGCCGGCGGCCCGGATGTCAGCCGCGAGGGCGTGCAACGGGACCTGCTGCCGATCGTCGAGGGCAGCACGGTCGCCACCAAGTACGGAATCATCCGCACGGACCACATCCTGTTCATTGCGGCGGGCGCGTTCCACGTGTCGAAGCCGAGCGACCTGATCCCGGAGCTGCAGGGTCGCTTTCCGATCCGCGTCGAGCTGAAGCCGCTCACGGAAGCGGATTTCGTCCGGATCCTGACCGAACCGAAGAACGCGCTGACGCGGCAGTACCAGGCACTGATCGCATCCGAGAACGTCGAGCTGACGTTCACCGAGGACGGTGTAGCGGAGATCGCGCGCATCGCGGCCGAGGTCAACCGCCGCATGGAAAACATCGGCGCACGCAGACTGCATACCGTGCTGACGACCCTGCTCGACGAGATCCTGTTCGGTCTGCCGGAGTCCGGCGGCTCGCCCATCAGCATCGACGGCGCCCGCGTTCGTGACAAGCTCCGCAGTGTGGTCGAGGACGAGGATCTGAGGAAGTACATCCTGTGACGGGCCGTGTGTCGTCGAAGCGTGATTTCCTCGCGATCTCCGATTTCACTCCGGCCGAGCTCCACGCGCTGCTGGACCTGGCGCACCGGCTGAAAGCCGGCGTCGACACGCGTCGGCCGCTCGAGGGACGGACGCTCGCGATGATCTTCGAGAAGAGCTCGACGCGGACCCGCGTCTCCTTCGAGGTCGGCACTACCCAGCTCGGCGGGCACGCACTGTTCCTCTCGTCGCGCGACATACAGCTCGGCCGCGGTGAGCCGATCCGCGACATGGCACGCGTCCTGTCCAGGTACGTCGACGGAATCATGATCCGCACATTCGCGCAGGAGACGCTCGAAGAGCTAGCCCGCTTCGCGTCCGTGCCGATCATCAACGGGCTGACCGATCTCCTGCATCCCTGCCAGGTCATGGCCGACGTGATGACCATTCAGGAGAGTTTCGGCAGAGACCTCGAGCGGCGCAAAGTCGCGTGGATCGGGGACGGCAACAACATGGCGAATTCGTGGCTCAACGCCGCGTACCGGCTCGGTTTCGAGCTCCGGCTCGCCTGCCCGGAAGGCTACCGGCCGGATGCCGCGATCCTCGAGCGCGCGCAGAGCACTGGCAACGTGCGGCTCACGACCGATCCGAAGGAAGCCATCGAGCGTGCCGACGTCGTGAACACCGACGTGTGGACGTCAATGGGGCAGGAGGACGAGACGTTGGCGCGCGAGCTCGCCTTCACCGGCTACCACGTCGACGATGCGCTCATGGAACGTGCGGCCACCGATGCCATCTTCCTGCACTGCCTGCCCGCCCATCGCGGCGAGGAGGTGTCGGAGAGTGTGATCGAAGGTCCGCAGTCCCGCGTCTTCGATGAGGCTGAAAACAGGCTGCACGTGCAGAAGGCGATCATGGCAACACTGATGTCAGGGGAGGCGGAGTAATGTGGACGGAGCTGAAGCGGACGCCGCTGTTCGAAGAGCATCAGCAGCTGGGTGCCAAGATCGTGCCGTTCGCCGGGTACGAAATGCCGGTGCAGTACCCCGCGGGCATCATTGCGGAGCATCAGGCCGTGCGTCGTTCGGCCGGCCTGTTCGACGTCTCGCACATGGGCGAGCTCGAGGTTCGCGGCGGCGACGCGCTGGGGCTGGTGCAGCACGTGACGACGAACGACGCGTCGAAGCTGGCTGTCGGTCAGGCGCAGTACTCCGCATTCTGCCGCGAAGATGGCGGCATGCTCGACGACTGCATCGTCTATCGCTTCCCCGACCACTACATGCTCGTGGTCAACGCGTCGAACCGCGATGCCGACCGCGACTGGGTCGCTGCTCACGCGGACGCATTCGGCACGCACGTCATCGACCGCTCCGATGAGACCGGCCTGATCGCACTGCAGGGGCCGCTGTCGCAGCAGATCCTCGGACGCATCAGCGACGACGACCTCGACAGCATCGCGTACTATCATTTCATCGAAGGCACGGTCGCCGGCGTCCGCGCGGTGATCAGCCGCACCGGCTACACGGGCGAGGACGGCTTCGAGCTGTACCTGCCGGCGGAAAGCACACTGCGCGTCTGGCGAAGCCTGACGCAGGTCGGCGGCGGCGACGGCATCGCGCCTGCCGGCCTCGGCGCGCGCGACTCGCTGCGTCTCGAGATGGGCTACGCGCTGTATGGCAATGATATCGACGTGCTGCGCTCCCCGCTCGAGGCCGGACTCGGCTGGATCACGAAGCTGGACAAGGGTGACTTCATCGGTCGCGACGCGCTCGTACGGCAGAAGGAGGCGGGCATACGCGAGCGGCTGGTCGGCTTCGTTTGCACGGAGCGCGGCTTCCCGCGCCACGGCTACACGGTCCGCGTGGATGGCGAACCTGCCGGCGAGGTGACCAGCGGCATTGTCAGTCCGATGCTGCAGCAGGGCATCGGCATGGCCTATGTGCCCGTCGAGTCGGCGAAGGCGGGCACGCGCATCGACATCATGGTCCGCGATCGCGCCATACCCGCCGAGATCGCGCGGCCGCCTTTCTACCGCGAAGGATCCGTCAGGAAGTGACCGTTGCGATGGAGCCGGTACGCATCGCGATCCTGACGGTCTCCGACGGCGCGGCCGCGGGCACGCGCGACGACGCAGGAGGCGCCGCGATCGAACAGTGGGCTGCCGAACGAGGTCACCGCGTGAGCGCGCGCCGCACCGTAGCCGACGACGCTGCCGCTGTCACCGCCGCCCTGCTCAGCCTGACAGGAGCGGCTGATGTCGATGTGGTGCTCACGACCGGAGGAACCGGGCTGACGCGCCGCGACATCACGCCGGAAGCAACGCGCTCCGTCATTCACCGCGACGCACCCGGCATCGCCGAGCGGATCCGAGCGGCGGGCGCCGCGAGCACGCCGTACGCTGCACTGTCCCGCGGCCTGGCCGGCACGCGCGGCAACACCCTGATCGTGAACCTGCCCGGCAGTACCGGCGGCGTGCGCGACGGTCTGACCGTGCTCGACGAGCTCATCGATCACGCCGTCCAGCTGCTGCGAGGCGTCAATACGGACAGACACGATCCTCGCCATGGCTGACACCGTCGTCATCACGACCCAGGACCTGGAGACTGCGGTGCGTGTGCGCGACGCCTTTCGCGCTGCCAGCCTCGAGACGGAGCTGCTCACCCCGGGCGAGCGCCTCGCCGATGTGCGCGATCCAGTCCTGCTCGTGCTGACCGGGGCACTCGAGGACCGGCAGGCGCGCCGGCTGACACGCGAGGCGGCGGAGCGCGATGCGCTGCCCGTCATCGGGCTGCTCGACGAACCCCTGCCGCACGGCGCCGCCGCCGACGTGCGCAGGCGGTACGGCGCGCACGAGGTGCTGTCGAAGCCGGTGGAGCCCGCGGATGTCGTGCTCACCGGGCGCCGTCTGATGGACCGCGTGCACCTGCGCCGCGTCACCGGCATCGTCGGCGAGACCGACGCGATGATCGAGACGCTCGAGAAGGTCGTACAGATCGCGCCCGTCAACTCGACTGTGCTCGTCACCGGCGAGAGCGGCACCGGCAAGGAGCGGGTCGCGCGTGGCATCCACGCGCTGTCGCCGCGGCGGCACCGGCCGTTCATCGCGACGAACGTCACCGCGCTGCCCGAGACACTGCTGGAGGCGGAGCTGTTCGGCCATGAGAAGGGCGCGTTCACGGGCGCGATCGGTCAGAGAAAAGGATTCTTCGAGCTCGCCCATCGCGGCACGCTCTTCCTCGACGAGATCGGGGAAATGCCGCAGGCGACACAGACGAAGCTGCTACGCGTCCTCGAGGAGCAGCGGTTCCGCAGGCTCGGCGGCGAGGTCGAGATCGACGTGGACGTGCGCGTCGTGGCTGCGACGAACCAGCCGCTTCGTCAGCTGGTCGAGGTCGGTCGTTTCCGGCGCGACCTCTATTTCCGGCTGAACGTCCTGCACATCGATCTGCCACCGCTGCGCGAGCGGCGCGCCGATATTCCGCTACTCATGGACGCGTTCATCCGGGAGTTCGCCGCCGAGCACGACCGCCCGAAGGTCGCAGTGTCGCAGGAGGCGATGGCGATCCTCGTCGGCTACGACTGGCCGGGCAACGTGCGGGAATTGCGCAACCTCGTCGAATCGATGGTCGTTCTCTCCCACGGCAGCATCGTGCGGCCGGAAGACATCCCGCCGGAGATCCGCGACGCACGCGGCCGCTCCCGCCTGCTGCCCGTCCCGATCTCCGCCGGCGCCGTCGGCGACACGACGCCGCCCGAGCTCGAGTTCATCTTCCACACAATGGTGCAGCTGCGCATGGATGTGGAAGACCTGCGACGGCAGTTCGAGGATTACCGCGAAGCGCGGCCGGCCATGCAGTCGGCGTTCGCCGGCATGACACTGGCGCCGCCACCATTCCAGCCCGCCGCCCTGCACATCGAGGACGTCGAGCCGGAGCCGACGCAGGAGGAGCTCGCGGCCGAGCACGAGGTCGTCGTGTTCAGGCCGGGCATGACACTCGCCGAGCTGGAAAGGAACGCGATCGCTGCGGCCCTGCGCGAGGTCGCCGGCAACCGGCGGCGCGCCGCTGAAATGCTCGGTATGGGCGAACGCACGCTGTACAGAAAGATCAAGGAGTACGGCATGGAGCTGTGATGCTCCGGCAGCTCAGCGGCCCGATGTCGTGCCGCTTGTGCCCGCACGCGTTGCGATCTTCGCGCGCTCCGTTTCCAGGAGCGGCACGATCCGCTGCCAGTCGCTGCTCTCGATCAGGCCGTACCTCACAGTGAAGGTCTGGTCGAAATCGATCGGCCCCTCGAAGGTGTAGACGGCGCTCTGCGTCTCCTGCTGCCCCAGCCGCTGCCGGCCCCAGCCACTCGTCAGAGGAATCACCGATGCCGGGCGCAGCAGCCGCGCCTGATACACGAGCTGCACGTCTTCAGGCTGGAAGCTGACGTCGGGCTGGTAGCTGAAGAAGGAGACGAGGAACAGTTCAGGGTCGGCGAGCGCGGTACGCACAGCCTCATCTCGCCGGCTCTCGCGCACCGCGTGCAACCGCGAGTACGTGTCCGGTGCGAGCAGCCGCAGCGTCGGCTCGTCCAGCGGTGTCAGCTTCACCAGCAACGCGCCACTCTGCAGCGGTACCGTGATGTCATCCTGCCGCAGCGTGCCGTACCCGGCCGGCACCACAACGCGCGTCGTGTCCTGCACCGACTGGTCCGCGCCGTTCATCGTCAGCGGCGCGCATGCGCCGGACAGCGCTGCCACGATCGCGGGCAGCCCCGACCACGCCGTCCAGCGCTGCGCACGCGACACCGTCAGTCGCCGGTGAGCAGGTGCTGCAGGCTTTCCAGCAGCAGCTCGCGCCCTTCGCCGGTCGTGGACGAGAAGGGCAGCAGCTGCTCAGAGTCCACACCGAGCTGAGCGGGCGCGGACTCCAGCCGCGTCTGCCGCTCGAGCGTCCGCAGCTTGTCGATCTTGGTCAGCACGCACAGCGTCGGCATCGCGATGGAGCTGAGGAACTCGATCATCCTCAGGTCTTCGGCGGTCGGGTCGTGCCGTGCGTCGATCAGCTGGACGACGCCCATCAGCTCCTCCGACCTGCCCAGATACCCTTCGATCAGCGGGCGCCACGCATCGCGCACGGCTTTCGGCGCACGTGCGAAGCCGTACCCCGGCAGGTCCACCAGGAAAAATTCGTCCTCCGTGCCGTCCAGGTCCGCACGCACCCGGTAGAAGTTGATCTCCTGCGTCTTGCCCGGCCGCGCGGACACACGCGCGATCTCCTTGCGATGCCGTTCCAGCAGCCGGTTGATGAGGCTGGACTTCCCGACGTTCGAACGCCCGGCGAACGCTACCTGCGGCAGCGTGCCGGGCGGTTTCTGTCCTGGCTGTGCGATGGCGCCGGCGAACTCGACTGCCTTCAGCTTCACGACAGCTCGCGACGGCGGTGCTCTGCGGTCCGGGTCATGCTTCCTTCTTCTTCTTCGGCTCGGCTGCGTTGAGCACCAGCAGCGGCTGCATGCCGTCCGTCACGGATTCCCGCGTAACGACGACCTCGCGCACGTCCTCGCGCGACGGCACATCGTACATCACCTCACGCATCACATCCTCCAGTACCGCGCGCAGCCCGCGGGCGCCCGTGCCGCGATCGAGCGCCTTCCGCGCCACCGCACCCAGCGCTTCCTCCTCGAACGTCAGCCGGATCCCCTCGAGATCGAACATCTTCCCGTACTGCTTCACCAGCGCGTTCTTCGGCTCCTGCAGGATCCGCGTCAGTGCCTCCTCGTCCAGAGGATCGAGCGTCGTCAGCACCGGCAGCCGGCCCACGAGCTCCGGGATCAGACCGAACCGCAGCATGTCCTCGGGCTCCACGCCGCGCAGGGCGGACACGCCCTCGCCATCCTGCGCATTCGCTTCCTCGAAACCGATGCGACGCCGGCCGCGCCGCTGCTCCACGATCTTCTCGAGACCGTCGAACGCGCCGCCGCAGATGAACAGGATGTTGCGCGTGTTGACCTGGATGTACTCCTGCTGCGGATGCTTGCGCCCGCCCTGCGGCGGCACACTCGCGACAGTGCCTTCCAGGATCTTCAGCAGCGCCTGCTGCACGCCCTCGCCCGATACGTCGCGCGTGATCGAAGGGTTTTCGGACTTGCGCGCGATCTTGTCGATCTCGTCGATGTAGACGATGCCACGCTCGCATTCCGCGATGTTGAAGTCGGCCGCCTGCAGCAGCCGCACGAGGATGTTCTCGACGTCCTCGCCGACATAGCCGGCTTCCGTCAGCGTGGTCGCGTCCGCGATCGTGAACGGGACCTGGAGCACACGCGCCAGTGTCTGCGCGAGCAGCGTCTTGCCGACGCCGGTCGGGCCGATCAGCAGGATGTTCGACTTGTCGATCTCGACATCATCGAGCACGCCGTGATGATTGACCCGCTTGTAGTGGTTGTAGACTGCCACGGAAAGCGAACGCTTCGCCTGCTCCTGGCCGATCACGTAGTCGTCCAGGATCTCCTTGATCTCTCGCGGCGTAGGTACGCGCGGTACCGCATCCGCAGCTTCGCGCTCTTCCTCCTCTGCAAGGATCTCGTTACAGAGCGAAACACACTCGTTGCAGATGTACACGGACGGGCCGGAGATGAACTTCTTCACCGACTCCTTGGACTTGCCGCAGAAGGAACAGCGGAGGTGCTTTTCGCCTGGCATGACCGCCTACCTCTCGTGCTTGTTCTCCTTGACCTCGGCAGCCACCACCTCTCCGCGGTGCGCCACTACGTGGTCAATGATGCCGTACTCCCTGGCCTGTATCGGGCTCATGAAACGGTCGCGGTCCACATCCTCCGCGATCTTCGCCACGTTCTGCCCCGTGTGCTTGGCCATGATCTCGTTCAGGCGTTCGCGTGCGTACAGGATCTCCTTCGCCTGGATCTCCATGTCCGCAGCCGTTCCCTGGCCGCCGCCCGACGGCTGATGGATCATGATCCGCGAGTTCGGCAGCGCGCTCCGCTTGCCCGGCGCTCCCGTGGCCAGCAGCATCGATCCCATGGATGCGGCCAGTCCCATGCACATCGTCGAAACCGGCGCACGCATGTACTGGATGGTATCGTAGATCGCCAGGCCGGCGTACACCGAGCCGCCCGGTGAGTTGATGTACATGTAGACGTCCTTCTCGGGGTCCTCCGCCTCCAGGAACAGCAGCTGAGCTATGATGATGTTCGCGACGTCGTCGTTGATCGGCGTGCCGAGGAAGACGATGCGGTCCATCAGCAGACGGCTGAATATGTCGTAGCTGCGCTCACCGCGGCTGGTACGTTCGATCACATAGGGTGGGTACAGGGGCATCAGCTGATATCCGAAAGTGAGATGAGGTACTGGAAGACCTTGTCCTCCGTGATCTCGTGCTCGAGCTCGTCCAGACGGCCCGCCTTCTTCAGCTGGCCGACGACATCGCCGCGCGCGCGCCCCATGCGCGCTGCAACTTCGTCGACTCTCGCGTCCACCTCCGTCGGTGTCGCATGCAGCGCCTCCATCTCGGCGATCCGCTGCACGACGAGCGTCCGCTTGAGCGCCTGTTCCGCCGCCGGCCATAGCTGCTGACGTGCCTCATTCATGCGCTCTTCATCGCTGCCTTCGCGTGACGGAAGCGCGCGGCTCAGGTAGTCGCGCACCATCGATTCCGGCACCTCGAACGGGTTGGCCTCGATCACCTGCTGCATGAGCTGCATGCGCACACCACGGTCCGCCTCCCGCGACGCCTCCGCCTCCAGGTCCTGCCGGATGCGGTCCCGCAGTGTCGCCAGGTCGTCGAAGTCGCCCAGGCCCTTCGCGAACTCGTCGTCCAGCTCAGGATACTCCGGCGCCTTCAGTTCCACCATTCTGATGTGCATCCGGTGCGACACGGTCGGGCTTGCGGGATCCTCCGAATTCTCCGGCAGCTCGACCGCGAACTCCGCGTCCGCGCCCGGCTTCAGCGTGCGGATCGCATCCTCGATGGCCGGCAGCGCCTGGTCCTCGCCCATCACGATCTCGTAGCTGCGCGGCTTCGACGGCTCGGCGCTCGTCGCGTCGTCCAGCGGCGTGATCTCCACCGTCGCCATGTCGCCCGCGACGGGGGTCGCGTCCTGCCTCGTCTTCCAGACCGCGTTCTCAGTACGCAGCCGCTGCAGCACCTCGTCCACCTGCGTGTCGCCGACGGCGGGCTGCTCGCGTACCAGGGTGAAGCCGCCGACCCGCTCGAGCTCGATCTCCGGCCGGACTTCCAGATCCACGTTGAACGTGAGGTCGGAACCAGGCTCGTAGTCGAAGTTGTCGATCGAACCCTGCGTGATCGGCTGCAGGTTCTCCGACTCGAGCGCCTGCCGGTACGCCTCGCCGATCACCTTCTCGATCGCCTCCTGCTCGATTGCAGGTCCGAACCTGCGCTCCATCACACCCTTCGGAACGCGGCCCTGCCTGAACCCAGGCAGCTTGACCCGCCTGGCCAGCCGCTCCGCGGCTTGCTTCTTCTCCCGCACGATCCGCTCGGCCGGCACCGTGATCGTCAACCGGCGCGACCACGCAGCAGGTTTCTCCACCGTGACCGTCAGTTCCGGTGCTTCCGTCGTCATACAGCGTCTTTCCGCGTTCGGAGGTGTGTCACACACTCAAGTGCGAAAGGGGGGACTCGAACCCCCACGGGCACGCCCACGAGATCCTAAGTCTCGCGCGTCTACCAGTTCCGCCACTTTCGCGCATGATGCCAAGGAAAAATCTAACAGACGCAGAGGGGGGGATCAACCGACGTCGCGGCGGGCTCACTTCCCCAGTTCCTGCAGGATCCGGAGCATTGCGGCGGCAGAGATCGCATGCCTGTCATGGCTGTCATCGGCGAATACCCGGAACTCACCGGGCCCGGCGGCGCGGATCGCGCGGACGACCTGGCCGGCATAGGTCTTCCAGCCGTATCCGCTGAAGCAGCATGGGTCGTTGACGTTCAGCACCTGAAGTTGTCTCCGGCCGGCGCCGTGCGCACCCAGCACGTACAGCTCGCGATACCCGGCCAGCGCGTAAACGTCTGGAGCACGCTGCTCCCAGTCGCCATACTCCGCCTGCGTATGCCGCAGGTAGCGCGGGTACGAGCCTGCGACCGGGATGCTGAGACGGATGCGAGGATCGAGCGCGGCGGCCAGCGTCGTCGTCCAGCCGCCGCCTGACAGCCCGATCATTGCCACGCCGTCGTACGCGTATTCGTGCAGCACGTGGTTGATTGCCACCACGACAGGCTCGATGAAGTACCTCAACGGGTGTCCGCGGTCCGGTCTGAGCAGGCTGAACTGGGCATGGGACCGCAGGTCGAGTGTGCCACCTGCGACGCGGGCCCGGGCTGCATCGCGATTGCCGCCCTCGAGCGGCATCTCGACGCCGACCACCGCATAGCCCTGCTTCAACAGGATCTCGATGAGCTGCGCCGCGCCGGCCAGTACCTGGTCGTGACCGGCGTGGTAAACGACGACGCGGTTGTTGGGCCGCTGCGGCACGAAGTGGTATGCCGTCGAGCTCAGGTCGAAGTCCATCTCGATGACGAGGCGGTCGATCCGCGCCAGTCCGGCAATGGCGCCGAGCAGCGGATCCTCGTGGCCGCGGTAGACGGCATCAGGAAGTCGGTCGGGCAGCGCACTGTCGCCCCACAGCAGGGAGACCAGCCGCGCACGCGCGTCAGCGATCGCCGTGGCATCGGTGTACCGCAGGGCGGATGGCGCGTCCTCGGCAGAATCCGCGGCCGGATCGAGCCGCACATCGGGGCCGAACAGCCGGCTGTACAGCCGTTCCGCCTGCGGATACGGCGGCAGGCCCTGGCTGTAGCTCACCATGCCATAGAGCATGGAGACCACCACCAGCAGCAGCAGCAGCGCGATTCGAAGCGGCAGTTGCTTCACGGCAACGGCCTACGGCATTCGGACGTTGGCGATGTACGTGCGGGAGTCCGGATACTGGATCAGCAGCGACACGATCTGGCCCGCCGGCACGTTCCGCAGCGCGCGCAGCGCTTCGGCGGCGTTGCGAATGGTGTTGCCGTCGATCTCGACGATGCGATGGCCTTCGCCGATGTTCTTGCGCGCGGCGGGGCCGGCAGGCAGAACGCGGGCAATCACTGCGCCGCCCGCAGCGGCGAACCCGAGCTGCCGCGCAAGCAGCGGTGTGAGCTCCTCGACCTCGAGTCCGAGGCCGGCGGCCGTGCGCTGAGGCGGTGCGATGCTGATGGCGGGATCGTGGCTGCGCGGCCCACCTCTCTGCGCCTCGATCAGCCGCACGCTGAACTCGAGCGGTTCACCGTAGCGCATGATTGAGACGGGAATGACGTCGCCCGGCTCCTGCAGTGCGACCAGCCGCTGCAGATGACCCATGCGGTCGATGGGTGTGCCGCTGATTGCGACGATCACATCGTGCCGCCGCATGCCCGCTGCGAACGCGGGCGACTCGGCGGAGAAGTCCTCGATCACCACGCCGCCGATGCGGGGCAGGGAATACACCTCGGCATCCTCCGGCGACGCGTCGGCGACGGTGATACCCAGCAGCGGGCGTCGCACGTACCCGTAGGTGATGAGGTCCGACATCACACGTCGCGCCAGGTTCGATGGGATGGCGAAGCCGTATCCCTGGCTGTAGCCGGTGCTGCTCGCTATGGCTGTGTTGATGCCGATGACCGAGCCCCGGAGATCTACCAGCGGCCCGCCCGAGTTGCCCGGATTGATGACGGCATCCGTCTGGATGAAATCCTCGATCGCGTACAGCGCACCGGACGCATCGTCCGCCTCGAGGTCGGCGCCGAGAATGTTGAGTGGCCGTCCCTTCGCGCTGATGATGCCGCCGGTCACGGTGAAGTCGAGCGTGCTCGCATCGGCGAAACCCGGGTTGCCCACCGCCAGCACCCATTCGCCGACGCGCGCATCGTCCGAGTTGCCGAGCGCGAGGGCCGGCAGGTCGCCGGCCTCGACGCGGATCACCGCCACGTCGGTCGTCGGGTCCGCACCGACCACGCGCGCATCGAGCACGCGCTTGTCGCGCAGAGTCACGATGATCCGGTCGGCGTCCGCGATGACGTGGTGGTTGGTCAGGATGTAGCCGTCCGGCGACACGACGAAGCCGGTCCCGCCGCCGCGCTGTGGCACCGGATCGAGAGACGGCTCGGGACGGCTGAACAGGTCCTGCAGCCCGCCCGGCAGCGGTCGCCACGGCTCGGCCGCGGCGCGCTCGACCTCGATGCGCACGACCGACGGCGTGACCGCCTCCGATATCGCGATGAACGCATCGGACAGCGACGTCGCCTGTCGCACTGCCTCGCGCGTGGCGGGATTCGTCGACGCAGGCAGCAGGTCGGCAGGCGCTCCAGCGGGGCGCAGCGCTACGCCTGCCGCGGCACCGCCCAGAACGAGCAGCGCGACCGTCGCGACCGCCAGCAGTCGATTACGTTCGAGGGGGGCTGTCATGCCTGCAATCTAGCCGCGGGACACCGGCGAAGCCAAGGCCGGGAACGGTGGACGGTGACCTCTCGATCACCGTCCACGCGCACGCGCTGCGGCCCTGTACTAGTGTTGTGATTCAGAAATCCCGTTGCATTCGATCCCGTTTGCATCCCGCGCT
>JBBEBA010000061.1:0-90076 GCA_040882575.1 Gemmatimonadota bacterium
CCACCGCGCGCCCGCCCCCAACCCGCCGTCACCCTATGCTGGCACCGCCGAACCCTCTCGCACTATACTGTGCAGATGACCAAGCCATGCCTTCAGATGTTTGCACTCGCGGCGGTGTCCGTCGCCCTCGCGTGCAGCTCCGGCGACGCGGCCACACGCGGCGCGGCCGTCGCGTACGACACCGTCGGCGACACGATCGTGGCCCGCGCGCACACCGCGCTGTGGGGCGACGACGTCGTAGTAGAGGAAGAGCTGCGCATCGGCGCACTCGAGGGTGCGGCCGAGTACACGCTGGGCAGCATCGTCAGCCTCACGGTCGACGACGAAGGCGCCATCTACGCGCTCGACCGCCAGGCGGTGACGGTGCGGAAGTACGATGCGGACGGTCGGCACGTGCTGGACATCGGCCGCTCCGGCGGCGGGCCGGGCGAGCTGGCGCGCCCGCAGGGCATGGGGTTCCTGCCCGATGGCAGGCTCGCCGTGCGGGATTTCGGCAACGCACGCATCAACTTCTACGACGCTGCGGGCGAGCCGGTCGGCAGCGTGCCGATTCCGGCCGCGTTCTCGACCACGGTGCCCATGCACATCGACACGGCGGGCCGCATGTACACGAGCGTGATGGCGGACCGACTCCCCGGAGGAATGTCCCGTACGGGCTTCCAGCGCCTCGCCTCCGACGGCGCGGTGCTCGACACTGTCCGCACACCGCGCCCGGACTACGAGTCGCCGCGCCTGGTCGCAACCGCGCCAGACGGCAGAGGCACGAGCGCCTACGGCGTGCCTTTCTGGCCCGGCCTCCAATGGACCCTCGACCGCGCCGGCAATGTCATCTGGGGCATCAGCGACAGCTACGCGATCCACACCATACGCGAAGGTCGGCCGTTCCGCATCACGCGCTCGATCGAGCCGGTGCCCGTCGCCGCCGGCGAAAAGGCGGCGGCTGAAGAGGACGCCATACGCGGCCTGAGAATGATGCAGCCGAACTGGACCTGGCAGGGGCCGCCGATACCCGACACCAAGCCGTTCTTCGGGAGCCTGGGCGTGGCGCACGACGGCCGCATCTGGGTACGCCTGTCGCAGCCCGGCGTGCTTCAGCCGCGCGAGCCGGCCGCGGAGCGCGCGCCGGACGCGCCTCCGCCGGTCGATCGCTGGAGTGAGCCCTCCGTGTACGACGTGCTGGAGCCGGATGGCAGGTGGCTCGGTACCGTCACGCTGCCGGAGGGGTTCACACCGATGCACATGCGCGGCGATTACGTCTGGGGCGTGCAGCGCGACGAGTACGACGTCAACTACATCACGCGCCTGCGTATCGTCCACTGATGCGCGTGCCTGCCACGGGCAACGGCGTCGGCACAGCCCTCTTGCCATAGTCCACTGACCGGAATACTATTCCGCTGAGTGGAATATATGCGAGGCCTCCCTGCGCGTCGCCATCCAGCGATGTACTCCGGTCGACCCTGCGAGGAGACATGCCGCCGACACCCGAGCTGCCGCTCAGCCCGCTCACGATGTCGATCCTGCTCGCGCTGGCAGGCGGCGACAAGCACGGCTATGCGCTGATGCAGGAGATCGACGAGCAGACCGAGGGTGCGCTGCGACCGGGGACGGGCAGTCTGTACGCAGCGCTCCAGCGCCTGCTGGACGAGGGCCTGATCACGGACTCGGCGAAGGCGCGGCCGGCGGGCGAGGACGCGCGGCGGAAGACGTTCCGGATCACTCCGGCCGGTCGAGCGGCGGCGCGTGCGGAGGTCGCGCGCATGGTGCGTGTGCTGGAGCATGCGCGTACGACGTCGCTCGTGCGGCACCTCCCGCTGCTGGAGGACGGACGATGAGTCGCGGATACCGCATGCTGCTGCGTCTGCTGCCGCGCGCGTTCCGCGTGCGCCACGGCGCGGCAATGGAGGAGTCGTTCGCGGAGTTGCACGCCGCGGCGCGGCGCGGCGGCCGCATCGCCGTGCTGCGGTTGTGGCTGCGCGAAGCGCTCGACCTCTGCCGCGCGGCGGGCACGGTACGCGCGGCGGATGCGGCACTCGCGGCGGAAGCGCGCCGCCCGAACTCACGTCGCCACATCCTTGGCAGCTTTCGCGACGATGCGCGGCTGGCGGTGCGGGCGACACTGCGCAACCGCGCCTTCTTCGTGCTCGCGGCGGTGACGCTCGGCCTCGGCGTCGGCGCGACCACGGCGATGTACGGTGCGTTCAGGGCGGTGGTGCTGGACCCGCTGCCGTTCGCCGAGCCGGAGCGGCTCGCAGTACCATGGCTCATCATGGGCGCCGGCGCGCTGATCGGTCTCGGCCGCGAGGACACGGAGGCGCTGCACCTGCTGCCGGCACTCTTCAGCGGTGTGGAGGAATTCGGACCGGGCGCAGTGACCGCGACGGGCGCGGCCGAGCCGGTGCGCATGCAGGCCGTATGGATGACGCCGGGGCTGCCGGCGTTGCTCGGCACGCCGCCGGTGCTGGGTCGCACGTTCACGAGCGAAGAGGTTGCGCGCGCCGGCACGCGCGTGCTGCTGCTGTCGCACGCGCTGTGGCAGTCGTGGTTCGACGGACGTGAGGACGTGCTCGGCCGCACGATCAGTGTCGATGGCGGGAGCCGTACCATCATCGGCGTGATGCCGCCACGTGCAGCGCGCCCGGACGGCGCTGCCCGGGCCGTGGACGTGTGGCTGCCGCTGTCCGACGAGGACTGGCGGCGCCAGCCGATCGTACGGCTGGCGGACGGCGTGACGCTCGAGGCTGCGTCGGAGCGTCTCGACGCATTGCTGGAGGTAAACGCGCCGCGCGACTTCACCGGCGGCACGCTCGTGCCGGTGCTCACACCCGGACCGCTGCACGGGCACCTGCGCATGCTGATGGCCGCCGTGGTGCTGCTGCTCATCGTGGCGTGCGTGAACGTGTCGAACCTGCTGCTGCAGCGCGCTGCGGAGCGCAGGATGGAGCTTGCGGTGCGTAGCTCGCTCGGCGCGTCGCGCGGGCGCCTCGCGCGGCAGCTGCTGCTCGAGAGCCTGCTGCTCGCCGGAGCGGGTGCGATGCTCGGCGCGGCGTTCGCGTGGGCGGGGCTGCGCGCACTGCTGGTGCTGCGGCCCGAGCAGCTCGAGGTGCTGCTCTCGCCACCCGCGATCCCGGCTACGCGGCCGACGACCTGACTGCCATCCATGTGCAGCTGCCACCCTGGCGCTACGACGAGCCGGCGCTGCGCCGCGACGTGTACGATCGCATGCTCGCCGATCTGCGACGGCACCCGGGCGTTCGCAGTGTCTCCCTCGCCGACGGCGTGCCGCCCCGCATGGACGGCCGGTTCGGTCGCGTCAGCCTGGATGGCGGGCAACGCGATGCGAGTCCGACGAGGTTCGAGGGTGCAACGATCGATACATCGTTCCTCCGTACGATCGGCCAGCCGGTCATCGCCGGCCGCGATTTCACGCGCAGCGACGTCGGCTCACCGCTGAAGCCGATCCTGCTCTCCGCGTCCACCGCACGAAACCTGTTCCCCGGTGAGAACGCGATCGGTCACACAATCGCGCTGGAGGGCGGGACGGCGAACACTGTGATCGGCATCGTCCGCGACATACACCCCGCCGGCCTCGCCGAGCAGAGCGACGCGCCTTTAGGCTCCTTTAGGCTACTGGCTGCTCGACCAGCCGCGGATGCAGATGACCCTGGTGCTGCGCGCGGACGCGCCGACGCCGCAACTGCTCGAGGACCTGCGGCAGATCGTGCGTCGCAGCGAGCCGGCCGCGATCGTCGACGTCGCCACGGTGCGCGAGCTGCTGGACGACTCGCTCGCGCGGGAGCGCTTCACGACGGCGTTGCTGTCTGCGTTCTCGCTGCTCGCACTGCTGCTCGCCGTCGTCGGACTCTACGGCGTCGTGTCGCAGGTCGTGGCGAGCCGCACGCACGAGCTCGGCATCCGCGTCGCGCTCGGCGCTACGACCGCACGCGTGGGCGCGCTGGTCATGCAGGCGGGCGCTGCCGCGATTGCAGTGGGCCTCGCCGTCGGTGCAGGGCTCGCGGCCGCAGGCGTGCGCGTGCTCGGCAGCCAGATGTTCGGACTCACCGCGCAGCGCCTGACCACGTATGCCGCGGCTGCGATCATGCTGGTCGTCGCGAGCGTGCTCGCCATGCTGGTTCCGACGGTGCGCGCAACGCGTATCGACCCCGCCACCGCCATACGGGCCGACGGCTGAGCAGTCCGTCGGCAACTCCTACAGGTCGGGCGCGGTCGGCGGCGGGCGGCGATGACGCGTCGCCTGCTCGTACGCATACGCCAGCGCTATGAGCCGTGCCTCACTCCACGCGTCGCCGAGCAGCTGCAGACCAGCCGGCAGCGTGCCGTATGTGTAGCCCATCGGCACGGTGATCGCCGGGAACCCGCTCCACGGCGCGAGCACCTGGCTGTTGTCGCCGTGCGGCGATGTCAGGTCGCCGATCAGCCGCGGCGGATTGCTCCACGTCGGATAGGCCAGAGCGTCCAGCCGGTGTTCGTCGAAGATCGCACGCAACGCTGCCCTGAACTGCTCCGTCTCCGCAGCCGCTTCGGCGCACCGCTCCGGGTCCGCCACGTCGATCTCCCGCGCAAGGCTCGTGAGCCGACCGCCGATCGACACGTGGAAGTTCCGCGACTCGACGATCTCCGCCAGTGTCTGCGGCACGCCCGGCCGCATGTGCAGGTACTGCTCGATGTCCGCCCGGAACGTCGAGCAGAGCCGCGGCCGGATCGAGTCGAGCTCCGCGAGCGGGATCGGATCGATGAGTGTTGCGCCCGCGCGCTCGAGGTCGCGCAGCGCTTCATCGAACACGCGGACGACCGCGCTGTCCGTCGTCGCCGTCGTGACATAGCGACGCACCACGCCGATGCGCGCGCCGCGCAGCGCGTCCGCAGTGAGTGCTGCCATGTACGTCGCGGGGATGCGGCCGCGTGCTGCTTCAGTCGCAGGATCGGCAGGGTCGTAGCCCGCGACGACGTCGAGCACGCGCGCGGCGTCTTCGACGGTGCGCGTCATCGGACCGCCGATGTCGCGCTCGAGGTACAGCGGCACGATGCCATCGCGGCTCGTCAGGCCCATGGTCGGGCGGATGCCGACGAGCGCTGTATGCGCCGAAGGACCGCGCACGGAGTTGCCGGTGTCGGTACCGAGTCCGACCGCGCCGAGGTTCGCGCTCACGGCCGCCGCCGTGCCGCCGCTCGAGCCGGCCGGCACGCGGTTGAGTGCGTACGGGTTGAAAGTGTAGCCCGGCAGCGCGGAGCCGACCGTCTCGTACGGGCTGAACGCGAACTCTGCCATGTTCGACTTCGCCAGCACTATCGCACCCGCGTCGCGCAGACGACGCACCATCGCCGCATCGTCGAGCGGCAGCCCGCCCGCGAGCGCGGCCGAGCCCGCCGTCGTCGGCAGGTCGTACGTGTCATAGTTGTCCTTCACGATCACTGGAATGCCGTGCAGCGGACCACGCAATCTGCCCGTGCGCGCGAGCTCTGCGTCGAGCTCCGCCGCGCGCGCGAGTGCGGTCTCGTTGGTGAACGTGAGCGCGTTGAACGCAGGGCCGCTCCTGTCGTATGCTTCGATGCGGGCGAGGTATTCCGTCACGAGTGCATGCGCCGTGAGACGGCCGCCGAGCATCGCGTCGTGGATCTCCGCGATCGTCGTCTCGACGACGTCGAAGTCCGCAGGTCGCTCGCCTGGTTCCGGCACGGGCAGGACCGCGCGCGCGCGCGCGCACGCGCTGGCGAGCGCGACGAGCAACGCGACGACGCGGCCGGAAGGGTACAGCATGCAGGACCTCCTGTCGGCGACCACCCAGCTGAAACTGCACGCCGGGCGCGAACCGCCGCAAGCCGCAGCATCATGGCGCGGGAACGTCCCCGCCGCAATGTTGGAGGCAGCCCGCACGGCAGCACCATCCACGAGGAATTCGCTCATGCTCAGTCGCTATCGCGGTCTACTGGTCATCGTGTTGTGGCAGGCACCGGTCGGCCCCGGTGTCGCGCCCGACGGCAGCATCAGCTTCCTGTTCGCCGCGGGCTACGATGAGATGACCGACTTCGACTGCGAAGGCCCCGACGTGTCGCGGGAGGTCGCCTACGCGACGATCGGTTTGGAGACTGAGCACGACATCGGCTCCCACGGTCGCGTCGAGGCCGCCGCCGGACTGAGTGCGGCCGGTGAGCTGTCGCACGACGTGCTGTTCGGCAGCCTGCGGGGACGCGCCGACTGGAAATACTTCGGCGCAGGCATCGGCATCGCGTCAGTTCCAATGCCGGAAGGCGGACACGATCCCCTGCCATCGCTCTACCTGCGCGTGGGCGACGCAGAGCGGCTGCACGCGCGCGGCGACATGTTTCCACCCTCGGCCTTCTTCTTTCAGCAGCAGGGGCGCGCAGGCCTCGGCTGGAACGCGACGCGCCGCGACAGACCCGCCGGGTTCATTGGCTTCGCTGCCGTCGGCGCCGGTGGTCACGTGACCGGCATGTCGGCCGACCTGACGCTCCCGCTCGAGCGCCGCTTCTCTTTCCGCCTCACCGGCCACTACGCACCAAGCCGCGAGTTTCCCGTCAAAGGCGTGGCTGCGGGTGGGACCGTCCTCCTGTGGTGACCTGCGGGCTATCCACTTGACAGACTAGTGGTCTGGACTGCAGCTTGTCCATAGGTCCTCTTCCTGCTGCGGAGCGTTCCATGGTGGACAGGTTGCGACTGTGGCTGCGGACGGTGCTGATGCGCCGGCGGCTCGATCGCGAGATGCGCGAGGAGATGGCGGCGCACCTGGCGCAATCGACGGCTCGCCTCATGGCGCGCGGACTGTCGGCAGCGGAGGCACGTCGCGCCGCGCTGCGCGAGTTCGGCAATGTGGGTCTGCTGCAGGAGCAGGCGCGCGACGCGCGCGGTGCGCGCTGGATCGAATCGATCGCGGCCGATGTGCGATTCGCGGTCCGCCACTTCCGGCGCACGCCGCTGACGACGGCGACGATCATAGTCGTGCTGGTGGTCGGCATCGGCGCGAATACGGGCCTGGTGGCGTACATCCATTCTGTGATGACGCTGCCCGCGCCTGGCATTCCCCGGGACGACGCACTGGTGCGGATCCGGGGAATCGCGCGGGACGCGCGGGGCTGGACCCGCATGCGGCAGCTGTCGTATCCGGAGGTGCGGGAGTACGCGGCGCTGGACGCGTTCAGCGATGTCGCGGCCTGGGCCGGATCGGGCGTGCTGCTGCAAGCGGGCGAGGCGGATCAAGGCCCCGTGGCGGCATCGGCGCATTACGTGACCGGCAACTACTTTCCGCTGCTCGGCGTCCGGCCCGTTCTCGGTCGGGGATTGCCCGCGACCAGCGACGATGTGACGGCCAATCCGGTGACCGTGATCAGCCACCGCCTCTGGGACGCGCACTTCGGCAGGTCGCCGGACGTGGTCGGACGCGTCCTGCGTCTGAACGATGCATCGGTGTCGGTCGTGGGAGTGGCGCCACCGCTCTTCGGCGGTGTGGACGCCCACCAAGGCGACATGGCCGTGTGGCTGCCACTTTCGGCCCGGCCGCTGGTCGAGCGGGGCTCTTCCGCCGCGCTGGCGAGCTATGACTCGACGATGCTGAGCGCGGTCTCCCGGCTGCGTCCGGGCATCACTCGCGCAGACGCCGAGCCGGCGGTCGAAACAATCGCGGGGCGCACCGGGATGCACGCAGCGAACCCCGAGGGCTTCACGCAGGGTTACCTGCCGACCGCGGACGTGGCGCCGCTGCTCGCTCGCAATCTCCGCCCGGGAAACGACCGTGCGGACGCGCTCGAAGCAGCGACCTTCGGCGTGATCACGCTGCTCATCCTGCTGGTCACGTGCACGAACGTGAGTGCACTGCTGGTGGGCATGGCGGTTGCCCGCCGGCGCGAGATCGCCGTGCGCCTGTCGCTCGGCGCGTCGCGCACGAGGCTTATCCGGCAGCTCCTGACGGAGTGCGTGCTGCTGGCCGGGGCCGCGGGTGCTGTGGGCATTGCCGTCATTTGGTTCGCCATTTCGCGGGCGCGTGTGTACCTGCCCGAGATCCAGCTCGCGCTCGACTGGCCGGCCGTTCTGTTCACGCTCGCGTGCGCTCTGACAGTCGGTGTCCTGTTCGGCCTCTCCCCAGCACTCCACGCGACGCGGCTCGCGGTCGCGGACGTGCTCAAGAACTCGGCGGCGGCCGTCGCCGCATCACGCTCGCGTCTCCAGCCGGGGCTGGTGGTCGCACAGGTGGCGCTGACACAGCCACTGCTGGTCGCGCTCGCCACGCTGCTGGTCCTGCTCGTCGGCGAGATGCATGGCCGCGCTCCCTCGCCGCTGCACAATCGCATCCTGGCGGTGTCGTTCGACAGCTACTCGGGGAATGCGACGGCCGACGAGCGTCGCGCGACGATGATGCGGCTGGAGGAGCGCATCGCGGGTATGCTCGGCGTGCAGGGCGTAGTTCAGCAGACGGAGGGATACTACGTCAACAGCGCCTACGCCGTGCATCCGGACGACCGCGGGCCGACGTGGTCCGGCCCGGAGAGGTTCGCGCTCCGCAGTGAGCCCGCCCCGGCGGGATTCTTCGAGCTGATGGACATGCCATTCGTACGCGGCCGCGACTTCACCGCCGAGGAGCGCAATCAGTCGGCGACCAGCATCGTGATCGGCAGCGAGCTGGCGAGAGAGCTGTGGGGGGGCACGGTCGATCCGATCGGCCGACGCTTCGTCGACATGTCCGGTGGCGCACCCGATTCTGTGCCGCTCGTCGTCGTCGGCGTAGTGGATCAATCGCAGGCCGGCCGCGCGTACATATCCGCCGACATCCCCGTCTACATACCGTGGATGGTCTGGGGGACCGAGTTCCTGGTGCGCACACGCGGCCCCGCCGACGCCCTGCTGCCGGCGATCCGTGCGGTCGCGCGCGCAGAGGCGCCGGGCATGCCCATCCGCAGCGCCGAGACGCTCGCCGAGATTGCGGCCGCGGAGCAGAAGCTCCTGATGCGCGCGAACGCGGCTGTGGCCGCCGGCGGCCTGGTCGCATTGCTGCTCGCCGCAATCGGACTCTATGCGGTGATCGCGTTCGCTGTGGGGCAACGCACGCGCGAGATCGGCGTGCGCACAGCGCTGGGCGCGCAGCGGTCGCAGGTGATCGGCATGTTCCTGGGATCCGGCCTGCGTCTGGCGCTGCTCGGGCTGCTCATAGGGCTGCCGATCGCGCTCGTCGCGCTCCGGTTCATCTCGACGCAGGCCGGGATTCCCCAGGCGAACACGGCGCTGGTCGGCGCCGCTACGGCCCTGGTCGTCATCGCCGTCGGTGCGGTCGCGACATGGCTGCCGGCAAGGCGTGCGGCGTCGATAGATCCGCTGGTCGCGCTGCGGAGCGACTGATGGCACTCGGGTACTGCGGGCGAGGTACTGCGGGTGGGGGACGGGAATGCCGTCGCCGAACGTCGCTGCCGCACGCGTGTACAGGTCCACCCCATCGCCCGCACCCGCCACCCGCCGTCATTCACCCCAGTATCTCGCCCCCGTATCGCCCCCGTATCTCGCCCGCAGTATCGCCCCAGTATCTCGCCCGCAGTACCTCGCCTGCCGTATCGCCCCAGTATCTCGCCCGGGATGGATGCCGAATCAGCAGGCGACGGAGCCGCCGGTGGCGAGCAGGCGGTAGTCGCGCGGGCTGAGGGTCGCGCCGGCCGCCTCGAAGTACCGCGTCCAGAACTCGCGGACCGCAATGCCGTTTGGCGTGGTTGCGTCTGCACCGACGATGATGACGCACGCGCGCTGCAGCTGGGGGAGCAGGCTACCATGCTGCTGTCGCAAAATCCAGTCGGCGGAGGGAACGCCGCCGTCGCCGGCCATCTCGATGCCGTGCGCGGACTGCAGCATGTCGGAGAGCAGCACGAGCGAGGAGCGGCGGGAGTCGGCGTCGCGGACGTACTCGCCGGCGACGTGCAGCGTTGCGATCAGGTCGGTGGTCGGGATGCGGCCGGCAGCCTCGTCGTCGAAGATGGCCGCGGCGACGGAGCGCGCGGCCTGTTTCACGGCGTCGAGCCGTTCGCGGTCGAGCGACGTCGGGTTCACGCCGGCGTCCGGTGCGGGCACCGTCTCCTGCCACCGCACGACGCCGTCCTCCGACGCCGATCGCTGGTGCACCTGCAGCAGGACGAGGCGGTCGCCGAACTGCAGGTCGTCGATGACCCTATCGAGCGCGTTGCGCGCCTGCGCGCGCCGCTCCTCGCTCTGGCTGCCGGAAAGGTCGAGTGCGACGATGACCTGCCGCGGCGCGGCCGCGGTGTCGGCCGATGCACGCGCCGGCTGCTGGCCGTCGCAGCCGGTCAGTGTCGCGATCCCGGCCGCGGCAAACGCGAGCGTCGTCATGTGCGCGTACTTCATGCCTTCTCTCCATCGTTCATGCGCGCGAGCACCGCGGCCGCGCGAGTGCGCAGGGATGCACGCAGCTCGTGATACGTGCTCAGCTCCGGCGGCGGCGCGAGGTGACCGCTGTCATCCGGAAGCGTCAGCTCGAGGATGGGCGGCTTGCGGAACGCGGCGATGTTGCCCGCATCGATGCCGCGCAGGCGCGCGTTCTCGGAGCGGAACCGCGGCACCACCGCGCGGAGCCGCTCGGCCTTCGACTCCCAGCCGGTGAGCGGCCGCGATTCGAGCAGGTACGCGGCGCGCGCGAAGTCGCGGCCGATCAGCATGTCGAGCCGCAGCAGCTCGTCGCGGCGCTTCACCGCTTCGGCGCGCAGCACTGCCACGCTCTCGCGCAGTGCGGCGGAGCGCGGACTGATCAGGCCGCCGCGCACGTTGTCGCGCGTGACCAGGTAGCCTGCGGTCGCCGCCGCAAGCGCGAGCACGATGTTGAGCAGCAGAATCGGCAGGTTCATGCGGCTGATGATGGTCGCATAGTCGGCGCGCTCCTCGCGTTGCTCGCGCAGCACGCGCGCAGCCGCGAGCTCCTGCTCGAGACGACCGATGTCGAGCAGACTGGCCGCCTCCCGTGCCGCTGCGAGCTGCGTCTCGATGACCGTGATGCGGGCCTCGGTCTCCGCCACGCGCTGTGCGGTCGTCGCCTCCAGCCGCCCCCGCGCGAGCCACAGCACGCCAACGACTGCGACGATGCCTGCCAGCGCGAACAGGGCAGGGAACACGAACTGACGGCGGTGCGCGCGGATGGTCGGCGCAGCGGCCGGCGTCGCCGCGGGCGAGTGGGACAGCACGCGTCGCATCGACTCGCCGAGCACGTGCGCGAGCCAGACCAGGAAGATGATGACGCCGAGCGCGAGCAACGACGCGTCCATGTTGTGCACTGCGCGCGCCCAGATGCGGTACAGTCCACCCCACAGGCCCATGTTCTCAGAGCGCGACGCGAGCACGCGCCACGCAGCGTCTGCGCCGGGGTCCTTCGGCAGCAGCTCGGAGAAGACGGGCACGTTCGCGATCCAGTCGACGAGCACGAGCATGCCCAGGAGCGGGATGCAGAGCCAGCGCGAGAGGAACGGTCGCACCTCGAGCTGCGCGACGCCGGCCGCGGCGTCGGCCTCGGCAGCGTTCAGATCGGTGCGCGTGTCGCGCAGCTCGGTGAGGGCGCCGTCGAGGGCACCGGTTTCGTGCTCGTACGCGCGCAGCCGCGCACCGGCGTCCTCGACGCTGGCCTGCAACGCATCCTGGACGCGCGTGCGCACTCGCTCGGCCCAGCCGTGGAACGTCGCGCGGCAGCGCGCCGCGAGCGCAGTCTCTTCGGAAACTTCGTGGTACTCGACTTCAACGCGCGGCAGGTTTGCGGCGGCGGCCGACTGCGCCAGCTCAGCCGCATCCTTCTCGAGCTGCGATGTCTCCATCGCGAACCAGACGTCGCAACTTTTCGTGACGCCGTGCAGGCCGCGGCCGGCCGATGCGTCCTCGTCCGTGTCGACGGGCGCTGCGCCGTTGGTGCCGAGATGCCGCCCCAGCCAGCCGCGCAGGCGCGAGCGGCGGCCGGGCCGCGCGCCGTTCCGCGCGACCGGCGACTCGGTTGCCGGCAGGATCTCCGGCGTGCCGGCGGCCGGACGTTCGGGAGCGTTGGGAGATGGTTTCATGGCGGACACCTGCGCAAGAGACGAGACGACCGGATCTCTCTACGACGACAGCATCTCCGGCGTTTCATGCACTGGTCGTGCCTTGACGCTGGACGAGCAGGGCGCTCGACGGCTCGCATTGCGGCAGGATGGGATGTCAGCGCGACTGCGTCCCGACACCTCGAGCGCGTTGGCGTGCTGGCCGCCGTACCCGGGATCCGTTGCAGTCCGCGCGATGCTCGTGACCAGCAGCGTCCGCCGCGATCACGTCCGCGCACGGACGCATGCGTTCGTCAGCGCGCGCGCTGTCCGACTCCTCTTCCTCGCCCGATGGGGTCGGTGCCGCTGGTCGAATCAGTTCTGCGCGGCCGCGAGGTCGCTCACCGCGCGCGCCAGCGTTCGCACCTTCGCTGCGTCACGCGAGCCCGAAGCCGCGCCGTTGAGGCGCGTCGCCAGTGCCGTCAACGTGCGCTGCCGCTCCGCACCGCTCGCGGCCTGCGCATTAGCGAGGTCGCCCCGTGCGCCGGCGACGCCGTCGGCGGCCAGCCCGCCCGACCGCTCGAGCTGATCGAGGTACGCGAGCGCGAGCGGGAAGCTCGGCGGCCAGACGATCCTGCGCTGCTCCTGCGCATTCATGAAGTCGACCCGCACAGTCTTCGCGGCGTCGATCTCGTTCTGCGAGATGAACGCACTAGGCAGCAGCTCGAAGATGTCGAGGCCGCGCGCGATCTCGGAACTGACGATGTCGCCATTGTACCAGTAGACGGACCACGATCCGCCGCCGACGCGGCGCGTGTCATCCATGGGGCCGCGGTCGAAGTATGCGATCTCCTTCGGGTTCGACACGTCCGTCCAGTCGAAGACGGAGATGCCGCCCTGGTACCAGGCCTGCACCATCACCTCGCGGCCGGGGATGGGAATCAGGTTGCCGTTGTGCGCGACGCAGTTCTCGAACTCAGTCTGAGCGGCGGGCATCTTGTAGTAGCTCCGGAACACCAGCTCGCGGTCTTCGATCGTGAACAGAGCGTTCGCGCCCCACTCGTACTTGTCCGTCGCACGGCAGCGCGGCGACGAGCCGCCGCCCCATTCGTCGGTGAACAGGACCTTGTCGCCGTCGTTGCTGAACGTGGCGGAGTGCCAGAACGCCATGTTCGAGTCCGCCGCCGCGAAGATGCGCCGCGGGTTGGTGACGTCGCGGATGTCGAGGAGCAGGCCGTACCCGCCACAGGCGCCGCCGGCGAGGCCGATATCGGGATAGACGGTGATGTCGTGGCACTGCGACGGGCCGGTCCGCGCAGGGTCCGGCTCACGCGCGGGCTGACCGGGCTCGCCGTGGCGCGGCGCCGCTGCCAGGTTGTCGAAGATGCGCGGCGAGCTGACGATCGCGGCGCGCTCCGGGTTCGCGAGCGGAACGCGGATCACCTCGATGCGGAACAGTGCCGAGTTCTGATCCTCGGTCGGCGACAGGTCCGAGCAGCCGGGCAGTTCATCCGGTGACCGCACGCGCGAGGAGCCGGAGACGTAGATGTAGACGTTCTGGCTGTCATTCGGGTCCGTCACGACGGTGTGTGTGTGCGAGCCGCGGCACGTCTGCACGTTAGCGATGTACTTCGGGTTCCTGATATCGGTAGCATCGAAGATGCGGATGCCGCGCAGTCGCTCGTGGCTCACGGGCTCCGGCACGCCCTGCGTGCCGCAGTCGAGCCGGCCCGTCTGACCTTCACCCGACACGAACAGCAGGTTCCGGTAGATGGAGACATCGCTCTGCGAGGCCGGGCACAGGTATCCGGCTGTGAGCGTCGGCCGCTCGGCGTTCGCGATGTCCCACACCTGGAAGCCGTTGTAGTTGCCCTGGATCGCGTAGGAGCCGCTGAACGCCAGGTCGGAATTCGTCACTCCGACGAACCGCTCCGACGCCGGCGTGTTGGACACCAGACGCATGTTCCACGACGCCTCGCCCGGGTCCTGCCCGCCAGCGCGCAGACCGACTCGCGGGTCGGGGCTGGGCGGTGTCGTGGACATGTCGGGCGTGATCGAGCCGGAGGACGATGGCGCAGCGGCGCAGCCAGCGAGGGCGGGCATGCACAGCAGACCGGCAGCGAGCAGCATCAGGTTTTTCATGGAGGCTCCGTTAGAGGCGGGGGAGGCTGTCGATCATCTGCTGCATGCGGTCGATCTCTGTGGACTGGTCTGCAAAGGCATCGGAAGCGAACCGGAACACCACCTCGTCCTGCGCCGCTCCGTACGACTCGAACAGGTCGTCGACCATGGTGAGCGCGCCCTCGTGGTGCCGGATCATGAACGTCAGGAAGAGGCGGTCGAACGCAGTGCCGCGCGCATTTTCGAGCTGGGCGAGCTCGGCCTGCGTGAGCATGCCGGGCATGAGGTGGTGCGCATGACCGGCGACCTGATCCGGCACCGGCTCGCCGCGATCGCGCAGCCACTGCTCCATCAGCGCGATCTCGTCCTGCTGCGCGACGGCAATGCGGGCCGCCAGAACCTGTACGTCCGCACGTGCGCCGTGCGACGCCGCCCAGCCCGACATCACGACGGCTTGCGCGTGGTGCGCGATCATGCCGGACATGAAGCTGACGTCCGCCGCGGTATGCGGCAGCGTGGGCGCGCCGCGCCCGCCGGAAGTCGCGGTGCTGCATGCCGTGCCGCCCAGCAGGGCCGCCAGCAGGATCAAGGCTCCTGGTTCTAATCTCATGGATGCCTGATACTAGGGCGCGCACCCGTCAAGCGAAAGCGCGGCGGGACAGAACGGAGAGGCGGCACCCCGGCGACCGCGGCTGCCGCGGCTGAGGTCCGGGGCAAGACTGAGGCGCAGCCGTCCGCCGCGCCTCAGCCGGTTCGGCTGGTCGTCGCGCTACCGGCTAGCGGTCGCCGCCGCGGCCGACCCCGTCGCCGCCGCCGCCGCCGCCGCGGCGCATGCGGCCGCCGCCGCCGAGCGTGTACGACACGCTGAGCTGGGCGCTGCGGGTGGACTCCTGGCTGCGTCCGATCATGATGTACGCGACATCCTGCATGCGGCTCGACGTCTTGCGCAGGCCGAATGGATCCTGGATCGACAGGCGGAGCGAGCCGCGGCCGTCCAGCATGCGGTACCGCAGCCCGACGTCGCCGCGGTACTGTGCGTCGGAGCGCCCCTGCGGCATGTCTGAGGGGGGCGTATACCCGAAGTTGCCCTCCGCGCTGAGCGCTTCCGTCACTCGCGCACTGAGGTTCGCGCGGCTGGACCAGCGCAGAGAGCTGCCGGAGTAGCGTTCGCCGAGGTTGCTGGCGTCGCGGATGTTGCGCGCGCCGCTGAGGCTGATGTTGCCGCCCCAGCCGTCGCGCTGACGCAGCGAGTAGGTGAGCGAGGCGCCGTAGCTCTGCTGCGACACCAGATTCTCGTACGTCTGCGTCGAGATGCCGTTCTCATCGACCGTCGTGAGCTGAGCCCAGTCGTTGGTCGTCTTCCGGTAATAGGGCGACAGGCGCAGGTTGCCGAGCGAGCCGGACCAGCTGGCGTTCATGGTGAACGAATGCGTGAACTGCGGCTCGATGTCCGGGTTGCCGACGCGCCGGTTCAGCGGGTCGGTGGACAGGTTCGTCGGATTCAGCACTGACGCGCCGGGCTGTCCGATGCGCCGGGAGTACGACAGCCGGATCTGCTGGCCGCTCTCCAGGCGGTAGGAGACGTTCGCGCTCGGGAAGAGGTTCGTGTACTCGCGCTCGAACGACTCGCCGCCCGGGAGCTCGAAGTCCAGGTCGAACTGCTCGGCTCGCAGCCCGACCTGCACGCCGAAGTCGCCGAACTGCCGCTGGAGCGTGGTGTAGACCGCGCTCGTCACCTGCTGCTGGTCGAAGCCGCGATCGGTGAGCAGGCCGTCCGGCGCGCCCTGAGGATCGTCGATCAGCCGGATCAGCCGCGCGTTGTCGCTCGTCTGCAGCTCCGACTGGAAGCCGAGCTCGATGCGGCCGTCCTCACCCCACGGATGGGTGTAGTCCGCACCGAGCGATACCTCGTGCTCGCTCTCGTCCTCGTCCTCGATCGTGAGCTCTGCGGGGATCAGCGCGGAATCATCATCGAACTCGCTCTGCATCGTGATCTCGTCGCGGCTGTCGCCGTGCTGCGAGCCGCGGCTGTACTGCAGCTCCGCCTGGAACTCGCGGTCGCTCTCGGTCTCGTACTCGAACGCCAGTGCGACATCGCCGGACAGGTTGCGCGAGTCGGACGCGCGCAGCCGATCGTAGATCAGCAACTGCTCCTGAAGCTCGTCGAGGTGGGTTGTCGTCGTCAGACCATCGGAGTCGTTGCCGGAACCGCTGAGGCTGCCCTCGAGTGAGATCTGCATGTCCTCGCGCGGCTCGAACCGGATCTCCATGTCCGCGTTGCTCGACAGCCCCGACCGGTCGGACCATGAGTCCTGCCGCAGGAACGCCGGGTCGGCGAGCAGGTTCTGCCGCAGGTTGTAGTTGCTGCTCTCGGAGTCGGACAGGCGCAGGAACCCGCCACCGTTGAGCGTCCAGTCGCCCCGCTGCATGGTGCCCCGGCCGCCAGCGCCGTACTGGCCACGGGTGCCCGCATTCGCGAAGACGCTGCCGCTCATGCCGAGCTCGACGCCTTCCTTCATGACCAGATTGATGATGCCACCGCTGCCTTCCGCGTCGTACCGCGCGGACGGGTTGTCGATCACCTCGATCTTCGTCAGGTAGTCGGCAGGGAACTGCTCCAGGAATATCGTCAGCGCTTCGCCCGTCATCGGCGCGCGCCGGCCGTTGATGTAGATCGCTGGCGTGCTGCCTCGCAGCGTGACCTGACCGTTGATGTCGACTTCCAGCTCCGGGATCGACTGGAACGTCTCCGTCACAGTGGCGCCCTCGGTGCCCGGCATCACGCCCATGTTGTACGACGTGCGATCGGCCTCGAACGTCACCGCCGTGCGCTCGCTCGAGACTTCGATCGCGTCGAGCGTCACTGCCTCGACCGGCAGCCGCAGATCGCCGAGATTGCGCATCTCGTCATCTGCCAGCTCGAACCGCTCCGTCATGACGGTGCCGTACCCGATGCTGACGATCCGCAGCAGGTAGTCGCCCTCCGCGACCAGACTGAATCGGAACGCACCTTCCGCATTCGTCAGCGTCTGCGCGATCGCAGCGGAATCGGCAGCGAACAGCAGCTCGACCGCAATGGACGCCAACGGCTCGCCCGTGTCACCGGCCAGCACTGTCCCCAAAATCGTGCCGGTCCCCCGCCGAATCACCGGCTCGTCCTGCGCCGCAAGCGGCGCCGTCAGCGCCGGGGGCAGGAACAGGAACAGGACCATCAACACCTGTCGCATCCGCATCTTCGTCATCCAGTCTCAGCCCTTGTCGTGAACTGCCTGCTTCATTGGATGACGCAGCCCCTCGGCGCGTTAAATTCCTGCCCAGGGGTCGGATCTCAGCCACTCATCGTCGTTCGGCGAAAAGATGAAAACGACGCCTCCGTCCGCCAGCAGCGGCAGCAGCCGCTGCGCCCGCGCCTGCTCCATCGCCGGACAGCCCTCGCTCCGTCCCGCCGCGCCCGACGTCACATAGGGCGCACCGTGCGCCACAATGCCACGGCTCCGCGCCGCGCCGTTGAAACGGCCCGACTCACCACGCATCCGCAACCCCACGGACGTGTACGCGCGGCCGCCCGACTTCCCGCGAAACGTGTACGTCTCCTCCGCCACGTACAGCCCGAGCGACGAGGCGTAGCTGCCCGACCTGTTCGAAAACACCGTCGGCACGCCGTCCCGCTGCCGCGACGAACCCGATCCGTGCGCGACCATGAACGGACCGGCCACCACCGCCAGCGACACCATGTCGAACACGTACCCGCGGCCGGTCCGGTTATCCAGGCCGAGATCCACGTAGTACAGGTACGGCTTGCGGACCTGCTCCGGATTCGCCGCGCGGTACCTGTAGTACGCCTCGAACGAGATCCGCAGCGCGTCCTCGCGGCTGCGCCGCCGAACCGCCGACGACAACGCATCCAGCGCAACCGCGACACTTTCCTCGATATCGGGCGACAATCCGGGCAACGGGGCGGGGGCCGGGGCGAAACCAGGGCGGGCTGCGCCGGGGTTGACGGCTCCGGCAAGCAGGAATGGCACGGCGAGCAGCGCGATCAGAATCGGCCGCAGCAGTACTCGGGATGGCATACAGGCTCCTGAGGCATCGTCGCGTTTCAGCACTTATCGGGTTGGGTGACTTCGAGTTACACCGTTGTCGCGGGTATGATCCCGTCGGCGGGGGTGTGGCAGGTAGCGTGAAACGTGAAGCGTGAAACGTTAAACGTGGGGGTGGGGGTGGGGGGTGGGCGCGGGTCGACGCCGTCAGAATGCCCAGGCGGGCAGATCTTCCCCGGATAGAGTGGGGGCGCGGGTTACTGGCGGGCGCTCCCGGCGCGCGGCGTCCTGCGCCCGATAATCCGGGGTTGGCGACAGATCGGCTCGCAGCGCTCGTTTCACGTTTCACGTTTCACGTTCCACGTTTCACGTTCCACGTAGTTTCCTCACGTGCATCCCTCCTCCACGACGACGCCCTCGATGATGACGCCGCAGACGTGGGACGCGTATTCGAACGGGTCGCCGTCGAACAATGCGACGTCGCCGTCCTTGCCGGTCTCGAGCGAGCCGACGCGGTGGGCGATGCCGAGGATGGCGGCGGCGTCGCGGGTGATGGTGGCGAGGGCGGCCTCGAAGTCGAGGCCGTAGGCGGCGGCCATGGCGGCCTCGAAGAGGACGACGCGGGTCTTGGGGACGTAGCCTTCGAAGCCGCTCTGGAGCGCGACGGTGATGCCGGCGTCGCGGAGCAGCCGCGCCGTTTCGAGGGTAGCGTTCTCAAGGGCGCCGCTGTGGCGGGCCATGGTGGGGTGCAGGATGACGGGGACGCCGGCGTCGCGGATCTCGTCGATGACGAGGTAAGCCTCGGCCGCACCGTCGAGGATCAGGTCGAAGCGGAACTCTTCGCGCAGGCGGAGCGCCGCCATGATCTCGCTAACGCGCTGCGCCGTCATGAGGACGGGCACGTCGCGGTCGAGGATGGCGGCGAACATCTCCAGATCCAGGTTGCGCGCAGGCTCGTCGGCGGGTTCCGCGGCGCGGCGCTTTTCGGCGTAGCTCCGAGCCTCGACGAACTTCGCGCGGAGCATGGCGACGCCCTTCGCGCGGGTGCCCGGCCGCGTGTAGTTGCCGGACACCTCGGGACCGAGAGTCATCGCGATGGCTGCGAGGGTGTCGATCACGGCCTCGTCGATGTTGTCGCCGCGCGTCTTCACAATGATCGTCTGGCCACTGGCGAGCGCGCCCGGCCCGTGGCCGGTGTGGAGCGTCGTCACGCCGAAGCTGCGGACCCAGCCGACGAGCCGCTCGCGCGCGTTGTATGCGTCCACTGCACGCAGTGACGGCTGGATTGCGTCGGAGGTCTCCAGCTGGTCCTGCTCGTGCGGTTGCCCGAGATGGCCGGCGAGGCCGACGACGGAATGGGCATCGATGAGGCCTGGCGTGACGACGCGGGCGGAGAGCGTGCGGTACCCGGCGGGTACCGGCACCTGTGCGGCAGGGCCGACGCGTTCGATGCGGCCGTCCGCGCCGATGAGGACGACGCCGTTCGCGATCGGTGCGCCGGCCATCGTATGCACTATCTCGCCGAGCACGGCGACCTGCGCAGCTGCCTTCAGCGGAGCGGCTGCGACGACGACTGCCGCGGCAATGACGCCTCCGCGCCTCGCGGCGACCGCAACTGCGGCTGCGGCACTCACTGGTGACCCTCCATGCCCGTGTGGTGCTGCGAGGCAGCGGCGCTGCCGACGCCGTAGCCGCCGACTGCGAATGCGCGGTCGCGCGGATCGTCGAGATCGAACGCGCGCTCGCCGTCGATCCAGGTCTGCTCGACGTGCGTGTAGACGCTGAGCGGATCGCCGGACAGGACGATGAAGTCGGCGTCCTTGCCAGGCTCGAGGGAGCCGATGCGGTCTTCGAGGTCGAGCATGCGGGCGCCGGCGAGCGTCAGGCCGTGCAGTGCGGCATCGCGCGACATGCCGTAGCGTACGGCCAGGCCGGCCGAGCGGAGGAAGAACCGCGAGTCGGTGATGCCGTCATCGGTGTGGAACCCGGTGAGCGCACCCGCGCGCTCGAGTGCGGCGCCGTTCTGCATGCTGACGTCGACGGCCTCGAGCTTGCCGCCGGGCGCGTCGAGCAGGATGATGGACGCGGGTGCGCCGGACGCGGCGATCTCGTCGGCGACCTTCCACGCCTCGCTGACGTGCTGCAGCACGATGCGGAATCCGAACTCATCGGCCAGGCGAAGCGCTGTCAGTATGTCATCGTGGCGGTGCGTATGGAAATGGACGACGCGCTCGCCGTCGAGCACCTGGACGAGCGTTTCCAGGGCCAGGTCCCGGGTCGGCGGCGAGCCGTCGCCGGCCCCGCGCAGCTTTGCGCGGTACTCCTGCGCCCTGACGAACGTCTCGCGCACGATCGCCGCTGAGCGGGCGCGCGTGGCGGGCATGGTGCCCGTGCCGATCGGGTTGGTGCCGTTGGCCATCTTGATGCCGCCGCATACGTCCGTGAGCACGTCGGCGCAGAACAGCATGTCGCGGATGGTACGTGCGTCGCGCAGCTTCACGTAGGCAGTCTGGCCGCTCATGAGCAGGCCGGAACCGGGCATGATGTTGGCCGTGGTGACGCCGCCCGCGCGCGCCTTGCGGATGCCGTCGTCGCGCACGTCGATGGCATCGAGCACGCGTACGCCCGCGTGCATGGGAGCACTGGCGTCGCCGCCGTCCCCGCCGCCGATGTGCGAGTGGGTGTCCACGAGCCCGGGCATGATCACGTGTCCGGTCACGTCGTGCACCTCCGCGTCGGCGGGCACCGGTGTGGACGCCGCGGGACCGATTGCGGTGATGCGACCGTCCAGGACGACGAGCACACCGTTGTCGATCGGCGCGCCGACGATCGGGATGATGTGAGCGCCGCGGAATGCGACCGCCCGCTGCTGCGCGTCGAGCGGCGCGGCCGCCCAGAGGGCGAGCGTGAGCGTGAGCGCGAGCGCCGCTGGCAGCGGAGCCGCCGGATTGCGAAGAGCGTTCATGGCCCGTGTGGTTGGAGGCGTTCGGAAGCCGCGAAGCTAACATGGACCTGCGGCCGCGTTCGCGGCAACCGACTTGTGGCCGCCGGTGGGGCGCATGCATCTTGGCGCCCCATGAGCAATCCCTCCCAACCGCCGGTCACGCCCGCGCCCACTGCCGGCGTGGCAGCGGCCGCGACTGCAGCAGCGGCCGCCGCGCAAGCCGATAGGCCCGCAGTCGGGGGCCCGTCAGCGGGCGTGCGCGGGCGCACGCAATACGACCGCTCACTGGTCGATGGCCCGCTGCTGCCGGCGGTGTGGCGGATCGCGTGGCCGACCATGCTGCAGAACGTGATCGGCGGGCTGCAGGGCATCATCGACCACGCCATGGTCGGACGATACGTCGGCTACGAGGGGAATGCCGCGATCGGCGTGAGCTGGCAGATCTTCCTGGTCGTTGTCGTCTTCATCTCGTCCCTGTTCACGGGAATGAGCGTGCTGGTAGCACGGTTCGCGGGCGCCAACGACGTCGAGCGCGTGAACCGCACCGTCTACCAGGCGTTCCTCACAGCGCTGGCGCTGTCGCTCGGTGTGCTCGCACCACTCGGGTACCTGCTGGCGCCGGCGCTGCTCGAGGTCGTCAACGCAACACCCGGTGTGCGCGCGCACGCGCTGCCGTATCTGCGTATCATGTTCGTATTCAGCTGGGGACTGCTGCTGTTCTTCATGCTGGGCGGTGCACTGCGGTCGGCGGGTGACGCGCGCACGCCGCTCCGGCTCGGCGTGGCGGTCACCGCGCTGAACGTGGTGCTGAACGTCATCCTCATCCGGGGCCTCGGCCCGATTCCCGCTCTCGGCACGACGGGCGCCGCGCTCGGCACCGTGATCGCCACATGCAGTATCGGCGTGTACGCGCTGATCTCGCTGAGGCGCGACGTGTGGATCGTCGGCTTCCCGGCCGGCATGAGCCTGCGACCGGATCCCGGCATCATCCGCGCACTGTTCCGCTTCGGTCTGCCGACGGGTGTGCAGGGTGTGGCGATGAACATTGGCGGCGTCCTCATGCTCGCGTTCGTCGGCTCACTCGCGCAGAGCGCGCAGGCGCAGGCGGCCTACACGGTCGGCTACACGCAGCTCTTCTCGATGATCACCTGGACGGCGGTTGGCCTGATGGCGGCGGCGGCGACACTGGCCGGTCAGAACCTGGGCGCGGCCCAGCCGGAGCGGGCGGCGGCGGCCGTGCATGCCGCGGCGCGCATCGCGGTGGTGGGTGCGCTCGGTATCGGGCTCCTGTTCCTCACGATCCCGCGCGTGCTCCTCGCCGCGTTCGGCATGGATGACCCGGCCGTGGTCGAGCTGGGTGTGGAGCTGCTGCGATTCCTCAGCGTGTCGGGCGTGTTCATTGCGGTCGCACTCACGTACACGGGCGGGCTGCAGGGCACGGGCGACACGAAGAGTCCGCTGTACATCTCCATCGTGTCGCAGGTCATTCTGCCGCTCGGCCTGTGTTTCACGATCCAGCAGACGAGCACGCTCGACGCGCGCGACATCTGGCTGGCGATCCTGCTGGGTCACATGACGCGCTGCCTGCTGAGCGCCGCGGCGTTCCGCTGGGGCGACTGGCGCAGCATCGTCGTGGAATGAGAACGTGAAACGTCAAACGTGAAACGTGAAACGTTCACGCTTCACGCTTCACGCTTCACGAGTTTGTTGCCGTTGTTGTCTTCTTTCCGACTCATCGCTACGTTGGCGCTTCAACCCTGCCACAGGCGCAACATCCGTACTTGAGGAGGTACTCCATGCGCAGCCGAACGACGGCGACGCGGACGCAACTCGTGCTGGCGGCCATGCTGGCCGCGGCAACCCTGCCGATTGCCCTGCAGGCGCAGACGCCGCAGGTGGATCTGCCAGCCGGCTGGGCGGCAGATCCGCCGGTGCTGTCGTCGCTCGTCGCGTTCTCGCGGGCCGAGAGCGACCTGCGGAACGCGATCAACCGGTACCTGCTGGACCGCGCGGCGATCGAGCGCCGCTACCCCGTAGAGTATTCGCCGGTGCGGTTCGAGCGGCTGCGCGAGTTCCAGCAGGGCTGGCGCGACCGGCTGCGCGAGCTCGATTTCGACGGGCTGAACGAAGAGGGCAAGGTCGACTACGTCCTGCTGCGCAACAACATCGACTACGACATTGCGACACTGGCCCTGCGCGAGCGGCGCGGCGCCGAGATCGCGCCGCTGCTGGCGTTTGCAGACACGATCCGACTGCTGCAGGAGTACCGGCTCGACCGGCAGCGAGTGGAGCCGCGGGCCACTGCCACGACGATCGACAACCTCGCCCGGCAGGTCAGTGCACTGACGGCGTCGCTGAATGCAGAAGCGCGCGCGGCGGGAGGACAGGTCACGCGGCCGGGCATCAGCCCGGTGATCGCCATGCGCGCGGCCACGCAAATCGATGCACTGCGCGACGTGCTGATCGACTGGAACATGTTCTACGACGGCTACGATCCGCTCTTCAGCTGGTGGGTCCGCGAGCCGTTCGGCCGGGCGGATGCCGCACTGACGGCCTATGCCGCAGCGGTGCGCGAGCACCTGGTCGGCATCAGACCCGGTGAGCAGCCGCCCATCATCGGCGACCCGGTCCTCGCCGAGGGCCTGCGCGCGGACCTGGCCGTCGAGATGATTCCGTACACGGCCGAGGAGCTGATCGCCATCGGCTGGCAGGAATTCGACTGGATCGAGAACCAGTTCCGCATCGTCTCGAACGAGATGGGCTTCGGCGACAACTGGCTGGCCGCGCTCGAGCACACGAAGTCGCTGGCGCCGCCGCCGGGCGAGAAGCCGTGGGCGATCTTCGACATTGCGGAATATTCCGAGGATTTCGTGCAGCGCATGGAAAACATCACGCTGCCGCCGCTGGCGCGTGAGGTGTGGCGTCTCTCAATGCAGACACCGGAGCGGCAGCTGATCAACCCGTTCTTCTCGGGCGGCGAGGTGACGCGGGTGTCGTACCCGACGGATGGCATGACGCACGCGGACAAGCTGATGAGCATGCGCGGCAATACGCCGCACTTCAACTTCGCGACCGTGCATCACGAGCTGATACCGGGCCACCACATGCAGGGCTTCATGTCGGACCGCTTCAACCCGCACCGCGCCGAGCTGCAGCGGACGCCGTTCTGGGGCGAGGGCTGGGCATTGTACTGGGAGCTGATGCTGTGGGACGCGAATTTCCCGCGCAACAATCCCGACAAGATCGGCATGCTGTTCTGGCGACTGCACCGCGCCGCCCGCATCGTCTTCTCGATGAACTACCATCTCGGGAACTGGTCGCCGCAGGAGGCCGTCGACTTCCTGGTCGAGCGCGTCGGCCACGAGCGCGCAAACGCTGAAGCCGAGGTCCGCAGGTCGGCCATCGACGCGCCGCTCTATCAGATCGCCTACATGATCGGCGGGTTGCAGTTCCGCGAGCTGCACCGCGAGCTAGTCGATTCCGGCCAGATGACGTCGAAGCAGTTCCACGACGCCGTCATGCAGGGTGGCCGCATGCCCGTGGAGCTGGTGCGTGCGCGCCTGGACAGCCGCCCGCTGACGGCCGACTATCAGACGCAGTGGCGGTTCTACGGGGATCCTTTGAACTGAAAACATCGTGAAGCGTGAAACGTGAAGCGAAATTCGTACTACGTTTCACGTTTCACGATTCACGTTGTTCACGTTGAGTTCTACATTCGGGGATTTACTGTGACGTAGAGGGTCCTGTCGAGCAGGGGGAATTCCCGGTCGAGGTACGCATTGCCGCCTGCCTCGATCGGGCCCTGCAGGTTCTGCCGCATGCCGCTGCCGGAAGCCTCGCCGTATCCGGAGTACAGCAGCCGGACGACATCCATGCCTTCGACAATGGAGCCGAAGATGGCGAATGGTTCGCCGTCGTTGCGGGAGTTGTCGCCGACATTGATGTAGACCTGCGTGTTGCGTGTGCGGGGGCCTTCCATGGCGAAACCGATGGTGGCTGGCGCGTTGCTGAAGCGCTGCGGGTCGTCGGGCAGCTCGCGGCCGCGCCATGCGTCGTTGACGGCGGGGTCGCCGTGCAGGCCCCACTGCACGATGTAGCCGTCGCTCACGCGGTGGAAGCGAGTGTCATCGTAGTAGCCGAGGCGAGCGAGGTTGTAGAACCGGTCGGCGGCGATGGGCGCCCAGTCGCGGACGACGGCGATCGTGAAGTCGCCCTTCGTCGTGGTGAACGTGACATTGGAGACGGGCGGTGCCGGACGCGTCCACTCCGGGTGCGTCGGATCGAGGAGCAGCGTGCGGCGCGCGGCGGCATCGAGCGGACGGCCGCCGGAACCTGCCGAGGCGCAGCCGACGGCGAGGAGCGTGAAGGCGAGCGCAGCGTTGCGGATCATGAATGGACCTCCATCAATTGGCGAGGAATACGAGTCCGGTGATGACGAAAAGCCCGACGATGATCTTCTTCCAGATCGGCGCTGGCTCGCGCCCGGGCACGGTGTTGCGGGTCCAGATGGCGACTGCGCCGCAGTCGCTCGAGCCGAACTGGACGGGCACGAAATCGCGGTAGACCTCGATGGCGTCGATGAAATCCGGCAGCACCAGGTCGTCGATGGTGATGCCGGGCACGTGCTCGCGGCGTGTGCCATCGACGAAGACTGACGGGCGGCAGCCGCTTCGCATTGCGACGTCCAGCCTGCCGTTCGGCGTCGGCAGCAGCCGCAGCCCGGGCACGTGGCGGAGCACGGCGGTGGTGTGCAGCACTTCCTCCGCATCGATATCGGCTCGTGTGATGTAATGGCCGAGGCCGCTACGGCGCCGCTCCTCGAAGCCGCTCATGCTGAGCCGGGACCGCCGCATGGCGACGGCGATGACGGGCTCGAGGCGGAGCGCCTCGGGCACGAGCTGGATCTGCAGATCCGTCTCGGTGCCCGGGCCAAGCTCGAGCGCATGCTCCAGCGGCCGGTAGCCGAGGCGTTCCACGCGCAGCGTGTAACGGCCGGGCGGCACGCCGGAGAACGTGAAGCGGCCGGACTCCGCCGTGCGCATCTCCGTGGCGGGGCCGCTCACGGGCTCGAGCCGGAGGAGCGCGTCGCCGACGGCGAGCTCGGTGCGCACCTCCACGAGCCGCCCCGCGACCATCACAGGCAGGGGAGCGAGGGTATCCGCGACCTGGGCGTCGGCCGGAGACGGATGCAGAGCGAGGGGCGCCGCGCCGCCGAGCGCGGCGAGCGAGCCGGCAGCCAGGATGCTTCTCAGCGTCGTCGGAATGAGGCCCCCGATCATGATCGATGAGGTGCGGAATTCGGGCGCGGGTTGTCGCGAGGCCGTCGGGGCCTATTTTATACAATCGCTCTCACCCAGCCAGTCGGCAACCCAACGGAGGACAGCCATGAGACGCATGTTCGCGGTCATGCTTGCGATCGCCCTGACCGGCGCGAGCGCGGAGGCGCAGACGGGCCTGACCGCGGGGGCATTCAGCGGCCTGGCCTTTCGCAGCATCGGTCCCGACCTGACGACGGGCCGTGTCTCGGACCTGGAGATCCATCCGGAGGACGAGAGCACGTGGTACCTGGCGATCTCGTCGGGCGGCCTGTGGAAGACGGAGAATCGCGGCAACACGTGGCGTCCGATCTTCGACGAGGGCGGCTCCTACTCGCTGGGCGCGGTGGTCGTGGATCCGCGCAACCCCGATGTCGTGTGGCTGGGCACGGGCGAGAACCAGAGCCAGCGCAGCGTCGGGTACGGCGACGGTCTCTACAAGTCGACGGACGCGGGTGAGACCTGGCAGCACGCGGGTCTGCCGAATTCGGAGCACATCCAGCGGATCCTGATCGACCCCCGGAACTCCGACGTCGTCTACGTCGCGTCGCAGGGACCGCTCTGGAATTCCGGCGGCGATCGCGGCCTGTACAAGACGACGAACGGCGGCCGCACGTGGACGCGCGTGCTGCACGTGAGCGACGACACCGGTATCACGGACGCGCTGTTCGATCCGACGAATCCGGATGTGCTCTACGCCTCGGCGTATCAGCGGCGGCGCACGGTCGGGCAGCTGATCGCGGGTGGGCAGGAGGCCGGCATCTTCAAGTCGACTGATGCCGGCGCGACGTGGACGCGGCTCGAGAACGGCCTGCCGACCGCGGACAAGGGCCGTATCGCGCTGGGCATCAACCACCGGAACCCGCGCACGGTTTACGCGCTGGTCGTGGCGCAGGGCGACCACGGCGGCTTCTTTCGCTCGGACGACGCGGGCGCGACGTGGCGTCGGACGAGCGAGTACTCGGGTGGCGATCCTCAGTACTACGGCGAGATCTTCGTCAGCCCGCACGATCCGGAGGAGATCTGGGTGATCGAGGTCAACATCCATCGCAGCACGGATGGCGGGCGTACGTTCGAGCCGATGCGGATGCCAATCCACGTGGACCATCACGAGATCGTATTCGACGCCGAAGATCCCGAGCACATGCTGATCGGCAACGACGGCGGACTGTACGAGACGTTCGACAACGGCGGGGACTGGCGGCATTTCACGAACCTGCCGCTGTCGCAGTTCTACCGCATTCACGCGGACAATGCGCTGCCGTTCTACAACGTGTGCGGCGGGCTGCAGGACAACGGCTCGATCTGCGGCCCGGCGCGGTCGCGCAACTCGGCCGGCGTGCGGACCAGCGAGTGGTACAGCGTCGGCGGCGGCGACGGCTTCCAGGTGCGGGTGGACCCGACGAATCCGAACATCGTCTACAGCGAATCGCAGAACGGCAACCTCGGCAGGCTCGATCTGCGCACGGGCGTGCGCACGGGGATCAGGCCGACGGGCGAGGGCCTGCGCTGGCACTGGGACAGCCCGCTGGTCATCAGTCCGCACGCATCGAGCCGCCTCTATTTCGGTGGCAACGTGCTGTTCCGGAGCGACGATGGCGGCACCAACTGGACGGCGCTGGGCGGCGACCTCACGCGCGATCTCGACCGGGACACCCTCCCGATCATGGGCCGGGTGTGGCCGGAGGATGCAGTCGGTCGCAACATGTTCACGACGGAGCTGAGCGTGATCACGGCGATCGACGAGTCGCCTCTGGTGGAGGGACTGCTCTACGTCGGCACCGATGACGGGCTCATTCAGGTGTCCGAGGATGCCGGCGCGAGCTGGCGGCGCATTGATCGGTTCGCGGACCTGCCGGCATGGAGCTACGTCACCGACGTGCACGCGTCGCCGATCGACGGCAGCACGGTCTTCGCCACGTTCAACAACTACCAGCGCGGCGACTTCAAGCCGTACGTGCTGAGGAGCACGGACCGCGGCCGCACGTGGACGAACATCGCGTCCAACCTGCCGGAGCGGTCGGGCGCCTGGACGGTCGCGCAGGACCACGTCGATCCCGACCTGCTGTTCGCCGGTCTCGAGTTCGGCCTCTACTTCTCGGTGGATGGTGGGCGGCAGTGGGTCGCGTTCGAGGGCGGGCTGCCGGTGATCCAGTATCGCGACGTGATGATACAGCAGCGCGAGAACGACCTGGTCGTCGGCACGTTCGGCCGCGGAGCCTACATACTGGACGACTACTCGCCGCTGCGCGCAGTCTCTGCGGACGTGCTGGCGCAGCCGGCGGCGCTGCTGCCGCTGCGCGATGCGTACCAGTACACCGAGCTCGGCCAGTACCGCGCGGCGTGGGGCAACTCGGCGTATGACAACCCCGGGTACGGCGCGGCGCTGACGTACCATGTCGGCAGCGCGGTGGTGGGACAGCCTCTCAGTCTCGTCGTGCGCGATGCGGCCGGCGCCGCCGTGCGGACCCTCGAGGCGCCTGCAGATGCAGGCATCAACCGCGTGACGTGGGACCTGCGACGCGACCCGCCGCCGGCGGAGCCGGGACAGGGTGGCCAGGGCGGCCGGGGCGGGCAGCAGCAGGGCGAGGAAGTGGGACCGGGGAGCTACACTGCGACGCTGACACGCAATGGAGCGGCGATCGGTCAGGCGCAGGCGTTCGAGGTAGTGCCGCTGCGGTACTGAGGGGGTGGGTGGAGGGGCGTGTTGAGGCTTCATGGGTCAGACGTGGAGGAGTAGTTGGGTTGAGGTTGCGGCGCAGGGGGCCCCTCGCCCCGTCCACGCACGTCCCATGAAGCCTGAACGGCGCCCTTCGCGGTCCCCCCGTTGCTGGTGCAGGCGCGCGACGTACCGGCGCGTCTATCGGGCAGCCTGAGCGCTCGGGCCAGCGGGTCCGTCGCCGGCCTGCGTGCGCGAGATCGCGCTCGCGATCTCGGCGAGATCGTCCGGCGTCAGCGAGAGCGTGCCCGCGCCGATCCAGCCGTCCACCTGACCGGGTGAGCGCGCGCCGACGATTGCACCCGTGACACCGCTCCAGGCGAGTGTCCACGCGACGCTGACGGTGGCGACGTTCGTACTGTGCCGCTCCGCGATCGGCTTCAGCGCATCGCGCAGGGCGAGGTTGCGGTCGATGGCCGGCGCCTGGAAACGCGCGCTGTCGCGGCGCCAGTCATCCTCCGCGAGCTGGCTGGTCCGCTCCACGCTCCAGCGGTCGGTTAGCAGACCTGACTCCATCGGGCTGTACGCGATCACGCCCGTGCCGTGTTCTTCACACCACGGGATGATCTCTGCCGCGGCCGTACGGCGGACGAGAGAGAACGGTGGCTGCGCCGAGTCGACGTGCCTCACCTTCTCGCAGCGCTCGAGCGCTGCTACGTCGAAGTTGGAGACGCCCGCCCAGCGCACCTTCCCTTCCTCGATGAGCCGCGTCATCTCGCCCCAGGAGTCCTCGACAGCCACGCCCGTCTCGTCCGGCCAGTGGAACTGATAGAGGTCGATCGCATCGACGCCGAGCCGGCGCAGCGAGTCGTCGCACTCGCGTCGGATCGACGACGGCCGCAGCGTCTGCACGGGCTCTCCCATCGGGTCGTTCACATCCCAGACCAGTCCGCACTTCGTGAACACGAACGGCCGGTCGGCGCGCGGGAACTCGCGGAGCAGACGGCCGACCAGGACTTCGGAGTGGCCGAGACCGTACACGGCCGCGGTGTCGATCCATGTGATGCCGCTCTCCACTGCATGGCGCATGGCAGCGATGGCCGCTTCATCATCCTGCGGGCCCCAGCCGTACGCCCAGCCGCCTCCGCCGATGGCCCATGCACCGAATCCGACGCGGGTGATCCCGGGGCCGGTGCTGCCGAGCCGGAGCGTGTCGGGTACCTTCATGCTTCAGTCCGCCCCATTCTGACGATCGTGTTGAATTCGGCTCGGGTGACCGGCTGCACCGACAGCCTGCTGCGGTTCACCAGCACCATGGCGGATAGCGACGACGTCGCCCTGATCTCGTCGAGCGTGACCACGCGCGCAAGCGTGTCCACGTACCCGATATCGACCATGAACCAGATCGGATTCTCCGGGCTGGACTTCGGGTCGAAATAGTCGTCGCCCTTCGTCCACGCGTGCCGGTCGGGGTACGCCTCGCGCTTCACCTCCGCGATGCCCGCGACACCCGGCGGCTTCGTGCTGGAGTGGTAGAACAGGACCGGGTCCCCCTTCTTCATCTCCTTCAGAAGGTTGCGGGCCTGATAGTTCCGCACACCCTCCCACGCCGTGCTGCCGTCGCGTTTCAGGTCGGCGATCGAGTAGGTGTCGGGCTCGCTCTTCACCAGCCAATGGTTCGCGGGCATGGGCTCCCTGGGACAGGTTCATGGTTGAGGTCGCGGAGGCGCAGGGGACACGGCTCCCGGCGCGTCTGTTCAAGCCGGCCCCGGCGGATGCTCGGCGGTCGAGGATCGTGCGGTCAGGGGCGCGTCGTCGTCATCGGAGTGCTCGCCCCCGGTCTCGAGGTGAGCGAACTCATCGGGATCGATGCGGGCAGGCAGCAGGAGGGAAAGCGCGACCGAGGCTGTCAGCACAGTCGCAATCACGGCGAGCGACCAGCCGATCGGCACCTTGTAGAAGTCCGCGATCAGCATCTTCGTGCCGACGAACACGAGCACGATGGACAGCCCGAGCTTGAGGAAGCGGAACCGATCCATGACGCCGGCGAGCAGGAAGTAGAGCGCGCGCAGGCCGAGAATCGCGAACACGTTGGACGTGAACACGAGGAACGGATCGCGGGTGACGGCGAAGACAGCGGGGATCGAATCGACTGCGAAGACGATGTCGGTCGTCTCGACGAGCACGAGCACGACGAACAGCGGCGTCGCCGCGACTCCGAAACGCATGCCCGACTGTCGCACGAAGAACTTCTGCCCGTGGTAGTCCGGGGTAACGGCGAGGACGCGTCGCACCAGCTTCACCGCGGGATTGTCGTCGGGGTGGATGGTGATTCCTCTCGAGATCGCCATGCGGACACCGGTGAACAGCAGGAGCGCGCCGAAGAACCAGGTGATCCAGTGGAACCGCTCGATCAGCACGGTACCGGCGCCGATCATGACGCCGCGCAGCGCCAGTGCGCCGATGATGCCCCAGAACAGGACACGGTGCTGATACTTTGCTGGTACTCGGAAGTAGGAGAAGAGCAGCACGAAGACGAAGATGTTGTCGACGGACAGCGCCTTCTCGATCAGGTAGCCGGTCAGGAACTCCAGTCCCGCCTCGGCGCCCATGAAGTGGTAGATGCCGAAGTTGAATGTGAGCGCGAGCGAGATCCAGAACGTGCTCCATGCCGCGGCCTCGCGGATCGATACGACGTGCGCCTTCCGGTGCACGACACCGAGGTCCAGGGCGAGGAGTGCCAGGATGAGAACCAGGAACCCGGCCCACAGCCAGATCATGTCCACGGCTGCACTCGACCGCGGGGCGCGGAAGCGGGGCAGCACGCGGAACGCAGCGGAGTCAGGATGTGGCAGCGAACGCGCAACGTCGTCTCCCGAGCAAGTACGAAGGGCGAGCCTCCGCGCGGCTCAGGCCCGAGGGCCGGTGCGTGCGGAGTCTCGCCCTGCCGGAAACCTAACCGCCGCCAGGCGGGGCTACAAGCGGCTGGCCGCAGACCCTGTCAACGTCGGCTGTGATCTCGATGAAGCCGTCTCCTGCCCGGATTCTGTGCGAAGAACGTGCCTGCGAGCCGCTGCACGGAGGCCGGCGCGGCACTAGCGCGGTCCATGCATGAGCGCGACCCTATGAGCATGACAGACATGACCGGGGAAGAGTTGAGACGGGAGCTGACGGGAGCGGCGGCGGAACGGCCGCTCGCGGGCGGCGAAACGCCCGATCAGGTGGAGGCGGCGGTCGAACGGATCGGCGATCTGCTGCTGACGCTCGAAGAACCGGACCGGAGCGAGCTGTTCGAAGAGGCACTGGCGAAGATTCCGTCGGAGCGCTCATCGCTGAGGAAGCTCGAGAAGAAGATCCGCCAGACGGCGATCGCCGTGTCGGCGCAGGGCCGCTATGACGAAGTCGCCGAGCTCGCGCCGGACATCGTGATCGACGACCTGCGTGGCACGATCCGCTTCCGCCGGCACGATGAAGCGGAGGTTCGAATCGAGAATACGCGCCTGATCGTGGCGGTCGTCGCCCGCATCGTCGGCGGACCGCTCGAGCGCGCGCTGCTGACGCGCAGTGCTGCCGAGTTCGTGGCGGAGGCGCGCCCGGCGCTGCAAGCGGAGCTCGACAGCGCGCGACGCGCGACGGAGCAGGCGGCAGCGCGTATCAATGTGATCCTCGACGAGCGCGCGCATCGTCCGCTGTACAACGCGAAGTCGCTGCGCAGGATCGTGCAGCGGGCAGTGCGTGAGGCGGAAGATCTCGACGAAGCCGTCGAGCGGATCATGTTCGAGGTCGCACCGCTCGACCGTGAGGCCGCCGAGCGCGAGCGCGTCCGTTCGCTCGTCGAGGAGCGCGGACTGATCGCGTACCGCGAGTATTTCCCGCGCGCCCGGTCGCTGAAGCGCGAGCTCGTGCTGTACGCCGGCCCGACGAACAGCGGGAAGACGTGGCGCGCGCTGAACGAGCTGGCCGCCGCACGATCGGGTGCGTACCTGGCCCCGCTGCGACTCCTTGCATTGGAGGGGCAGGAAGAGATCGAGCGGCGCGGTCGCAGCGCGAGCTACATAACGGGCGAGGAGCGCGATATCCGCGAGGGTGCGAATTTCGTCGCATCCACCATCGAGATGATGGACACGCACCGCGAAGTGGACGTGGTCGTGATCGACGAGGTGCAGCTGCTCACGGACGAGGACCGTGGGTGGGCGTGGTGCCAGGCACTCGTCGGTGCGCCGGCGAAGCGCGTGCTGATGACCGGCTCGCCCGACTGCATACCGCTCGTCCGCGCCATGGCCGAATACCTGGACGAGCCGCTCGAGGTGCACATGCTGGAGCGGCACACGCCGATCGTGCCGGAGCCGCAGGCGCTCGCGCTGTCGAAGATCGAAGCGGGCACGGCGGTCATCGCATTCAGCCGTCGCGACGTGCTCGCCATCAAGGCCGAGCTGGAAGGGCGGTTCCGCGTCGCCGTCATCTACGGCAACCTCACGCCCGAGGTGCGGCGCGAGGAAGCTCGCCGCTTCAGGAGCGGCGAGGCGCAGGTGGTGGTCAGCACGGACGCGATCGCAATGGGGTTGAACCTGCCGATCCGGACAGTATGCTTCTCGACGCTGCGCAAGTGGAACGGTCGCGAGGAGGTGCAGCTCGAGCCCTGGCAGATCCTGCAGATCGGCGGGCGCGCCGGCCGGTTCGGCCACTTCGAGCGCGGTCACGTGGGGGCGCTCGAGCCGCGCGACGCGCGCCGCATCGCGCAGGTCTTCGCCCACGGCTACTCGCCGCCGGAACGCGCGACCGCGACAACCGTGCGGCCGGGCGCGGAGCACATCGAGGTGATCGCGGAAGGCATGCACACGCACCGGCTGGCGCGCGCGCTGGCGGCGTTCCAGCGCGGCATGACGTTCGACTCGCCCCTGCTCTCGCCCGGCGTGCAGGAAGACATGATCATGCTCGCCGAGCTCGCGGACCGCTACCGCGACATCCCGCTCGCCGAACGACTCGCGTTCTCATGCGCGCCCGTCGATGCGAAACTGGAGTGGCTGGTCGAGGAGTTCGACCTGTGGATGCGCGCGTACGCCAACGGCGAGCAGGTCACGCTCGAGCCGTTGCGACCCGGCTACACGAAGGAGCGCGCGGCGCACGACCAGGAGCTCATGGCCGCCGAGCAGGAGGCGAAGCGGCTGACACTCTATGCCTGGCTGGCGTATCGGTTCCCGGACACGTTCCCGGAGCTCGACGAGTGTACGGCGCAGCGCGTCGCGCTGGACCGCTTCATCGAGCGCAGCCTGGCGCAGAAGCCGGGGCGGCGGTCGCCCGGACGGCAGGCTGCCGGCGCACGCGGCGGCCGCGGCAACGGGCGACCGGGGGACGATCGACCGCGGCCGCGCAGCGGCCGCCGCCGCCGGTGAAAACGGCCCCTACACGTACGTGGGGTCCTGCTCCTCTTTCCGCAGGCAGATGTGCAGCATGTTCTGCAGGGCGCGCTCGAGGTCTTCGCCCTTGTACAGCACGCCGGTCGCGGCCGCCTTCAGTCTGTCGATCTCGGCGGGCTCGAGATCGCGGGCGGTCACGACGATGATGGGCAGGTCGGAGAACCGGCCGTGTTCGCGAATGGCGCGGAGACAATCGCTGCCGCTGATGCCCGGCATCATCAGGTCGAGGATCACGAGATCGGGAACATCCAGTTCCATAACAGCCAGAGCTTCCGCTCCGCTGCCGGCCGTTTCGATGACGACGTCTTCGTGAGCGAGATAACCGGTGATCAGGTGCCGCGCGTCCTGGTCGTCGTCGACGATCAGAATGCGGCGACCCGGCCGGCGCACATTCCGCCTCACCGCAAACAGCAGGTCGGCGCGCTCGAGCGGCTTTTCGACGAGATCGAAACTTGCGAGCAGGCCCCCGGCATGTTCCTTCGCGACGATGCTCACGATGATGACCGGAATCCCTGATACCAGAGGGTCGCTCTTCAGCTCGCGCAGGACATCGAATCCGCTCATGCCGGGCATCATCAGGTCCAGCAGAATGGCGCTGGGTCGGAACTCGCGCACCATGCGCAGCCCCTGCGCGCCCGAGTTCGCCGCCAGTGCCTCGTAGCCGGCGTCCTCCAGGATCTGTGTCATCAGCACGCGTGAATCGCCATCGTCGTCGATGATGAGCACCAGCCCGCCCGTGCCCGCCTGCTCTGCCTCGTCCTGCGCCCCACGTGCGATGAACATGGGCTCGGCCGGCGCCGGCATGTCGACCGGGACCTCGTAGCCGGCGGCCGGCAGCTCGATCGTGAACACGGAGCCTTCGCCGAGCGTGCTGCGTGCGCGGATCTCGCATCCCATGAGCTGAGCCAGCGACCGCGAGATCGCGAGACCGAGACCGGTACCACCGAAATGCCGCGCGGTACTGCTGTCCGCCTGCTGGAACGCGGCAAAAATCGCGTCGAGCCGGTCCTCGGGAATGCCGATGCCGGTGTCGATGACCTCGATCCGCTGCGGACGGCCGGTCAGGGGGTGTGTGCGCACCGCGACCGTCACGCTGCCGGCCGACGTGAACTTCAGGGCGTTCCCGATCAGGTTGATCAGCACCTGCTTGAGGCGCGCCTCGTCGGCCATGATCGGTGCGACGGTATCGGGCACGTCCGCCCGCAGAACCACACCGCTGCCCGTCGGGTTCGGCCCGAACTGCTGCAGCGTCGACAGGACGAGCCGGTCGATCCGCGTGGGAGACAGATCGACTTCCACCTTGCCCGCCTCGATCTTGGAGAGGTCGAGCACGTCGTTGATCAGCGCGAGCAGATGACGACCATTCTCGAGAATGCGGCTGAGGAAGCCGAGCTCGCGCGGATTCAGCGCGTCCCGGTTGTTCTTGAGCAGCACGTTGGTGAACCCGATCACCGAGTTCAGCGGGGTCCTCAGCTCGTGGCTCATGTTGGCCAGGAAGTGGCTCTTTGCCACACTGGCCTGGAGCGCCTCATCCCGGGCATGCTCCAGATCCTCGTTCGCGCGCGCCAGTGCCGCCGTCCGCTCCAGCACCTTCGCCTCCAGCGTGCTGTTGACTGCGTTCAGCGCCACGCGGGAACGCCGCAGCCTGGTGAAGGCCAGCAGCAGCAGTGACAGAAGAAGGATCGCATACGCGGCGAGGTACGCACCGGCCCGTCGGGTACGGGCGGTGGCCGCATCGAATTCGCTGAAGTACAGCGCGCTCAGGGCCCAGCCGGTATTGTTCGCGTTGGGTGAGGACACCTCTTCAGCCAGGGAATCGGCCAGCGCGATCCGGGGCGCCAGCATGGCCGTGCCCCCGATGATCGTCTCGACCTCGCGGCGAGCGGCCGGGCCACTGCCTTCCGCCAGCGCGACGATGCCGGCGAGAGCCGTATCCCGAGCGGAGGACGCGTTTCGGTCTCCGCGCGCGGCCGCGTCCAGCCAGTCGTTCGCGTGTTCGTGGACCGCCAGCACTCGCGCCGCGTCCCACTCGGCCAGAAGTCCCCGGGCGGCGCCGCGTACGACGGGCCGCAGCGAATCCACGGCCGCGTGCACTGCGCGGTTCGCCATCTTGAACTCGTCCAGAACGCGACTCCGCTCCTGGATTGCGGCGTCCAGCCGCGCTGTCAGATATTCTACGGAGTCGGCCGCCCAGGAGCGGGTGAAGCTCGGAATACGGGAAAGGGCGGGAGAGAGCCGCCTCAGGTTGACGAGGACGGAGTCCAGATCGACTTCGTCCTCCAGCTCCCCGCGCCTGACGTCCTCTATCTCTTCCTCGAGCTCGTCGGCCTGCCACGCCATGTCGTTCAGGGCATTGGCGAACTGCTCGTGCTCATGCGCATCGATAGCCGTCGTCTGACGGACCAGATAGCCCATGACGACGATACCCAGGACCGCTGCGACAGCCAGGACCTTCGTTTTCAAGCTCGCTCCTAACGCTGGACGACGGCCACGGCCATCGTGTCGGTCCGTCTTCAGGCCGTCGCGCTCGATCCCCGGCGCAACAGATCTTCGATTGTGGACAGCAGCCGCTTCTCGTCGGTGATCGGCTTCGAGACGTATGCGTCGAAACCCATCTCCAGGTACCGCTCGCGGTCTCCCGCCATGGCGTGCGCGGTCAGCGCCACCACCGGCACCGCGGCCAGCTCCGGCATCTGGCGCATGCGCGTCAGCACCTCCGGCCCGTCCATGCCCGGAAGCGAGATATCGAGCAGCACCACGTCGGGCGCCGCCTCTGCCATTCCTTCCAGCGCCGCCTTTCCGTTCTCGAACAGCGTAAGCTCGTAGGTGTTCTCCAGGAGAACCTCGACGAGGAGCCGGTTGTCGGGATTGTCTTCGATTACGGTTACTCTGGGCCTCATTGATCGCTCCGGTGTGGAGATTGCGGCATCAACGAGCATGCCCGGGCACGGGGACTGCGCGCAGAACTCTTTCTCAACCCGTTATCATAGAATAAGTTCCACGAATCCCCGAGCACGTCGCGCGGCAGCAGGAAGGTCAATGTGCGCGATCGATCGCCCGATAGTCGTGCTCGCGCGGATGCGGCGAAGGAGGCCGCGAACCTGGTCCATCAGCTCATCGAGACGTTCAATGCCACGACGCTGGCACTGCGGCAGTTCCGGGAACGACGCCTGAATGATACGGCAGGAATCCCACGCTGATCGGCGACTGGAACGTGGATTGCTCTGCACTCGCGGGACGTGGGCGCGTCGGGGTGCGCGCCACATGCAGGTACAGCAGAGAGGAGTCCTCGAATGGCTGAGATCGAGCTTCGCAGAGAGAGAGGGCGTTCCATCTGGCCGTGGATCGTCGGCGCGCTCGCGCTGGTGCTCCTGGTCTGGGGCGTGACCGAGTTCATGGGCACCGACGACGAGGATTTCGTCGCGACCACGGCCGAGGAGCAGGCCGCGACGACGCCGGCGCAGCCGCCGCCAGACGCCGCCATGCCGATGGAGCTGACGCGCTTCGAGCAGCAGTGCTCGACCGCCGCGACCGTGGACGTCGAACAGTGCATCGGCCAGCTGGGCGCCGCACTGGACGCGGTGGCCCGCCGTGATCCGACGAGCGCTGCGATCTCGACGCAGCTTCAGGAGCATCGCACGCACGCCGACGGCCTGGCGGCAGACACTGCATCGAGTGAGAATGCGGCGCGCGTCGGAGAGCTGTTCGACGAGGCGGCGGCGCTGATCCGGAGCGTGGAAGAGTCGCGCGCGGGCACTGCAGGCGCGGTCACCGATGTATCGGCGAGCCATGCGGACCGCGTGCAGGAGGCGGCCGACGCGTTCGACGCCGACCTGCCGCTCGATGGACAGCGCGAGGTGGTGGATCGCTTCTTCAGCGAGGCCGCATCAGCGCTGAGGGCGCTCGCCACCGGCTGACGGCGGCAGCGCGTACCACGGCCGGACGCCCGGCGGAAAGGCACCAGAGTGGAGGAATCGGCGCCGGCCCGCCGGGACGCAGGCCACGGCGCGCGCATGCTGTCGGCGTGGCGGCGTCTCTCGACGCTGCCGGGCGGCCGGCGCCTGTTCAGCCGCCTGGTCGGCCGGGCGGCGCCGTACACGGGCAGCATCGGCGCACACGTGATCGCGCTCGCGCCCGGGCGCGCCGAGGTGCAGCTGCGAGACCGCCCGCGTGTGCGCAACCATCTGCGCTCGGTGCACGCGATCGCACTCGCCAACCTCGGCGAGCTGGCAAGTGGACTCGCCGCGACGACGGCGCTGCCGGACGGCGTGCGCGGCATCCCCACACGGATCATGATCGACTACCTGAAGAAGGCGCGCGGCACACTCACCGCATACGGCACAGCCGACCTGCCGGCCGTCACCGAGCCGATCACAGCGGAGGTGCAGGCGCGCATCGTCGATGGTAACGGGGACATCGTCGCAGTCGTGCGCGTGACGTGGGCCCTGGAGCCAGTGAGCTGAGCGTGCCGGCAACGCGCCTGACGCACGACGCCGGCATCGCGCTCCCGATCATCGGCGGCGCCATGTATCCGTGCAGCAACCCCGAACTGGTTGCGGCGGTGAGCGAGGCGGGCGGCATCGGCATCATCCAGCCGGTGTCGCTCACGTATGTGCACGGCCACGAGTTCCGGGCGGGCCTCCGGTACATGCGCACGCTGACCGCAAAGCCGCTGGGCATGAACATGTTGCTCGAGGGCTCGTCGCGCGTGTACCGCGAGCGCATGACCACCTGGCTCGAAATGGCGCTCGAGGAAGGCGTCCGCTTCTTCGTCACATCGCTCGGCAAGCCGGGCTGGGTCGTGAAACGGACGGAGGCGGCTGGCGCACACGTCTACCACGACGCGACCGAACGGAAGTGGGCCGACATCGCGCTCGACAACGGCGTGCACGGGCTCATCGCGGTGAACTCGCGCGCGGGCGGTCACGCGGGTCCGAAAACGGCCGAAGCGCTCTACGATGAGCTGGCGCCACTGGGATTGCCGCTCGTCTGCGCCGGCGGCATAGGCTCACCCCGGCAGTTCGCGCATGCTCTCGCGCTCGGCTACGACGGCGTGCAGATCGGCACGCGCCTCATCGCCACGACCGAGTGCACGGCCAGCGATGCCTACAAGGCAGCAATCATTGAAGCCGACGAGGACGACATCGTCCTCAGTGAACGCATCACCGGTGTGCCGCTCGCCGTGATTCGCACACCGTACGTCGAACACGTCGGCACGCGTGCAGGCCCGCTCGCACGACTCCTGCTGCGCGGCCGCCGCACCAAACACTGGATGCGCGGCTTCTACGCAGTCCGCTCCGCCGTGCAGCTCCGCAAGGCCTCCCTCGACCCGAACGCGACGCGCGACTTCTGGCAGGCCGGCAAGAGCGTCGCCACCATACACGAGGTGAAGCCGGTGGCCGACGTCATAAGCGGCTTCGCCGCTGGTGGGGAGCGGGGGAGCGGGTGAGCGGGTGAGCGGTGGCAACACAACGTGTGCGTGTGCGTGTGCCTGTGCGTGTGCCTCCCGCCTCACTGACCCGCCTCACTGACCCGCCTCACTCGCCCGCCCCATTCGCCCGCCTCACTCGCCCCCAGCACTTCGCCCGCCTCACAGTCCCCCCATAAACATTTGCTTTCAATGTTGACTGAACGCCGGACCGTGACTATGGTTCACGGATGCGGCAGGAGGGGCAGCATGTGAGGGATGTCTGCGGTGCACAGTTCATCGAGCAGATGGGCCAGCAATTCGAGGTGGACGGACTGCCGCGGATCGCGGGGCGCATCCTGGGGCATCTGCTGTTGTCGCCGGAGGCGGTATCGCTGGAGGCGATCGCGGAATCGCTGCAGGTGAGCAAGGCCAGTGTGAGCCAGGATACGCGGACGCTGGAGCGGATCGGGACGGTGGAGCGGTTGCGGAAACCGGGAGACCGGCGGCTGTATTACCGGATCGTCGATTCGGTCCAGGAGCAGCTGACGGAGCAGCGGCTGGCGCGGATCGAATCGACGCTGGCAGTATTGCGGGCCGGCATGGCGGCGGAGGCCGCGCAGAACGAGGTGGTGGAGCGGCGGCTGCGGTCGTTCTGCGAGTTTTTCGAGCAGATGGCGGAAGCGATCGAACGTACGCGGTCGCAGTGGCTGAGCGAGCGGGGAACGACGGAGTGAACGGAATGGTGATGAGGACATGGGTCGTGGCTGCGGCGGTGCTGGTGAGTGCCGTGCCGGCGGCAGGGCAGGAGCGGACGGTGGCAGCGGCGGGGGATTCGGTCGAGCTGAGCCTGACGGCAGCGCTGGAATCGGCGCTGGAGCAGAGCGAGGAAGTACGGACGGCCGAGCAGCAGGTGCGCATGTCGTCGGCGCAGGTGCAGACGGCGCGCTCGAACCTGCTGCCGCAGATCAACACGCAGCTCGGCTACACGAAGACGCTGCGGTCGGTGTTCCAGGGCGCGGTGTTCGAGGTGCCGGACAGCCTGAAGTTCGAGCCTGACTCGCTGGCATCGCTGGAAGAGCGGATCGGGTACCTGGAGCGGAACGTGGACAACGCGGCGTTCGGGGTGCTTGGCAACCTGTTCGGCAATCTGCCGTTCGGTCGCGAGAACGCGTGGGTGGCGGCGGCGTCGCTGAGCCAGCCGGTGTTCGCGGGCGGCCGACTGAGGTCGGGCGTACAGCTGGCACAGCACGCGGAGACCGCGGCCGAGGCGGCGCTGCAGGAGACGCGCGGCGATGTGATGCTGCAGGTACGCGAGGCGTACTATGGCGCGCAGCTGGCGGGCGAGGCGGAGGAGATCGTGGAGGCGAGCGTCGAGCTGGCGTCTCAGCATCTGGAGCGCGTCCAGCTGATGCTGGAGACGGGGCAGGCCTCCGAGCTCGACGCGCTGAGAGCGGAGGTCGAGCTGGAAAATCTGCGGCCGCAGCTGCTGCAGGCGCGAAATGCGCGCGAGCTCGCACTCCTGAACCTGAAGCGACTGGTCAACATCCCGATGGCAGCGCCGGTGCGGCTGACGACAGAGCTGGAGGCCGCCGACCCCGCGCTGCTGGCGCCGGCGGACGTGCAGCTGCCGGGCCTGGTCGAGGTCGCAGCGCTGCTGGAGCAGCGCGCGTCGGTGCGAGCGGCGGAGCAGCAGGTCGAGATCCGGCGAGAGCAGGTGGACATGGCGCGCGCGGCGTATCTGCCGAGCGTATCGCTCGTCGCGAATCTGCAGCGGCAGGCATTCCCGTCGGGCATACTGCCGAGTGACTGGCAGGATGACTGGACCGTCGGCTTTGCGGTGCAGTGGCCGTTGTTCCAGGGCTTCCGCCGCGGCTCGGAAGTGGATGCTGCGCGGGCGCAGGTGCGGCAGGCCGAGCTGCATGTCGATCAGCTGCGCGAGGGCGTGCGGCTCGAGTACGAGCAGGCGACCGGCGAGCTGGAGCGGGCGCGTGCGCAGATCACGGCAGCGACGCGCACCGTGGCGCAGGCGGAGCGCGTCCACGAGCTGACGGAGCTGCGGTACAACGAAGGACTGGCAACGCAGCTGGACGTATCCGACGCGCGGCTGGCGCTGCAGCAGGCGCGCATGAATCAGGCGAACGCATACCACGACTTCCATCTGGCACTTGCGCGCGCGCAGCGCGCACTCGGGACCGAGCGGGGGATCAATTGAGAAACGAGCGATGGGTCACGCGTACCGCGGCAGCGATCACGGTGCTGACCGCTGTCGCGTGCGGTGGTGAAGATGCAGAGACGCCCGACGCGGAACCGGGAGCAATCGAGGTGCAGGCCATGGTGCTGCGACCTTCCGATGTCGCCACCGTACAGCTGACGGAACTGAGCGGCGGCATCGTGCTGACCGGCACCCTCAATCCGGAGCGCATCGTCGAGGTGCGCGCGCAGGTGCCGGGTGTCGTGACGCGACTCGCAGTGGATCGCGGCGATGCCGTCCGGCAGGGCGATCTGGTCGCGGTGATCGAGGCGGCGGGAATCCGCAGCGCGGCGGCGAGTGCGCAGGCGCAGGTTTCGGCGGCGGAGGCGAACGCAGCGCTGGCGCGGCAGCGGCTGGAGTCGTCGCGCCTGCTGCATGCGCGCGGCGCCATCTCGCAGATCGATCTGCAGACGGCGGAGGCGGGTCATGAGGCTGCGACCGGACAACTGGCGGCGGCGCGGGCGCAGGCCGCGTCGGCCGGCGAGTCGGCGGCGCGCGCGACGGTGACATCGCCGATCGCGGGCGAAGTCAGTGACCGCGAGGTGAGCCAGGGCGAGGCGGTGTCGCCGGGCGACGTGCTCGTGACTGTGGTGAACACGACGCAGCTCGAGCTGGCCGGCCAGGTGCCGGTGCTCGCGGCGGCGCGGGTACAGCGCGGCCAGCGCGTCGAGTTCGCGGTATCGGCCTATCCCGGGGAGGTGTTCGAGGGCACGGTCGCGCGCGTAGACCCGACGGCAGACCCCGCAACGAGACAGGTGGGCGTGTACCTGCGGTTGCCGAACCCGAACCGGCGGATCGTCGGCGGCGTGTTCGCGACGGGCCGCGTCGCCACGGCGACCGGCGACAGTGTGATGGCGCTGCCGCAAGGCGCGATCAGGACCGAGGATGGCGGCACGTACGCGTGGCTGATCGAGAACAATACGCTGACGAAGCGACCGGTGGTTACGGGCACGCGCGACGACTCCAGCGGTCTGATCGAGGTGATCTCCGGCCTGAGCCCGGGTGACCTGGTGCTTGCAGTGCCGGGCACCGTGCAGGAAGGCACTCCCGTGCAGGTCGTCGCCACACCCGCGGCAGGAACGGACGGCTGACCATGGCGAAGGCGGGAGAGACCCATACCCGGATCGGCGGCAGCGGGCTCAGTGACGTTGCAATACGACGTCCCGTGTTCACGTTCATGATGATGCTCGGGCTGATCGTGCTCGGCCTGTTCAGTTTCCGGCGGCTGCCGATCGATCAGTTTCCCGACGTGGACATCCCGGTCGTAGCGGTGCAGACCGTCTATCCGGGCGCGAGTCCCGAGACGGTGGAGCGCGAGGTGACGCGCCGTCTGGAAGAGGCATTCAACCCGGTCGAGAGCGTGGATCGCATCACGTCGATCTCGCTCGAGGGCGTGTCGCAGGTCATCGTCGAATTCGACCTGGAGCGCGATGGCGACCAGGCGGCGCAGGATATCCGTTCCCGCATCGACGTGATCCGGCGGCAGCTGCCGACCGACATCGAGCCCCCGGTCGTGCAGAAGTTCGACCCGGCGTCGGAGCCGATAGTGTCGCTCGCGCTCAGCTCAGCAACGACGGGCGTGGCGGAGCTGACGCGGCTGGCGGATGAAGACGTGCGCCGGCAGCTCGAGAGCGTGAGCGGTGTCGGCAACGTGCAGATCGCCGGCGGCCTGCTGCGCGAGATCCGCGTCTTCGTGGATCCCGTGCAGATGCAGGCGTTCGGTGTGTCGGTCGCGGATGTGATGGGCGCGCTGCAGCGGCAGAACATGGAAGTCCCGGCCGGCCGCGTCGAGCGCGGTACGCGCGAGGAGCTGGTGCGCGTAACCGGCCGCATCACGGACCCCGCTCAGTTCGAGGACGTGGTCATCGCGAACCGCGCCGGCCGGCCGGTCACGCTGCGGCAGGTCGCGCGCGTCGAGGATGCGACGGAAGAGGAGCGTTCGCTCGCCTTCGTGAACGGGCAGCGTGCAGTGTCGCTCGACATCCAGAAGGTGTCGGGCGCAAATACGGTGGCCGTCGCCGACGAGGTGCATGAGGCGATCGAAGCACTGCAGGCCGGTGTGCTGCCGCCCGGCGTCGAGCTGTCGGTCGTGCGGGACAACTCGGAGCAGATCCGGCATTCCGTGGAGGACGTCATCTTCGAGCTGGTGCTCGGCGCGCTCCTCACGATCATCGTCGTCATGCTGTTCCTGAACGACTGGAAAGCGACGGCGATCACCTCGCTCGCCCTGCCGGTGTCGGTGATCTCCTCGTTCGTGCTCATGAACGTCCTCGGCTTCACGTTGAACATGCTGACGCTGATGGGGCTGTCGCTGTCGATCGGCATCCTGATCGACGACGCGATCGTCGTGATCGAGAACATCGTCCGGCATCGCGAGCACGGCGAGGACCACTTCACGGCGGCGAGCTGGGGAACGCGCGAGATCTTCCTCGCCGTCATGGCCACGACGTTCTGCATTGTCGCGGTGTTCGTGCCAGTTGCCTTCATGGGCGGTATCATTGGCCGCTTCTTCTACGAGTTCGGCATGACCGTCGCCTGGGCGGTGCTCGTGTCGCTCTTCGTCTCGTTCACGCTGACGCCAATGCTCGCCGCGTGGTGGGGCGTCGAGCCGCACAAGGGCGGCGGCGGCAACCTGATCACGCGCGGTATCGGCAGGTTCAACCAGTGGTTCGACTCGCAGGCGGAGCGGTACCGCGGCGTCGTCGATTGGGCGCTCAGACATCGCAGGGCGACGCTGGGCATGGCCGCCGCATCGTTCATCGGCGCGATCATGCTGTTCCCGCTGATCGGCGGCGGCTTCTTCCCGGAGACCGACGACTCGCAGTTCATCGTGGCCTTCGAGACGCCGGAGGGCTCTTCACTCGAGTACACGCGCTCGCGCGCGCAGAACGTCATGGCGACACTGTCGGAGCTCGACGGCATCGACTACCTGTACACCACGGTCGGCGCCGGTGTGACCGGCACGGTGACGCAAGGCCAGGTCTACGTACGCCTGCTGGGCCCCGGCGAGCGATCGCTCTCGCAACAGGAGCTGATGCGGCAGGCACGCCAGCAGCTCGCATCGCAGTTCGGCGTCCAGACGTCGATCCTGGCGGCAGGCGGTGCCGGCGGCGCAGTCAAGCCGCTGCAGGTGAACCTGCGCGGTGACGACGTCGCAGTGCTCCAGACCATGAGCGAGACGGTTGAGCAGATCATGTTGAAGCTGCCCGGCATCGTGGACGTGGAGACGTCGCTCGGTCAGCCGCGGCCGGAATACCGCATCGACGTGAACCGCAGCCTCGCGAACGAGCTGGGACTGGACATCGGCCAGATCTCGTCCACCGTGCGCCCTCTGCTGGCCGGTCAGGTGGCGACGACATGGCAGGATCCCGAGGGTGAGGAGCGCGACGTGGTCGTGCAGATGAACCCGGAGCAGCGGACATCGCTCGAGGACCTGAGCGCGCTGCCGATCGCGACGCCCATGCTGCTGCAGAGCGGCGCGTCGCCTACCGTGCCGCTGGGCCAGATCGCGACGATCGAGCAGGGCACTGCGCCCGCGCAGATCGACCGCAGCGACCTCGAGCGCGTCGCCACGGTAGCCGCCAATACGGAGCCGGGCTACTCGATCGGTGAAGCCTCATCAGCCATCAGCGCAGCACTCGCGGACGTGGACGTGCCCGAGGGCTACAGCATTCAGCTGGGCGGCGAAACGGAGCAGCTCGCGGAAACGTTCGGCTACGTCGTCGAGTCGCTGCTGCTCGCGGTCATCCTGATCTTCCTGATCCTGGCCTCGCAGTTCGAGTCATTGACACAGCCGTTCGCGATCATGACCGCACTGCCACTCTCGCTGGTCGGCGTGCTGCTCGCTCTGCTGCTGACTGACGATACGCTGAACATGATGTCGATGATCGGCGTCATCATGCTCATGGGCCTCGTGACCAAGAACGCGATCCTGCTCGTGGACAACGCGAACGAGCGACGCGGCCTCGGTGCGGAGCGGCACGCCGCGCTCGTCGAGGCCGGTCGCGTCCGGCTCCGGCCGATCGTGATGACCACGGCCGCCATGATCTTCGGCATGCTGCCCATCGCGCTGGCCACGGGCGAAGGCGGCGGCTTTCGCGCACCCATGGCCCGCGCCGTCATCGGCGGCCTCATCACATCCACCCTGCTGACGCTCATCGTCGTGCCCGTCGCCTACACGTACTTCGACGATCTCGGCGCCTGGCTGAAGCGGAAGTTCGTGTCGGAGGCACGCCAGCGCGAGCTCAGCGAGGAGGCCGCGCACGCCGGCATCGTGTGAACTGCAACAGCGTGAAACGTCAAAACGTCAAAACGTGAAACGTATTTCGTTACGTCCCACGTTTCACGTTTCACGTCGTTCATTCACGTTTCACGTCGTTCGTTCACGTTTCACGATGTTGTCTTTGTTTGTTCGTTATTCGTCGTCCTTAACGAACAGGTTGAGCACGGCGCTCACGATGCCGACCACGAGCCCGCCGATGAGCGCGGGGACGAAGCCGTCGATGTGGAATGCGAGACCGAGCGCCGTGGCGAGCGCGCTGGTGAGCCAGAGCATGAGCGCGTTGAGGACGAAGACGAAGAGGCCGAGTGTGAGCACGATGAGCGGGCAGGTCAGCGCCACGAGGATCGGTCGCACGATCGCGTTGACGAGCCCGAAGACGAGCGCGACGAGCAGCAGGTGGGTCCACGGTCCGGTGTAGTCGATGCCGTCGACGAGATGGACCGCAGCCCAGAGGGCAGCAGCGGTGATCAGGAGCCGCAGCAGGAATTTCATCGGAGACCTCACAGGGCGGCGGGGGACGTGTCCGGTGAGGATCGTCCGCCGCGCGGCGGCGGTCAAGGCCGAGGGGCGGGCATACCCGTTGCATGCACACGCGCGCCGCTGCTCGTACGCGGAGAGTCGTACGCGCGCTCGTCCTGGACGGGAGTCGTGATGAGGCCGGAGGTCATAGACCTGAAATCGGGCAGGTGGCGGGGCTCGGTTCTCGTGTCTGCGAAAGAGGCGCTGCTCGAGTTGACGCAGTCAATGGATCCCGGCAACAAGATGCGCGTTGCGCTGCCGGAGAACTGGCGGAAGCTGGGCCCGGAGGAGATACGGGAGTGCGCGCGACGTCCGGAGGCGCGACTGTGGACGGACGACGCGAGGATCCTCTGGCGCGTCAGCGCGGTCGGGCCGGACACCGACTATCCGTACCCGCTGCGGCGGCGGCACCTCGTCTTCGACTCCGACAAGACATGGGCGGGCCTCGTGCCGTTCGATCCGCCGGCGGAGCTCGGCGACATGACTGATCTCGAGCTGCAGCGTCTGCGGGACCGGATCTGCGATTTCGGCGGCCGCCGTCGCGGGTACCGCCCACCCCTGTGACGGCTGAGCTCGGACGGGTGGGGCGGAATGATCGGCCCCATCCGCCGCCAGGTGGTGGCTACTCCACGACGCCGCAGGCGATCCCGGCGCCGGAGTTGCCGTCCGGGTCGGTCGCGTAGTCGTCGGGGCCAGCGTGCAGCACGAGCGCGGAGCCATCGGCATCGAGCAGCGATGCGCTGTCGCCCCGGAGGAGGTTCACGTTCTGCGCGACCGCGGTCGCCTGCGCGTTGCCGGCCGCGCCGACCAGCACGTTGGGCAGGTCGCCGGCATGCGGACCGTTCGGGTTCTCGGCACCGTGCTCGCGGGCTTCAGGTGAGAAGTGGGCGCCAGCGGACTCGAACGCGGGCGGCTCGCATGCGCCGGTCTCGTGGATGTGGAAGCCGTGCTCACCCGGCGGCAGGCCGCTCGCGGTCAGCGTGATATCCACACCGCCTTCCCGGCCACGCAGCACGGCAGCGCCGACCGAATCGCCATTGGCGTTGCGCATAGCGACGACTAGCACGGCGCCGGCGCCCTCCACAGCAGGCTGATCCTGTAACGCGGCCGAATCCGCCTGCAGCTCCGGCACGTCTTCCGCGCGCTCGCACGCGGTTGCAGCAATCAGCACACACAGCACGACTGTCTTCTTCATGGCGCGCTCCAGTTCGAGGTCGTGTACAATAGGCGGGATGCGGCGCGCACGCGCCAGACCAGAATGGCGCCGGTTGCACGAACTGGATATTGTATTCGCCGCACCGGCCGAGCTCACGGCACCGCTGGAGAAATCCCGGATGGACGAAAGCGAGACGAAGGAGCACCGCCCGTCTCCGCGTGCGTCGGGCCGCGGTCCGACGAACCCGGCCACGCGCACGGTCGCACGCTGGATGTTTCACGGGCACCTGTGGCTGGGCGTCGTCCTGTCGGGGCTGCTGCTGATTCTCGGCATCACGGGCATCCTGCTGAACCACAAGCGGGCGCTCGGCCTGATGCCGGACGTGCCGCATGAGGCGACTGGTCCACTCGATCGGGCGCTGCCCCTGGCCGAGCTGGTGCGGCTGGCGGGCGAGGCGGCGCCGTTGGCGATGGCTGCGGGCGTGGATCGACTGGATGTGCGGCCGGGTGACGGTCTCATGAAGGTGCGTTTCAGCGACGACGTCGTCACGGAGGTCACGATCGACCTCATTGACGGCCGCATCCTCGATATGGGCGAGCGCAACGACGTGTTCCTGGAGAAGCTGCATTCGGGCGAGATTTTCGGCGATGGCTGGGTCCTGCTGAGCGACTTCGCAGCGGTCGTGCTGATCGTACTGGTGGTGTCAGGCTACTGGCTGTGGCTCTTTCCGCGGACCCGCCAATGACCCTCGCGAAGGTCGCGTTGCTGCTCGGCATGTTCGGGGTGCCGGCTTACCTGCTCTGGATGGGTCACCGGCTGCGCGACCGGTCGGAGGCCGAGCGCGGTGCGTTCTGGGGCGGCGTCATCGGCCACACCATCGCGCTGCTGCTGTCGCTGCTGGCGCTGCATTTCCCGCCGGTGCTGTGGACGGGCGGGACGCGGATCACGCTTGCGTTCTGGCTGATGCTGCTGGGTGGCACGGCGGGCGCGCTGGTCGGCGCGCTGCGGGGCCGCTCGGCCGGCACCTGACGGCAGCGGTAGCGCAGCGGGCGGATGCGGCCGAGCGCTTCGGCAGGCTCGCACGCAACGGCGCGCCTGCCGCCGCTGCTTCAGGAACGTGGCACCACGTCCAGCTCATCCGTCACGGCGCTGACGCCGGTCACGTCGCTCGCGATGTGTACGGCGCGGCGGCGCTCCTCTTCCGACCGCACGACACCGATCAGCGCGACATGTCCCTCCCGGACCTCGTCGACGTCGATGCGGCGACGGGCGAGGCGGGCATCGTCCCAGAGCGCGTCGAGCACACGGTCCTCGATGCGCGTCCGTTCCTTCCCCTGCCAGGCCTCCCGGACCAGGTGCCTGCCCTTGCGGGTGACGAACATGCCGGTCGCGATGGCGCCGAAGCCGACGAAGCCGGCGATGCCGATCTTGAGGGCGAGGCGGGATACCGGCTTCTGATCTTCGAACATGTTGCTCCTGGACCGAGGTATCGGGGCGACGCGCTCGCAGGCGTGATGCAAGGCCAGTGCGCGCGCGCGCGGCACACCCGGATCAATGCCGGCGCTTTACGCCGCGTGCGGGTTCCGCCTGCATCGGGTCCTCCGGCCAGTGATGTCTGGGGTAGCGACCGCGCATATCTTTCCGCACATCGAAATAAACTTCGCGCCAGAAACTGGCGAGGTCGCGCGTCACCTGGACCGGCCGCCGCGCGGGCGACAGCAGGTGCAGCGTGAGGGGGACGCGACCTTCCGCGACGCGCGGCGTGTCGGCCAGGCCGAACATCTCCTGCAGCCTTACGGCCAGCACGGGCGCGTCCGGGTCGGAGTAGTCGATCGGGATGCTGGACCCGCTCGGCACGCGCACGTGCGTCGGCGCCAGCACGTCCAGCAGCGCGCGCCGCTCGCGGCCGGCGAGCGCGAGCAGCGCCTCCGATACGTCGATGCCGGCGGGTGAGCGCGCGCGCGCGCCGTCGATGAACGGCCGCAGCCAGTCATCGAGGCGTGCGAGCAACGCGTCGTCGGAGACGTCGGGCCATTCGGCGGGCGCGACCGCGTGCAGGAACGCGAGCCGTTCGCGCAGCTGCACCGCAGCCGGTGTCCAGGCGAGCACGCGCGGGCCGTGCTCACCAACGGCCTGCAGCAGCGCGTCGGCCACGGCGTCAGGCGTAACATCGTGCAACGGCGTCGCGCCGAGCACTAGTGCGCCGAGGTGCCGCGTCGCTGTGGCCCGCACGGCGTTCGTGGCAGCATCCCACGCAACGCTGCGCGTGGTGTCGATCTGCTCCGCGAAGTGCCGCTCCACCAGCGTGCGCGCGATGGGCGCGGCGAGGAAGACGCGGCTGTCGCGCCCGTGTCCGCCGACAGCCGCCGCAACCAGCATCTCCTCGCCGGCAAGCGGGTGGCGCGCGTCCATCGACGCGCCGCGCCCGTTGCGCAGGAGGAACCGGCCGCGGCCACCTCGCTGCTGGCCGATGCGGTCCGGGTACGCGAATGCGAGGAGCAGCCCCGCGTCGTCATCCGTGTCGTTCGGGCCGCCGCGAACGTGTCCGGGAACGCGCAGCCGCTGCCTCAAGTGGCCGGCTTCCAGGCGCGCGTGTCGCAGTGCATTCGCGTCGATGGCGTGGCCAGGCGGCACGTCGCGCTCGCCGCGCATAAGTGGCAGGCGCAGTCGCAGATCCGGATCGGTCACGCCATCGTGCGAGCGGAGCACGTCGCGTTCAGCGAGCAGGGCGGCAAGGTCGCAGCCGAGCGCGCCGAGCTCGAGTGACGTCGCGTTCATGAGCATGTGCGCGAGCCTTGGATGCAGCGCGAACGACGCCAGCGCGCGGCCGTGGGCAGTCGCGCGCCCGTCATCGTCGAGAGCATCGAGCGCGCGCAGCAGATCGCGCGCCTGCGCGAATGCCGCGGCCGGCGGTGCGTCGAGCCAGCGCAGCTCTGCGGGATCCGCGACGCCCCACACGGCGAGCTCGAGTGCGAGCGGCGCGAGGTCGGCCTCGAGGATCTCGGCGGGCCGGTGCGGGATGAGACCGGCATGGTCGCCTTCCGTCCACAACCGGTAGCAGACGCCCGGCCCGAGGCGGCCGGCGCGGCCGCGCCGCTGATCGGCAGCCGCGCGCGAGACGGGCACGGTGACGAGTCGCGACATGCCGGTGCCCGGCGAGAATCGCGGCACGCGCATCAGTCCACCGTCGACCACGACGCGCACGCCCTCGATGGTGAGGCTCGTCTCCGCGATGCTCGTCGCGAGCACGACCTTGCGTGTGCCCGGCAGGCTCGGCGCGATCGCGCGGTCCTGCTCGTCCTGCGGCAGATCGCCGAACAGGGGCAGCACGCTCGTGCGTTGCGGCAGCGCAGCGTCGCGCAACCTGTCGGCCGTGCGGCGGATCTCGGCCGCGCCCGGCAGGAACACGAGGATGTCGCCGTCGTGCGCAGTCAGCGCGCGCAGCACCACGGCGACGGCGGCCGGCTCGATGAAGCCGTCGATCCGCTGCGGCAGGTAGATCGTCTCGACCGGGTACGCGCGACCCGCGCTCGTGACCACGGGCGCGTCGTCGAGCAATGCCGCGACGGCGCTGGCGTCGAGGGTTGCGGACATGATCAGAACGCGCAGATCCGGGCGGAGCAGCGACTGCGCCTGGAGCGTGAGCGCCAGACCGAGATCTGCGTGCAGGCTGCGTTCGTGGAACTCGTCGAAGATGACGACGCCGACGCCGTCGAGTGATGGATCGTCCTGCAGCATGCGCGTGAGCACGCCCTCCGTAACCACCTCGATACGCGTCCGTGGCCCTACGCGTGAGTCGAGACGCACGCGGTAGCCGACCGTGCCGCCCACCGCCTGGCCGAGCAGCCGCGCCATGTATGCGGCCGCGGCGCGCGCGGCGAGGCGGCGCGGCTCGAGCATGATGATGCGGCCGCCGCCGAGCCACGGCTCGTCGAGCAGCGCGAGCGGCACGCGCGTCGTCTTGCCCGCGCCGGGCGGGGCCTGCAGCACTGCACGCTGCGCCGCGCGCAGCCGCGATCGCAGCTCGTCGAGGACGTCATGGATCGGAAGCGGCGCGGGCAATCGGGCATCCTTCTTTCATCAGCGGTAGCCGTGACCGGGGCTCACGGTCTAAATTGGCGCCTCGAGACGACGTCGAACAGCCGGACCACCGCGGGAGGCGGATGAGCGCAGGCCTGATCCTGATCGTCGTAGTCGTAGCCGCGTATATGGCGGCCCACGTGCTGTTCGACTGGCTCGGGCGCCGCTTCCTCATCGTATCCGGTGCCGAGTACCTCCTGCTCGGCATCCTGCTCGGCCCCGAGGTTTCGGGCATCCTGAACGCCACTACGGTCGGGCAGTTCGCGCCGTTCATGACGCTCGCGCTCGGCTGGATCGGTGCGCTGATCGGCGCGCAGTTCAGGATCAGCGAGCTGATGCGCATTCCCGGCGTGTACTACCGCGTCGCATTTCTCGAGGCGATCGGGACGCTCGTGGTCACGGGTGCCGTCAGCTCGCTCATGCTGATCCTTCTGCTCGACGCATCGATCCGTGACGCGGTGATCGCCGGCTTCGCGCTCGGCACGATCGCGACGGCATCAGCGCCGTCAGGCATAGCCCTCGTGTCGCGGGAGCTGAACCGGCGCGGGCCCCTGATTCAGCAGCTCGAGGTAGCGACGGCGATCGATGCGCTGGTCGCCATCGTCGGGTTCGGCATGCTGCTCGCCCTGGTGCACAGCGCGCCGCTCGGCATGACGCGGCCGCCGACCCCGACCGAGTGGGCGGTGATCAGCCTTTCGATCGGTGTGGTCGGCGGCGCGCTGTTCCACCTCTTCCTCGGCGAAGAGCGCGATCCCGACCGCCTGTTCATCGCGCTCGCCGGCGCGCTCGTGCTGGCCAGCGGCGCGGCCGCCTACCTGCGCCTGTCGCCGCTGCTGTCCACGCTCCTGATCGGTATCGTGCTCGTCAACACATCGCGCAATCCGGCGAGCGTGCTCGAGGTACTCACGCGTGTCGAGAAGCCGCTCTACTACGTGCTGCTGCTGTTCGTCGGTGCCGCCTGGACCCGCGAGCCCGGCATCGAGTGGCTGGTGCCCATTCTGCTGTTCCTCGCCGTGCGCGTCGTCGCGAAGCTGGGCACTGCCCGTCTTGCCGCCCGCATGCAGCACACGCTGAGCGCGGTGGGCCCGATGTGGGGGCGCGCACTCATGGGACACGGCGGGCTCGCGCTCGCGATCGCGTTCAACTATCAGCTGCTCGAGGAGCTGCCGTTCAGCACGATCGTGTTCACTGCGGCGATTCTGTCGGTGCTGCTCACCGACATCACTTCCGCCCGGCTGGCGCGCGACGTGTTCCGTTCGTATCGACGGCGCATGCGTCATGCACTGAACCGCAAGGTGATGGTGGGTGATAGCAGGGATACCGCAACCGGGGATGAGCTGGCGGGCGAGACGATGAGCGATGTGCAGACGGAGGGTTCGCGATGAGGCGCGCACTCATCCTGGTGTTGCTGCTGGGGGGGATCCAGCTGATCCTGCCGCTGGGTTCCTTCGGCCAGGGCTCGCAGGCGCTGCTGACGTTCGGGTTCCTGATCCTGGCCGCCTACACGGTCGGCGAGATTGCAGGCGCGATGCGGATCCCGAAGATCGTCGGCTACCTGCTGGCTGGAGTGATCTTCGGGCCGTCCGTGCTGAACGTGGTCTCGCAGGACGGCGCGGAGCGGCTGACGGGCGTCAGCAACCTCGCGGTCGGCTTCATCGCATTTCTCGCCGGTGCCGAGCTGCAGTGGCAGGAAGTCAGGGAAAACGGTGTGAAGCTGCTGAAGATCATGGCGACAGAAGTCGGCCTGAGCTTCGTGCTGCTGACCGCTGCGATCTACGGCATGACGACATTCTTCGACGTCATCCCGGAGCCAACGATTCAGCGGAACCTCGCCTTCTCGCTGCTGTTCGCCACCATCGCCGTTGTCCACTCGCCCGCAGTGACCATGGCGCTGCTGACGGAAACGCAGGCAAAGGGACCTGTCGCCCGCACTACGCTCGGCGTCGTGCTCCTGTCCGACATCGTCGTGGTGCTGCTGTTCACTGGCATGCTGTGGGTCGCTCGCGCACTCGTGCCTGTAGCCGGCGCGACAGCGAGCGTCGGCATGGTGGTATGGGAAATCGCAGGCGCACTGCTGATCGGTGCACTGATCGGCTTCGGCGTCGCCGCGTATCTCCGATTCGTCGGCAAGGAGCTGATGCTCTTCGCCGTGCTCGTCACGTTCTTCGGGCTGGAGCTCACGCGCGCGCTGCATGTCGAGCTGCTGCTCACACTGCTGACCGCCGGCTTCATCTCCGAAAACTTCTCCAGGGACGGCGAGCGGCTGCGCCATGCAATGGAGCGCTCGGCTGCACCCGTGTTCGTCGTGTTCTTCGCACTATCAGGGGCTGCCATCGGACTGCGGCAGGTTGCGCCACTGCTGCCGCTCATGATCCCGCTTGCGCTGTTCCGCGCCGGCGTGCTGAAGGTCGGCGTCTCGATCGGCAGCAGGTGGGCCGGTGTGAGCGAGGTCGAGCAGAAGTACGTGTGGCTCGGGCTCGTGTCGCAGGTCGGTGTCGCAATCGGCCTGACCGTCATCGCCGCGGAGGCGTATCCCGAGCTCGGCGAGCAGCTACGGTCACTCGCGCTCGCCTTCATCGCGATCAATCAGACGATCGGACCGGTGCTGTTCCGCCGCGCACTCGAGAAGAGCGGCGAGCTGGCGAAACCGGGCGAGGTGCGGGTGCCGGAGCCCGCGCTCAGTACCCGGTGAGCTCGAGGTAGCCGCGGCCGGATAGCGCACGATCGCTGCGCCTGCCTGCCGCCCGTACCATGCCCTCCCAGTAACGTACGGCGAGCACGAGCTCCTGCGCAGGGAACGCTGCGTCCACATCGAGTATCAGCTCCAGCGACGGCACCTCGATGTGCCACGAGACCGGATACCCGGCAGCGCTCCACGTCGCGACCGGCGTCATCGTGAAGTCATCGTTCTTCAGCCGCACGGTGCCCCCGTCTGCGCGCACGAACGTCCCGGCGCTGTACGGATCGGCGGTCCCGTCCGCGCGCCGGAGCCGGTACAGCATCAGCTCGGTGCCGTCATCGAGCTGCAGCGACAGCCAGTCCCAGCCTTCGACGCCTCCGGCGAGCGCACTCGTGCTCCACTCGCGGTCGAGCCAGCTCGCGCCGGTGACGACGTGCTGCGTTCCGCCGATCCGAATGGTGCCCCGCGTCGGCATCCGGGTGCGCGAGTAGTAGTACGATGCGTTGCCCGGCTCGGCACCCTTCCGGCTCAGGCCGGCGTCGCCCTGCAGCACGATCGGCTTGCCTGCGTCGAGCGTGAGGTCGACGGCGACGTCGCCATCCGCCGCACTCAGCGTGAGCGGGAACGATCCGGGCCCCGCAGACGCCGCGTGCCAGTCGCCGAGCCATACGCGGAACGGCTCCGCGCGTGCGCCGGCGAGATCGAGCGACTCGCGCGCGAACCGCTGCGCTGCATGGAACGCGGGCGCACCGGCATCGCTCACGGCGAAGTGAGCCATGTACGCGTGACGCGAACGCCAGGCGCTGCGCGCGGCTGAAGCACCGTCCAGTTCCTCTGCAAACGACGCGCTGTCGGTCAGCGCGCTGCGGAAGAACGTGAGCTGGTAGCCGAGCTCGCGGCCATTTGCCGCCATCAGGCTGCCCGTGAAGTACCACCACTCCGCGCGAAACTGCGGATGCGGTCCGTGGTCCGCGGGAAACGTGAACGGCCGCGGCTCGAACGCATGCGCATGCAGCGTGTCCGCTCCGCCAAGCAGCACCGCGAGCTCGAGCTGCGGCCCGGCAGCCGGCGGATCGAGCGTATCATCGGCGGCCGGAGCACATGACGCTGCGGCCAGCAGCACGAGCAGCATGACAGGCGACATGAGCCGCACGGGCAGACGCCGCGTCATCGCGACATCTTCCACGCCGGGTACAGTCCGGCCAGCAGGGCGGCGCCGATACCGATCGCGAGCGCCTGCAGCAACGGCGCAGTGCCGACCAGCATGTCGAAGCTCCAGCCGAACGAGCGGCGGTTGATCACGTTCACCATGGCCCACGACATGACGAGGCCGAGCGGCACGGCCAGTGCCACGGCGGCGAGACCCATGAGCGCCGTCTGCGCGGTGACGAGTGCCCACACCTGAGCGGGCGTCAGTCCGATCGTGCGGAGTACGCGGATCTCGTGCGCGCGCTCGAGCTGCAGTGCCATGAGCGCACCTGTGACACCGACGAACGCGACGATCAGTGCGAGCAGGCGCAGCACGCCGGTAATGATGAACGTGCGGTCGAACACCTGCAGCGTTGCCGCGCGCAGCCCCGCATTCGGCCGCGCAGTCACACCGGCTGCGGCTGGCAGTTCCCGGATGCGAGCCGTGATGTCATCATGCTGTGCGTCGCCGCGGATGAACACGGCAAGCGATGTCGTCGCAGCATCGTCCCACGCGCGTTCGTATGCCTCGCGCTGGATCATGATCACGCCGTGCTCGCTGGCGTAGTCGCGGAAGGAGGCGGCAATCGCAAAGCGGCGCGATCCGCGATCCGTCGGCAGTGTGATGCTGTCGCCCGCCCCAATGCCCTCCCGGAAAGCGATCGGCTCGGAAACCAGCACGGCGCCATTCTCGAACGCGGTCCACGCAGCGGCGGGCGTCGCGTCCAGCAGCGTGAATGCGTCGCGGTGGCCGGGTGCGAGATCGAGTGCGATGACGCGCAGGAAGTCCTCACCGACCAGCAGCGCTGCGTGGCGGTACGTGGTCACACCGGCGACGCCGGGCAGTGCGGCGATCTGCGCGGCGAGCGCGGGATCCAGCGCCGCGTCGTTGCGGTTCGCGCCGAGGCCCGGCGCGGAGATGTAGAGGTCGGCCTGCAGCGTCTGATTCAGCCAAGCGATGACGCCCGCCCGGAAGCTGCCGATCATGATGGTCACGGCAATGCCGACCGCGACCGCGACGCTCAGCGCCGCGATGGCCGGTGCCGTGCGGCTGAGCGATGCCGTCACACCGCGCGCGGCCATGCGTGGCACGGGACCGCAGCCCGAGAGCAGTGGCCGCACGAGGCGCATGAGCAGGATCGTCGTCGCCGGCGTGAGCAGCGCAGCGGCCAGAATCAGCACGAACAGTGCGGAGAAGCCGAGCGTAATGCTGCGCGACGGTGCAAGCAGCAGCACGGCCGTCGCCGCGGCCGCAGCCAGTCCGAGTATCGCGAGCCGCCCGGCCGCGGTCCGCGCACCGCGTTCGAGCGAAGCGCGTGCAAGAGCCGCACGCGGTCGCGCCCGCACGGCCTCGAGGGCAGGCGGCAGCGCGGCGCCCACCGTCGCGGTGACCCCCAGCAGCGCAGCCTTCACAGCCAGCAGCGGGTCGAGCCGCGTCGTCGTCACGGCGACCGCGAAGTAGAGGTCGTTGATGGTGCGTGCGACCAGGCGCACGAGCTGCGTGCCGAGCAGCTGACCGAGCAGGATGCCCGCGAGCGTCGCGACCGCGCCCAGCACCGCTGCCTCGACGAGCACGAGCGTCAGCACCTCGCGCGCCGTTACGCCCTGCGCTCGCAGCAGCCCGATCAGCTGACGTCGCTGCACGAGCGAGAACGTCACACTGTTGTAGATCAGGAACATGCCGAACACGAGAGCGACGAGCGCGAGCGCAGTCAGGTTCGTGTCGAACGCGCGCGTGAGGCGGAGCGTCGCGCCGGTGCGCGCCTCCGTCTCGATCAGGCGCGCGCCGGGTGGCAGCGCAGCACGTATGCGCGCCAGCATGCGCGCACCCGCGCTGTCGGCGGACGCACGCACCTCGATGCGGTCCACCACGCCGATCCCGTTCGTCAGCTCCTGCGCAGTCGCGATGTCGGTGAGGGCGATATCGGACAGCGCTGATCCGCTCAGCTCGTCGGCGGCATCGAGCACGCCCGCAACCACTGCCGGCACCGACGCTGCACCATTGCCGATCGCGATGGTGTCGCCCGCGCGGACGCCCAGCCGGCCGGCGGTCGGCCGCGCGAGCAGCACCGCACGGCGGGTGAGCAGCGCACTCACGTCCGGCAGTCCCGACGCCGCTGCCGTGTACGGGCGGAACGGCGCCTCGGCGAATGGGTCCAGGCCCAGCAGGCGGAGTGTTGCGCCGCCGTGCGCGGGCAGACGGACATGCCGGTCGACGACCGGCGCGATGCTGTCGATGCCGTGCTTCACGCGCAGCACGGCATAGAGGGAATCGGGCAGTCCGGCCGGCCCGCCGATGATCTCGTGCGTCGCCCGACCAGTGACCGCTTCGGCGGAGAGCGCAAACGCGCGCCGCGCGGCATGCGTGGCCACATCGACGGACACAACGACGGCCACTCCGAGCGCGATGCCCAGCCCGGCCAGCGCCGCCTGCCACGGATGTCGGCGGTGATAGCGCAGGCCGGCGCGGAGCAGGAGCGGGCTCATGGCGCGGCGTCGCTGCCGGTGCCACCGCCGGTGCCGCGGTCGCCATCAGCGGCGTGTGCAATGACGCCATCGCGCAGTGTGACGACGCGATGCGCGCGCGCGACGATCTCCGGCGCATGCGTCGCGATCAGCATGGTCGTGCCGCGCTCGGCGGCCAGTGTGGTCAGCAGGTCCAGCACGCGTTCGCCGGTCACACTGTCGAGATTGCCCGTCGGCTCGTCCGCCAGGACCAGCAGCGGGTGGTGCGCGACCGCGCGTGCGATGGCGACGCGCTGCTGTTCGCCGCCCGACAACTCTTCCGGCAGCGAGTCGCCGCGCTCGGGCAGGCCCACACGATCGAGCAGTGCGAGCGCCTCCGCACGCGCTGCGGCGCCGTGGCCGCGGCCGCGCGTCAGCTCGAGCGGCAGCAGCACGTTCTCGAGCACGGTCAGCGTTGGGACGAGGTTGAAGAACTGGAACACGAAGCCGATGCTGCGGCGTCGCAGCAGAGTACGTTCGCGTTCGCCGAGCGCACCGAGCTCGCGACCGGCCACCTCGACGGTGCCGCTGTCGGCGCTGTCGATACCCGCAATGACATTCAGCAGCGTCGACTTGCCCGCCCCGCTCGGCCCGAGCAGAGCGACCAGCTCGCCCGCAGCGACGTCCAGGTCCACGCCCGCGAGCACCTCGTGCCGCCGGCGCCCGTCCTCGTACGCCTTCCTCACACCTCGCAGCCGGATCGGTCCCATGGTCCGATAATCGCACGGGTGCCCGGAACTCGAAAGGCGGCCCCGCCATGCTGGCGGCACCTTGCGCTGCGGTGCTATACCTTCGGGCAGACGCGTGCGCTGCGTCCGCTTGGAACGCCCGAAGCGTGGGACGGTGTGCTGCCGGAACCGGACGGGAGGAGTGATGCGCATAGTCTTCTTCACGGAGAGTCTGCTGCCGCTGGTGGATGGTGTATCGCACACACTGAACCACCTGTTCACCTCACTCGAGGCGGACGGCGTGGACTTCCGCGTCTATGCGCCGTTCCTGCCCGGCCCCGAAATCTCCTGGTCCCCGCGAGTGCATCGGGTCCGCTCGTTCACGTTCCCGCTCTATCGAGATTACCGCATCAGCCTGCCGGGCAGCCGCCGGCTCGCTGCCGAGCTGGATGACTATGCGCCCGACCTGGTGCACGTCGTGAGCCCCACGCCGATGGCTGTGTGGGCGCAGTCGTACGCGCGCTCCCGCGGCATTCCCGTAGTCGCGACGTTCCACACCCATTTCGTGTCATACTTCCCGTACTACTACGCGCACGGGCTTCAGTCGCTCGGCTGGCTGCTGCTGCGCAGGTTCCACGGACGATGCGCCGCGACGTTCGCGCCGTCCTCGTCCATCTGCGAAGAGCTGCGCGCGCACGGCATCCGCAACGTGCACCTGTGGTCCCGCGGCGTCGATGCGTGTCGCTTCTCGCCGCAGTGGCGTGACGACGAGCTGCGCGCCCTCGTTGGCGCAAACGACCGCACGCCCATGGTGCTGCTCGTGAGCAGGCTGGTGAAGGAGAAGGACATGAAGGACCTGGTCGGCATGGACCGGGTGCTGCGCGAGCGCGGCGTCGCGTACCGGCTCGCGATCGTCGGCGATGGGCCGCTCCGCGCGCGCATGCAGAAGCAGCTGCCGCATGCGTACTTTGCGGGCCACCAGTCCGGCCCGGCGCTGTCCCGATGGTACGCCTCCGGCGACGTGTTCGTCTTCCCGTCCACGACCGAGACCTTCGCGAACGTCGTGCAGGAGGCGATGGCCTCCGGGCTGCCTGCAGTGGTCGTCGATCGCGGCGGCCCGCCCGGCGTGATCGAGCCCGGTCGCAGCGGCCTCGTAGCGAAAGCATGGGATCCGGCCAGCCTGGCCGCATGCGTCGAACGTCTCGTCGGGAACCGCGAGCTGAGACTGCAGATGGGTATGGCGGCACGCGCCCGTGCGCAGGAGCGCACCTGGGATGCTGTCAACGCCGTGCTGTTGTCCCACTACGGCCGGATCGCAGGCCGCGCGCCGGAACGGCAGCGACGTCTGGCGTGAAGCTCTGCGCCCTCACACAATCCTACGCGCCGACGGGCGGCGGAGTGCGCACCATGCTGCACGCGCAGCGTGACTGGTGCCGCACGCACGACCTGCCGCACGTGCTCGTCGTACCGGGCGCGGCTGATTCCGTCGAGCGGGACGGCACGCTCACGACCCACACCATCGCTTCGCCGCTCGTGCCGGGTTCGCCCACGTACCGGCTTCTGCTCCGCTCCGACAAGGTCCTGCGCATCCTGCGCGACGAAGCGCCGGACATCATCGAGACACACTGTGCGTACAACCTGCCGTGGACCGCGCTGCTGCATCGCCGCAGGCATGGTGGCATCGTGAGCGGCGTGTACATGACCGATCTGCCCACGGCCTACGTCGAGGCGCCGCTCGCCGCGCGCGTCGGTGCGCGCGCTGCGCGTGTCGCGCGCAGAGCGACGGAAGCGTACCTGCGGTCGCTGTACGCGCGCTGCGACGTCGTGATCGCCATCTCCCCGGCTATGCTCCGCCGACTCGTCGAGCTCGGCGTCCACGGCGCTCATCTCGTCCCGCTCGGCGTCGACCTCGAGACGTTCTCGCCCGCGCGACGCGATGCTGCACTGCGGCAGGAGCTCGGTGTCGGCAGTGATGGATTGCTGCTGATCTATGCCGGTCGGCTGGACCGTGAGAAGCGGCCCGATCTGGTGCTGGAGGCGTTCGCGCGATTGCGTGAGACACGTGCCGACGCGGCGCTCGTGGTCGTCGGCGAAGGCACATTGCGGGCTCAGCTCGAGTCGCGGGCTGCGGTCGTCGGGCGCGCGCGCGTGATTCCATTCGTGCAGAGCAGGCACGAAATGGCGCGCCTGCTGGCCTCGGCAGACGTGTACGTGTCGGCGATGGCGCACGAGACGTTCGGGCTGTCGGTCGTGGAGGCGCAGGCATGCGCGCTGCCCGTCGTCGGTGTACGCGCGGGTGCGATGACGGACCGGGTGAGGGACGGCATCGATGGTTTTCTGGTGGAACCCGGATCCGCCGATGCACTCGCCGCGCCTCTGGTGCGGACGCCGCGCGACGCATGGCGCGAGATGGGTGCGCGCGCGCGTACGCGCGTCGCGTCGGAGCTGTCCTGGAGGCGGACCTTCGAGACGCTGTATGGGATTTACCGCACGAACATGCACCAGGAATGACGGTCGCGGCAGGCACGGCCGGGAGGCGGCCCGACGTGCGCGGCACGACGGGGCGGAGTGCGTTCCGGATGGCGCTGCTGCTGCTGCCGATCGGCGTGCTGGGCAATGTGGCGTACACCCTGCTGGCGACGGACCGCGCGCTGTTGCGCTCACTCAGCGAGCTGCCGCGCGGCTATCTGATCGGCGCGCTCGCGCTCACGCTGGTGCCCTGGCTGACGGGTACGCTCAGGCTGCTGATCTGGACGCGGTTCCTCGAGTACGCGATTCCGCTCCGCGAGCTGTTCCGCATGACACTGATCGTGGACATAGGGGCCGCGGCGTCACCGACGGCGATCGGCGGCGAGGCATTCAAGTGGGGCATGCTGATGCGCCACGGCGTGCGGCCTGGTGCAGCGGCGTCCATCGCGATCGTGCCGAAGCTCGAAGATGGCATGTTCTTCCTGGTCGCGCTGCCTGCAGCCGTCGTGTGGACGGGCGCGTGGCGGCTGCCGGTCGTCGCGTCGAGCGCGCGTCTGCTGGGCGACAATGTACTCGCGGTCGCGGCGATCGCCTGTGCTGTCGGACTGCTGAGCCGCGGAGCGGTGCGCCTGGTGCTGCGCGGCCATGCCGGCGCGCGGCTGCGCCGCCGCGCCTTTCGGCTGTGCGCGCGGTCGCGGCGCCGGCTGCAGCGCGCCTGGTCCGACGGCACGCGCGTGTTCGCGCTCATCGCCCGCCGCGGCAAGGCACGCCTCGCCCTCACACTGTCTCTGACCACACTGCACTGGCTTGCACGCTACGGCGTGGTCTGTATGGTAGCTCTGTTCCTCCGAGTGCCGTTCGATCCCGTACTGTTCTGGCTGCTGCAGTGGGTCGTGTTCACGATCATGTCGTTCATCCCTACCCCTGGCGCGGCCGGCGGCGCCGAGATCGCGTTCACGGCCGTGTATGCTACATTGCTGCCGGCGGGAGTCATCGGTATTGCGACGGCCGCGTGGCGGCTGTCCACGTTCTACGTGCCCGTGGCGCTCGCCGCGCTCGTCTTCACACTGACGGCGCGACGCCCGGACCTGCGCACCGGAGCCCCGTGAACGAAGTGGATGTGATCGTCGTCGGCAGCGGGCCGGGCGGTGCCATGGTCGCCCGCGAGCTCGTACGCGGCGGGCAGCGGGTCCTGATCCTCGAACGCGGCCGCGACTGGCGCCGGCATCCGCTGTACGGCACGTACGCCGGCGCACTGCTGTATGCCGACCGGAGCGCGCTGCTGTTCACGCGCGAAGGCATGCAGATCGTGCGGCCGCTCATGGTCGGCGGCGCGACGTCGATGTATGCCGCGTGCGCGGCACCGCCGCCGCCCTGGCTGAAAGACCGCCACGGTGTGGACGTCGAGACGGAGGCTGCAGTCCTCGCCGCGGAGCTGGACGTGAAGCCGCTCGAGCCCGGGCTGCGCGGCGAAGCATCGACGCGGCTGGCCGACGCCGCGAACTCGCTGGGCATGGCGTGGACACCGCAGGACAAGTTCATGCGCCCGGCACGCGCGCGCGCATTCGACTGCGGTGCACACTGCCTGCTCGGCTGCCGCTGCGGTGCGAAATGGACCGCTGCCGAACTGGTGGACGAGGCCGTGGACGCCGGCGCGGAGCTATGGACGCGCGCGCGTGTGACGCGCGTGCTCGTGGAGGGCGGCGCGGCCGTCGGCGTGGCGGTAACGGCTCGCGGCCGGCCGTCGTCGGTCCGCGCCCGGCGCGTCATCCTTGCGGCCGGCGGGATCGGTTCACCCATGCTGCTGCGCACCGCAGGCGTCGCCGCGGGAGCCGGCATCGCCATGGACACGACGGTAATTATCTACGGCAGCGGCGCGTTCGCGGGCATGGGCAGTGACCCGCCCATGACGTGGAGCAAGACGGATGAAGAACTGGACGTCATGTACTCGACGCTGCTCGACCCATGGCTGATGTACCCGATAATCATGGCGGTGAAAGGCGCGGCGTGGCCGCTCACCTGGCCGCGCTGGCGCCGGTCCCTCGGCGTGATGATCAAGCTGCGCGACGAATCGAGCGGCGGCATCGACGTGCGCGGCCGCATCTCCAAGTCGCTCACCGCCGCGGATGCGCGCCGCCTGAACGCGGCGGAACAGGTCGCGAACCGGGTGCTGATCGCCGCGGGTTGCAGTGCCGGTTCGCTCATCCGCACCCCCATGCGCGGCACCCATCCATGCGCCACTGCGCGCATCGGCGATGCCGTGGATCGCGACCTGGCGACTGCGGTGCGAAACCTCTACGTGTGCGACGCGAGTGTCCTGCCGGAAGCACTCGGGCGCCCCACAGTCCTCACCATCATGGCGCTCGCGCGCCGACTCGCGGGAAGTTTGCTCACATGAAGACTGCCTTTGCTGCCATGACCGCTGCCGCCTTGCTCGTCCAGCCCGGCACTGCCGATGCGCGGGCGCAGGCCACCCAGACACGCTGCGGCTACGACGAATGCGCGCTCCGCATCAGCCCCGGCTCGTTCACCACGCCGCCCGCGCTGCTGCGCGGCCGGGACGGCGCGCGCGTCACTCAGCTCGGTCTGTTCCAGGAGGCGGTCACGCCGCATTTCGCTCGTTCGGACTCCGCACGCGCGTACGCACTCGAATACGACCGCCTCTACGACCGCGGCGGCGTACTGTCCAGCGCAGGCACGGTCATCGCCGTACTCGCGCCCATCATCCTCGATGGCACCATGCGCAGGATCGTATTTACCGCGGTCGGCGTCGGTGTGTCTGTGTACGGCGGGGTCGTTACGAAAAGGGCCGACGATGCGTTGTCCACCGCGGTGTGGTGGCACAATCGGGACCTGCGGGAGTGACGGCGGGCGATGACGGGCGGGGCGATTGCGGTGGGCGATTGCGGTGGGCGATTACGGCGGACGATTACGGCGGACGATTACGGCGGACGATTACGGCGGACGAGGGCGGGCGCGGGTGGCGCGGCAATCGGAACAATCGTCTATTGTCGGGTCGGCGTCTGGTCTGAATACCGCGCCCACCGCGGCAATCGGACCAATCGTCTATTGTCGGGTCGGCGTCTGGCCTGAATACCGCGCCCACCGCGGCAATCGGAACAATCGTCTATTGTCGGGTCGGCGTCTGGTCTGAATACCGCGCCCACCGCGGCTAACGCGCCAATTCGCCTCGGTCGCACCCGGCATTGGTCCCGGAGCCGCGATGCGGCGGCCAGGCCGTACGCTTGCACATGCCCGCGGCGCCGGCCAGGTTGAAGCCGGCCTCCACCCTCCAGACCCAGGGCGACATGATCCGGAACTCCGTCCGCCTCGCGCTGCTGCCGCTGTGCCTCGGCCTGCTGTCCGTTCCGACCCGTGCGACTGCACAGTCCGCCGCCAGCATCGGCAGCTCCGTGCTCGCAGGCATGGAGTACCGCTTCATCGGGCCGACGCGCGGCGGTCGCGTCACGGCAGTGGCGGGGCATGTGGCGCAGCCGACGACGTTCTGGTTCGGCAGCACGGGTGGCGGCGTGTTCCGTACGGACGACAGCGGCGAGAGCTGGCGCAACCTTACCGACGGCCAGATTCCGGTCGGCTCGATCGGGGCGATCGAGGTGGCGCCGTCGGACACGTCGATCATCTGGCTCGGCACCGGCTCGGCCGCGGTGCGGAGCAACGTCTCGATCGGCAGGGGCATGTACCGGTCGATCGACGGCGGCCGCACCTGGCGCGCGGCGGGCCTCGCGGATGTCGGTGTCATCGCGGACATGGTCGTGCACCCGACGAACGCTGACGTCGCATTCGTTGCAGCCGTCGGCAACCCGTTCGGCGCCAGCCCCGAGCGCGGCATCTTCCGCACGCGTGACGGCGGTGTCACCTGGGAGAAGGTGCTGTTCGTGTCCGACAGCACCGGCGCATCCGACATCGCGCTGAATCCGGCCAACCCTGACGAGCTGTATGCAGGCATGTGGCGTACCGAGCGGAAGCCGTGGACCATCATCAGCGGCGCCCGCGCCGAGGGCGGCGTCTACAAGTCGTCCGATGGCGGCAATACATGGACGAAGCTCGGTGGCGGACTGCCGCAGGAGTGGACGGGCAAGATCAGCGTGAGCATCGCGCCGTCGAATCCGTCGCGCGTCTACGTCCTGATCGAAGCGGGCGATGGCACGCTCGGCCCCGCGGGCGGCGTGCACGGCGGCGTCTACCGCAGCGATGATGCGGGCGTGACGTGGACGCGCACCAGCAGCCAGTCAGGACTGCTCGACCGGCCCTTCTACTACACTTACATCGACGTCGATCCGACGAATGCAAACGTCGTCTACGTCAACAACGTCGCGTTCTTCAGGTCGGTCGATGGCGGCCGTACGTTCGAGCGCAGGTCCACGCCGCATTCCGACAATCATGGCATGTGGATCAACCCGAACGATTCGGACATCTTCATCCAGGCCAACGACGGCGGCGTCAACGTCACGCTGGACGGCGGCGAGACGTGGTCGTCGCAGAACAACCAGCCGACCGCGGAGATGTATCAGGTCGATCTGGACGATCGACACCCGTACTGGGTCTACGCCGGCCAGCAGGACAACACGACGCTCGGCGTGCCGGTCACAGGCGAGGCTGCGCGTGCGATCGACGCGATGCGCACGGGCATCGGCGGGTGCGAGACCGGCCCCGCCGTGCCGCAGCCCGGCACCGCTGCGACGATATTCTTCAGCAACTGCAAGGGCCGGTTCTATCGTTACAGCGAGATCACCGGACAGGCGACGGAGTATTCCGTCGGCGCGGCCAACATGTACGGTCACAACCCCAACGATCTCGCGTACAGGTTCCAGCGCGTCAGCCCGATCGTGATCTCGCCGCACGACGCGAACGTCGTCTACCACTCGTCGCAGTACGTGCACCGCACCACTGACGGCGGCCGCACGTGGGAGACGATCTCGCCCGACCTCACGGCGAACGATCCGCGCGGGCATGTCATCTCCGGCACGCCGATCACGCGCGACGTGACGGGCGAGGAGTTCTACAGCACGCTGTACACGATCGCCGAGTCACCGCTCGAGCGCGGGGTGATCTGGACCGGCGCAAACGACGGCCCGGTCCATGTCACGCGCGATGGCGGCGCGAGCTGGGCGAACGTCACGCCTTCCGGTCTGCCGGGCGGCGGCCGCGTTCAGACCGTCGAAGCGTCGCCGCATCGGCGTGGCAGTGCGTACGTCGCAGTGCTGCGCTACATGTTCGACGACTGGACGCCGTATATCTACCGCACCGACGACTACGGCCGCACCTGGACGCATCTGACTGCGCCGGGCAGCGGATTCCCGCAGGATCATCCGACGCGCGTCGCGCGCGAGGATCCGTATCGCGAAGGACTGCTCTACGCCGGCACCGAGTTCGGCATGTTCATCTCGTTCGACAATGGTGAGTCGTGGCAGCCTTTTCAGCAGAACCTGCCCGCGACCGTGATCAGCGACTTCAAGGTGTACCGCCGGGACCTCGTCGTCGCGACCCAGGGTCGCGCGTTCTGGATCGTGGATGACCTCACGCCGCTGCACCAGGCCTCGCCATCGGTTGTGAGTGCACCCGCTCACCTGTTCACGCCGCGCGCGGCGTACCGCATGAGCGGCAGCACCGCACGCATCGATTTCCATCTGGCCGCGGCGCCGGTCCCCGTGCTGCTCGAGATCCTCGATGCAGACGGCACGACGATCCGCGCGTTCGAGAGCACGCCCCCCACGGCGACGGCTGCGGGCATTGCCGCATCCGGCGGCATGGTCGGCGCCGAGAGCAGCGACCGCGGTCGAGCAGGCGGCGGCAGTGCGCGTCTCACCGCGACGCGAGGACTCAACCGCTTCGCGTGGGACATGCGTCGCGATGAGCCCGGCGACGAACGCGGCTCCGGTACTGCCGTGCCGCCCGGCACATACTCCGTGCGCCTGACAGTGCCGGGTACTGCACCCCTCACCGCGCTGCTGAGCGTCGCAACCGACCCGCGCCTCGTCGCCGACGGCATCACCGCGGACGATCTGCGCGCGCAGTACGAGCTCGGGTTGCAGGTCGCAGCGCTGATCGCCGACGGCGCCGAGCTCGAGGACGAGTTGCGCACCGCGCGCCAACGGCTTGTCGCCGCCAACGACTCAGCCGGGCTGCAGCAGATTCAAGCCATCGAGGACCTCGTCTTCACCGCGTCTACCGCGTACCCGCAGCCGATGCTGATCAGCCAGATCAGCTTCCTCAACGGCATCGTCTCCCGTGGCGACAACCGGCCGAACCGCGATGCGTTCGAGCGCTACCGCGAGCTGCGCGCGGAGGTCGACCGGCTGCGCGCGGAGGTCGCGCGGCTGTAACGGGTTCGCGGGTCATCCGCTCCCGGGCGCGGCGACGCCGGGAACGGCGGGGCCGGCGGATGGGCCTGTTCACGAATCATGGGACAGGCGTGGACGAGGAGTTGGGTTGACGTTCGGAGGGCGGGGGCGCAGCGCCACCGCCGATTCCTCGACGTACGCGGAGGCGGGCGGGGCGCGGAGGCGGGCTGCGTGCACACTCGACGCGGCGATTGCGGCCGCTTGGGGCTTTGACCGGCTACCAGGCGGAAAACTGCACACGCGCGCCGGCGCGGCGCGTCATGTGTGGAGTTTTCCGCTTCCGAGACGGGCACCATGCACAACCGGCGGTTCCGGACCGTCGAGTGTGCAATTGTCCGGGTTTTGGCACCGGCGCAGCGCCCGACCTGGCGTGTGCTACGAGCAGTTTGCCGTCAGCTGCCCAGCCGCGGGAAGCTGCCGAACACGCGCAGCCGGTTGGACCGGCGCTTCGCCTCGGCAATCGCGTCTGCCACGACCGGATCGGCGGTGTCCGCGTCGATCTCGAGGAAGAAGCGGTAGTGCCAGGGCTCGTCGCCGGGTCGCGACTCGATGCGCGTCAGGCTGATGCCGGCCGACGAGAAAGCGGTGAGCGCATCGACCAGCGCCCCCGCGCGGTGCTGTGTCTCGAGCAGCAGTGCGGTGCGCCGCGGGCGCGCGGCATCATCCGACCACGGCGCCGGCGTGCCCGGCAGCGCGAGCACGAAGAAGCGGGTCTGGTTGTCGGATCGGTCCTGGATGTTCTCCGCCAGCACGGTGAGCCCGTAGCGGACGGCGGCGCCGCGACCCGCGACTGCGCCGCTCTCGGCATCGCCCGCATCCGCGATCATGCGCGCGGCGCCGGCGGTGTCGTGAACGGCAATCGCCTCGGCACCGGTCAGGCCGGCGAGGAACCGCTGGCACTGCGCGAGCGCGACGGGGTGCGACAGGACGCGTCGCAGGCCGGCCGCGTCGGAGCCCGGCACGCCGAGCAGGCAGAGACGGATCGGCCGGATGATCTCACCGATGACCGAGACGTCCGACTTCGAGAGCGCGTCGAGCGCGGCAGTAACGCTGCCGGCAATCGAGTTCTCGACGGGCAGCATGCCGAAGTCGACGTCGCCGCTCTCGACCGCCTGCACGAGGGCACCGAAATTCGGACGTGGCACGCCGAGCGCGGCGTCAGCACCGAAGCAGGCGTCGATCGCTTCGTCGCTGAATGCGCCCGACTCGCCCTGGTAGGCGACCCGCACGGCCGGCGTCACCGCGTCGCTCCGCCCGCCGGGCAGCACCGCAGCGGAGCAGGGCCGTCGCCGTGTCCGCCTTCCAGCTGCGTGCGTCGCGCCATCGACTGCGCTGCCACGCTCCGCCTCTCGACGTCGTGATGTTTCGCCGTGACTGACATGTGTGCGACCCTCCGGTACAGGACAAAAAATGGCCCGTGGTTTCCCACGGGCCGTCGCCGTTGGAGCAGTCGGGCATCCGCTAGATGCGCCCACGCCTCCGCACGCGACCCGTGGCACGGGTCCCGTCACAAAACGCAAACGCGAAATAGCGGTTGTCTCGCTGCATGGCCCCATGATGCTCCCCGACGCCCCCGTCTGTCAACCTCCCCCCATCCGTCCGACCCGGCTAGCCCGTGACCGCACCGAGCGAGGCGGATCCGACCGTGTTCGCATATTTCGCGAACACACCACGCGTGTAGGCATGCGCCCGCGGCTGCCACCGGCCGAGGCGCGCCAGGATCTCTGCGTCATCGAGCTCGACATCGAGGCGTCGGTTCTCAATGTCGAAGACGATCATGTCACCTTCCTCGACGATCGCGATCGGCCCGCCGACCGCAGCTTCGGGTGCGACGTGGCCGGCCATGAGGCCGTGGGTGGCGCCGGAAAATCGGCCATCGGTCAGCAGTGCGACCGTCTCGCCGAAGCCGGCGCCGCGGATGGCCGCGGTCACGCCGAGCATCTCGCGCATGCCGGGGCCGCCGCGCGGTCCCTCGTACCGGATCACAACGACGTCGCCATCCACGATGCGGCCGGCCTGCACGGCCGCGAACGCCTCTTCCTCGCGATCGAACACACGCGCCGGCCCGCGATGCAGCAGCCTGGAATGACCGGCGATCTTCACGACGCAACCCTCGGGGGCGAGGCTGCCCTTCAGGATGACGAGTCCGCCGTGCGGCTTGATCGGAGCCGCCGACGGCAGCACGACGACCTGGCCGGCCGTTTCCACAGCGAGATCGGCTTCCTCGCCTATGGTGCGGCCCGTCACCGTCATCGCGTCCGTGTGCAGGCGCCCGCATTCCTTCAGCCGCTGCAGCAGCACGGCGACGCCGCCGGCGCGGTGCAGGTCGGACGCGACATAGCGGCCGCCCGGCTTCAGGTCGGCGAGCAGCGGCGTTGCCCGGCTGATGCGGTCGATGTCATCGATCGTGAACGGGATGTCGGCCTCGTGGGCGACGGCGAGCATATGCAGCACCGCGTTTGTCGAGCCGCCGCTCGCCACGACGAGCGCCACCGCATTCTCGAGCGCGCCGTGCGTGATGATGTCGCGCGGCTTCAGTCCCTGCTCGACCAGGCGAACGACCAGGCGGCCGCACTCGCGCGCAACCTCCGCCTTGCCGGCGTCCGTGGCCGGTACCATGCCGCTGCCGACAGGCGCGATGCCCATCGCCTCGAACGCCGTGGCCATGGTGTTGGCCGTGAACTGGCCGCCGCACGCGCCGGCGCCGGGGCAGGCCACGCACTCCAGCTCGTACAGGTCCTCGTCCGTGATGCGGCCGGCCGCTCGCGCGCCTACCGCCTCGAACACGTCCTGGATCGTCACGTCGCGACCGCGGTAGCTGCCCGGCATGATGGAGCCGCCGTACAGCATCAGACCCGGCCGGTTGATGCGCGTGAGCGCCATCACGGTGCCGGGGATTGTCTTGTCGCAGCCGGACAGCGCGACCACGCCGTCGAAATGGTAGCCGAGCACGGTCAACTCGATGGAGTCCGCAATGATCTCGCGGCTCACGAGCGACGCCTTCATGCCCTCGGTGCCCATCGTGATGCCGTCGGAAATGACCGTGGTGTTGAACTCGAGCGGCGCGCCTCCCGCTTCGCGCACACCCTCCTTCACCCATTCGGCGAGCTGGCGGAGATGCACGTTGCACGGTGTCGTTTCCGACCACGTGTTGGCGACCGCGATCAGGGGCTTGTCGAAGTCGTCGTCCGTGAGCCCGACCGCGCGCAGCATGGCGCGCGCGGGCGCGCGGTCCGGACCGGCGAGCATGATGCTGCTGAGGCGCTCGCCGCCTGCCGGCACGATCATGCGACCTCCACACGAGTCGCCTGCGCTACCCGTGTCAGCCAGCCGTGTGTATCCGGCGCATCGCCGTGCGCGATCGCGAGCAGCTTACGCTGGACGGCGCGTGTGATCGGTCCGACCTTGCCATCCGCAATCTCGATCCGGTCGATGCTCCGGATCGGCGTCACCTCCGCAGCAGTACCGGTGAAGAAGGCTTCGTCTGCGTTGTACAGCGACTCGCGCGGTACTGCCTGCTCCCGCACGTGGATGCCGAGGTCCCGCGCAACCGCGATGATCGAGTCACGCGTGATGCCGCGCAGCAGCGTGCCGTCGACCGCGGGCGTGATCAGCGTACCGTCACGCACGAGGAAGATGTTCTGGCCGCTGCCCTCGCTCACCATGCCGCCCGGCCCGAGCGCGATGCCCTCGTCGTAGCCGTCGGCGAGCGCTTCCATCTTGATCAGCTGCGAATTCAGGTAGTTGCCGCCCGCCTTCACACCCGCCGGCATCGTGTTCGGCGCCGGCCGGAACCAGCTCGAGACGCGGGCGCTCACGCCGCTCTCCAGGGCTGCGGCGCCGAGGTAGGCGCCCCACGGCCAGCAGATGATGTACGTCTCTACCGGGCTGTTCAGCGGGCTCACACCGGCCGCGCCGAGCGAGCGCAGCGTGATGGGTCGTATGTAGCACTCGGCGAGGCCATTGCGTCGCACGAGCTCGCAGCACGCTTCAGCCAGCGCCGAAGGCGTGTGCGCGGGCGCCATGCGGTATACCTTCGCCGACTCGTACAGCCGCCGGATGTGCTCCGGCAGCCGGAACACGGCCGGTCCGTCCGGCGTCGTGTAACAGCGCATGCCTTCGAAGACGGACGAGCCGTAATGCACGACGTGGCTCATGACGTGGAGCGTGGCGGATTCCCATGGCAGGAATTCGCCATCCTTCCAGATCCACGCGGTGCGCGGAAAAGCAGACATTGATCCTCTGGGTTCAGGCGCTGTTCGAGCCGGGAACAGTCTCCCGGGGGTCGACGAACGGCATACGACGGCGCAGCTCGCGGCCGACGCGCTCGAGTTGATGATCCACGTCCTCCGTGCGACGCCGCTCGAAATCCGCGCGCCCGGTCCTGCTCTCCTCGATCCAGCGGTCGGCAAACTCTCCGCTGCGGATCTTCGCGAGCAGATCCTTCATCACAGCACGCGCCGGCTCACCGATGATCTGGCGGCCCGCCGTGTAGTCGCCATACTCGGCAGTGTCCGAGACCGAATAGCGCATGTAGTTGAGGCCGCCCTGATACATCAGGTCCACGATCAGCTTCAGCTCGTGCATGCATTCGAAGTACGCGATCTCCGGCTGGTATCCGGCCTCGACGAGCGTCTCGAAGCCGGCCTTGACCAGCTCTGACACGCCGCCGCAGAGCACTGCCTGCTCACCGAACAGGTCGGTCTCCGTCTCTTCCTCGAACGTCGTGCGCAGCACGCCTGCGCGCGTCGAGCCGATGCCGCGCGCATACGCGAGCGCATTGGCGAGCGCGTTGCCGCTCGCATCCTGATGCACCGCCACCAGCGCCGGCACGCCGCCGCCCGCCTGGAAGACTTCGCGCACGCGATGGCCGGGCGCCTTTGGCGCGACCATGCTCACATCAACGCCTGCCGGCGGCTGGATCTGACCGTATCGGATGGTGAAGCCGTGCGCGAACATCAGCGTCTTGCCCGGCGTCAGCCGCTTCTCGATGTCGCACGTGTACAATTCCGCCTGCGCGGTGTCAGGCACCAGCATCATGATCACGTCGGCTTCCTCAACCGCGTCGGCCACGGTCATCACGTTCAGTCCGGCGGCCTCGGCGGCCGCGCGGCTGCGCGACTTCGACTTCAGTCCGACGCGCACGTCGGCGCCGGAATCCTTCAGGTTCAGCGCGTGTGCATGACCCTGGCTGCCGTAGCCGATGATCGCGATGCGACGGCCGTCGAGGCGCTCGAGTGCGGCGTCCTGGTCGTAGAAGATCTCTGCCATGTGTCGGGTCTCCGTATTACGCGCTCAGCGCGCGGTTGGGGTTTCGGTCGCGCGCCGCCGCCGGCGCTGCCGTGATTACTTTCGCGTCGAGCACATCGACCAGCCGCAGCAGCTGCGCGAGCACCTGCCGTACATCCGGCGCGGCGACCACCATGGTCGCTTCCCGGCCCTGGTCGCCGTCCGAGCGGCCGACGACCATGCTGAGAATGTCGAAACCGCGCCTCCGCAGAAGCGAGACCACGCGCGTCAGCGCGGCGGGGTCGTTGCGGATCCGTGTGACCAGCGTGTGTTCCATTGCGATCCTCAGGAGTGGGTGGTGGGGAGCGCCGTCGTATCCATCATCATCTCGCCGATGCTGCGACCCTGCGGCACGATCGGGAACACGTTCGCTTCGCGCTCCACCCGGAAGTCGATCACGACGCAGCCGTCGTGGTCCCACGCGCGTGCCACCGCGTCATCGACATCCTCGATCCGGTCCACCTGCATGGCCTCGAGGCCGTACGCGCGCGCGAGCAGGCTGAAGTCCGGCGCCGATAGCGGCGTGCCGCTGTAGCGCCGGCCCTCGAACAGCTCCTGCCACTGCCGCACCATGCCGAGGTAGCCGTTATTGATGATCGCGATCTTCACATTGCGGATGTCTTCCTGCATCAGCGTCGCGAGCTCCTGGTTCGTCATCTGGAAGCCGCCATCGCCGCAGATGACCCAGATCGTCTCATCCGGGCAGGCCAGCGCTGCACCCAGCGCCGCCGGCACGCTGAAGCCCATGGTGCCCGCGCCGCCGCTCGTGATGTGCGTGCGCGGCGAGCGCCACTCGATCAGCTGCGCCGCCCACATCTGGTGCTGGCCCACGTCCGTAATGATGCGGTATGCGCCGCGCGCACGCGTCGTCGCGTCCAGCGCCGCATAGACGTCGTGCGGCATCAGCGCGGTCGTGTCCGGTCGCTTGCGATACGTCTGCCGCGGCTCGTGCTTCGCACGCAGATCGCCGATCGCGCACAGCCACGCCGAAGTGTCCACCCGCCCGGTCTCTTCGATGATGTGTGTGAGCGCCACGCGGGCATCGGCCACGATCGGCACGTCCACGCGCACGACCTTGCCGATCTCGGACTGATCGATGTCGACGTGGATGATCTGCGCCTGCGGTGCGAACGTCGACGCGCGCCCGGTGACGCGGTCATCGAAGCGGCCGCCGACATTCAGCAGTACATCGCACTGCTGAATCGCCCTGTTCACGTGCACCCAGCCGTGCATGCCGGCCATGCCGAGTGCGAGCGGATGATCCTCGGGGAATGCGCCCTTGCCGTGCAGCGTCGTGATCACCGGTATCCCCGTCAGCTCCGCCAGCCGGCGCAGCTCCTCGTGAGCGCCGGCCGCGATCACACCGTTGCCGGCCAGGATCAGCGGTCGCTCCGCCTGCTCGAGCAGACGCGCCGCCGTGCGCACTGCATCCATGTCGACCGGCGGATTCGTGCGGTACCCTGCGACGTCCGGCGACGCTTCCCACACCGGCGTCGCAAGCTCCTGCTGCGCATCCTTCGTGATGTCCACCAGTACGGGGCCGCAACGGCCGGTCCCGGCCAGGTGGAACGCGGCGTGTATGGCAGCAGGTATTTCTGCCGCGCGCGTCACGAGGAAGCTGTGCTTCGTGATGGGCATCGTGATGCCGATGATGTCCGTCTCCTGGAACGCGTCCGTCCCCATCACGGTGGATGAAACCTGGCCCGTGATCGCGACCAGCGGCGTGCTGTCCATCCACGCGTTCGCGATCGGTGTCACCAGGTTCGTGCTGCCGGGGCCGCTCGTGGCGACACACACGCCGACGCGGCCGCTCGCCCGCGCGTACCCTTCGGCCGCATGGCCGGCGCCCTGCTCGTGGCGGCACAGCACGTGGCGCAGCGGATACTCGGGCAGAGCGTGATAGAATGGCATGATCGCGCCGCCGGGAATGCCGAAGATCACGTCCACGCCTTCGCGGACCAGTGCCTCGCAGATGATCTGTGCACCCGTACGCAACTCCGTCATGCCGCGCCGCCTTTCGCTCCGGCCGACGCGGTGAGCTGCGCGCGTTCGCCTGCGACGGCTGCCGCGATCGCTTCACCCACCTCGCGTGTGCTGCGTGCCGGCTCGCCGAGCGCCAGGTCGGCGGTCACGATGCCAACGTCCAGCACCGCGGCCGTCGCCTGCTCGACCGCACTCGCTTCCGCCTCGAGGTCGAGCGAGTAGCGCAACAGCAGCGCCACGCTGAGGATCGTGCCGATCGGATTTGCGACACCGCGGCCGGCGATGTCCGGTGCCGACCCGTGGATGGGCTCGTACAGCCCGCGCGCGCCCGCGCCGCGCGGCGCACCCAGGGACGCGGACGGCAGCGCGCCGATCGAACCGGCGAGCACGGATGCCTCGTCCGTCAGAATGTCGCCGAACATGTTCTCGGTCAGGATCACGTCGAACCGCGCAGGGTTCTGGATCAGGTGCATGGCCGCCGCGTCCACGAGCATGTGGTCGAGCGCCAGGCCCGCGAACTCGTCGGCGATCACGCGCGTGACGACCTCGCGCCACAGCCGCGATGTCTCCAGCACGTTCGCCTTGTCCACCGACGTGATGCGCCCGTCACGCGTGACCGCCATGGCTGCAGCGATCCGCGTGATTCGCTCGATCTCCTGCGTGCTGTACGAACACATGTCGAAGGCCGTCTCGCCGCGTCCATCCGCGGACGGCCTGCGGCCCTTCTCGCCGAAGTAGATGCCGCCCGTCAGCTCGCGCACGACGACCAGGTCCACGCCCTTCAACCGCTCGGGCCGGATCGGCGATGCGGCGATCAGGCGCGGGTGCGTGCTGATCGGTCGCAGGTTCGCGAAGAGACCGAGCTCCCGACGGATACCGAGCAGCCCCTGCTCCGGTCGAACGGGCGCGCCCGGCCGGTCCCACTGCGGGCCGCCGACCGCGCCGAGCAGCACGGCGTCCGCGTCCCGGCACGCGGCGACTGTCGCCTCAGGCAATGCAGTGCCCGTCCTGTCGATGGCCGCGCCGCCGATCAGCGCTTCGCTGATGGAGAAGGTGTGGCCGAAGCGGGTCCCGACCGCGTCGAGCACGCGCAGCGCTTCCGCCGTGACTTCCGGACCGACGCCATCGCCCGGGAGTACCGTGATCTGCGCGTTCATGCGCTCACCTGCGCACGCGACGTATGCTGCGTCTCGAAGGCCGAGATGTCGGGAGCGCACGAGAGCAGGAAGCCAAGCCGGTCCACGCCGTGCAGCAGGCAGTGGCGTGCGAACGGCTCGACCGGGAACGCCTCGGTTTCGCCGTCCCCGAAAGTCAGCTCGCGGCGCTCCAGGTCCACCGCTGCGGTCGGCATTTCGCCCGCGGCGCACAGCGCGAGCAGGCGCTCCAGTGTCGAGGCGCTGACCTGCACGGGCAGCAGGCCGTTGCCGAGTGCGTTGTTGCGGAAGATGTCGGCGAACGAGGTGCTCACAACCGCGCGGAATCCGAATGCACGCAGCGCCCACGGCGCGTGCTCCCGCGACGAGCCGCAGCCGAAGTTGTCGCCCGCCACCAGTATCCCCGCGTCGCGGGCGCCCGGTCGGTTCAGCGCGAAATCGGGTTTCGGCGCGCCCGTCGCATCGTACCGCCAGTCGGCGAACAGCGCCTCGCCCAGACCCGATCGGTCCGTCACCTTGAGGAACCGGGCGGGGATGATCTGGTCGGTATCGATGTTGGCCATGGGCAGCGCGACCATGGTTGATTCGAATCGTCGGATGGGCTCTATCGTCATCTCGGCTCGGAATCTCAGCTCAGGAATCGGCGCGGGTCGGCAATCGAGCCCGTCAGTGCACTGGCCGCTGCAGTCAGCGGGCTGGCGAGGAACGTGCGGCCGCCCTTGCCCTGCCGGCCCTCGAAGTTGCGGTTGCTCGTGCTCACCGCGTACTGGCCGGGCTGCAGCGCATCACCGTTCATCGCGATGCACATCGAGCAGCCTGCATCGCGCCACTCGGCGCCGGCATCGCGGAAGATGCGATCGAGACCTTCCGCCTCGGCCTGCCGCTTGACAGCGCTCGAGCCTGGCACGACCAGCATGCGCACGCCACTCGCAATGCGCCGGCCGTTCAACAGCGACGCCGCCGCGCGCAGGTCCGAGATGCGACCGTTCGTGCAGCTGCCGAGGAATACGACATCGACCGCAGTTCCCTCGATCGGCGCGCCGGCGGTCAGGCCCATGTAGCCGAGCGCCTTTTCGATGGCCGGCCGGCTGGCGGCGTCCACCGCACCCGGCTCCGGCACGTGGCCGTCCACGGCGATGCCCATGCCCGGATTCGTGCCGTACGTAACCATCGGCGCGAGGGCTGCCGCATCGAAGTGCAGCGTGGCATCGTACGTCGCGCCGTCATCCGTGCGCAGCTCGCGCCAGCGCTCGACAGCCGCATCCCAGTCGGCGCCCTCCGGCGCCTCCGCCCGGCCGGCCAGGTACTCGAACGTGGTGTCGTCCGGCGCGATCAGCCCCGCGCGTGCGCCCGCCTCGATCGACATGTTGCAGATGGTCATCCGCTCTTCCATCGACAGGGCGCGGATCGCCTCGCCGGTGTATTCCAGTACGTGGCCCGTGCCGCCGGCCGTGCCGATCTGCGCGATCACGCCGAGGATGACGTCCTTCGCCGATACACCGGGCCCGAGGCGGCCGTCGATGCGCACCTCCATGGTACGCGGGCGACGTTGCAGCAGACATTGCGTCGCGAGCACGTGCGCGACCTCCGACGTGCCGATGCCGAACGCGAGCGCGCCGAACGCGCCATGCGTGCTGGTGTGGCTGTCGCCGCACACCACCGTCATGCCCGGCTGCGTCCGACCCTGCTCCGGTCCGATCACGTGCACAATGCCCTGACGTTCGTTGCCGAGCGCGTAGAGCTGCACGTCGAACTCGGCGCAGTTGCTTTCCAGCCGCGCGAGCTGTGCTGCTGCGCTCGTGTCGTACGTCGCGAGACCGCCGCGCACCGGCATGGTCGGCGTCGAATGGTCCATCGTCGCGATCGTGCGGTCGGGACGGCGCACGCGCAGCCCGCGCTCCCGCAGCTCCGTGAACGCCTGCGGCGATGTCACCTCGTGCACCAGATGCAGGTCGATGTAGAGCACGCCCGGCGTCTCGACCGACTCGCTGCGCACCAGATGGCTGGACCAGATCTTGTCGAACAGCGTGCGCGGCTGCGTCATCACACGCCCCACAGGTAGCTGGCGCGCTCGAGCGCCTCGGCTTCCAGACCACGCGCGACTGCCGCCTTGTTCAGTGCGTGCAGATACGCGCGCACGGCGGCGTTCACGATGTCGGTGGCCGCACCGCGGCCCGTGAACGACCTGCCGTCGATCAGCACCTGGACCGACACGTCGCCGACCGCATCGCGGCCCGCCGTAATCGCCTGCACGTTCAGCTCCTTCAACTCGACGCGATGATCGTGAATCAGCTGGTCGATCGCCGTGAATGCGGCGGCGATCGGGCCGTCGCCTTCCGCGTCCGCCTCCGCGTCACGGCCGTCGATTGCAATCCGGACCCGCGCCTTTGCGCGCGCCGTGCCGCACGCCACCTGCAGCTCGCGCAGCTTGTACTTCGGCTGCGCGTCGTCCGGCCTGCCGTGATGCAGGATCGCGATCACGTCCTCGTCCAGGATCTCCTTCTTCTGCTCCGCCAGCAGCTTGAACAGGTGGTACGCCTTCTCCACCTCCTCCTCGTTCAGCTCGAAGCCCAGCTCCCGACAGTGCTGCGCCAGCGCATGACGGCCCGAATGGCGACCGAGCACCAGCTGGCTGCCGCGCACACCGACCGTCTCCGGGCTGATGATCTCGTACGTCGTGCGTTCCTTCAGCATGCCGTCCTGGTGGATGCCGGCCTCATGCGCGAACGCGTTGCGCCCGACGATCGCCTTGTTCGGCTGCGGGTGTATCCCCGTGATGTGCGTCAGCAGATGGCTCGTGCGGAACAGCTCCGTGCTCACGACCCCGGTCTCGTACGGGTACGCGTCCGCACGCGCGCGCAACGCCATTACGATCTCTTCCAGCGCCGCGTTGCCCGCACGCTCGCCGATGCCGTTGATCGTGCATTCCACCTGACGGGCGCCCGCCTCGACACCCGCCAGGCTGTTCGCCACCGCCAGGCCCAGATCATCGTGACAGTGCACGCTGAGCACGATGTCGTCGATCCCGGGCACTGCTGCCTTCAGCGTGCTGATGATCCGCGCGATCTCGGCCGGGTGCGAGTAGCCGACCGTATCCGGAATGTTTACCGTCCGCGCGCCCGCAGCGATGACCGCTTCCACGACCCGGCACAGGAACGCGACGTCGGTGCGCGTCGCATCTTCCGCGCTGAACTCGACGTCGTCCGTATACCGCCGAGCATGCTCGACGGCTGCGACCGCGCGGTTCAGGCAGGTGTTCTGGTCGATCCGGAACTTGTGGCGCAGGTGGGTTTCCGACGTGGCGATGAATACGTGGATGCGGCCGCGCTCCGCACTCTCCAGCGCTGCCGCGGCACGGTCGATGTCGTCCGGCACCGCACGCGCCAGGGCCGCTATCACCGGCCGTTTCAGCTCGCGCGCGATCTCCCGCACTCCCGCCATGTCCGCCGGCGAGCTCGCCGGGAACCCAGCTTCGATGATGTCCACGCCCAGCGCGTCGAGCTGATGCCCCAGTCGCAGCTTCTCCGCTACGGTCATGCTCGCGCCCGGCGACTGCTCGCCGTCGCGCAGCGTGGTGTCGAAGATCAGCACTCGCTGCATGGTCCTCACGCTCCTGAAAGCTCGGGACTAAAAAAACGGGCCCTCCCCTGAGAGAAGGCCCGCGTTCCGGATTGCGCTGGTTCAGTTCTGGTCGGTCAACCTACCATGTGCGCGTGCAGACCCTCTCCTCGATGCCTAATAAGCCCGAGAAGTCGAAGGTCTACTACGAAAACGAACGAATTCGCGCGCATGATACCCCGGTTTCGTGTCCGCCCGGCGTCCGGCCGAGCCTTATTGTATAAAGTGTCTGATCCTGCGTCAAGGACCGCGCCTCGAACCTGCAGACCGGCTGGGCGGTCAGCCGGCCGGGTCGGCCTGGCCGGGTCGGCTGGCCTGGCGGGGTCAGCGAGTCCCGGTCGGGGCGGACGGGTCCCGCCGAAACAGTTCCCTTGACACCCGGTCAGGTCCCGTTTACGTTTTCCGTCGCAATCCCAGCAGAGCGAACAGGAATCCGGAGCCCATGACGTCTGCACGCACTTTCGACCGTCCTGCCTACATGTGCATGTGCGCGTGTATGTGCGGCTCTCCAAGGAGAGACGGACGGGGGTGCGTGTGCAAGGTCGGGATCACCTGACGAGCGCATGAAGTGACCGGATAGCCGGTCGCACCAGCCCGGCCCTCTCTCCTGAGGGTCGGGCTTTTCTGTTGTCAACGGCACGCGGTAGTGAGGCCATGGTGGAGGGTCGATGAGCACGGCAGTGGACGAGGTCGCACTATCCGAGGTGGAGCGGATCAAGCTCGAGAGCCGGGGCCTGCGCGGGACACTGGCTGCGGAGCTGGCGAGCGAAGCTTCGCATCTGACGGACCAGGCGGACCGGATCCTGAAATTTCACGGCTCATACCAGCAGGATGACCGGGACCAGCGGCGTGAGCTGAAGCGCGCGGGTCTGGAGCCGGCGTACAGCTTCATGGTGAGGTCGAAGCTGCCCGGCGGTGTGCTGACTGCGGAGCAGTACCTGGCCCACGACGAGCTCGCGAATACTGCGGACGGCACGCTTCGCATTACGACACGTCAGGGGTTTCAGCTGCACGGCGTGCTGAAAGGCAACCTGCGTGCATCGATCCGTCGGCTGAACGAGAGTCTGGTCACGACATTCGGTGCGTGCGGCGATGTCGTCCGCAACGTCGTGAGCTGCCCGGCGCCCCTGCCGGGCGGCTTGCGGGACGAGGTGATTGCGTGGGCGCAGCGCCTGTCGGATGCGACGCTGCCGCGGACCCGGGCCTACCACGAGATCTGGGTGGAGGGCGCGCAGGTGACACGCGACGAAGCCGAGCCGGATGCGCTGTACGGCACGCAGTACCTGCCCCGCAAGTTCAAGGTCTCGTTTGCGTTCCCGGACGACAACTGCACCGACGTGCTGTCGAACGATCTCGGCTTCGTGGTGATCGCGGAGAATGGCACGCTCGCCGGCTTCAACGTGATGGTGGGCGGCGGCCTGGGCACGACGCACGGCAAGGCCGAGACGTTCCCGCGGCTCGCGGACCCGCTGGGGTTCGTCACGCCGGACCGCCTGGTCGCCGTGACGGAAGCCGTGATCGCCGTTCAGCGGGACTATGGCAACCGTGTCAACCGCAGGCGAGCGCGTCTGAAGTATCTCCTCGATGAACGCGGTGCGGACTGGATGCGCGTGCAGGTGGAGCAGCGGCTGGGGTCCGCACTCGCGCCTGTGGTGCCGGTGCGCATCACCGGCTGCGACGACCATCTCGGGTGGCACGAGCAGGCGGACGGTCGCTGGTTCCGGGGCATCTGGGTGGAGAACGGGCGCGTCCGTGACGGCGACGACATCCGGCTGCGCACGGCGTTGCGGACGATCGTGGAGCAGTATCGGCCCGGCGTCCGACTGACCGCCCAGCACAACGTGCTGCTGACGGACATCGATGCTGCCGACCGCGCGGCGATCGATGGCATTCTGACCACGCACGGTGTCGAAGCGATCGACGGCCTCACGCCGGTACGGCGTTACGCGATGGCATGCCCCGCGCTGCCAACCTGTCCCCTGGCCGTTGCTGAATCGGAGCGCGTTTTTCCCGGGATCATCCGCGAGCTGGAGGTCGCGTTCGCGGAGGTGGGTGTGCCGTCGCACGCGCTCACGGTCCGCATGACCGGGTGCCCGAACGGCTGTGCACGACCCTACACGGCGGACATTGCGTTCGTCGGCCGCTCCCTCGGCAAGTACGTCGTCCATATCGGCGGCAATCCGGAGGGCACGCGGCTCGCCGAGCCATACGCCGATCTCGTGAAGCTGGAGGATCTGGTGCCGACCGTGCGGCCGCTGCTCGAAAGGTACCGCGCGGAGGCGCTCACCGGTGAGCGGTTCGGTGATTTCTGGAGTCGCGTCGGCATCACGCCGATCGTGCGACCGGCGCGGTCGGCATCATGAGCGACGCGGCATCCCGTCCGCTGGACGCCCGGTCCGAGCCGGGCCTGCCGGCGCTCGAGCAGGAAGCGCGCGCGCTGCTGACCTGGATCGTCGACGAATTCGATGCAGAACGGTTTGCGCTCGTCTCCGCGTTCGGTCCCGGCAGCTCCGTGCTGCTCCACATGCTGGCCGACATCGCGCCCACACTGCCGGTCATCTTCATCGACACACTGCATCACTTTGCGGAAACGCTGAGACATGTCGAACGCGTACGGGAGCGATACGGTCTGAACCTGCGCGTGCACCGGCCCGCGCCGGACCTCGAGACGTTCGAGCGGCTGCACGGCCCGCGGCTGTGGGAGCGGGACGTCGACCGCTACCAGCACGTGGCGAAGGTGGAGCCGTTCCTGCTGGCAACGCGCTCCCTCGACGGCTGGATCACGGGACGCCGGCGCGACCAGAGCCCGACGCGTGCGTCGCTCCCGGCGGTGCAGGGGATCGCGCCGACACTGGTGAACCCGCTCGCTGCGTGGACCCGCGCGGACGTCTGGCGCTTCATCCACGCCCACGGCCTGCCGTACAACCCGCTCCACGACCGTGGCTACACGAGCGTTGGCGATCAGCCGCTGACAGCACCCATCTCCAGCGACGAGCACGAGAGGGCGGGCCGCTGGCGCGGCACGGATCGCCTCGAATGTGGCATTCACCCGAACGCCGATTGGCAGATTTGATCATCCCGCGCACCAGCCTGCAGCAGCGGGCAGGTACAGTCCACCTCGTGGGCGCGGGGCCGGGCGATCCCGGCCTCCTCACCCTCCGCGCAGCGCGCCTGCTGCGGCGCGCGGACGTGGTGCTGCACGACAGCCTCGTCGGCGCCGACATCCTGCGCCTCGTGCGCGCAGGCGCGGAGACCATCGACGTCGGCAAGCGCTGCGGCGGGCACCGGACCGACCAGGACGACATCAACCGTCTGCTGATCGACGCCGCACTGCGCGCGCGCACGGTGGTCCGGCTGAAGGGCGGCGACCCGTTCGTATTCGGCCGGGGCGGTGAGGAGGCGGTCGCGGTCCGAGCCGCAGGCATCCGCTGCGAGATCGTGCCGGGGATCACTGCTGCACTGGGCGCGGCGGCCTACGCCGGCATCCCGCTGACGCAGCGTGGTGTCAGCTCAGCGGTCACTTTCGTGACCGGCCACGGCTGCACGGAAGCGGGCGCGGCGCAGGTGGACTGGCAGCAGCACGCGCAGCCTCACCAGACGCTCGTGGTCTACATGGGCGTGAAGTCGGTCGGCGCGTTCGCGAGCCGCCTCATTGCAGCCGGCCGTTCACCCGCGACGCCCGCGGCCGCCATCGAGCGGGGCACGCAGCCAGGCCAGCGCACGATCGTCGCAACACTGGGCGAGCTCGATGCCGCGACCGCGGCGGCCGCGATCACAGGTCCGGCCCTCTTCATCATCGGCGAAGTCGTTGCGCTGCGCAGCAGGATTGCGTGGTTCGAGCGGCGTCCCCTGCACGGGCTGCGCGTGCTCGTCGCGCGGTCACGGCCGCAGCCGTCACGGCTTGCACGGCGCCTGGCAAGGCTCGGCGCAGATGTGATCGAGGCACCGGAGTTCGAGATGCTGCCTCCCGTTCACACGGATCCGCTCGACGACGCGCTCCTCCACACGCACGACTACGACTGGCTCGCGTTTACCGATGCAGCGGCTGTCGATGCATGCTGGGACGCCGTGCATCGTCTCGGCCGCGACACACGCAGCTTCGCGCACACGCGCTTCCTTGCGTTCGGCACCGCGACCGCGGCAGCGCTCGCGCGCCACGGCGTGCGCGCGGACATCACGACGTCGACATACGCGCCGTGGAGCGTCGCTGCACACCGCGAGGAGCTCGTGCAGTCATTATCGTCGCGCCTGCTCTTCCTGCGCGCGGAAGGGCCAGCGTCACCCGTGGCGGCGGCACTGCGCGACACCGGCGCGCGGGTTGACGAGGTCGTTGCCTGCCGGGCTGCGGCGCGCTCCGATCAGCACGATGCGGTACGCGACCGCCTGCTCGACGGCCGCGTCGATGTCGTCGTGTTCGCGTCATCCAACAGCGTGCGCATCTTCCAGGACAGCTACGGCGACAGCCATGGCGCGTCAGCCGGCGCGCCCCGCATCGCCGCGATCGGCCCTGCGACCGCAGCAGCCGCCGCCGCCCGCGGGCTGACCGTGGACGTGGTCGCAGCGCACGCGACGTTCGCGTCGCTCATCCGCGCGATCCGGGATTAGCGACGTGCACGCGGCGGAGGCGACACAGGGGCTCGTCCTCGCCGGGCACGGCTCGCACCTGAGCGCGGACTCGGCTGCACCGGTATACGAGCATGCCGCGCGCATCCGCGCGCTCGGCATCTTCGACGAAGTCGTCGAGACGTTCTGGAAGGAGGAGCCATCGCTGCGGGATGCGCTCGACCTCGTCGAAAGCGACGACATCTTCATCGTTCCGCTGTTCCTGTCGGAGGGCTACTTCACGCGCGTCGTGCTGCCGCGCGAACTGAATCGCGGCCATCGTCCGGGTCAGGTCGTGCATAATACGGCGCCGGTCGGCGCGCACCCGGCAATGGCAGGCCTCGTGCTGCGCCGCGCGATCGACGTGGACGGGTTTGGCGAGGCCGATCGCGCCGCCGCGACACTGATAGTCATCGGCCACGGGACCGAGCGTACCCGCGGTTCCGGCAGCACCACGTATCGCGTGCGCGACGAGCTGCGCACGATGGGGGTGTTCGCCGCCGTCGAATGCGGGTTCCTCGATGAGGCGCCCGGCCTGCCGGAGGTGCTGGGACGGGTGCAGACGCCCGATGTGGTGCTGGTGCCGTTCTTCATGTCCGCCGGCTGGCACGCCGGCACGACACTGCCGCGCGATCTCGGACTCGCCCGCGCGCGCGGCCGGCACGGCGGCCGGCGCCTCGCGTACACACCGCCGGTCGGTACGCTCGCGGATATTGCCGACATTGCCATCCAGCTCGCAGTCGATGCCGGCGCACATGACCGGCGCGGCGTGCATGTCTGAGCGTGCCGAGCCGCACCCTGAGCCTGTCGCACGACGCGCGCGACGCGCTTTCCTCGCCTGGATCGACGACGGCGGTGATCGCGGCCGATCGTTCCTGCAGGTCCGCATCCGACGCACCGGCGAGGACGCCTACGAGGTACGACACCGGGCGGATGCTGCACTGGACGTTGCGCTGCTCGAGCGGCACACAGCGGCGTCGGCCGCACTCGATGTGGCGCGATCCGACAGCGGCGGTCATCACCGCCCGCTGAGGTCGGCGCCCGATCTGCGACGCGGCTGGGTGCTGGATCTGTCTGCGGCCGGGCTCTGGCCTGCGATCGGCTGGCTCTATCCTGCCGCCGCCGTGCGATGGTACGAGTACCGGACCGGCACGCTCACCGTGGAATCCTTCGATGCAGTGGCCGCGCGTCAGACGGGTATCTACGCGGCAGTCGGTACGCTCCGGGACGAAGCCCTGCACAGCGTCGTTCGCGAATGCTGCGGGCCCGGCAGTTGCCTGCGGACGCCGCTCTGGACCTCCCGCACGCCTGTGCCGGTGCATCGGCTGCTGCCGCTGGCTCCCGCCGGTGAGCCGCGCGTCCCCTGCGCCGCGCCCTGCAGCATGCTGCTGGAGCGTGCGGCAGGCACCTTGCGCGATGCGGCTCGACGAGCAGACGTCGCGCTCGATACTTTCCAGGCGCAGGCCTGAACCTGGAGCAGCGAGGCAAGACGGAATGATCGCAGTAGACTGGAACGGCGAGGGCCGGTTCACTGGCACCACGCCAGACGGAGCGACGCTCGAGCTGAACACCAACCGCGGCGGTGCGCCGGGTCCGGTGCAGGCCCTGATCATCTCGCTGGCCTCCTGCCTCGCCATCGACGTGGTCGAAATCCTCGCAAAGCGGCGGACACCCGCTGCCAGCCTGCGCGTGGAAGTCGAGTATGACCGGGCGGAGACAGCGCCGCGCCGGCTGACCGCCGTCGATCTCCGGTTCATCGTCGAGACGGCGTCCGAAGCCGTGCACGTCGAACGCGCAGTGGAGATGGTGCTCGACCGCTACTGCTCCGTGGCGTCGTCACTGGATCCGGCGATCCCGATCACGACGCGCGTGGAGGTGCTGCCGGTGGGTGTGGCATGACCGAGCGTCGCCTGCACCCGGAGACACTGGCCATCCGCCTTCAGGCGGAGCGCTCCGAGGCGCGCGAGCATTCGGTGCCGCTGTTCATGACGTCGAGCTTCACGTTCGAATCAGCGGAACAGGCGCGCGCTCTCTTCGCTGACGAGATCGACGGCTTCGTCTACAGCCGCTACGCCAATCCCAACGTGGACGAGCTCGTCGCGAAGCTGTGCGCGCTCGAGGGTGCAGAAGACGGCATCGCAACGGCGAGCGGCATGGCCGCGGTCTTCGCCGTGTTCGGCGCGCTGCTCCGCTCCGGCGACCACATCCTTGCCGGCCGCGCGGTGTTCGGCTCCACGCACCAGCTGCTGACCAACGTGCTGCCGCGCTGGGGTATCGACTTCTCCTACGTCGATGCGACGGCCCCACTCGCCGACTGGGATGCTGCGATCCGCCCGGAAACGAAGCTCGTGTTCATCGAGACACCGTCGAACCCCGGCCTCGAGCTGATCGATATCGCCGGGCTGGCGGAGATCTGCCGCCGCCGCAGTGTCGTGCTCGTCGTGGACAACTGCTTCGCCACGCCGCACCTGCAGCAGCCCATGCCGCTCGGTGCGCACCTCGTGATGCATTCGGCCACGAAGTTCATCGACGGCCAGGGCCGCACGCTCGGCGGCGCAGTCGTCGGCGATGCCGGCCTCATTGCGGAGCTGCGCTACTTCGCGCGCCATACCGGCCCCGCCCTGGCGCCCTTCAACGCGTGGGTCCTGTCCAAGAGCCTCGAGACCCTCGCCGTGCGCATGGACCGCCACTGCGCCAGCGCGCTCACACTCGCACGCACGCTGCAGACGAACCCGGCGCTCGACGAGGTCCGCTACCCGTTCCTCGAGTCCCACGCCCAGTACGAGCTCGCCGTGAAGCAGATGAGCGCCGGCGGCGGCATCGTCGTCATCGTCCTGCAGGGCGGGGGAGCACGCGCCGCCCGCTTCATCGACGCGCTCCAGCTCCTCTCCCACAGCCCGAACCTCGGCGACACCCGCACCATCGTCACCCATCCCGCATCGACGACGCATTCGAAGCTCACCGAAGAAGACCGCCAGCGCGTCGGCATCGTGCCCGGCCTGGTGCGCATCTCCGTCGGGCTCGAGCATCCCGCCGACATCCTGTACGACATCGAGCAGGCGTTGGCGCGCTCGGGCTGAGGGAGGGGGAGGGGGAGGGGGAGGGGAAGAACGGCCATCACGCGAAGACGCGGAGAAACGGAAGACGCGGAGGGGTCGTCGCGGAGGACGAAGGTTCATCGTACGGGCTTCCATTCTGTTTGTTGGTCTACAACGACATCGCGGGTGCGCGGACGCAGAATCGTGCGCCGGCAACGTTGCTCCCCTGCGCCTCTGCCTGACCTGGAGGCCATCCGGCCGTCCCGCTCCCCCGCTCCCCCGCTCCCCTAATATCGATACTGATCCGTCTTGTACGGCCCCTCCACCGGCACGCCGATGTACTCGGCCTGTTTCGGCGTCAGCTCGGTCAGCTTCACGCCGAGCTTGTCGAGGTGCAGCCGTGCGACCTTCTCGTCGAGGTGCTTCGGCAGCACGTACACCTTCTTCTCGTACGCGTCGGCGTTCGCCTTCAGCTCGAGCTGCGCCATCACCTGGTTCGTGAAGCTCGCGCTCATGACGAACGACGGATGGCCGGTCGCGCAGCCGAGGTTCAGCAGGCGGCCCTCGGCGAGGATCATCACGCTGTGGCCGTCGGGGAAGCGGAACTCGTCGTACTGCGGCTTGATGTTGATCCGCTCCAGGCCTTTGATCTTCTTCAGGCCGGCCATGTCGATCTCGTTGTCGAAGTGGCCGATGTTGCCGACGATCGCCTTGTCCTTCATCCGCGACATGTGGTCGGCCGTGATGACATCGCGATTGCCCGTCGTCGTGATGAAGATGTCCGCCGTACCGATGACGTCCTCGATCGTCGTGACCTGGTAGCCCTCCATGGCGGCCTGCAGCGCGCAGATCGGGTCGATCTCCGTGACGACGACGCGCGCGCCCTGGCCCTTCAGCGCCTGCGCGCAGCCCTTGCCGACCTCGCCGTAGCCGCACACGACCGCGACCTTGCCCGACAGCATCACGTCGGTCGCGCGGTTCAGTCCGTCGATCACGGAATGGCGGCAGCCGTAGATGTTGTCGAACTTCGACTTCGTCACGCTGTCGTTCACGTTGATTGCCGGGAAGAGCAGCGTGCCCGCACGCTCCATCTCGTACAGACGATGCACGCCCGTCGTCGTCTCCTCCGACACGCCGCGGATCGCCGGCGCGATGCGGCTCCAGCGCGTCGGGTCCTCGTCGCGGATGCGACGCAGCAGATCCAGGATTACGCCCCACTCCTCCGGGTCGTTCGCCTCGTCGAAATCCGGGATCGTGCCGGCCTTCTCGTACTCGAGGCCCTTGTGGATCAGCAGCGTCGCGTCGCCGCCATCGTCCACGATCAGTGTGGGGCCGCTGCCGTCCGGCCAGAGCAGCGCCTGCTCCGTGCACCACCAGTACTCCTCGAGCGTCTCACCCTTCCACGCGTATACCGGCACACCCTGCGGCTCGTCCACGGTCCCGTTCGGACCGACGACGACGGCCGCCGCCGCATGGTCCTGCGTCGAGAAGATGTTGCACGAGACCCAGCGCACGTCGGCGCCGAGCTCGACCAGCGTCTCGATCAGCACCGCAGTCTGCACGGTCATGTGCAGCGATCCCATGACCCGCGCGCCTGCGAGCGGCTTCGCATCCGCGAACTCCGCGCGCGTCGACATCAGCCCCGGCATCTCCTGCTCCGCGAGCCGGATCTCCTTGCGGCCGAACTCCGCCAGCGACATGTCCGCAACCTTGTACGCGACCCGCTCCGTCATCGTCGTGCTCATCGTCTTCCGCCTTCACTCCAGAGTTGTGATTGTGCTGCGGGCGCGAACCACGCCACCCGCGGTCATAAGTCCCTGCATCAGGTCGCAACACCGCTCGCCGCGAACAGCAGCGGCCCCTTCGCCCCTGCCGCGGGCGCCAGGCCGGTCCACTTCACGCGCGCAAATCCGGCATCCTCCAGCCACGCGCGCATCCGATCCTCGCCGAAGCCCTCCCAGACGTGCCCCATCTGCTCGCGGTACTCCGACCTGCCATGCTCGATCATGTCCACCACAACGATGCGACCGCCCGGTCGCAGGACCCGGCGCGCTTCCACGAGCGCGACCGCCGGCTCCATCACGTAGTGCAGCACGAGCGAAAGCACCGCTGCGTCCAACTCATGATCGCCCAGCGGCAGCGCCTCCAGCGCGCCCGCCCGCAGCTCCACATTGTCGAACGGCGCCAGGCGACGTCTCGCCGCACCCAGCATCGCCTTCGACTCGTCCACGGCGATCACCCGCTCCACGTGCGGCGCGAGCTCTGCCGATACCGCACCGGTGCCGCAGCCCAGATCGCCCACCACCAG
>JBBEBA010000062.1:0-7548 GCA_040882575.1 Gemmatimonadota bacterium
CCCGCCGTCGCGCCCACGCGCCAACCCGCCGTCGCGCCCACGCGCCAACCCGCCGCCGTTCGGAGATAGTCGGGGCCGCATCCGATCGGCCGTCAATCGCCCACATTTGAGCGCTGTCTGGCCTCCGTGATCAGTCCAGCCCCCCGATCCGCACAGTCGTCTCCCCGACAGCCACCGCGACATGGTGCGCGCTGCCATCGGCCAGCACGACCCGCGCCTCCCGCACATGCAATGGCACCGTGATGATGAAGCGCGCGGCCGCGGTCGCATCCCCGGTCGCGATCGCGATGCCGTCGGGCAGCACGAGGAAGCGCGTGCCCGGCGCGTCGATGGTCTCCGCGCTGGCGCGCCTGGCTGCGCCCGCAGCCGGGGCTGAGCCAGGGCTCGTGCCCGTGCCCGTGCCCGCGGCCGTGCCCGTGCCAGCAGTATCATCCGCGCCCCTGCGGAGGACGAGTGTGCCTGCGGTGGCGTCGATGCGCACGACGATGACCGGGCCGGCGACGTCGAAGGAGTAGCGCACGTCGGCGTCGGCCTGCGCCGGATCGCCTGTGGACGAGCCGGGTGCGCGGCCGGTCGCGTCACCGGACGCAGGCGAGTCGGCGCGTGACACACCGAGGGCTGCGGCGAGCCGGAGTACGTGCTCCACCACCCAGGCGCGTGCCGGCGGAACGGCGGCGACGCCGCCGAGCAGGACGACGATGGCGGCGGCGCGGAGCAGCAGGGTGCGCTGCGCGGCGCGGTGGGCATGGGCCGCGGCGGCGATGACGACGGGCCGCATGCGTGCGGCGCTGGCGCGTGCAGCGATGTCGTCGCTGAAGTCGGCCTCCAGCAGCGCGGACAGTCGTGTCATCCGTCGCTCGGTGCGTGCGTCGTGCGTGTTCATGGCGTCTCCTGCAGGTCGATCGGGAGTGCGGCGGCGAGTTTGTCCAGAGCCCTGGCGATCATGGTGCCGACCGAGCCGGTCGTTGTCTGCACTGCCGCAGCGATCTCCCGGTGGGTGAAGCCTTCCTCGCGCATGAGGAGCACGGTTCGCTCGCGCTCCGGCAGTGAGTCCAGCGCGAGGCGGACGGCGTTGCGGCGCTCCGATGCGAGCGTGGCCTGCTCCGGGTCCGGCAGCGGATCGGCGACGGTCGCGCGGCCGGCGCCGCCGGCGAGGAGCGTGGCTCTGCGCTGCCGCTGGAGCGACGCCGCGCGCACGATGTTGGTCGCGACGGTGAACAGCCACGCGCGCGGGTGCTCGTTGCGCGGCGGCTTCTGCACGTAGCGCGTGAACGTCTCCTGAGCGGCGTCATGCGCGACGTCGGCGTCGCCGGTGAGCCGCAGCAGGTAGCGGAACAGCGACGCGTGGTGCTCGTCGAACAGCCTGGCGGCATCGGCGCTGCTCATCGGCTGCTCATCGGAAGCTCACGCGCACGCCGGCCAGCGGCAGCCGCGGCAGGCCGCTCTCGAAGCGATCATCCCACACGATCTCCGAGCCGTCGCGCGTCTCGATGCGTCCGATCGGCGCACTGCCTGCGTAGGTGCTGGCATTGTCACGATCGAGGAGGTTGCGCACCTGCACGTACGCGCCGAGCTCGCCGCGGCCGATGGTGCGCGTCCAGTGGAGCGACGCGTCGAGGCTGCGGTACGCGGGCGTGCGTTCGGCGTTGGGCGCCTCGATCCAGGAGCCGTTCGGGTTGTCGCAGCCGAAGCCGAAATCGTCGCAGTCGGCGGTGAGGCGGGCGTACGCGCGTGTGAAAGGTGCACCGGACATCGCGGTGAACGCGACGGCCAGACGCAGTCCCGCCGGCAGCTGCACTGCGCCCATGGCATCGACGATCTGATGACGGTCCGCCGACGACGGGTAGGTGTATCCCGCCGCTTCGACGTCCGACCTGCCGGCCGTGTAGCCGAGCGACGTCGACCAGCGCGCGCCGATGCGCCGCGCACTCAGCTCCATGCCGCGCGCGCGGCCCTCACCCGTCACGTACAGCGGGCGGCCGCCGAGGCGTCCCGGCTCGGGGTCGGGCACGGTCAGGCCGGATGCGTGGCGCGCAAACAACGTCGCCGCAACGAGCCAGCCGTCGCCGAGCCAGCGCTCGGTGCCGATGCTCGCGATGTCCGCGCGCAGCGCCGGCGTCGTCGCGTCGCTCCACAGCCAGAAATGGCTGGCATGGAACGCGGGGTGCACGCTCGGTCCGGCCAGGCCCAGCGCCTGCGCGTGCTGCCAGCTCCTGCCTGCCGCCGCCGAGATCGTGTGCGAATCCGAGATCGCGTAGCGCACGGCGATCCGCGGCGCGGGCCGCAGCCGCTGGCCGCTGCCAGCGCCGCCGTCGGCGACGCGGCCGTGCCCGCCCAGGTTCTGCACGGCTTCCAGCCGCAAGCCCGGATTGATGGTGAGCCGGTCGCCCGCCGTGCTGAAGCGGACGTCGCCGTGCACGCCCAGCACGCGCAGCGAACGCGCGTACAGCAGTTGCCGCAGCGTGTCCGGCTCGACGGCGTGCGTGCGCGGAAGCGGTCCGTCGTAATCAACATCCATCCACGCGACGTCGTATCCGACCGACCAGCTCGCGACCTCGCCCTTCATCGTCGGCGCCAGCTCGCCGGCGAGAAGTGTGTGCCCGATCCGGTTGCTGCCGGCCGGTTCCGTCCACGCCGGCGCGGGGTCCCGCGTGCGGATCTGCCGGGCATCGGTGCGCACGGAGAACCGGCTCGCGCCGACGCTCTGGCTGAGCTCCAGGCCGAGCAGCTCCGTGCGCAGCGTGACGCGGCCGGCCGTATTGCCCCAGCGCGCGTCCGTGCGCTCGAGCACGCCTGCGAGATCGCCGTGCAGCCGGTCCTCCTCCCACAGACCGCTTGCCTCGATGCGGCTGCTGCCGCCGAGCTGTACGTCTGCGCGGCCGGCGACATCGTGGAAGCGGAACGGCAGGTCCACGGTGTCGAGGCCCAGCGAGCCGAGTCCGCCCTGCAATGCGGCGAGGTGCGAGCGGCGCGCTGCGACGAGCCAGCTGCCGCGACCGGCGACGTGCTGCTCGAGCGCCAGCTTCGCGCTCGCCAGCGACACGTCCGCCGAACCGCGCAGCTCGCCGTCGCCGCCGCCCGGCCGCGTGCGCAGCTCCACGACAGCCGCCGCACCGCCCGGCACGGCCGGCGGTCGCACGCCCGGGTGGAAGAACACGGCACCCAGCACGTCCGGTGCGATGGCCGACAGCAGGCCGACCGCGTGCAGCGGGTTGAACAGCGGCACGCCGTCGAACGTCACGCGTGTGTGCGGCCACGGCGCGCCGCGGCTCCACAGCTCCGCCGAATAGTCGTCGCGCGTACCGACGCCGGGGAACCGCTGCAGCGCGCGGAACACGTCGCCCTCGCCGAGCGTCACGCCGTCGACGACGTCGTCGTAGGTCAGGACGCGCGTGTCCGGCGCGACGAACAGCGCCTGCCGCACGCGCTCAGCCGACACGCGCGCGGCGTCGGCGTCGGCGGAGCTGCCGCCGGAGCCGGCGGCCGCCATGACGAATGCATGCGCCCGCTGCTCCACGCGCACGGGCTCCAGCAGCACGGGCTCCGACTCCATCGCCACCGACACGTCCGCCTCCGCCGGCCGCCGCACGGCGATGGTCACGGACACCGCGCGGTAGCCGATGCGCTCGGCGCGCAGCCGGTACGTGCCGGCCACGACATCGCCGAACCGGTACGCGCCGCTCTCACCCGTCAGCTGCGAACGGTACCGGACTGCGCCGTCGGCGACGGTCAGCATCAGGCCCTCGGTGAACGGCTCCAGCACGACGACGGCGTGGGCGACGGGCTCGCCGGTGAGCGCGTCCAGCACCCGGCCCGTCACCGTGCCCGTGAGCGCCAGAGCGGTGGCGGCCGGAGCCGACACAGGCGCAGCCGTCGCCTGGCCGAGCGCCGGCGTGGTCAGGACACTGCACAGCAGGAGCGTGCCGCAGGCGCGCATCGCGGTTCCCGTCTGAAGTGTGATCGTCGAATATACCTGTTGAATCGCCGAACGTGTGCTTTTCTGACGCTGCGCCGCTATTGTCAGAACCGGACGAGGCTGGCGATTGAACTACAGAACGCGGAACCAGCCGCGTCGATCCGACCGATCTCGAACGCAAGGAATCGAGCCATGAGAACACCACGAATGCTGGCCGCAGCCGCGGCACTCATCGCAGGACTCGCCGCGTGCGATGCCATGCCCGCCGGACCGGGCCTCGACGACACGGATGAGCTCGCCGCACTCCTCGCCACCGGCGACATCGCGGATGCCGGCAGTGCCGATGGCACTGGCGCAGCCGGCGGTACAGCGGAGGTGGGCGATGCGGACGCCGAACGTCGCCGCACGGACGGCCCCGGCAAGGAGAGGCGCGGGTCCATCTTCGACCGCCTCAACGAGCAGATCGACGGCTTCGCCGGCATCTACCGCGCAGGGCGGTGCAGCGTCGTGCTCGTGCTCACCGAGGGAGCGAACGTCCAGGAGGCCGTCCGCATCGTGCACGCCGTCATCGAGCCGCTCGTCGCGCGCACCTGCCCGTCGGGCATCCGGGTCACGCCCGAGCGCGGTCAGTACACGTACGATGAGCTGCACCGCTACCACGGCGTTGCGCTGCCGCTGGTTCGCTCCCGCGCCGTGTACGCGGCGACCGTGAGCTATCCGCTGAACGCCGTGCTCATCACCGTAGCCGACCGCGAGACTGCGCGCCGCGTACTCGAGTTTCTCACGGATCAGGGAGTGCCGGAGGGTGCGGTCGAGTTCCGCGGCCGCCGCAACACCGACAGCACCGACGCTTCGCGCTGACCGGCCGGATCGTATCGCCGAGGTGACTCCCCGCACCTCGACGATTCGTCCGTGAACGTGAAACGTGTGAACGTGAAGCGTGAAGCGTGAAGCGTGAAGCGTGAGGGGCGGGGTTACGAGCTGGGAAAGCTTCCGGCGTACTTCTCGATCCACTCGGTTGCAGCCTCCTGCGGTGTCATTGAGCGGCCCTCCTCCTCGCGCACTTTCTGACGGTACTGCTCGACGGCGCAGACCTGCTCGACCATGCGGGCACGGAACGCGTCGGCGGCGTCCAGGAACTCGACGCCGGCGAGGAACGCATCGCCTTCATTGCGGCACCAGACGACGCGTGCGCGCGCTTCGAACGGCGGGCGCACCGTAGGGATGCGGATGCGCACGATGTCGCCATTGGTCAGGCACTCCTCGACGATGAACGCCAGGCCGCCGGTGCTGACGTTGACGCCGCGCTTCGCAGCGAGCTGCTTCGCCGTCGCCGTGGCTGCGGTCGCAGCGGCTGCAGCAGGATTCGAACTGCCGTCGAAATCGGGATGCACCTCCAGCGGCACGTCCACGGTGTGTCTGATGAAGCGGCGTTCCTGTGTCATGCGCCGATAGTCGCAGCTCGTCCGGCGGGCAGCACCAGCGTGAACGTGCTGCCTTCGCCGGGCGTGCTTTCGACGGTGATGTCGCCGCCCATGCCGAGCGCGAGGTCGCGGCTGATGGCGAGGCCGAGGCCGGAGCCCTTGACGCCGCGGTCCTGCGCATCCTCGACCTGAACGAACGGCTGGAACACGGACTGCAGGCGGTCGGGCGGAATGCCGATGCCGGTATCGCATACGCGGATCAGCACGCGACCGCCGGCGTCGCGCGTCGCTTCAGCTTCGACGACTATGCTGCCGCCGGGGTCGGTGAACTTGGCTGCGTTGCCGAGCAGATTGAGCAGGATCTGCTGTGCCTTCTCGCGGTCGGTGTGTGCGACGACGTCGTCGCCGACGTGCACGGCGAACGAGATCTCGCTGCCGGCGAGCTGCGGCTCGATCATGGGCGCGACATCGGCGACGAGCTGCGACACGGTGACCGGCTCGATCCTGTACTCGACGTGGCCTGCTTCGATGCGGGCGAGGTCGAGGATGTCGTTGATCAGGCGGAGCAGGTGCGCGCCCGCGCGGCCGATCCGCTCGATGATGTCCTTCTGCGCGTCATTGACCGCGCCGTGGATGCCCATGGCGAGGATCTCGCCATAGCCGCTGATCGCGTTCAGCGGCGTGCGCAGCTCGTGGCTCATCATGGCGAGAAACGTGCTCTTCGCTGCGTTCGCCTCGTCGGCGGCGATGCGGAGCCGCACCGCTTCCTCGGCGTGCTCCTGCAGCAGCAGCTGCTGCTGCTCGAGCTCGATCGCCTGCGACTCGAGCAGCTCGTTCGCGCGTTCGAGCTCCACCTGCCGCATCTCGAGCGCGGCGTGCGCCTGCTCCGCCTCGCGCTTCATGCGCAGCAGCTCGTCCTCGTACTTCCGCCGCTCGCGCACGTGCATCAACGCGCAGTCGTAGGCCGCGCCGGCGTCGCGCTCGCGCCGCACCGCGTTCACGAGCACGCCGATGTCGTCGCCAGCACGGGGTCGCAGCAGCAGGAAGATCTCCTCGGAGCGGCCCTGCATGCGCAGCAGCGGGAACCAGTGCGTCTGGTAGAAGATGCGGCTGCCGAGCGCGAGGATCCGCTCGACGTGGTGGCCGACGACGTCGTCGCGATCGTGACCGAGCATCTCGAGCAGTGTATCGTTCGCGAGAACGACCGTGCCGTCGTCGCTGAACGAGAAAAAGCCGCACGGAGCGTGGTTCAGCAGGTCGTCCACGACGCCCTCGTCGCAGCGCGCGGTCTCACCCCGCATACGCCGGCTGCAGGTACTCGCGGATCGCCGCGATCGTCTCCTCCGGATGGCTCATGTGCGGGCAGTGCCCCGTCGCGCGCAGCAGCCGCAGTGTGCTGCCCGGCGTGCGCTCGTGCACATACTCGCCCACCTGGTCAGGCGCGATCATGTCCTCCGTGCATTGCAGGATCAGTGACGGCACCGTCACGCGCGCGAGGTCCTCGCGGTTGTCCGCGAAGAATGTCGCCTCGGCGAAGCGCCGCGCAATGACCGGATCCGTCGAGCAGAAACTCTCCGTCAGCTCCGCGCCGAGCTCCGGCCGGTCCGGGTTCTTCATGATCGCCGGCGCGAGGAAGTTCGCCCAGCCGATGAAGTTCTTGTCCATCATCTCGAGCAGACCCTCGATGTCGCCGCGCTCGAAGCCGCCGACATAGTCCGCGTCGTTGATGTAGCGCGGCGACGGGCCCACCATGATCAGGCGCTCGAACCGGTCCGGCTCCCGGTTCGCCGCGAGCACACCGATCATGCTGCTCACCGAATGGCCGATCAGGATCACGTCCCGCAGGTCGAGCGCGTCACAGATGTCGAGTATGTCCTGCGCATAGCCGTCGAGGCTCGAGTAGCGCTCCGCCTGCCACGCACCGACAGCCGAGCAGCCGGCGCCGACATAGTCGAACAGAATGACGCGATAGTCGTCCTCGAATGCGGGGGCGACGTACCGCCACATGTTCTGGTCGCAACCGAAGCCGTGCGCGAACACCATCGGCTGCGTGCCCGAGCCCGATTCCTTGACACAGTTGCGCTCGACTATGCCCATCGTCTGCACCTCGCTGATCAGTGGGTTGGAGCGGCTGTGATCCGCGGGGCTGGCTGCAATGTATGGTCCAGCGTGGGGAGCGGGGAGCGGGGGAGCGGCAACACAGGAGCG
>JBBEBA010000062.1:7648-19680 GCA_040882575.1 Gemmatimonadota bacterium
GCGTGTGCCTGTGCGTGTGCGCGGCTGCCGAGCTATGGTCGGCGCGGGTGGGGGTGGAGAGAGAGAGAGAGGTGGACTCCCCAACGTGTGCTGGTGCGTCTGCGTGTGCGTGTGCAGAATCCTGCCCCTGCCCCGGACCCCTGACCATCGGCACCGGCTCAACCCACAGCGCCATTCCCGCCACGATGCCGGTTCCGCGCGGGTCGAGCCTGGTCCTCACGGCTCAATCCCCGACGTGCGTGTCCACGCTCCGCTCAGCCGCGTGCGCCAGGCTCGTCAGCGTGCCGGCCGGCAGCCGGACCGGGTAGCTCCGGTCGTTCGGCGTGCGGCCGATCAGGAACTGCGGGTTCAGCTCGCGCAGCTTCTCGACCGTCGTGCCGTAGTCGGCGGCGATGGTCGCGAGCGGCGTCGCGGGGTTCGCGATGACTTCGTCCCAGGTGCGCGCCTCCAGCTGCATCGGGCGGAAGCCGTACGCCTCCGGGTCCTTCGTGATGCGCGCTGCGGCTATCATGAGCGGCACGTAATCGCGCGTCTCCGGCGGCAGACGGTGCCACACACTGTAGTACTCCTCCTCGCTCCGCGCCTCGACACGCCCGAACTCCTCACGCATGTTCCTCGCAACACGACCCTCGCCGCTGTTGTACGCGGCCGCTGCCAGGTACCACGAACCGAACCTGCCATGCAGGAACTCGAGATAGTCGAGCGCCGCCTCCGTCGCGCGGACCGGGTCGCGACGCTCATCCACCGCACGGTCTCGCTCCAGGCCGAACCGGCTGCCCGTCGACGGTATGAACTGCCAGACGCCGACCGCGGACGCATGCGACGTCGCGTTCGTCTGGAACCCCGACTCGATCATTGCCAGATACAGCAGGTCCAGCGGCATGCCCCGCGCCTCGAGCTTCGACAGAATCATCGGCGCGATCGCGCCGCCTCGGTCCAGAAAGCCCTGGAACTTCTCGCGCATCTCCGGTACCGTGTCGAAGCGCGCCACCCAGTGGTCGATCCGCTCATGCTCCAGGTTCGGCAGGTCCCACGCCGCGCCGAGGCCGGCTACATTCATAGCCGCGTCACCGGAGACGGCACCCACTGCCATAATGGCAGTCCTGCCGGCTGCGGGCATTCCGGGGGTAGAGGTGCTGGCGCCGAAGGAGAGCGTGGCGCCGCCGAGCGCCATTGCGAGAATCGCCGCCCTCGTAGGAGTGTATAGTCGCTTCATGAATCCTCCGCGGCTGGTGCAAAAGTCAGTCGAGCAGGGAATCGTGGGAATCGCGGCGTGGGAGCCGCACACAGGTAATATAGCGGTAAGCTGGCTTAAGGCATAGGGTTACAGGGAATGGACATCATGCTGGAGCTACTGCAGGGGCCGTGGCCGTGGTACGTGGCGGGGCCGCTGCTCGGGCTGTTCGTGCCGCTGCTGCTGGTGCTGGGGAACAGGCAGTTCGGGATCTCGAGCAACCTGCGGCACCTGTGTGCAGGGCTGTGCCCGGGGGGCCTGGAGCATTTCGTCTACGACTGGCGCAGCGAGGGCGGCTGGAACCTGAAGTTTGCGGGCGGCATCGTGATCGGCGGTTTTTTGGCGGGGTGGGTGTTCGCGAACCCGGAGCCGGTCGCGATCGCGGAGGCGACGCGGCAGTCGCTGGCGGCGCTGGGCATCCGTGACTTCACGGGGCTGGTGCCGTCCGACCTGTTCTCGTGGGCCGGTCTGCTGGCGCCGCGCACTGCGGTGCTGCTGGTTCTGGGCGGGCTGCTGGTCGGGTTCGGGACTGCCTGGGCTGGCGGGTGCACGTCGGGGCATGGTCTGACGGGTGTGGGTGACCTTCAGCCGGCGTCGTTCATCGCACTGGCCGGCTTCTTCATCGGCGGCCTGATCGGCACGTTCGTGCTGCTGCCGCTGTTGCTGGGGGGCGGCTGATGCGGTACGTCGCGGCCGGCACGTTCTTCGGTTTCCTGCTGACGAAGGCGGAGGTCATCTCGTGGTTCCGGATCCAGGAGATGTTCCGGTTCGACGGCTTCCACATGTACGGCATCTTCGCGACGGCGATGCCGGTTGCCATCCTGACGGTGCAGTACATCAGGCGACGTCGGGTGCGCACGATCGAGGGCGAGCCGATCACGATTCCGCCGAAGGAGCTCGGCAGCGGCATCCGCTACATCGCGGGCGGGACGGTGTTCGGGCTCGGCTGGGCACTGGTCGGCGCGTGTCCGGGCCCGCTGTTCGCGCTGCTGGGCAGCGGTGTCAGTGTGATCGCGCTGGTGCTGGTGTCGGCGCTGGCGGGGACGTGGCTGTACGGCTGGGCGAGGGCGCGGCTGCCGCACTAGAGGTGGGGCGGGGGAGCGGGGGAGCAGAGGAGCGGGACAACCGGGCTTAGAGGTTGAGCCAGTAGCTCATCTTCATGACGAACACGTTCTCGGGTTTGTCGCGGAACACGCTGCCAATGTCGCGGCCGACGCGCGCCTGGCCATCGTCATCGCCGCCGGCGCGGCGCTGCTGCCAGACGAGGAACAGAGTCGAGCCGGGTCGCCATTCCCAGCGCATGACGGCGTTGCCGCGGAGCGAGCGGGTCGAGAAGTCGCGGTTCCTCAGCGTGAACTCGCCGGCCGGCCCAGCGCCGTCGGGATCGACCGTGTAGGTGCGCGTGGTGTCGTCGTAGGCGAGCGTGCCGAGGTCGGTGCCGAAGCGGTCGAACGTGAACGTGCGCGGCGCGCGCAGCTGCGCCGGCGTGTGGTAGTCACCGGTGGACGCGAACGGCTGCGCGAACACCTCGAACGAAAGGTCGGGCGTAACGTTCAGGTTCACCCGCGTCTCGACGGACACAGTGCGCTGGTGCAGCTGTGCGAAGAAGTAGCGGTGGCCGTATGTCGCCGTCATCAGCGAATCGGAAGCCGACGACAGATACTGCGCCTGCGAGCGGCTGCGGTCGTAGCGCGGCCCGAAGCTGATCGTCCAGTTGTCACCGCCGCGGATGGTCGCGTTGACGGACGCCTGCTGCGACCACGAGCCCGTGTTGCCGGTCGAGTAGTTGCCGTTGAAACGCCCGCTCACGCGGCTCCGGCTGTCGGAGCTGATGAAGGCGCCGACGCGATAGCCGCCGGGATCCCGCACCACGGGTCCGCCGCGCGTGAGGCGGTCATCCCAGGAGTCCGCGAACCGCATCACGTTGAGCATGCCGCCCCAGTAGTTGGCGAACTGCAGGTTCAGGCTGGTCGATCCGCGCGCGACGATGTTGTCGCCGCCGTAGTTCCAGTCTCCCGTCAGGCTGGTGCTGATGCGGTAGTTGCGCAGCACGGGACCCGGCTCGTTCTCGACGTACGTGAGGCTCGCGTCGGTGCCGATCCTGTCGACCGTCGTCTGGAAGCCGCCATCGTTGATCTCGTAACCGGGACTCGTCGCCGACACGTTCGCGTTGCCGCGCCAGTGGAGGCCGGCCTCCTTGGCGATCGACAGGCGCGCGGAGTAACCGTTCAGCGAGCTCAGCGAGGAATCGACGTCGAGATATCCGGCATCGGGACGTGCGAAGTAGCGCGAGGACAGGAGCTGTGTGCGCAGGATCGACGCCGCACTGCCGCGCACGTGGCTGAACGCCGCATTGGCGTCGATGGACCAGGCGCGGTCGAAGAACTGGTGGGCGAAGTCGATGCCGGTCGTGAACGCGTCACTGCGCAGCGCATCCTTCAACCCGTCATCGCTGAGGTCGCGGTGCACGAACGTTGCGATGCCGCCGACCGATGTCGCACCCTCGTCCAGGTCCTGCCGCATGCGGCCGACGAAGTAGCCCGTGCGCGGCTCGACGCTGCTGACGCCCGTGGTGCCATCCGACTGCGTCCAGGGAGCCTCCTCGCGGTCGGTCAGCGCGGCCAGCACGCCCATGCTGAGGCCGCGAGTCGTGCGGCCGGTCAGCTTCGCCGCGCCCAGGATCGTCGCGGCATCCGGCTGGTCCGCGTACTGCACGTCCGCCGGCAGCGCGCCCTGCGGCGCGCGCCCGATCCGACGCGAGTAGAACAGCCCGCCGCGCGAGCCGCCATCGCCGCCACCGCCGCCGCCGCCGCCGCCGCCGCCGAACGAGAAGACGTCGCTGCCCTCGACGAAGAACGGGCGTCTCTCGTTGAGCGACGTTTCGAACGCCGTCAGGTTGACGGTCGCGGGGTCCTGCTCGACCTGTCCGAAATCCGGGTTGAAGGCGACGTCCAGGGTGGTGCTCGGCGTGAGCCGGTACTTCAGGTCGAGGCCGACGCCGCCGTACATGTCTGTGCCGTCGCGGTACGGGTCATCGGCCGGAATGTCGAGGTACTCGGTGCGCGCCATGACGTACGGCTGAAACTCCGCACGGCGGCCCGGCCGGAGCTGCGACAGGCCTTCCAGGTGCGCATACCGCGCCACGCCGCCGCGCTCGCTCTTCGGCGTGTAGTTCAGCACGGTCACCTCGGAAATGCGGCTGATCCGGCGCGATAGCTGGATCCCCCACGTCTGCTCGGCGTCCGCACTGAATCGCAGCTGGCTGAACGGAATTCGCAGCTCGGCCGTCCAGCCGTCCTCGTCCACCGACGTGGCCGCCTCCCAGACCGCGTCCCACGACGCGTCACCGCCCGAGCCGCCCGAGCCGCCCGAGCCGCCCGAGCCACCCGACGCCCGCTCGTCCCGCTTCACGCCCGCCGGGTTCACACTGAACTGGTACGCGTTCAGGTGGTCGTGATGGCTGTCGAGCATCACGTAGAACCAGTCGGAGTCGGAAATGAACCCGTCGCGACGGCCGAGCCGGCTCCGGATGTTGCCCGACGCGTCCCACATGCGCGCGCCGACGTAGATCGCGTCGTCGTCGTACAGCACGTAGACCTCGGTCCGCTCGCTCGGCGGCGCGCCGTCCAGCGGCTCGGTCTGCCGGAACTGTGTCGCCGGCACCGCCTGCTGCCAGCCGGCCTCGTCCAGGACGCCGTCCAGCGCGATCCGCACGTCGATGCGGGCCGCCGCGATGCGCGCCGCCTCGGCATGTGTGACGGAAGTCTCGGGCGAGAGGTCGTGCGGCGATTGCGCTGCAACGGGCGCAGCCCACAGCAGGAGCGTCGCGGCGCAGCGCGAGCAGATCGAGGGTGTCATCGTCATGGCCCGCGACTGGTTGCGATGCCTACTTCGCTGCGGCGGGTGCTGCGACGAGGACGTTGCTCGCGGCGGCGAAGAACGGCTGGCGCGGGCGGTCGGGGAGCGCGAGCTCGAGTAGACGGCTGCCGTCGCCGGTCTTGCCGTTGATCTTCACGACTTCGGCCAGGCCTTCGGCGCAGCGGACCTGGTCGCCGACCGCGGGCAGGTGCTCCGATCCGCTCATCCAGCCGGGCTGCGGGGTGGCGTCGACGCGGAGCGATTCACGCGGAATGCGCTTGCTGCTGTTGCCGTAGCTGGCCATGAGCCGTGCCTCTCTCGTGAGGAGGGCCGGCGAAAACGAACCGGCCAGCTACCAATCTAACGCATTCGGCCAAAAATCCCGCATCCGCGTGTACCCGCGCTCGCGCCACCGCGGCGGGCGCGACGCGGCGGGCCCCCGACGCGGCGTTCAGCCACCGCCGTCCGTCGGATCGGCGGCTGCGGTGACGATCACGTCCACGGTCGCCGTGCGGCCGGCCGCGGCAGCCGTGATCCGCGCGGTGCCGACGCCGATTGCCGACACGATGCCCGTCGACCCGGTGCCCGCCGTCACGGTCGCGACTTCCGCGTCGGACGTGGACCATACGAAGAGCACTGTCGGCAGCACCGTCCCGCCCGTGTCGAGCGCGCGCGCCGTCAATGTGTACGTGTCACCGACTTCCAGGGACACCGGCGCGGTCACGTCGAGCTGGACCGATCCGATCATGGGGGCACTGGCAGGGTCTTCGCTGCACGCGGTGAGCAGAAGCGCCGCGACGGCGCAGCCCAAACGCAGACGACTCGATACTCGTGACATCTCCGGCTCCTGAGCTGGGGAGTTGTGATGATCCATACCGCCCCGGCCGTCGGCTGTTCCCGCTGCGGCCGCTTCGAGTATCTTGTCGAGCAGGCCACTTCACGCAACCCCGGAGCACGCGACATGTCCCTGAATATACCCGGACCCATCGGCAGATCGCTCGTAGCTGCGCTGGCACTCACGCTCGCCGCCGCTACGGCGCTGGACGCGCAGTGGACCAACCGCTACCCGCGCTGGGGCTCGGGGCACCACGTGTACGTGGAGGGCTTCGAGTTCCCGTCGCTCGACGCCGGCGTGCTGGACCCGGCGCCATCGCCGGACGGTCGCTCGATCGCGTTCTCGTCGCGCGGCTGGATCTGGGTGCTCGACCTCGCGAGCGGCGTTGCACGCCGGGTGACGCGCGGCGCTGCGGCAATCGACTCGCGGCCGGCATGGTCGCCGGACGGAGCCAGCATCGCGTTCGTGCGCGACGATACGCGACGCACGTGGGTCGTCGTCGCCGACGCCGCGACAGGACGAGAGCTGAGCACGGTCGAGAACGGGCCGGTCGTGCTGGACCCCGCGTTTTCACGCGATGGGTCCCGGCTGTTCTACTCCTCGAGCGGACAGGGTGATCTCGACATCTGGAGCCGTGACCTGGCGACTGGCGCGGACACGCGTGTGATCGGGCAGCCGAGGCTGCAGCTGAGGCCGCAGCCGCACCCGGACGGCGAGCGGCTCGTGTACCTGCTGAAGGCCGGTGAGGATGACGAGGTGCGGGTGCGGAACGCGGACGGGTCGGAGGTCACACTGCTGTCGGGCGGCCTGCTGTCGCAGACGCGGCCGGCGCTGAGCCCGAACGGCCGCTTCGTCGTCGCACAGAGGCCGACGCACGACGGCACGTGGGAGCTGGTGCTGGTCGAGCTAGCGCGGCCGTCGCTGCCGGTCGTGCTGACGCACGACCACACGCCGCAGACGCCGGCGTGGAGCGCGGACGGCGAATGGATCTGGTTCGTCGAGAGCGACGCAGGACGCAATTTACGCCTCCGTCGCATCGCCTTCGGCGGCGGCCCCATCCGCGACGTCGCCATCACGAGGTGGGACTACGGCGAGCCGATGGGCACGGTGCGGGTGCGCACGCGCATCGCCGGCACAGAAGTCGCCGCGCGGCTGAACGCGGCGGACGCGGTCGGTCATCCGGCCGTGCCGGAGCCGGGCCAGGTCTGGTTCGACGGCCAGCACGGCCGCGTCTTCTTCTACTCGCCGGGTGATATCGAGCTCGTCGTGCCGGCGGGTGCCGTCACGGTTACGGCAGTGCGCGGGCTGACGACGCCGGCGGTCACCGCGACGACGACCGTCGCAGCCGGCGGAACTCAGGAGCTCGTGATCGACCTGGAGCCGGTGTGGGACGCGCAGGCGAACGGCTGGTACTCCGGCGACCATCACTTCCACCTGAACTATGGCGGCCAGCACGCGCTCGCGCCGGACGACCTCGTGCCGATGATGCGCGGCGAGGATCTCGACGTCGGCACGCCGCTGCTCGCGAGTTTGAACAACCGCTTCGAGGATCAGCACCTGTGGGGCTGGAGCCGCGACGAGCCGCCCATCATCCGGTTCGCCCAGGAGATCCGCCCGCATTTCCACGGGCACACGTCGCTGATCGGCATCGACTCGCTGTTCTGGCCGTGGGTCTGGGGGCCGGGCAATCCCATCTACAATGCCGAGGACATCAGCAACTCGGACGCGCTGCGCCATGCGCGCGCCGACGGCGGCATGGCCAGCTACGTGCACCCCGTCTTCCGGCCGGACCCGTTCGGCGACGACGGCCTCGGCTCGATCCCGCTCGAGCTGATCCCCGATGCGGTGCTGGGCGACCTCGACGCGATCGACGTCGCGTGCCTCTGGACCAGCGAGCTCGGCACCGCCGAGGTGTGGTACCGCCTGCTCAACGTCGGCGCGGCGATCGTGCCGAGCGCCGGTACCGACGTGATGACGAACTTCTTCCGCACCATGGCCGTCGGTACGACGCGCGTGTATGCGCGCCCCGACGGACCGTTCACGTTCGACTCCTACCTCGCCGCGCTGAAGGCCGGCCGCAGCTTCGTCACTACCGGGCCGATGATCGAATTCGCGGTCGGCGATGTCGGGCCGGGCGGGGTCGTGGACGCGGGGTCGGCGTCGTGGTCGCTCGACGTGCACACGCCGGTGCCCTTTGCGCGCGTCGAGGTGCTCGTGAACGGGTCGGTCGCGTGGTCGGGCGAGGGGATGGCTGCGCCGGGATCGCGCACGTATTCCGGCACCGTGGATCTGCCGGCGGGTGGCTGGGTCGCCGTGCGCACGTACAGCGAGACAGGTGCCGAGTGGCCGGTCATGAACACGATCCCGTTCGCGCACACGGCGCCGGTCTGGATCGGGTCGGTCGGCAGCACGGAGCCGGCGGCGGCGCGGGCGGCGGCGGCGGACCTGCTGCGGGCGCTGGACAATGCCGAGGAACGGCTGCAGCGGTACGGCGACGCGGATATTCCGCGGATACGTGAGCGGTTCGAGCGGGCGCGGGTGAGGCTGGTCGGAATTGCGGGTTGAACGGCGGGCGCATTCCCCGGCGCGGGCTGGTGGAGCACGATCGAGCTGAAAGCCGCGAGTGGCGCGGTTGTGCGCCCAAATCGACGTGCCGGCAAGAATGATTGGGCCGAAAAGCCGCGGTGGCGTGGCCAGACGCGGCGCGATCGGCCGTGGGGGTCCTGCATTGACGATACGTTTCGGCGAGGCGACGTTGAAGGCGTGCGCTCCAGCGGCGCAGCAGGTCGGCGCAACGCGCCATGGGCACCCCGCCCTGGCGAATGCAGTTTCCGCTGCAATGGCTGACACGATCATGACCTCACCCGCAGCGCCGTACACGTGGACCTACTCGGAGTACGCGCGGTTCCCCAATGACGGGAACCGGTACGAAGTCATCGATGGCGAGATCCTGGTGACGCCCTCGCCGTCGCCGTTCCATCAGCATGTGTTGATGACGCTCGGCATCGCGTTGCGGCAGCATGTCGAGCGACACGAGCTCGGTGTGGTGCTGCTGGATGTGGACGTGCTGTTCGCGACGGGTCATTTCCTGCGGCCCGACCTGACCTTCGTGCCTGCCGACCGTCTCGACGGCATCTCCGACCGTGGCGTCGAAGTGGCGCCGGGGCTGATCGTCGAAGTGCAGTCGCCGACGTCGGCGTCGATCGACCGCGTGAAGAAGCCGCGACGCTACGGCGATTTCGGTGTGCCCGAGTACTGGGTGCTCGATCACGCGGCTGGCGCTGTCTGGATCTGGCGATTCGCGAGCGGCGCGCGCGAGCCGGACCACGTGAAGGGCGAGTTCGAGTGGTCGCCCGCCGGTGCATCGAACGCCCTGGTGCTCGACACCGCCGTGCTGTTCCGCCCGCTGATGTGACGCGGCGCGCCTGAAGATCCGCACGCCGTTCCCGCCTCACTCGCCCGCCTCACTCGCCCGATTCACCCGCCCCTCCAGCCTCCCATCCCCGATGCGCCCGACCCACTCATCGAACGCCGGCGTCGGACCGCGCCACGCGAGCTCGTCGACGTCGTCGAACAGCGGCGGCTCGGTGCGCAGCGTTGCGATGTCGCGAAACAGCAGTGCGAGCTCGCGCTGTTCGCCGAGCACACTGTCGGGGAACGCGTCGATCGGGCCGTAGCGCGCGATCACGCGCGCGGCAGTCTTCGCGCCGAATCCGGCAATGCCGGGATAGCCGTCGGCGGCGTCGCCGACGAGGGCGAGGTAGTCGGGTATGTGGCGCGGCTCGACACCGAACTTCTGCATGACGACGTCGGCGTTCCGGATCGCGCCGGTCCTGCGGTCCACCTGCACGACGCGGTCGCCGACGACGCACTGCGCGAGATCCTTGTCGGGTGTCCAGATGCAGACCTTGTCGACGCGCCGGTCGGCGGCCGCGTCGTGAGCGGCAATGGCGAGGCCGTCGTCCGCCTCGAGCTCGACCATCGGCCATACCGCGACGCCCATGTCCGTGAGCGCGCGCTCGAGCGGATGGAACTGCGCGCGCAGCACGGGCTCCATCCCTTCGCCCGTCTTGTATCCCGGCCAGAGATCGTTGCGGAACGACTCGATGACGTGGTCCGTCGCGACCCCGATGTGCGTCGCACCTGTCTCGATCATCTCGAGCACGGTATGCAGCACGCCCGCGACGGCGCCGAGCGGCGGGTCGCCGTCCTTCTTCCAGCGGCGAATGCCGTAGAAGTGGCGGAACAGCTCGTATGTCCCGTCGATCAGGTGGACGATCATGACGCGGCGGACTGCGCGTGCGCCACTTCGTCGAGTCGCCGCGCGAGATGAGCTCGCTCGACCGGACTGGCACACTCGACGAGTGCGCGGCGGAAGCTCACTGCTGCATCGTCGTGTCTGCCGCTGCGCGCGAGCAGCTCGGCACGCGCCGCGGGCAGCAGGTGGTAGCCGCGCAGCACGCCGCGCGCGTCGATGCCGTCGATCAGCGCGAGCCCCGCTGCGGGACCGGCCGCCATGCCGATCGCGACCGCGCGGTTCAGCTCGATCACCGGGGACGGCTGCAGCCGCAGCAGCAGCGCATACAGTGCAGCGATCTGGGGCCAGTCCGTCGCATCCGGCGACGTCGCCTCGGCGTGCAGCGCGGCGATCGCGGCCTGGATCTGGTACGGCCCGATACGGCCGCGTCGGAGGGCGGTCTCGACGAGCGCGCAGCCTTCGCGGAGCGCCGCGGCGTCCCAGCGCGCGCGGTCCTGTCGCTCGAGCGTGATCAGCGCACCATCGTCGCCGGTGCGTGCATCGCGTCGCGCATGATGCAGCAGCATGAGCGCGAGCAGTCCTTCGACTTCCGGCTGCGTGTGCATGAGCGGTGGCAGCAGCGTCGTGAGCAGGCGGCCGAGCCGGATCGCCTCGGTGCAGAGATCGACGCGGATCAATTCGTCGTCGCCGGTTGACGTGTAGCCTTCGTTGAAGATGAGGTAGATCACAGCGAGCACGGCGTCGACTCGCGCCGGCAGCTCTGCCGCCGACGGCACGCGGAACGGAATCGTCGCGTCGCGGATCTTGTGCTTCGCGCGCACGAGCCGCTGCGCCATCGCCGGCTCAGCAGCCATGAACGCGCGCGCGATCTCCCGCGTCGTGAGGCCCGCGACCATGCGCAGCGTGAGCGCGACCTGCGACTCGAACGAGAGCGCGGGATGGCAGCACGTGAACAGCAGGCGCAGCCGGTCGTCGTGCGGCACGCCATCCTCTCCGCCGACAACGACCTGTTCGTCGAGCGATGCCGGCTCCGCAGCAATCAGGCGCTCGAGCACCTCCGCGCGGCGGCGGAACGTCTGCGCGCGTCGCACGACATCGATCGCGCGACGACACGCAGTCGTCGTGATCCAGGCGGCCGGCTTCGGCGGCACGCCGTCCGCCGGCCAGCGCACGAGTGCCTCCGCGAACGCGTCCTGCAGCGCGTCCTCCGCCAGCGAGAAATCGCCCGTCAGGCGGATGAGCACGGCGAGCACCTGCGACCGCTCGCGACGGAACACCGCCTCGACTGCGTGGGGAGCGGAGGAGCGGCGAGCGGGGGAGCGGGATTCCGCCGCGAGGTCGGTCACGTCTACGGCGCCGGGAATTCCATGATCGGCCGGACTTCCACTGGTCCGCGGCTGACGCTCGGAATCTCGCTCGCCCACTTCAGCGCTTCGTCCAGGTCGTCGCACTCGATCATGTAGAAGCCGCCGAGCTGTTCCTTTGTCTCGGCGAACGGCCCGTCCGTCGTGACGACCTTGCCGTTCTGAACACGCACGGTCGTCGCCGTCGACGTCGGCAGCAGCGCCTCGCCGCCGCGCATCGTGCCCGATACGTTCAGCCGCTCCGTGTAGTCGTTCCATTTCTGGATTTCGGCAGGATCGCTCGGCGCGGTCGCTTCGTTCTCGTAGATCAGGATCAGGTATTTCATCGGTCGGGCTCCTGGGTGTGGGTGCGGCCCGCGGGTGGTCCGCGGGCTCATGATACCTACGAGGGGGGCACGGCGAAATCGACATCGCGGGGACGGCGGGTCGGACGGCGGGTCGGACGGCGGGTCGGACGGCGGGTCGGACGGCGGGTCGGACGGC
>JBBEBA010000063.1:0-88825 GCA_040882575.1 Gemmatimonadota bacterium
CTTCTGTTGTTTACAACGACATCGCGGGGTGGCCGGGCGGAGCGGTCGGCTGCAGAACCGGCGGAGCAGCCCCACCGGCTGTGCCATGCCTCTGCGTCGCTGCGGTCACCCCGCGCTGCAGACGCCGTGGCGGCTTGCTGGTGTTACCTCGCGTCTTCGCGTGACACACCCGCTCTCCCTTCGCGTTGGCGACCCGCCTCGCCCGCGCCTAGATTGCCCGGATGACTGAAGAAGCGGAAGCGGGCGGGACGCGCGCGGGGCATGTGGCGCTGGTAGGTCGGCCGAATGTGGGCAAGTCGACGCTGCTGAACGCGCTGGTCGGGGAGAAGCTGAGCATCGTGACGCCCAAGGCCCAGACGACGCGGGAGACGGTGACCGGGATCCTGACGACGGACCGGGCGCAGGCGATCTTCGTGGACACACCGGGGCTGCTCGAGCCGACATACGCGCTGCAGCGGGCAATGCAGGAGAGCGCGCTGGAGGTGCTGGCGGACGCCGATATCGTGCTGCTGCTCCTGGACGGCACGCGTCCGGAAGATGTCCCGGCGGCCAGTGTGGTGGAGGTGCTGCGTCGGAAGACGTCGCCCATGATCGTTCTCATCAACAAGATAGATGCCGCCACTTCAGATGCAGTCGAGGCTCTGCGCGCGTGGTCGAGGACGGAGCTGGGGCTGGAACCACGTGAGGTTTCTGCAGCCGCCGGGACCGGGATCGACGCGCTGCGAGCGGACCTGGAGGCGTGCCTGCCGGAGAGTCCGTTCTATTACCCGGCGGATGACATGGCGGTGCAACCGGTCCGTTTCTTCGTGGCGGAGCTGATTCGGGAGACGATCTTCGAGACGTACGAGCAGGAGGTGCCGTACGCGTCGATCGCGCGGGTCGAGGAATTCAGGGAAGGCGAGGATCCGGTGTACATCCGGGCGACGATCTATGTGGAACGGGAGAGCCAGAAGCCGATCCTGATCGGGAAAGGCGGCGCGGGAATCCGCGAGCTGGGTCGTCGTTCGCGGGAGAAGATCGAGGCGTTCATCGGGCGTCCGGTCTACCTCGACCTCTGGATCAAAGCACTGCCGAACTGGCGCACGAAGCTGGCCACGCTACGTTACCTCGGATACCGTCTGCCGCCGTCGCTGGACGCGGAGGTCCAGGGGCCGAAAGGGCGGCGCGCGCGCAGCAGGCGCAGGGCACAGGAAGATACGCGAGGAGATTGATGCTGGACAAACGTCTGCTGGACATACTCGTCTGCCCGAAGTGCAAGGGGGAGCTCGAGTACCGCGAGGGTGAGAACGAGCTCGTCTGCGGCGCCTGCCGCCTGCGCTACGAGGTTTGTGACGACATCCCCATCATGCTGATCGACGAAGCCAGGCCGTACTAGCCGGGCATGGTGCGTTCCTGGCCGCGGCGCCCGCTTCTGCGATGATCATCGACGACCGCATCATCGTGGACTACCTGCGCACGACGGCCGCCCGGCCGTTGAAGGCGAAGGAGCTGGCCCGGGCGCTGAAGGTCCCGGAAGCGTCGCATGCCGAGTTCGAGGAGCAGCTGCAGCGGCTGGAGGAGAACGGCGTGCTGTACCGCATTCAGCGGCAGCGCTACGCCGCTCCCGAGCGCATCAATCTGCTGGTCGGTCGGCTGCAGACGACGCGGGCCGGAGCGGGCTTCCTCATTCCGGAGGACGGCAGCCCGGACGTCTACATCGCAATGCAGTCGCTCGATACGGCGCTGGACGGCGACCGTGTAGTCGTCCGCGTCGAGCGGACGCAGCGCACAGACCGGCCCGAGGGGAAGGTCATCAGGATCCTGGAGCGCTCGCGGTCCACGGTGGTGGGCGTATTCCACGGGATGCGCCCGGGCAGGGGCAAGCGGTCGTCGCACGGTTTCGTGGTGCCCCAGGACAGCCGGCTGCCGTGGGACGTATTCGTGGCAGCGGGCGGTGCGGGCGAGGCTGGGGAGGGCGACCTGGTCGTCATCCGCATCACGGACTGGGGCAGCGCGCATCGCGGACCGACGGGCGAAGTCGCAGAGGTGCTGGGACGTCTCGGCGACCCCGGCGTGGACGTGATGGCAATCATTCGCTCCCGGGAGCTGCCTGTCGAGTTCCCGCGCGCGGTCGAGGAAGAGGCCGGGTCGCTGCGGCAGCGAGGCGTAGCCGAAGCGGATATGGCCGGTCGCGACGACTTCAGGGAAACGCTGGTCTTCACGATCGATCCTGCCGACGCGAAAGACCACGACGACGCGCTCTCCATCGAGCGGCTGGAAGCTGGCTGGCGCGTCGGCGTTCACATCGCGGACGTCTCCCACTACGTCGTCGAGGGTGGCGCGATCGACACCGAAGCGACCCGCCGGGGGACCAGCGTCTACCTGGTGGATCGCGTGGTGCCAATGCTGCCTCATGCACTCTCCTCGGACCTGTGCTCGCTGGTACCGGACCGGGACCGGCTGACGCTGTCCCTGCTGATCGAGCTGGCGGACGACGGCACAGTGCGGGGCAGCCGCCTCGTGCGGGGCGTGATCCGCAGCCGCCATCGTCTTTCATACGAGGACGCGCAGGCAGTCATGGACGGTGGCCGGACCGTCGACCCGCAAACCGATCAGGCGCTGGTAGCGCTGCGTGACATCGCCCGTCTCCTGCGCAGGTTCCGGGAAGCGCGCGGCAGCCTCGACTTCGACCTCCCCGAAGCACGCGTGGTGCTTGGCGCGAGCGGCGAGCCGACGGACATTCAGCGCGTGGTGCGGCTCGAGGCGCATCGTCTGATCGAAGATTTCATGCTCCTCGCCAATGAGGTGATCGCCGCCCGCGCGGCCGCCGGACGCGTTCCGTTCCTGTACCGGGTACACGAGCCGCCGGACCCATCGCGCATGGAGCAGCTCCGTGACTTCGTGGCGACGTTCGGGCACAGGCTGGGCGGTCGGAAGGGTGCGCCCACGCCGGCCGACCTGCAGCGCGTGCTGGCGGCGGCGAGCGGGCGCCCGGAGGAAGGCCTGGTCTCGACCGTACTGCTGCGATCCATGAAGCAGGCGCGATACAGCGAGCAGAGCCTCGGCCATTTCGGTCTGGCCGCGACGACGTACACGCACTTCACTTCGCCGATCCGCCGCTATCCGGATCTCGTGGTCCATCGCGTGGCTGCGGCCGTGTTCATCGACGGGCGCGCGCCGTGGCTGAATGAAGTGCGGCTGGCGGAGATCGCCCGATCCTCGAGTGACCGGGAGCGCCTTGCGGTCTCGGCCGAGCGCGACAGCAAGGACCTGAAGAAGGTCGAGTTCATGCAGCGCCATGTGGGCAGCGACTTTCCCGGCACGATCTCGAGTGTCACCGCCTTCGGCTTTTTCGTTCTGCTCGACGATTTCTTCGTGGACGGCCTGGTCCACGTCAGCTCCCTCGATGACGACTACTACCTCTTCGTGGAGAAGGAGTACGCGCTCGTCGGTGAGCGCACGCACCGCCGCTTCAGGACGGGCGACCGCGTGCGGGTCCGCGTCGCGCGGCTGGATCTGGAAGAGCGAAAAATCGACTTTCAGCTCCTCGAGGAGACGAATGCGCCGAAGAAGGGCATGCGCCGCCGCAGGCGCTGATTCATTGACGCTGACCAGGCCGCGTGGTACCTTGCCCGCGTCTCTCCGGACACAACTATCCGACTGAAAATGACCTCGCGAAGCGCATTCATCTACTTCTCGCCGGGCGCACAGCGCGCCCCTGAGATACTGCACACGTTTGCCGCCGAACGCGGACTGACGCTGACGCTGTGCGGGTCGGCGGTCGATGTCGTGGCGCTCGTCAATCGCAGCTTCCCCGCCTGTGTGGTGGTGGATGGCGGCGCCGGCAGCGATCCAACCGAAGTCTGCCGCCTGCTCAAGGGCGACGCCTTCAGCGCCATCGTACCGATCGTGATCATGGCGCCGCGCGGCGGCAAGGCGGTCGTGCTGTCGGCGCTGGAGGCGGGCGCGGACGAGGTCCTGTCGCCCGGCATGGACCCGCAGGAGCAGTTGCTGCGCCTGCGCATGACGCTGCGGCGCGCGGATCGCGATGTGAGCGTGCACCCGACCACGAGGCTGCCGGGCACGGTGCAGATCGAGCGCGACATCGGCGACCGCATCCGCCGCCGGGAGCTCTTCGCCGTCTGCTATGCCGACCTGGACCACTTCAAGGAGTTCAACGACCGGTACGGCTACAACGAGGGCGACCGCGTGATACGCATGCTCGCGCGGCTGCTGCGCGACGTGGTGAAGGGCTACTCGCCCGAAGGTTTCATCGGTCACATCGGCGGCGACGACTTCATCTTCAACATCGCGCTCGACCGCATGCGCGTCGTCTGCGAGGAGATCCTCGAGGTCTTCGATCAGCTGGTGCCGTTCCAGTACACCGAGGATGATCGCCGCGCGGGTTACTTTCTCGGCAGAGACCGACGCGGTAATATTCTCTGGGTACCCGTCATGACGCTGTCGATCGGCGTCGTTACGAACGAACACCGCACGTTCACGCACACGGCCCGCGTGAGCGAGCTGGCGACCGAGATGAAGACGTTCGCCAAGAAGCTGCACGGCTCCGTTTACGCCGTCGATCGCCGGTCCGATGCCGATGGCACCTTCTATGGCCGCTCGCTGGCCACCGCAGATGAACTCGAGGTCTCGACCGAATCATGAATATTCGATGCCCCGAATGTCAGACCGCGTTTCGTGTGGACCCCTCCCGGGTACCCGCTGCAGGCGTGCGCGCCCGCTGCGCCCGCTGCAGCGCGACGTTCAGGATCACTGCCGACGGCACGACGCCGGGACGTGACGGCTCGGCCGGCGGCGCCGCAGCCGGCGCCAGCGTCGCGGCCGCAGTGGAAACGCCGGCCGCTCCGGCAGCGCCGGCGCCGGAAGCCATGCCTGAAGCGTCTGCCCCAGCGCCGCAAACGACAGTCGACGCGCCGGCCGCTCCTGCTCCCGTTTCGGCTGCGCCGGTGGCAGCGCCCGCGGGAAGTGGCACGGCGCGGGCGCCGGTGTTCGGGTCGCGGGATCCGGACGCGCGGGCGCAGCGGATTGCGCGGGCCCTGGTCTCGGACATCGTCGCCTACCACCCGAAGCGCAGGGCCACCTGTCTGGCAGCTGGCACGCTGCGGGTGGAGTTCCGGGACGAGATCATGAAGAGCTGGGAGGAGTACGTGGCGCAGGTCGGCCTCGACATGGCGAAGAGCACGCCGCACTTCCGCAACGCGCTGAACGCGATCCTGGCAAGCGGGCAGAACATCTTCTGAACGACGTGAAACGTGAATAGCGTGAACGTGAAACGTGAAACGTACGATTCACGCTTCACCCTTCACGTTTTTTCGTTTGTGATGGGAGGGCGTTGAACGCGGAGCGGGTACGCGTTACCTTCCAGCCGTTCGCAAAGGGGCCGTCCATGACATGGGCGGCCCCCGCGCATTCCAGGAGGAGTCAGATGGAATCGCAAGACCTGAACCGGCTGAGAGAACTCCGAGAGCGCACGTCGGCGCTCGGAGGCTATCTTTGACGTACCTGCCAAGCGGGAGCGAATAGCCACACTGGACGCCCGTATGTCGGAGCCGGGCTTCTGGGATTCGCCGGATGCGGCACGCGAAGTGATCGCGGAGTCGAACCAGCTGAAGGGCTGGGTCGACCCGTGGCTGGCGCTGGAGGCGAAAGGTGGCGAGCTGGCTGAGCTGGCCGAGCTGCTCGATCTGGAGCAGGACGAGCAGATGGAGGCGGACTGGCTGACGGAGCTGAACCGGTACGAGCAGGAGGCGAACCGGCTGGATGTGCGGGCAATGCTGAGCGGGGCGGACGACACACGTGATGCACTGCTCACCATTCACCCCGGCGCGGGCGGCACGGAGTCACAGGACTGGGCCGAGATGCTGATGCGCATGTACACGCGCTGGGCGGAGGGGCACGGCTTCAGCGTCACCATGCTGGACTACCAGGCGGGGGAGGAAGCCGGGATCAAGAGCGTTACGCTGGAGATCACGGGGCAGTACGCCTACGGATATCTGAAGGCGGAAAAGGGCGTGCACCGGCTGGTCCGCATCTCACCCTTCGACTCGCAGAGCCGGCGTCACACGTCCTTCGCGAGCGTATTCGTGTATCCCGTCATCGACGACGAAATCCAGATTGACATCGATGAGAAGGACCTGCGCATCGATGTCTACCGCGCATCCGGGGCCGGCGGTCAGCACGTCAACAAGACGAGCTCAGCCGTGCGGATCACGCACGAGCCGACCGGTCTGGTAGTGGCATGCCAGAACGAGCGCAGCCAGTTCCAGAACAAGCAGACGGCGATGAAAATGCTGCGCGCCGCGCTGTACGAGCGGGAGCTCGCGCTGCGGCAGGCCGAGAAGGACAAGGTCGAGTCGGAGAAGACGGAGATCGGCTGGGGCAACCAGATCCGGTCGTACGTGTTCCAGCCATACACTCAGGTGACGGATCATCGGACGGATCTGAAGATCGGTGATGTGCAGCGCGTGATGAACGGCGACATCGATCCGTTCATCGAGAAGTTCCTCAGGGAGTTCGGCGCACGCGTGGCGTAGCCGGCGGAGGCGGGATGGAGGAGCGTCGGACACAGGTGGTCGAGGACCGCCTGTCGAAGCTGGAGGAGCTGCGGCGTCGCGGTATCGAGCCGTTCGCGTACCGCTACGAGGTCACGCGGCACACGCGCGAGGCGAAGCTGGAGTTCGAGGCGCAGGAGACGGCGGGCGGCATCGCGGCGGACGGCACGGGTGCACGCGTGCGGCTTGCCGGCCGGTTGCTGTCGATCCGGTCGCATGGGAAGACCGTGTTCGCCGACCTGGGGGATCGTGATGGCCGGATCCAGGTCTATTTCCGCGCCAACGATCTCGGCGACGCCTTCAGGTTGCTGGAGCTGCTGGACACTGGAGACTGGATCGGCGTGGAGGGCGTGCTGTTCCGCACCCGCGCGGGCGAGGTGACGGTGCGCGTCGCGGGTGTCGAGCTGCTGGCGAAGGCCGTGCGGCCACTGCCGTTCGGCAAGGAGGACGTGGACGAGGAGACGGGCGAGCGCCGCGTCCATGGCGGCTTCGCCGACGTCGAGCAGCGCTACCGTCAACGGTATGCCGACCTCGCCGTGAACGCGGAGGTGCGCGAGGTGATGATGACGCGCACGCGCATCGTCACTGCGATCCGCCGCATCCTCGATGAGCGCGGCTACATCGAGGTGGAGACGCCAGTGCTGCAGCCGCTCTACGGCGGCGCGTCGGCGCGGCCGTTCACCACACATCACAATGCGCTCGACATGAAGCTGTACCTGCGCATTGCCGACGAGCTGTACCTGAAGCGGCTGATCGTCGGCGGACTGGAGCGCGTCTACGAGATCGGCAAGGACTTCCGCAACGAGGGCATCGACCGGACGCACAATCCGGAGTTCACGATGCTCGAGTTCTACGAGGCGTTCGCGGACTACACCGACATGATGTCGCTGGTAGAGACGATGCTCGGCCGCGTCGTGGCGGAGGTCACCGGCGGCGGCATGGCCGTCGAGTTTCAGGGCGTAGCCATCGAGTTCCGCGCGCCGTTCCGCCGGCTGACGTTTCTCGCAGCACTGCGGGAGCACGGCGGAATCGACGTCGATGCGATGAGCGACGCCGACCTGGCCGGCCATGCCGCGGGACTCGGGGTCGAGGGCGCCGAGGGCATGACGCGACCCAGGTTGCTCGATGAGCTCTTCAAGGAACTGGTGGAGCCGCACCTGGTCCAGCCCGTCTTCATCATCGACTACCCCCGCGAGCTGTCGCCGCTGGCGAAGCCGAAGCGGGATGAGCCGCGACTGGTGGAGCGGTTCGAGCTGATGGTCGCGGGGCGCGAGATCGCCAACGCGTTTTCGGAGCTGAACGACCCGTTCGACCAGCGGCAGCGCTTCGAGGCGCAGGTCGAGCTGAGGCAGCAGGGTGACGATGAGGCGCAGAATCTCGACGAGGACTACCTGCGCGCGCTCGAGTACGGCATGCCGCCGACCGGCGGCGTCGGCATCGGCATCGACCGGCTCGTGATGCTGCTGACGGACCAGGCCTCGATCCGGGACGTGGTGCTGTTCCCGACGATGCGGCCCGAGCAGGCCGAGTGATGCGGCTCGAGTGGTTCGTCGCGCGCCGCTACCTGTCGTCGCGGAAGAAGGGGCGCACGCTTCTCTCGCTCGGCACCTTCATCGCCATCAGCGGCGTCGCCGTCGGCGTGATGGCACTGCTCGTCGTGATCGCTGTGATGACCGGGCTGCAGCGCGACCTGCAGGCGAAGATCCTGACCGGTACGCCCCACGTCTACCTGTTCGAAGAAGGCACGGGCATACGGCTCGGCAACTGGCGGGACGTGATGGCGCGCGTCCAGGATCTGCCCGGCGTGGTCGCTGCGAGCCCGACCGTGATGCCGGCCGTGATGGTCGCGCGCAACATCAACTACGTGCAGTCTGGCATCCTGTACGGTGTGGAGCCGTCGGCCGGTCGGGAGCCCGTATCGGAAGTGGAGCGGGGACTGCTCTCCGGCGAGTACTCGCTCGGGCCCGAGGAGGCGCGGCCGGGCGCGCTGCCGGGCGTGCTGGTCGGCCGTCAGCTGGCCGCTCGCCTCGCTCTGCTGCCCGGGGACACCGTCTTCGTCGGCACCATAGAGAACGTCTCGGTCACTGCGCTCGGCGACCTGATGCCGGAGCTGCAGCAATTCGAGGTGAAGGGCACGGTCAGCACGGGGATGTACGAGTACGACAACCTCAACCTGTATGCGCGACTCGAGGACGTGCAGAACCTGCTCGACCTGCCGCCCGACACGGTCGGCATGCTCGCCATCAACATCACCGACCCGTGGAACGCGCGGGAAGCCGCGACGCGCATCCGCGATGAGCTCGGCTACGGCTACAGGGTCGACAACTGGATCAACATGCACGCATCGCTGTTCTCGGCGCTGCGCCTCGAGAAGCTGGCGATGGCCGTGATCCTGTCCCTCATCATTATCGTCGCTGCGTTCAACATCGTGAGCATGCTCACGATGGTCGTCGCGGACAAGCGGCGCGAGATCGGAATCCTGAAATCGATGGGCATGACGGACGGGTCCGTGCTGCGCATCTTCATGCTGCAGGGTGTCACCATCGGTGCGATCGGCACGTTCATCGGCGGGGTCGGCGGGCTGATCCTGATCACGCTGCTGGACCGGTACGAGTTCGTCGAGCTGCCCGGCGACGTCTACTTTCTCGATACGCTGCCGGTGGCACTGAACCCGTTCGATGTCCTGCTGATAGCGCTGCTGAGCGTGCTGATCGCGTTCGGCGCGACCATCTACCCGGCCCTGCAGGCCGCGCGGCTGCAGCCCGTGGAAGCGATCCGCGATGATTGACGGGACCGCGACACCGATCCTCGAGGGCCGAGCGCTGCGGAAGGTGTACCACGAGGAGTCCGGCAGCGAACTCACCATTCTCGATGGGGTAGACATCGAGGTGAGGCCGGGCGAAGCGATCGCTGTGATCGGAGCGAGCGGTGCGGGCAAGTCGACACTGCTGCACCTGCTCGGGTGCCTGGACCGGCCGACATCCGGTGCGGTGCTGCTGGCGGGGCGCAGCGTCGCCGACCTGCCGCCGAGGCAGCTGGCCGCGATCCGGAACGAACAGATCGGCTTCGTGTTCCAGTTCCATCACCTGTTGCGTGAGTTCACGGCCCTGGAGAACGTAATGATGCCGCTGCTGATTGCAGGCATCGCCGATGCGGAGTCACGGACGCGTGCCAGGCAGCTGCTGGACGAGGTCGGACTGGGACCGCGCGTAACGCACAAGGCATCCGAGCTGAGCGGCGGGGAGCAACAGCGGGTGGCTGTCGCCCGGGCGCTCGTGAACCGCCCGGCCGTGCTGATCGCGGACGAGCCGAGCGGCAACCTGGACACCCACACGAGCGCCCAGCTGCACGACCTGTTTTTCCGCCTGCGGGAGGAGCATCACGTGGCGCTGGTGCTGGCCACCCACAACAGCGAGCTGGCTGCGCGGACCGACCGCGTGCTGGCGGTACAGGATGGCGCATTGACGAGCGTTTCACGGGCTGGATGACCATGCTGTGCGAGAACTGCGGCGAGAACGACGCAAGCATCCACTACACGCAGATCGACAAGAACGAGATGCATACGTTCCATCTGTGTGAGGGCTGCGCCGCGGAGAAGGGCCTGCAGCCGGGCGTCAACGTCGGCAACTTCCCGCTCACGGACTTCCTCGCACAGATGGGCAAGCCCGGCGTCGAGAGCGCGACGAGCGCACCGTGCGCGTTCTGCGGACTGACGCTCGAAGACTTCAAGAAGACCGGCCGCCTCGGCTGCTCCCACTGCTACGTCAGCTTCGATTCCCACCTGACCGGTCTGCTCCGGCGCCTGCACGGCGGCACGCAGCACGTCGGCAAGGTGTACCTGCCGCCCGATCCCACTCAGGCTGAGCAGCAGGAACGTCTTGCCGGGCTCAGGCGGAAGCTGGATCATGCCGTGCAGAGCGAGGACTTCGAGCGTGCGGCCGAGATCCGGGACCTGATCCGCAACCTGGAGGGCGTGGCGTGAAGCAGGATGGCAGCCTCTCCGACATCGGCCTGGGCTGGCTCGAGGGCACGGGAGCCCACAGCGACATCGTGCTGTCCACCCGAGTCCGCCTCGCCCGCAACCTGCAGGGGCATGCCTTCAGCTCCCGCGTCCGGGACGGCGAGCGCGAGGAGATCCTGCAGCGCGTGCGCGCAGCCGTTTCCCACATGCCCGGCCTCAGCGCCGGTTCCAGCTACGAGCTCGCCGCGATGTCGCCGCTCGCCCGTCGCGTGCTGCACGAGCGGCACCTCGTGTCCCGCGAGCTCGCCGGACTGGCCGGCGAGGAGCCGCCGCGCGGTGCAGGGTTGTTCATGGGCCCGCGCGATGCGCTCGGCATCATGGTCAACGAGGAGGACCACCTGCGGCTGCAGGCGATCCTGTCCGGACTCCGCCTCCACGAGGCGTTCCATCAGGTGGACGAGCTCGATGAGGAGCTGGGCGGGCAGCTGCCCTTCGCGTACCACCACGAATACGGGTATCTTACGAGTTGTCCGACGAATGTCGGCACCGGGCTCCGCGCATCGATCCTGATCCACCTGCCGGGCCTCGTGCTGACGAAGGAAATCGGCAAGGTGCTGCAGGGGATCGGTCAGGTGGGCCTCACGTTCCGGGGCCTGTACGGCGAAGGGTCGGAGGTCGTCGGCAATTTCTTCCAGATCTCCAACCAGACGACGCTCGGCAAGAGCGAGGAAGACCTGGTCGAGCACCTGCAGAAGATCGTGAGCCGGGTCATCCAGTACGAGGCCGCGGCGCGCGAAGTGCTGATGCGCGATGCTCCGACGGTGATCGAAGACAAGATATGGCGGGCCTATGGACTGCTGCGATACGCGCGGTCGCTGTCGTTCGATGAAGTGATGAATCTGCTGAGCGGTGTGCGCCTGGGAATGAGCATGAACCTTCTCTCCGGGCTTCGTGTATACACGCTCAACAAGATCATGATCTATGCGCAGGACGCGCACCTCGAGCAGGCCGCCGGCCGGGAGCTCCTGGACGCCGAAAGCGATCTGCACCGGGCCAGCTATGTGAGACGCGTGCTGGCTGCGGAGGGCGACGTCTCCGCCGATGGAGCCGGCGCGGCGGGCGATACAGAGACGAGCTAGTCACAGTCTCGGGCGAAGAGGTTTCCATGAACTACAATTTCACGGATCGTGTACGCAAGGTGCTGGCAATGGCTCGTGAGGAGGCCATCCGGCTGCAGCACGACTACGTCGGCACCGAGCACATCCTTCTGGGTCTGATCCGCGAAGGCGAGGGCGTCGCGGCGGCGGTTCTCATGAACCTGAACGTGGACCTGGAGCAGATCCACGAGCGCATCGAGGACTCGGTGCGCAAGGGCAAGGCGACGATCGCGCTCGGGGAGCTGCCGTACACGTCGCGCGCCAAGAAGGTGCTCGAGTACGCGATGGCGGAAGCGCGCGAGCTGAACCACTCCTACGTCGGCACGGAGCACCTGCTGCTCGGCCTGCTGCGCGAGGAGAAGGGCATCGCCGCGCAGGTACTGAACGCGCTGGGCGTCACGCTCGAGGATGCGCGCGCCGAAACGCTCAAGCTGCTGGGCAGCGACGTCGGCCCGTCGCAGCCGGGCTCCGGCTCGGGCAGCGGCGGTGGCACAGCTGCACCGAAGGGCGAGAAGAAGTCGAAGACGCCGGCCCTGGACCACTTCTGCCGCGACCTGACCGAGCTGGCGCGGGAAGACAAGCTGGACCCGACCATTGGCCGCGCGAAGGAGATCGAGCGCGTGATGGAAGTGCTGTCGCGGCGGAAGAAGAACAACCCGGTGCTGATCGGCGAGCCGGGCGTAGGCAAGACGGCGATCGTCGAGGGCCTGGCGCAGCTGATCGCGAGTGGCACGTGCCCCGACAGCCTGCGAGACAACCGCGTGCTGGCGCTGGACATGGCCGCGGTCATCGCGGGTACGAAGTACCGCGGTCAGTTCGAGGAGCGGCTGAAGGCGATCATGAACGAGATCGCACAGAACAAGAACGTGATCCTGTTCATCGACGAGTTGCACACGCTGGTCGGCGCGGGAGCGGCGGAAGGCGCGATTGACGCGTCGAACATGCTGAAGCCCGCGCTCGCGCGCGGTGAGCTGCAGTGCGTAGGCGCATCGACGCTGAACGAGTACCGCAAGTACATCGAGAAGGACGGCGCGCTGGAGCGCCGGTTCCAGCCGATCATCATCGACCCGCCTTCCATCGAAGAGGCGATCGAGATCCTGAAGGGGATCCGCAAGCACTACGAGGATCACCACAAGATCGTGATCCCGGACGAGACGATCGAGACCGCGACGCGGCTGTCGGAGCGCTACATCACCGACCGCTTCCTGCCGGACAAGGCGATCGACGTGATCGATGAAGCCGGCGCGCGGGCGCGGCTGGCGACGCAGGTGCCGCCGCCCGAGGTGGCCGACCTGAAGGTCAAGCTGGAGGAGCTGGCGACGTCGAAGGACGGTGCAATCCGCGACCAGGACTTCGAGAAGGCGGCCGAGCTGCGCGACCGGGAGCGTGAGCTGCAGACGGAGATCCGGCGCAAGCAGGAGGAGTGGGAGCAGGAGCGGAAGAACCATCGTCCGGTGATCGACGAGGAGGCCATCGGCTTCATCGTCAGCCGGTGGACGGGCATTCCCGTGGCGCGGCTGAAGGAGGCGGAGTCGGAGCGGCTGGTCCACATGGAGGACGAGCTGCACGAGCGGGTAATCGGTCAGGACGAGGCGATCAAGGCCATCAGCCGCGCCATCCGCCGGAGCCGCGCGGGCCTGAAGGATCCGAACAGGCCGATCGGCAGCTTCATCTTCAGCGGCCCGACCGGCGTCGGCAAGACGGAGCTGGCGCGCGCGCTGGCCGAGTTCATGTTCGCCGATCGCGACGCACTGATCCGCGTGGACATGAGCGAGTACATGGAGAAGTTCTCGGTGTCGCGCCTGATCGGCGCACCTCCGGGATATGTCGGCTACGAGGATTCCGGGACACTCACGAAGGCGATCCGGCGCCGGCCGTACTCCGTCGTGCTGCTGGACGAGATCGAGAAGGCGCACCCGGACGTGTTCAACATCCTGCTGCAGGTGCTGGATGAGGGGCGACTGACGGACAACTACGGCCGGGTCATTGATTTCAAGAACACCGTCATCATCATGACGTCCAACCTGGGCGCCCGCGGCATCACCAAGGGCGGATCGCTCGGCTTCCATCAGCAGGATGAAACGACTGCGTACGACAACATGCGCGATCGTGTGAAGGATGAGATCGAGCGCGCCTTCAACCCCGAGTTCCTGAACCGCGTGGACGACGTCATCGTGTTCCACCCGCTCGATCGCGAGCAGATCGCGCGCATCGTGCACATCATGATGAAGGAAGTGTACACGCGCCTCGCCGAGGAGAACCTGAAGCTGACCCTGACGCCGGCCGCGCTGGAGTTCCTGGTCGAGCGCGGCTACGACGCGAAATTCGGTGCGCGCCCGCTGCGCCGCGCGATCCAGCGCTTCATCGAGGACCCGCTCTCCGAGCGGATCCTCGCGCGCGAGTTCCCGGCGGGTGAGGAGATCGAGGTCGATGTATCGACCGGCGGCGACTCGTTCCAGTTCCGGGTCCTGTCCACCAAGACCTGAACCGCGAAGACGTGCAATTCATGCAATATCCCTGGCGGGCCGCCGCTCTGGCGGCGGCCCTTTTCATTGCGCCGTTGCCTTCATCGCAGCTTGCGGCGCAGCAGACGACCGAAGCCGTGACGGAGCGCGTCGCGATCTACAACGTTGTGGTCGTCGGCTACAACCGCATCGCGCTGCCTGGAGTGATCCGCATCGTCGGCATCGAGCCCGGCGATTCAGTGGGTCCGGTCGAGATCGAGGAGGCCATGCGCCGCCTGTTCGCGACCGGCGACTACAGCGACGTCTCCGTCTACACGACGTCGACGGAAGGCCAGCCCGAGGCGCCGGTCACCCTGCGCGTCGAGGTCGTCGAACGGCCGGTCATCGGCAGGATCGAGTTCCGCGGCCTGGAACACGTGCGCGCGTCCGCAGTCCGTGACTCGGCCGGTCTGCTCGCGGGCGAAACGTACCAGCCCGCGCGTGCGGTACGCGCGGAGGCCGTCACCAGGCAGCTCCTGGCTGAAAAGGGATTCCTGCTGCGAGGCATCGATCATCGCCTGGAACCGATTCCCGAACGCCCCGAAGAACAGGCACTGATCTTCGAGGTCGAGGAAGGCAACCGCGTCGCGATCGCAGCCATCGAATTCGAGGGGAACGAGCGGTTCAGCGATGACGATCTGCGCGATGTGCTCGGCACCCGCACCGAGGGATTTCTCTGGTTCCGGGCCGGCACGTTCGACGAGAACCAGCTGCGCGACGACCTGCGCGGCGCTCTGCCTGACTTCTATTCCAGCAACGGCTACATAGACTTCACGGTGACCGGCGATTCACTGGTCGTCGACGACGAGTCCGGCAAGGCCCGCCTCATCATTCAGGTCACGGAAGGCCCGCAGTATCGTCTCGCGAATTTCGACGTGCGGGGCGCGAGCCGCTTCCCGTCTGCTGACCTGCGCGTGTACTTCGAGCAGCGCAGGAGCGGTCTGCTCGGAGGTTTCGGCATCGGCGGAGCCGACGAGGGCGCGCGCGCGGGCGAAGTGTTCGATGCCGTCGCATTCGATGCGGCGACAGCCGACGTGCAGCGGCTATACACCAATCAGGGATACCTGTACGCGCAGGTGACACCGGTCGTCGAGCGGCTGCCGGCGGACACGAGCGGCCAGCCACTGGTGCGCGTGGCGTGGGAGATCGAGGAAGGGCAGCCGGCATCGATCCGTCGGGTCGCGATCGAAGGCAACACGTATACTCACGAGTCCGTGATCCGGCAGCAGATACTGATCCTGCCGGGCGACATCTACAGCGAAGACCTGCTGATCCAGAGCTACCGGCGCATTTCGGCGCTGGGCTTCTTCGAGGCGGCGATGCCGTATCCGCAGATCGAGCAGACGGCGGGTGGCGACGTCGACGTGACGTTCAAGGTGGCGGAGAAACAGACCGGTTCGGTGAACTTCGGCACGTCGCTGGGCGGATCTCTGGGACTCATGGGCTTCCTGGGCTACGATCAGCCGAACCTGTTCGGCAGGGCGAAATCGGGGCACCTGCGGTGGGAGTTCGGTCGGTACTCGAACAACTTCGAGGCGAGCTACAGCGACCCGGCGATCCAGGACTCGCGACTGAGCGGAGCGGTGTCTCTGTTCAGCTCGACGGACCGGTTCTTCACGTTCAGCGAAGGACGCAGGCGTCGGACGGGGGCGAGCCTCCGCCTGGGTGTACCTGTGCCTGGCGACCAGTTCAGCAGGTTCAGCGTGGGATATTCGCTGTCGCGCACGGCCTACGAGAACTTCGATGACGACCCGACGAGCCTGTTCTCGCTGCCGCCGGGCGTGCAGAGCACGGTGACGCTCGGGCTCGCCCGCATGGCCCTGGATCACCCGACGTTCCCGACGATCGGCTCGCGCCAGGAGTTCGAGGCGAGCCTCAACGGCGGGCCGCTGGGCGGCGATGGCAATTTCCAGAAGTACAACCTGTCGGGCGCGTGGTATGTGCCGGTCGGCAGCCTGGGCGGCGAGACGCCCGGCACCAGCCCGATCCGGACGACACTGGGCCTGACTGTGGAGGCCGGCGCACTGTTCGGCGACGCGGGCGGATTCCCGTTCGAGCGGTTCTGGATGGGTGGCGTGCAGTTCGGCCGCCCCCTGCGAGGCTATGACGAAACGACTGTGACCCCTGAGGGGTATATCCCCAAGGGCGCGGCGGATGTGGCGCTCCAGGAACGGTTCGGAGACTCGTATCTGCGGCTGTCGGCGGAGTACGCGGTGCGTTTCACCGACAACATATCCGTGGGCCTCTTCTACGACGCCGGCAACGTCTGGCGCGAGCCGTCGGAGATGGATCCGACGAGGTTGCTGCGAGGCGCGGGCGTCGGTCTCACGCTCGTCACACCATTCGGGCCGCTTGGCCTGGACTGGGCATACGGGTTCGACAAGGACGAGCCGGGCTGGCAACTCCATTTCAAGTTCGGGCAGGGCTTCTAACCGAAAGAGAAGAGGACATGCGAAACACCTTTCTACGACTGATCACCGCGGCCGGCATGCTGGCGATTGCGGCGCCGCTCACGGCGCAGGCGGCGGGGAACAGAATCGGTTACATCGACACGCGCGCGGTGATCCAGCAGGCGCCCGGCGCCGAGGCCGCCCGGGCGACGATGGAGAGCGAGATGCAGACGTGGCAGGCGGAGCTGCAGACGATGGAGGATTCGCTGCAGGCGCTGATGACGGACTATCAGCAGAAGACCTCGGTAATGACGCCGGAGGCGAAGCAGCGCGCGGAACAGCAGATCACGCAGGCGCAGGGATCGTTCCGCCAGCGAGCCGAGGCGCTCCAGCAGCAGGCGGCGCAGCGGCAGCAGGAGCTGATGCAGCCGATCATGGCGCAGCTCGAGACAGTCATCAGCGAGGTACGTCAGGCGGAGGGCTACGCGATGATATTCGACATTGCCGCGGAGGGCATCGTTTCGGCGGACCCGTCGCTGGACGTAACGGCGAAGGTGCTCGAGCGGCTGAAGGCCGCCCCGGCCGCAGAAACCGCCGCACGCAACCCGTAGCGCAACCGACTGGCGACGCCCGCTGTGAGAGCCTCTGAAGCCGCGCGGGCCGTCGATGGCAGGCTCGAGGGGGGCCGGGACCCGGAACTGACCGGCGCCGCCCCCCTCGACCTGGCCGGTCCTGCGGACCTCACGCTCCTCACATCGAAACGCTACCTGGCCGAGGCCGGCCAGACGGGCGCGGGCGCAGTGCTCGTGACCGCGCAGCTCGCCTCGCTCCTCGATCCGGACACGGCTCGCATCGTCGTAACGGACGTGCACGCGGCGCTCGTCATTCTCCTTCCTCTGCTGTATCCCCCTGCCCGGACCGTGCCCGGCGTGCATCCGACGGCGGTGATCGGTGACGGAGCGGAGCTGGGCGAAGGCGTCGCGATCGGGCCACATGCGGTCATCGGTGCCGGTTCGCGTGTGGAAGCCGGTGCGGTCATCGGCGCACACGTCGTCATCGGCCGTCTTTGCCGGATCGGTCTCGCGGCGTACCTTCACCCCCATGTCACGCTCTACGACCGCACGGAAGTCGGCGCTCGCAGCATCCTGCACTCCGGCGTGCGGGTCGGCGTGGATGGGTTCGGCTACAGCAGCAGCGCGGCGGGTCACGTGAAGGTGCCGCATGTCGGGTGCTGCATCATCGGCGACGATGTCGAGATCGGAGCGAACACGACGATCGACCGCGGCTCGATTGGAAATACGACGATCGGCAACGGGTGCAAGATCGACAACCTCGTACAGATCGGGCACAACGTGCGGCTGGGCGAACACTGCATCGTGGTGTCGCAGGTCGGCATGGCGGGCAGCACGCGCGCGGGCCGGTTCGTCACGCTGGGCGGTCAGGCGGGCATTCAGGGACACATCCGCATAGGTGATGGCGCCACGGTGGGCGGCCAGGCCGGGGTCTTCGCCGACGTGCCGGCAGGAGCGACGGTCAGCGGCTACCCGGCGCGGCCGCACAAGGAATCGCTGCGTACGCAGGCAGGCGTGGCCCGCGTGCCGGAGCTGATGAAACGACTGCGGGCGCTCGAGCGTGCCGTCAGAGGCGAGGAATCTCCGGAGACATGAGCAGCATCCAGCAACAGACCATCGGGCGTGCTGCAGCCATGGAAGGGGTCGGCCTGCACACGGGCACGACGGCCAGGCTGCGATTCCTTCCGGCCGGCGCGGGTGCGGGAATCGTATTCCGCCGGACCGACATGGATGGCGCACCTGACATCCCCGCAACGCTGGACAGCGTGGCAGCGACTGACCGCAACACGACGCTCGCCATCGGCGACGCCCGCGTCGCGACCGTCGAGCACGTCCTCGCCGCTGTCGTAGCCGCAGGCATCGACAATCTCGTGATCGAGATCGACTGCGCCGAGGTGCCCATCGCGGATGGCAGCTTTGCGCCGTTCTTCGAGCTGCTGCGCGACGCCGGCACGGTGGAGCAGGGCGAGCCGGCGAAGTTGCTCGAGCTGAGGGAAACGGTCCGCGTCACAGGACCGGCCGGCTCCAGCTATACCGCAGTGCCCGACGAAGATTACCGCATTGCAGCCACCATTGAGTTTCAGCACCCGCTCATCCGCCGTCAGTTCGGCGCCTTTCTCATCTCGCCCGACGCCTTCGCGGAGGAAATTGCGGGTGCCCGCACTTTTGGTTTTCTGAAGGATGCGGAAGCGCTGCGTGCGCGCGGCCTGGTGCAAGGCGTGTCGCTGGAGAACGCGGTGATCCTGGACGACGCGGGAGTCGCTTCGGGCGAGCTGCGGTGGCGTGACGAGTTCGTGCGGCACAAGGCGGGCGACGTGCTCGGCGATCTGGCGCTGATCGGGAAGCGGCTGCGGGCGCAGGTTATTGCGAACCGGCCGAGCCACGCCGGCAACATCGAGCTGGCGCGCGCGATCGTGCAGGTATCGGCGCGGACGGCGAACGGCGCGCCGATCGTGGACATCAACCGGATCATGGAGCATCTGCCGCACCGGTATCCCATGCTGCTCGTGGATCGCGTGCTCGAGTTCGAGACGGGCAAGCGCATTGTCGGCATCAAGAACGTCACCATCAACGAGCCGTTCTTCCAGGGCCATTACCCCGGCCACCCGATCATGCCGGGCGTACTGATCATCGAAGCGATGGCGCAGGTGGGCGGACTGCTGATCATGGACAGCATCGAGAACGTGGATGAGAAGGTGGTCTACTTCATGTCGATGGACAACGTGAAGTGGCGCCGTCCGGTGACGCCGGGCGACCAGATCAGGTTCGAGGTCGAGATCCTGCAGATCAGACGGCAGGTGTGCAGAATGAGGGGCATCGGGTACGTGGACGGTCATGTCGTGGCGGAGGCGGACTTCATGGCTGCGGTGATGGACCGATGAGCACGGTGTCGGCGCGCGTGCACGCGACAGCGGTGGTGGACGAACAGGCGGTCCTCGGCGAGGGCGTCGAGATCGGCCCGTACGCCGTGATCGGGCCGGATGTGCACATCGGGCAGGGCACACGGATCGGCGCGCATGTCGTCATCGAGCGGGACACACGGCTCGGCAGCGAGTGCCGGGTGCATCCCGGCGCGGTGCTGGGCGGCGACCCGCAGGACCTGAAGTACGGGGGCGAACAGGCGCCGCTGATCATTGGCGACCGCACCGTCATCCGCGAGTGCGCAACACTGAACCGCGGCACATCGTCGCGCGGCCGCACGAGCATCGGCAGCGACTGCCTGATCATGGCGTACGCACACGTCGCGCACGACTGCGCGCTGGGCGACCACGTGATCCTGAGCAACTCGGTGAACATGGGCGGCCATTGCGATATCGGTGACTGGGTGATCGTCGGCGGGCTGACGGCGATCCATCAGTTCGTGCAGATCGGTGCCCACGCGTTCGTCGGCGGCTGCTCGGCCGTGCGCAAGGACGTGCCTCCCTTCGTGAAGTCGGCCGGTGATCCGCTGAAGCTGTTCGGACTGAATTCCGTCGGCTTGCAGCGGCGCGGCTTTGCGGATGAAGAGCGGGCGGCCCTGCGACGCGCGTACCGGCTGCTGTTCCAGTCCAAGTTCAACCTGAGCGACGCACTCGCGTCCGCACGAGCCGAACTGACGGGTTCGGCTCACGTCGAGGAGCTGCTGGCGTTCATTGAAGGCAGCGAGCGCGGAGTCACCCTGCGATGAACGGACTCAGGCTCGGCGTGATCGGGGTGGGCAGCCTCGGCTACCATCACGCGCGCATCCTGAGCGGTCGCGACGACATCCGCTTCGCGGGCGTGTTCGACACGAGCGAAGCGCGCCGGTCGGAGGTTGCGGCGAAGCTCGACGTCGTGGCGGCGCGCAGCATGGAGGCCCTGCTCGACGAAGCGGACGCAATCGTCATCGCGGTGCCGACGATCGCACACGAGAGCGTCGCGCTCGCTGCGATCGAGCGCGGCGTGCACGTGCTGATCGAGAAGCCGATCGCCCCGACGCTCGACGCTGCGGATCGGATCGTCGCCGCTGCGGATGCGGCGGGCACGCTGGTGCAGATCGGGCATGTGGAACGGTTCAATGCGGCGCTCCGCGCCTGCGAGCCGTACCTAGAGGAGCCGCTGTTCGTTGAGTCCCACCGGCTGGCGCCGTTCGGTCCGCGTGGTACGGACGTCGCCGTGGTGCTGGACCTGATGATCCATGACCTGGACCTGGTGCTGAGCCTGATGAAACGCCCGGTCAGCGGTCTCGCAGCCGTGGGTGTGCCCGTGCTGACGCCGAGCATCGACATTGCCAACGCGCGGCTCGAGTTCGAGGGCGGAGGCGTGGCGAACCTGACGGCGAGCCGCGTGTCCATTGAGCGGATGCGCAAGATCCGTTTCTTTCAGCGCTCCGGCTACATCAGCCTCGATCTGGCGGCCGGCAAGGGAGAGTTCCTGCGGCTGAAACCGGGAGTCGCGTCGCAGCTGGCGCTGCTCATGGCGCCGCAGGAGGCAGGCGGCAGGGGCCCGGTCGGCAACAGCCCGTTCGCCGGCAGCGCAGCCGCGGGCGGGAGCGGGCCGCTGACAGCGCCGTTCGGCATTCAGGACCTGGTCGAGCGTATCCCGCTCGAGGGGGACGGCGGCGAACCGTTGGCGCACGAGCTGGAACGATTCATTGCCGCAGTCCGCGGCGAGGCGGCTGTGGCGGTGAGCGGGCACGACGGCCGCCGTGCGCTGGCCGTCGCACTCGAGATCGTGAAACGGACACAGAATCATGTCGCTCCTGAGTATACGGCGTGAACGCCGGGCCGAGCATCGCGGCCCCGACCGGCCGCCCAACCTGTGGAAGCTGCTGATCGGCCTCGTCATGGTCGTCATACTGCTGTGGTACCTGGCCCAGTGGTGACCAGCGCCCCGACGGCCTTCTGAGCTTGGTGCCGCCGCGTTTCTTCCTCTCGGCCGGCGAGCCGTCGGGTGACCTGCACGGGGCGCGCCTGGCCGAAGCGCTGCGACGTCGCTGGCCCGAAGCCGAGCTCTATGGCCTGGGCGGCGACCGGATGGCCGGCGCCGGCGTGGAACTGCTGGCTCACGTCGACCAGCTCGCGGTCATGGGCTTCGCCGAGGTGCTGCGCCACCTGCCGTACTTCGCGGACCTCATGTCACGCGTCAAGCGGGAGATTCGCGAACGGCGGCCGAACGTCCTGATCCCGATCGACTACCCGGGCTTCAATCTGCGGTTGGCGCGGCACGCGCGGGAAACCGGCGTGCCGGTCCTGTACTACATCGCACCGCAGGTGTGGGCGTGGCACCGCAGCCGCATGAAGCAGCTGGCGCGCAACACGGACGTGCTCGCGGTGATTCTGCCGTTCGAGGCGGAGCTGTTCCGGCGCGCGGGTGCCCGCGCCGAGTTCGTCGGACATCCGCTGATGGACGCGGTCGAGCCGGGCCCCGACCGTGACACGTTCGCGGCCGGCCTGAAGCTGGATGCGGCCAGACCTGTACTCGCGCTGTTCCCTGGATCCCGCGCGCAGGAAGTGGCGCGGCATCTGGAGACGTTCGTTCGGACAGCCGTACTGGTGCAGGCGGAGCGGCCGGACGTCCAGCCGGTCCTGGCCGGAAGCAGCGCCGTCCCGGCGGAGGCGTATGCCGGCGCACCGTTCCCGCTGACGGCTGACGGCCGGGCGCTGCTCGAGCACGCCGCGGCCGCGCTGGTGAAGTCGGGCACGAGCACACTGCAGGCTGCGCTCGCTGGCACGCCACTCGTCGTCACCTACCGGGTACACCCGCTCACGTTCTTCATGGCTCGTCGGCTGGTACGCGTCCCGCACGTCGGGCTGGTCAACCTGGTGGCGGGCGAACGCGTCGCGCCGGAGCTGCTTCAGGACGAGGCAACCCCCGAGCGTCTCGCCGCGGCGCTGCTGCCACTGCTCGACGTGTCGAGTACCGAGCGCAGGAGCGCGCTCGAGGGACTTCGACGCGTGCGCACCGCTCTCGCACCCGCGGGCGACGGCGTCTCCACTGCAGACCGCGTCGCGGCACTCGCTGCGGAGCTGCTGCAGTGATGAGGCACGGGCTGCGCTATCGGCTCGCGCAGATCGCGGGCGGCGCCGTGCTCGACGCGCTGCTCGGCACCGCGCGCTTCGATGTGGAACGCGAGGACGCCTACCGTAGCTACTGGGCGCAGGGCAGGCCCGTCATCTTCGTGCTGTGGCACGGCCGCCTGCTGCCGCTCGCGTACCTCCACCGCGGGCAGCGCGTCTACGGACTAGTCAGTCTCTCGGCCGACGGCGAATACATCGCACGCGTGCTGCAGCACTGGGACATGACGATGGTACGCGGCTCCAGCAGCCGCGGCGGCGACACCGCATTTCGCGAAATGGTTCGTGTCGTTCGGGCCGGCCACTCCATGTCGATCACGCCCGACGGCCCGAGGGGACCGCTGCAGCAGATCAAGCCGGGCGTCCTGCAGCTCGCGCAGCTCACGGGCGCGCCGCTCATCCCCGTGGCGGCGGCGGCGACGAGGGCGTGGTGGTTCGAGAGCTGGGACCGATTCCTGGTGCCCAAGCCGTTCGCGCGCATCGCCGTCTCTTACGGCGAGCCGATGCTGGTGCCGCGGACCGCGGATCCTTCGACAATGGCCAGCCTGCAGACGCGGCTGCAGCACAGCATGGATGAGCTCATGGCGGCCGTCGAGCGGCGCGCTGCATGACCACGCCGGCACTGGACGCATTCGTGCGGCGCTGGTGGAACCACGACTTCGGCGCGGCCGGCAGGCTGCTCGACGCGGCGCTCGCACCGGCGGAGGGACTCTACCGCGGCGCCATTGCCGCCCGGAACGCTGCATACGCGCGCGGTATGCTGCGAGCGGAACGCGCCGGTGTGCCTGTCATCAGCGTCGGCAACATAGCGACTGGCGGCACGGGCAAGACGCCGTTCTCGAACTGGCTCGCGCGACGCCTGGCGGCGCGGGGCGAATCACCGGCCCTGCTCCACGGCGGCTATGGCAGTGATGAGCCCGAGCTGCACCGCCGCTGGTCGCCGGACATACCGGTCGTGGTAGACCGCGACAGGGTCCGGGGTGCGTGGCAGGCATGCCAGCAGGGCGCGACGGTATTGATCCTGGACGACGGCTTCCAGCACCGCCGGCTGCACCGCGATCTCGACCTGCTGCTGCTCTCCGCAGAGCGCTGGCACGATGCGGCGAGGCTGCTGCCGCGCGGGCCGTGGCGCGAGCCGCGAGCGGCGCTGGGGCGTGCCGACCTGATCGTCTGCACGCGCAAGACCGCGCCGGCAGGGGCCGCAACGCGGGCGGCTGCAGAAATGTCGGCGGCCTCGAGCCGGCCGGTCGTCCGCGCGCATCTCCATGCGGGCGCCTGGCTGCACGCGGGCGCACCGGCCGAGGCACCCGAAGGGCCCGTGCTGCTGGTCGCGGCACTCGCCGAGCCGGCGATCTTCGCCGAGAACGCGCGCGCGGCCGGCGCCGATGTCGCCGATACCATGTTCTTCCCCGACCACCATGTATACTTGGATGCGGATGCGGACCGGATCAGGCAGCGGGCCTCAGGGAGGGTCGTGGCAACGACGGAGAAGGACTGGACCAAGCTGGACGCGCTGCTCGATACACAGCGGGTGTGGCTGCTCGCCCAGACGGTGGAGATCGAGGACGGCGCGGCCGCGCTGGACGAAGCATTGACGCGGGTGCTGTCATGAAGCGGCAGAGCACCGACATCCTGGTGATCGGCAGCGGCATTGCCGGGCTCACGTATGCGCTGAAGGCGGCGGAGCACGGCCGTGTATGTGTAGTCACGAAGAAGGAGCGCGCCGCGTCGAGCACCAACCATGCTCAGGGCGGCATCGCGGCGGTCATGGCGCCGGACGACTCGCTCGAGCTGCACGTGCGCGACACGCTCGTCGCAGGCGCGGGGCTCTGCCACCTGCGCGCGGTGCAAATGCTGGTGGAGGAGGGGCCCGCGCGGGTGCGCGACCTGATCGAGTGGGGCGTGAGGTTCACCGGCACCACGACCAGCCTCTCGCTCGGGCGCGAGGGCGGTCATTCACGGCGTCGCATCGTGCACGCCGGCGACCTCACCGGACGCGAGATCGAGCGCGCCCTGCTGCATGCCGTCGCGGAGCACCCGCACATCACACTGATCGAGGATCTGCAGGCGGTGGATCTGCTCGTCGGCACCGATGAGCAGGCGGGTAGCCCGCGCTGTGCCGGTGCGCTGCTGCTGGAGCACCGTACTGGCACGCTGGTAGAGCTCGGCGCAGGTCTCGTGCTGCTCGCGACCGGTGGCCTCGGCCACGCGTACCGCCATACGACGAATCCCGACATTGCCACGGGCGACGGCACGGCGATGGCCTATCGCGCCGGCGTCACGGTGGCAAACCTCGAGTTCGTGCAGTTTCATCCCACGGCGCTGTACCCGGCCGATGAACGCGCCTTCCTCATCTCCGAAGCGGTCCGCGGCGAAGGCGCGCTGCTGCGCCGGCTCGACGGCACACCGCTGATGGAAGGCGTGCACGCGCTCGGGTCGCTCGCGCCGCGCGACATCGTCGCCCGTGCCATCGACGTGCACCTGAAGGAGTCCGGCGCCGGCTACGTGCTGCTCGACCTTTCGCCCATACCACCGTCGGAGATCGAGGTTCGCTTTCCAGGCATCCGCGCCGAATGCAGCGCGCGTGGCATCGACATCGTGCGTGAACCGATTCCGGTCGTGCCCGCCGCCCACTACAGCTGCGGTGGCGTGCTCACCGACCGGAACGGGCGCACGTCGCTCGCCGGCCTTTTCGCAGCCGGCGAGGTGGCATGCACTGGCGTGCATGGCGCCAACCGCCTAGCATCTAATTCTTTGCTCGAAGCAGTGGTCTACAGTCACAGGGCAGCCCTGCTCGTCGAGCAGGAGCTGGCGGGCGCGTCGGGCAACGTGAGCAGGAGCAGCGTGGCAATCGAGGCCGGTTCCGTCGCGAACGGCGACTCGCGCAGCGCCGAGGCGTTGCGTACGCGGTTGCGCGATCTGATGTGGGATTGCGCGGGCATCGCACGCAGCGATCCCCGCCTGGCAGACGCGGCCGAGGAGCTCGAAACACTGCGCTCCGCTGCGCTCGCTCTCTACGCGCGGAGCCTCGACACGCAGACGGTCGAGCTGCGCAACCTCCTGGAAGTCTCGACTCTCATCGTGGCGTGCGCACGAAGGCGGCAGGAAAGCCGCGGCTTGCACTACAACGTCGACTACCCGCACCGTGACAATGAGCGCTTTCTGCAGGACACGCTCGTGGCGGGTGGCCAGCCCAGGGAGAACAGGTGAAGATGCATGCAGGCCACAACCCCATCGTCGCCGCACCCACGGCACCGACCGGCGAAGAGAACCCGTTCGAGGCAATGATGCAGCGGTTCGATCATGCGGCGAAGCTGCTTGCGCTCGACGAGGGCATCTACAAGATCCTGCGGCACCCGGAGAAGCAGATCATCACGTCGATCCCGGTAGCGATGGACAACGGCGAGGTCGAGGTGTACACGGGCTACCGGGTGCTGTACAACACGTCGCGCGGCCCGGCGAAGGGCGGCATCCGCTTCGACATGGGTGTGACGCTCGATGAAGTGACTGCACTAGCGGCGTGGATGACGTGGAAATGCGCAGTGGTGGACATCCCGTTCGGCGGCGCGAAGGGCGGCGTCGTATGCGAGCCGTTCCGCATGTCGACGAGCGAGCTCGAGCGGATGACGCGACGATACACGGCGTCGATCCTCGAAATTCTCGGACCGGAGTCGGACGTGCCCGCGCCGGACGTGAACACGAACGAGCAGGTCATGGCGTGGATCATGGACACCTACTCGATGCACAAGCGGCACACGGTGACAGCGGTCGTGACGGGCAAGCCGATCGCGATGGGCGGCTCGCTCGGCCGGCGCGAGGCGACCGGCCGCGGCGTGACGATCATGGTGAAGGAAGCGCTGCGCGAGCTCGGCATGCCGCTGAACGGAACCAAGATCGCCGTGCAGGGCTTCGGCAATGTAGGTTCGGTGGCGGCGCGGCTGCTCGAGCAGGAGGGGCTCACGGTCGTGGCGATCAGTGACAAGAGCGGCGGCGTGTACAATCCGAACGGCATTTACGTGTCGCAGGCGCTGGAGTGGATCAGGGAGCACCGCTTCCTGGAAGGATTCCCGCACGGTGAGCCGATCACGAACGAGCAGCTGCTCGAAGTCGATTGCGACGTGCTCGCGCCGTGTGCGCTCGAGAACGTTATCACGCGCAGGAATGCAGGCAGCATCCGCGCAAAGATCATAGCCGAAGGTGCGAACGGACCGACCACCGCATTCGCGGATTCGATCCTGGACGAAATGGGCGTCTTCGTGATACCGGACATCCTCGCGAACGCCGGAGGCGTGACCGTCAGCTACTTCGAGTGGGTGCAGAACCGCGAGGGCTACTACTGGCGCGAGGATACTGTGGTGGAGCGGCTGCACGACGTGATGATCCGTGCGTTCAATACCGTGTTGCAGTACTCGCGCCAGCACAACGTCAACATGCGGACGGCGGCGTACATGCTGTCGATCGACCGGGTGGCCGCGGTGCACCGGCTGCGCGGCATCTACGCCTGACCCGCCGTGAAGCTGGTGGTGATCGCCGTGGGACGGCCGGGCAGGGTGCTGGACGCGCCGATTGCCGAATACGAGGCCCGAGCCTGCCGCTACTGGTCGCTCGAGGTCATCGAGGTGAAGGAGGAGCGCGCACGGCGCGGTGTGACGGACACGGCTATTCTGGACGCCGAAGCGCAGCGCATTCTGCAGCGCGTGCCGAGGGGACTGGAGCTGATCGCACTTACGCGTACAGGTGATGCATGGAGCTCGAAACGGCTGGCGCGGCATATCGAACGGACGGGCGTGCAGTCGGAAGCGGGAATGGCTTTCGTGATCGGCGGTGCCCTCGGCCTCGGCGATGCGCTGCTGCGTGAGGCCGCATTGCGGCTGCGGCTGTCGACCTACACAATGCCGCACGACATGGCGCGGCTGATGCTGCTCGAGCAGCTGTATCGCGCGGGCACGATCGTGCGTAGCGAGCCGTACCACAAGGGCGGCGACGCATCGTGACGGCCGCTGCGGGTCCGCACATCCTGGCAGGCCCCCTCTCCGACGGCGGCGCTCTCATCCGCGACTACGCGGCCGCTCACGACCTTTCCCCATTCTATACGGGCCACCCGGGCGACCTCGGCGCATATGTCCGCAAGGCCGACGAAGTGGCGGGGCGAATGGATCCGGCGACGCGGGCGCGCGTCGCGTCCGCCATCCAGCCGCTAGGTGATGCGGCGGACCGCCTGCAGCGCATCATTGCAGGCGACGGCTTCTTCGTGACGACCGGGCAGCAGCCGGCGCTCTTCGGCGGGCCGCTCTACACGCCGTACAAGATCCTCGCCGCGATCAGGCTCGCTGACGTGCTCGAGCGGCAGCTCGCCCGGCCCGTGCTCGCCCTGTTCTGGATCGGCTCCGACGACCACGACTGGAATGAGGCGAACCACGCGACGTTGCTGGACGCGCACGCATACACGCGGCGCATCACCGTGCACGCCGATGGAGCGGCACCGGCGCTTCCGCTCGGTGACCGTGTGTGGGGCCCGGATGTCGGCCGTGCGGTCGGCGAGCTGTTCGAGCTGCTTCCGGACACGCCCTACAGTGCAGGCATCCGCGAGCACGTGCGCACGGCATACACGCCCGACGCCACCGTGGCGTCGTCGTTCACCGCCACGATCCGCCACTTGCTGGGTAACCGGCGGCTGGCGATCGTAGACTCCGGCGACCGCGCCGTCCGCCGCGCCGCCGCGCCGGTCCTGCGCAGGGAGGCGGAGAGCGCTGCCGACAACATCGCCCGGGTCGCCCGGCAGACGGCCCGGCTCATTGCCGCCGGTTACCGCGCGCCGGTGACGGTGGCGCCCGACGCGTCGAACATCATGCTGCACGATGGGCAGGGCCGCGACCGGCTGATGCTGACGCCCGGCGGCTGGACGACGCGGCGGCAACGCCGCGTCGTCGCCACGACGGAGCTGCTGCACATGATCGGAGCGGAGCCGGACCGTTTTTCGCCGAACGTGCTGCTGCGGCCGGTCGTCGAGAGCGCACTGTTCCCGACTATCGCCTACGTCGCGGGTCCGGGCGAGGCGAGCTACTTCGCGCAGATCGGCTGCCTGTTCGCGGCGCATGGGATCCTGCCGCCCGTGGTCGTACCGCGTCCGGGGGTGACGCTCGTCGAGTCGAAGACGGCAGCGATTCTGGAGCGGCTGGGCATGCAGGCGTCGGACGTGCAGCTTCCGTTCGACGAGCTCGCGTCACGGGTGATCCGGCGCGGGCTGCCGGCCGACATCGAGGCGTCGCTCGCCGCGATCCGTGAGAGCCTCCACGGCGGGTACGCCCGGCTTGCCGATGCGACGGAGGCCGTGGACCCCACCCTGCGTGGGCCGCTGCTGGCCGCGCGCGATGCCGGCCTGATGCGCGCGAACCGCACGGAACGGAAGATCATCACGCACATGCGGCGGCGCGAGGAAGTGCTGATGGAGCAGCTGCGCCGCGCGGCCGCAAACCTGTACCCCGGGGGAAAATCCCAGGAGCGGGTCCTGAACATGCTGTACTACACGTCCCGGTACGGACCCGACCTCATCGACGCGATTGGAGCCGCGCTGGACATGGAACCGCGGTTCGTCGCTTCGTGGGCCGGTCCGTTGTGTGAGTGACTTCGTCCGATCTACCTTGACGGACCATGAGCCTGATACTGATCGTACTTCTCGTCGCCCTCATGATCCCGCTCGTGGCGGTGATCCTGGACTCGCAGGTCGGCCGCGCGATCGCCGCCCGGCTGGAGAGCGGCCACGGTGCGGACGCGCTGTCGGAACCGCGGCTGGCCGCGCTGGAGGGCGAGGTGGACCGGCTCTCGCGTGAGCTGCAGCGGCTCGACGAGGAAAGCGCATTCCTCCATCAGCTCCTCGAGAAGAAGCGCGCGCCCGGCGCGCTGCCGCCTGTTGACGCAAACGACTGACCCGGCGTCGACGGAGGGTGAAGCCGCCTCCCCGACGCAGCCCTCCGGCAACCTGATCTCTTCCGCACAGCTCGTCGCCGCCGGCATTCTGCTCAGCCGCGTATCGGGTCTCGTCCGCGAGATGGTGTTCTCGCGCTATTTCGGCACGTCGCCCTTCGCGTCCGCATTCCGGGCGGCGACGAGGCTACCGAACGTGCTCCAGAACCTGCTGGGCGAGGGCACGCTCAGCGCGTCGTTCATCCCGGTGTACTCGCGTCTGCTGGACCGCGGCGAGACGGAGGCCGCAGGTCGACTAGCGGGCGCGATATTCAGCCTGCTCTTCGCCGTAGCCGGCGCGCTCGCCCTGATCGGCGTGCTGCTGGCGCCCGTGCTCGTCGATTTCTTCCTGCCGGGTTTCGAGGGCGAGCTGCGGGACCTGACGGTGCTGTGCACGCGCATCATCTTCCCCATGACCGGCATCCTGGTGCTGTCCGCGTGGGCGCTGGGCATCCTGAACAGCCATCGCCATTTCTTCGTCTCCTACACCGCGCCGGTGCTGTGGAACGTTGCGATCATCTCGACGCTGTTCCTGATGGGGGATCGGGTCGGCCAGCGCGACCTAGTGGTGGCGATCTCCTGGGGTGCGCTGATCGGCGGCGGCCTGCAGTTCCTGGTGCAGCTGCCATGGGTATTGAAGCTCGAGCGCAGCCTCCGGTTCAGCGGCGACTTCAGATCCCCCCACGTCGCGACGGTTATCCGCAACGCGGGGCCCGCCATCATGGGCCGTGGCGTGGTGCAGCTCAGCGGCTGGGTGGACCTGTGGCTGGCGTCGTTCCTCTTCGGCGGCGCGCTGGCGGCACTCGGCTATGCGCAGACGCTCTACATGCTGCCCGTCAGCCTGTTCGGCATGTCGATCGCCGCCTCCGAGCTGCCCGAGCTGTCCCGGGCGGGCGCCGCCGAGCTGGATCCGCTCCGGCGCCGCGTCGAGGCAGGCCTGCGCCAGATGGCTGTGTTCGTCGTACCCTCCGTGGTCGGCTACCTGCTGCTCGGCGACATCATCGTCGGCGCAATGTACGAGGGGCGGGAGTTCGACCGCGGCGACACCATCCTCGTCTATCTCATCCTCGCCGGCTACTCGATCGGCCTCTTCGCTTCGACCGGGTCGCGCCTCTACTCGTCCGCCTTCTTCGCGCTCGATGATACGCGAACCCCGGCGAAGATCGCGTTCATCCGCGTCGTGTTGTCCGCGATCATCGGTGGCTCTCTGATGATCCTGCTCGAGCCGATCACCGTCCGTGGTGTCAGGCTGGGACCGGACACGGGGCTGCTGGTGATGGGCAACCCGCTCGGCGCTGCCGGCCTCGCTCTGGGCACCGGCGCGGCGGCGTGGGTCGAGTGGCTGCTGCTGCGACGTGCACTCGACCGCCGCGCCGGCCCCGTCGCCGCCCGCGGCGTGCTGTTCCGCCTGGTCGCTGCTGCCTCGATCGGCGCCGTATTCGCCCGTGGCCTGCTGATGCTCTTGCCCGACATGCCGCTGCTGCTGGCGGCGATCGTCGCACTTGTGCCATTCGGTCTGATCTACTTCGCGATCGCCCACCGCCTGGGTGTCACCGAGGCGAGCTCCACAATGCGGCGGGTCACCTCCAGGTTCACCCGCCGCGCGCGGTGATCCCGCCGGAGCCAGCGGTGTACTATGTCGCGGCGCTGGATGGCCCGGCGCCGCAGGGGACGGGTCAGTGAAGCACGAAGATCTCGAACGCAAATTCAGGCAGCTGCCGACACGGCCGGGCGTCTACTTCTTCAAGGACGCGACGGGCGCGGTTCTGTACATCGGCAAGGCGAACTCGCTGCGTGCGCGGGTGCGGAGCCATTTCGCAGTGGACGGCGCGACGTCGGCGAAGAACCGCGAGATGCTGCGCCGGGTGAGGGACCTGGACACGATCGTCGTCGGGTCGGAAGCGGAGGCGCTGCTGCTGGAAGCGAACCTGATCAAGGAGCATCGCCCGCGGTTCAACATCCAGCTGCGCGACGACAAGCGGTATCCCTACATCAAGGTCACGCTTCAGGAGAGCTTCCCGCGCGTGTACGTGACGCGGCGCCTGGAGAACGACGGTGCCCGCTATTTCGGGCCGTACACGGAAGTCGGTGCCATGCGTCAGGCGCTGGAGGTAGTCAAGCGGCTCTACACCGTGCGCAGCTGCCGCTACGACCTGCCGGGCGACGCTCCGGCGCGACCGTGCCTGGACTACCACATCGGGCGTTGCCTCGCGCCATGCGTAGGGTTACAGACGCGCGAGGCGTACCGCGCGATGATCGACGACATCATGGACGTGCTGGGCGGCCGCACGCGCGCGCTGCGGGACCGGGTGACGGGCAGCATGCAGGCGGCCGCGGAGGCGACGGACTTCGAGCGCGCGGCGACGCTGCGTGATGTACTGGCAGGGCTGGAGTCGCTCGAGCGGCGGCAGCGCGCGCTGGACGTGCGCGGCGGCGACACGGATGTGATCGGACTGGCGCGGGATGGCGATCAGGCGTGCGCGGTTCTGCTGCGCGTGCGGGAGGGCAAGCTGCTCGGCAGGGAAGTGGACTTCTTCGAGAACCTGGAGGATGCGGCCGACGACGTGGTGACTGCGGCCGCCGTCACGCGGTTCTACTTCGGCCGTGGCGAGCACGGCGTGGCGGATCTGCCGCGGGAGGTGCTGCTGCCGCTGGAGTTCGAGGATCGGCTGACGGTCGAGGCGCTGCTGGCAGGGAAGGCGGGCCGCCGCACGACGACGCACGTGCCGGTGCGCGGCGACAAGCTGCGCCTGGTCGAGCTGGCCAACCAGAACGCGCGGCATCTGCTCGAGGAGCGGTCGGTGATGGGGCACAGCATCGAGGAGCGCGCCGATGACGTGCTGTACGACCTGCAGGATGCGCTCGAGCTGAAGACGGTACCGCGGCTGATCGCCTGCTTCGACATTTCGCACACGCAGGGGACGGAAGTGGTCGGTAGTGCGGTCGTGTACCGCAACGGGGAGCCGGACAGGAGCGAGTATCGCCGGTTCCGCATCCGCGGCGACTGGGGCAACGACGACTTCCGGTCCATGCAGGAAGTGGTCGGCCGGTACCTGAGCCGGCGCGCGGACGACGGGAAGCCGATGCCGGACCTGATCCTGATCGACGGCGGCAAGGGTCAGCTGGGTGCAGCACGTCGCGCGGCGCACGACACGGGTGCTGACGACGTCGTGTTTGCGAGTCTGGCGAAGCGCGATGAGGATGTCTACCTTGTCGGCCGTTCGGAGCCGCTGCGCCTGCCGCGAACGAGCGCCTCGCTGCGCCTGCTGCAGCGCCTGCGCAACGAGGCGCACCGCTTCGCCCACAGCTACAGTCGTACGCTCAGGGGACGCAGAACTTTGGCCAGCGAGCTGTCCGCCATACCCGGCGTAGGTCCCGCTCGACAGCGCGCGCTGCTCGATCACTTCGGCAGTGTGCGCGCGCTCCGCGCCGCATCGCCCGCTGACATTGCCGGGCTGCCCGGCTTCTCCGCGCGGCTGGCCGATCAGATCGCCCGCCATCTGAGTCAGCACGCGACGTGATTCGCACCCGCTTCGCGCCCAGTCCCACGGGTTCGCTGCATGTCGGCAACGCACGCATCGCGATCCTGAACTGGCTGTTCGCGCGCAGGCGCGGCGGCACATTCGTGCTGCGAATCGAGGACACCGATACCGGGCGCAACGTGCCGGGCACGGAAGCGGCAATCCGCCAGGACCTGCTCTGGCTCGGTCTGGACTGGGATGAGGGGCCCGAGCACGGCGCCCGCGGACTCTATCGTCAGTCCGAGCGCGGCGCCCTGTACGGGCGAGCGGCCAGGGCGCTGGTCGCGTCCGGGCACGCCTATCTGTGCTTCTGCGCTGCAGCCGCTGCGCTGGAGGACGGCCACCCAGGGAACCGACGGGAACGCTGCGCGTGCGCCGCACTCGACAGCGCGGCGGTGGCGGCGCGGCGCGAACGCGAGTCGTCGGTGGTCCGGTTCCGCGTGCCCGACGACGTGCTCATCTCCTTCGACGACGTGATCCGCGGCCGGATCGACGTGGCGTCTGCGGAGATCGCCGATTTCGTGCTGCTCCGTTCCGATGGCCGGCCCACCTACAATTTCGCCGTCGTGGTGGACGACGCGGACATGCGTATCTCGCACGTGATCCGCGGTGTTGGCCATCTGTCGAACACGCCGCGGCAGGTGCTGCTGTACGACGCGCTCGGCGCGCGCCGGCCCGAGTTCGCCCATGTGCCGATGGTGCTCGGGGAGGACCGGCAGAAACTGTCGAAGCGCCATGGCGCTGCCGGCATGGCCGAGTACCGTTCCGCAGGTTACCACCCGGACGCAGTCGTCAACTACCTGTCGCTGCTGTCGTGGTCGAGCGTGACGGGAGACGAGGTGCTGACCCCGGCACAGCTGACCACGCAGATTTCGCTCGAGCGGATCGGCGTAGCCGATGTCGTCTTCGATCCCGTGAAGCTGCGGTGGCTCTCCGCGAAGCACATCGAGCGCATGAGTCTCACCGATCTGGTGGCCGCCGTCCGACCCTGCGTGGCGAGCGGCATCTTCGAGCTCGACGACGTTCGGCTCACCGCCGCCGTCGCAGCAGTGCGAACGCACCTCGCGACTTTCTCGGACATCAACGCTCAGCTCGAAACCTTCTTTCCGTGCGACGACGTGCCAGCAGCCGCCCCGGGACCCGTGACGCGCGCGACGGCGCGTGTACTCGAAGCGCTCGACGTATGGGATGAACCCGCATTGAAAGACGCACTGCAGCGGGCCGGCACCGAGGCGGGCGTACGCGGACGCGCTCTGCACGAGCCGCTCCGGCTGGCTCTGACCGGCCGCGAGGACGGGCCGCCTCTGACCGCCGTCCTGCTCGTGCAGGGGCGCGATCAGGTCCTGTCGCGGCTGCCCGCGTGATGGCGGTGCGCAGCCTGATCTTCGACCCGTTTGCAGGGATCAGCGGCGACATGACCGTGGCCGCGCTGCTGGACCTCGGCCTGGAGGAAGCGTGGCTGCGGAACTTCATCCGGGGCCTGGGGATCGACGGCGTGGACGTTCGCATCGAACGCGTGAGCCGGCGCGGCATCGCGGCGCCGCACATCGAGTTCGTCTACCCGCCGGAGCAGGACCACCGACATCTGCGTCACGTTCTCGAGATCATCGATCGCGCGAACGCGCCCGACCGCGCACGCACGCTGGCCGCCGATGCGTTCCGCCGGATCGCTGCCGCGGAGGCGCGCATTCACGGCACCACCATCGAACGGGTGCACTTCCACGAGGTGGGCGCGACGGACGCGATCCTCGACATCCTGTCGGTGATGGCGGGCGTGATCGAGCTCGGCTTCGACGATTTCAGCACGCGTCCCGCCGCTGTGGGCAGCGGCTGGATCGACATCGCGCACGGACGCTTCCCGGTACCCGCGCCCGCAACGCTCGGCATCCTCGAGGGCATTCCGGTCACCGGCACGGACCTCGCCGGAGAGTGCACGACGCCGACGGGCGCAGCCATCCTCGCCACGCTCACCGACGGTCGGACGGCGCCCGTGCAGTACACGCCCGTCCGTGTCGGATTCGGCGCAGGCTCGCGCGACCCCGAGGATCGGCCGAACGTGCTGCGACTGATCGCAGCGCGCGTGGACGCCGCCGCCAACGCCGCGCTCTGGATCGTGCAGGCAGACATCGACGACATGACGGCCGAATACGCCGCGACCGCGCAGTCGTCGCTGATCGAGGCCGGCGCCATGGACGCCGTGATCGTGCCGCTCACCATGAAGAAGGGACGCCCGGGCTTCCGGATCGAAGTCCTTTGCACCGCCCTGATCCTCGACGCGATCGAGCGGCAGATCTTCCTCGGCACGGCATCCATCGGCCTGCGCAGGTGGCCCGTGCAACGCACCATACTCGGGCGCGAGCTGCATGAGCGCGTCTGGCGCGGACAGACGATCCGCTTCAAGCGCGTCGTGCTGCCGGACGGCACGTCGCGCGAGAAGCCCGAGCACGACGACATCGTGACCGCTGCACGCGCACTCGGCCTCTCCCCCTGGCAGGTGCGGACCGCGCTCGATCCGTGAATCATGCTCCGCGGCGCATGCTTCTTGCACTTCCCGCGCGCCAAATATGGAGGAGATGATCATGGAGTCCACTATGCGCTGCCCCCACTGCGATCAGGAGATCGACGCGTCCGAAAACGCCTGTCCTGCCTGCGGCCACATCCACGCCGGATCGGCGCAATGCGCCCGTCATGCGGACCGTGCCGCAACCGGGATCTGCGTCATCTGCGGCGCCGGCGTGTGCGAGGAGTGCGACAGCGACAGCACCCACACCCGCCACCACGCCTGCCCCGACCATGGCAGCGTGGCCGTGATCGAGGGCTGGGCGCAGGTGTACACCACGTCCGACAGCGTCGAGGCAGACCTGATCCGCGAAAATCTGCAGTCGGAGGGAATCGACTCGGAAGTGCTGTCGCAGAAGGACAGCACCTTCACCGTTGACTTCGGCGACCTCAGCCCGATCCGGGTACTGGTCCCGGCCTACGAGTATCTTCCCGCGATGAAGCTGCTCACAGCCCACATGGATCTGGCCGGCGAAGTCGTCTTTGCCTGCCCCGCCTGCGGCGAGGCGTTCGAAGCCGGCGACACGACCTGCCGTACGTGCGGTACGCCGCTGCCAACTCAGGCAGCTTGAGCGGCAGCCTCGTTTGAGGTATTTTTTACAGCTGTGGCTCGACTCAATCGGGGCAGCCGAAACCGGCTGCCCCGCGCCGTAAGAGGTCTATGGTCCGCATCGCCGAAATTCTGCCCGACAGCATTGCAGCCGAACTCGAGCTCGAGATCGGAAGCCGCGTGCTGCGCATCAATGGCGAGCTGGTCCGTGACGCCATCGACTACCGCTTCCTCGAGGTGGACGGCACGCTCGAGCTGGAAGTGGCGGCGCCCGGCTGCGGCGGAGCCGTGATCTACGAGATCGAGAAGGACGCGGGCGAGTCACTCGGCATCGTTCCCGCCGCCGACCCCGTCCGGCAGTGCGCGAACAAGTGCGTGTTCTGCTTCATCGACGGCAACCCGTCCGGCGCGCGCCAGTCGCTGCACCTGAAGGACGACGACTTCCGCCTGTCGTTCACGTACGGCAGCTACGTCACGCTGACGAATCTCGGCTCGAAGGGCTTTCAGCGGCTGATCGACCAGCGCCTGTCGCCGCTGTACGTGAGCGTGCATGCAACGGAGCCGGCTGTTCGCATGCGGCTGCTCGGGGTCGAGAGGGGTGGCGAGATCGTGGAGCAGCTGCGCCTGCTGGTGAGCGCGGGCATCGAGGTGCACACGCAGATCGTGCTGTGCCCGGAATGGAACGACGGCGAGCATCTGCATCGCACCATCGACGACCTCTGGGCGCTCGGCCCGAACGTGCTCTCGCTGAGTGTCGTGCCGGTCGGCCTGACGCAGTACAACCTGAACCGTCCGATCCGGCTGCTGACGGCCGCGGAAGCGGGCGCCGTGCTCGACCAGGTGGACGCAGCGCGTGAGCGTTCACTGGCGGCGCGAGGCACGGGCTGGGTCTATGCCGGCGACGAGATGTACTTCATTGCGGCGCGGCCGGTGCCCGATGCGGCCTACTACGATGACTGGCCACTGACGGAGAACGGGGTGGGCGCGGTGCGGTCGCTGCTCGACGCGTTCGACACCGGGCTGCGCACACTGAGCGGCTTCGAGGGCCGCCGCATCGCCATTGTGACAGGCGAGCGGATGGCGCCGGTGTTCGAGACGCTGGGGCGGCGGCTGGAGCGGCATACGGGCGCAGCCGTGCAGGTGATCGGCGTCCGGAACGGTATGTTCGGTGACACCGTCACCACGGCCGGCCTGCTTCCGGGCGCGGACATGCGCGACGCGCTGCGCGCGGCCGGAACGTTCGACATCGTGCTGCTGCCCGCCGAGTCGCTCAATGATGATGCATTGTTCATCGACAATCTGCCGCTGACCGAGCTGGAGCAGACGCTCGCACCGGCGAGTGTCGTGCCGGCACACGAGCTCACGTCAGCGCTGGCGGCGCTGTGAGGCGTGGTCTGCCGGTCGTCGCGGTGGTGGGGCGGCCGAACGTCGGCAAATCCACGTTCTTCAACCGCGTGCTGGGCGAGCGGCGCGCCATCGTCGAGGATCAGCCTGGCGTGACGCGGGACCGCAACTTCGCACGCGCTGAGTGGGCAGGTCGCACGTTCTACCTCGTGGACACGGGCGGGCTGGAGCCGGACAGCGACGAAGCCATGCCCGTCGCGATCCGGCACCAGGTGCAGGCGGCGCTCGCGGAGTCGGACGTGATCGTGTTCCTCGTGGATGGGCAGACGGGACCGCACGCGGACGATGTCGGGATCGCGGCGTTGCTGCGAAAGACGAGCCTGCCGGTCGTGCTGGCCGTGAACAAGCTCGACCGTCTGCCGGAAGAGCTCGCGCACCACGACTTCTGGAGCCTGGGTCTGGGCGAACCTCACGCCGTCAGCTCTGCCGTCGGGAAAGGCACGGGCGATCTGCTCGATGCAATAGTCGAGAGTCTGCCGGCACTCGAGGCGGACGAAGAGGACGAGGGGCTTTACATCGCGGTCATCGGCAAGCCGAATGTAGGCAAGTCCAGCTTCGTCAACCGCCTGCTCGGTGAGGAGCGGATGGTGGTGAGCGAGATCGCGGGTACAACGCGGGACAGTGTCGATACGCCGTTCCGTTATCACGGCCGGGATCTCGTCTTCGTGGACACGGCCGGCCTGCGCCGCCAGTCGAAGATGGACCGCGGGCTGGAGTACTACAGCGCGCTGCGTACCGAGCTCGCAATCGAGCGGGCGGATGTGTGCCTGCTGCTGATCGACGCAACGGAGCCGGCGCACGTGCAGGATCTGCGGATCGCCGAGAAGGCGTGGCGCAACGGCTGCGGCCTGATCATTGTCGCGAACAAGTGGGATCTCGTTTCGAAAGAGACGAACACTGCGGTCGAGTTCGAGCGGACACTGCACACGCGGGCGCCCTCGCTGCGGTGGGTGCCTACGATCTTCACGTCTGCGCTGACGGGCGTGCGCATCCACAGGACGCTCGACCTCATCGTGGAGGTCGCAGCCAATCGCGAGCGCCGTATCTCGACGCGGGAAGTGAACGAGGTCGTCCGGAAACTGGCGGAGCGGACAATGCCTCCGCATTTTCGCGGCATGCCCGTCAAGCTGCTGTATGCCACGCAGGCCGCCGTGAAGCCGCCGACCTTCGTGATCTTCACGAACCATCCGAAGGGCGTGCCGGAGCACTACGTGCGATACCTGCAGAACGGCTTTCGCGCCGCCTGGGGCTTCTCGGGCACGCCGCTCCGGCTGCGGCTGCGCGCACGGCGCGAAGAGGAAAAGGCGTCGTGATCGCCGCGCTGCTCGTGGCGGCCGCGTACCTGATCGGTGCGTTTCCGACGAGCCATGTCGTGGCCCGCACGCTGCATGGGATCGACCTGCGGCAGCACGGCAGCGGCAACCTCGGCGCGACGAACGCGTTCCGCGTGCTCGGCTGGCGCGCCGCAACACCCATCTTCGTCGCCGACATCATCAAGGGTTTCGGGCCGACCTGGTTCTTCCCGCTGCTGGATGGCTCCACCGACCCGCTCTGGGCGCTGGCCTACGGCACTGCGGCGATCATCGGCCACGTCTTCTCCGTCTACGTCGGGTTCCGCGGCGGGAAGGGTGTCGCTACCGGCGCCGGCGTGTTCCTGGCCCTCGCTCCGGTCGCCGTGCTGATCGGCTTCGGTATCTGGACCGCGGTCGTTTTCGCGACCGGGTACGTTTCGCTCGGCTCGGTGGTCGCCGCCGCGGCGCTGCCTGTCCTCGTCGCTTCGACGCGGGCTCCGACCGCCGTGCTGCTGCTGTCGGTGGCCGTCGGCCTGTTCGTGGTCGTGGCGCATCGCAGCAACATCAGGCGCCTGCTGCACGGCGAGGAGAACCGGTTCCGGCGCCCGGCTCGCCGGTGAAGGGGTGAAAACATGAAGGAAAGGCACGCGGCCGTCATTGGAGCGGGCAGCTGGGGGACGGCACTGGCCAATCTGCTTGCAGCCAAAGGAATTCCGGTCGTGCTCTGGTCCTTCGAGGAGGACGTCGCGGAATCGATCAATGCACGGCATCGGAACGCGACGTACCTGAGCGACATCGATCTGGATCCGCGTCTGACGGCGACGTCGTCGCTGGCGGACGCCGTGCGCGGCGCGGCCTGGGTCGTGTCGGTCAATCCGGCGCAGCATTCCCGTGCCGTCATGCAGCAGGCGGCGCCGTACATGAGCCCGGACAGTATCGTGATCGGCGCATCCAAGGGGATCGAGACGACGTCGCTGAAGACGATGGCGCAGGTCTTCGCCGAGGTGCTGCCGCGTCACATTGCCGCGCGCGCCTGCTTCCTGTCAGGTCCGAGCTTCGCGCTGGAAGTGGCGCAGGAGCAGCCTACGGCCGTTACGGTCGCAAGTCACGACCAGGCGGCGGCGGAGTCGGCGCAGGAGCTATTTCAGACGCCGTACTTCCGCTGCTATACCAGCAGCGATGTCGTGGGCGTCGAGCTCGGCGGCGCACTCAAGAACGTAATCGCCGTCGCGGCGGGCATGGTGCACGGGCTCGGGCTCGGCCACAATACGACGGCAGCACTGATTACGCGCGGACTCGCCGAGATCACGCGGCTCGGCGTGCAGCTCGGTGCCAACCCGCAGACGCTCGCCGGTCTCGCCGGGATGGGCGACCTGATCCTCACGTGCACGGGCGGCCTCAGCCGCAACCGCCACGTCGGCATCGAGCTGGGCAGGGGCCGCACCCTGAAGGATGTGCTGAGCGAGATGAAGATGATCGCGGAGGGTGTGGAGACGACGCGCGCCGCGCACGCGCTCGCGCAGCGTGCGGAGATAGAGATGCCGATCGTCGCCGAAGTCCACGCGGTGCTGTTCGAGGAACGCAGCGCCGCCGACGCTCTGGAGAACCTGATGCTGCGCGAACCGAAGGCGGAGCTGTGGCGGTGAACGCGAACGAAGGCGATGCCCCGGGCGGTGAGCAGCCCGGAGGCGAACCGGCCCCCGACGACAGCGCGGTGGCACCGGCCGCGCCACAGGATCCGGAGGCGGCACGGTCGCCGGCGGCAGGAGCGGCGGCGCGGCGCGAAGGGCCGACCCGCCCGCTCGTGCGCAAGGAATACTACTCCATCAGCGAGGTGGCCGACCTGGTCGGCCTTCCGGCGCACGTGCTGCGCTACTGGGAGTCGCAGTTCGTGGTGCTGAGCCCGTCGAAGAACCGGTCGGGCAACCGTGTATACCAGCGCAAGGAGATCAAGCTGATCCTGCTGGTCAAGCAGCTGCTCTACCAGGAGAAGTACACGGTCGAAGGGGCGAAGCAGAAGCTGGAGGAGCTGCGCCGCGGCGGCGGTGTCAGGGCAGCGACTGCGCGGGTGCTCGACGATCAGGTCGTGCAGCTGCTGCGCGCCGACATGCGCGATCTGGTCGAGCTGCTCGCGCCGGAACAGAGCTGATGCGGATTCTCGTCACCAACGATGACGGTTACCTCGCCAGCGGCCTCGAAACGCTCGCCGACGCGGCACGCGAGCTCGGCGACGTGGACGTCGTGGCGCCCGACCGTGAGCAGAGCGCGACGAGCCACTCGCTGACACTGCATTACCCGCTGCGCGTCCGGAAGGCAGGCGGTGCCGTGCGCGTCGTGGACGGCACGCCGACGGACTGCGTCATGCTGGCGGTGGGCGAGTTGCTGGAGGAGCGGCCGGACTTCGTGCTGTCCGGCATCAATCACGGCGCAAACCTCGGTGACGACGTACTTTACTCGGGCACAGTTGCCGCGGCCATGGAAGCGACTATCCTCGGGATTCCGGCGATCGCGCTTTCTCACGCGAGCCACGACCACGATCACATGGCCGACTGGGGCGCCGTGCTGAAGCCGCTGCTGAAGCAGCTGATGTCGCGCGAGCGGTTTCCGGCCGAAACCCTGCTGAACGTCAACCTGCCGGCCGTGCGGCCCGACGAGGTGAAGGGCGTGCGTGTGACGGCACTCGGGCGGCGAGCCTACGTCGGCTCGCTGACGAAGGCGCAGGACCCGAACGGCCGCGAATACTTCTGGATCGGCGGCGGCGAGAGCAAATGGTGGGGTGGTCCGGAATCCGATTTCAGAGCGGTACACGAGGGCTACGTGTCGGTGACGCCGCTGCACCTCGATCTCACGAACTATCGGCTGCTGGAGGACCTGAGCGGGTGGGACCTGAAGCTTTGACGGACCGGCGCTACGAACGGCAGCGGCGGCAGCTGATCGAGACGATTCGTGAGCGAGGCATCGAGGATCTCGAGGTGCTCCGTGCGTTCGACCTCGTGGAGCGCCACCTCTTCCTCCCTGACGCCGTGCAGCACCGCTCCTATGAGGACGCGCCGCTACCGATCGGCTTCGGTCAGACTGCATCACAGCCGTCCCTGCAGGCGCTCTACCTGCAGACGCTGCAGGTCAGACCGCACGAGCGAGTACTCGAGATCGGCACGGGCAGCGGCTTTCAGACTGCGCTGCTCGCGCGCATCGCCGCACACGTCTACTCGGTCGAGCGGTTGCGGGAGTTGTCGGCGCGCGCGCGCACGGTGCTCGATTCGCTCCGCTTCTCCAACGTCGCGCTGCTCGTCGGCGACGGCACGATCGGCTGGTCCAGGTACGCGCCATTCGAAGCGATCCTGGTTGCCGCTGCGTCGCCCGGCGTTCCGCCGGCGCTGCTCCAGCAGCTGGCGGAGGGCGGTCGGATGCTGATCCCGATCGGTGACCGCAGCGAGCAGACGCTGACGCTTTTCGAGAAGGCGCCGGAGGGCGTCCGGCAGCGGGAGATCACGGCGTGCACGTTCGTGCCGCTGCTCGGCCGGTTCGGCTGGACCGATTGATGCTGCGCGGGATCGCTGTCGCAGCAGTTCTGGTGACCGTGGCCGCTCCGGCGCGTGCGCAGGCGCGGGCGGACACTGCCCGGTACCGTCTCGACTCGCTTCAGGTTGCAGTGACCCGCGCCGCCGTTCATCCAGGTCGATTGCCCGTGGCGCTGACGCGCGTCGGACGCGCGCAGATCCAGGACGCGCGGCCGTTGCTCGGCCTCGATGAAGCCCTCGCGGCGGTGCCCGGCCTCGTCATCAACAACCGGTACAACCCATCGGTCGGCAGCCGCATCGTCATGCGCGGACTCGGAGCGCGTGCCGCTTTCGGCGTGCGCGGGTTGCGCGTGCTCGTGGACGGCGTACCGCTCACCATGCCCGACGGTCAGACCAACCTGAACAACCTGGACCTCGGGTCCGCGGGCGCTATCCACATCCTGCGCGGTCCGGCTTCCGCGCTGTTCGGCAACGCCGCCGGCGGCGTCATCGCAATCGAGACGGAGCCCGCGCCGGGTCCGTTCTCGGCAGAAGCGCGGTTCGGCGCCGGCGATCAGGATGCGGGCTCGCTGACGCAGCTCACGCGGCTGCAGCTGAAGGCCGGGCAGATGGTCGGACGCGCAGGCTACATCGCGAGCGCGTCACACCTGGATGCGGCGGGATTCCGCGATCACTCGCGAACGCGGCAGAGCGTCTTCAACGGGCGCTTCACCTTCGATGCGACGTCCGCGACGGAGCTCAGCCTCGTGCTCAATGCCGTGGATATGCCGGTCGCGGAGAGCCCCGGTGCGTTGCCGATCGACTCCGCGCGGCTGCGGCCGCGGATGGCGTGGCCGAACAATGCGCGCACGCGCAGCGGCGAGGCGATGCGTCAGGTGCAGGCGGCAGTGCGCGTACGTCATGCATTCACGCGCGGCAGCACTGACCTGACGATCTACGGCATCCGGCGCACACTCGAGAACCCGCTGCCGTTCGGCGTCATAGATCTCGAACGATCGGCGGGCGGTGTGCGCGCGCTGTACGAGCTGCCGCTCGGCGCGGGCGGCGCGGTCATTGCCGGCTTCGACACCGAAGCTCAGCGTGACGACCGGCTCGAGTTCGCCAATGAAGCCGGCGCAGCCGTCGGCGAAGCGCGGCGCGATCAGCAGGACCGCGTGACCAATTTCGGGCCGTTCGCGCAGGCACACGTCGCGGCGGGCGCTTTCGGCGTGACTGCCGGCGCGCGCTATGACGCCGTGCACTTCGAGACCGTGGATCGGCGCGGCGTCGAGCCCGACGAATCCGGCAGCAGAACCCTCCATGCGCCGAGCGTGATGCTGGGCGTCATTTACGCGACGAGGCTCGGCACCGTATTCGGCAACATTGCGACATCCTTCCAGACGCCGACGACGACGGAGCTGATCAACGCACCACCCGCGGCGGGGCAGCCGTGCTGTCCCACAGGATTCAATCGCGGGCTCGAGCCGCAGCGCGCGCTCAGCACGGAGGTCGGACTCCGCAACGCGGCGCCCGACTGGCAGTACGAAGTCGTCGCCTACCGAATGCGGGTTACCGACGCGCTCGTGCCGTTCCAGGTCCCGGACGCGGAGGGGCGGGAATTCTTTCGCAACGCCGGCCGTACGCGGCATCAGGGCGTCGAAATCAGTGCGGCCCGCGAGCTGGGGCGGGGCACTGCCGTCCAGGCTGCGTACGCCCTCACGGATGTGCGTTTCCGCGACGACGGCGACGACGAATCGACGCTCGAGGGAAACCGCGTCCCCGGCATACCGCGCCACCAGCTCTACCTGGGCGGGACCTGGTCGCCCGGTCCGGTCACGTTCGGGGCGGAGCTGCGGCACGCCGCCCGGCAATTCACCAACGACCTGAACACCGTCAGCAGCCCAGCTCATACGGTGCTCGATGTGAGAGCGGAAGCCCATGTCGATGCCGGCTACGCCAGCATTTCGCCGTTCGTCATCGTCAACAACGTGCTCGATCGGCAGTACTACGGGTCGGTGACTGTGAACGCGGCTGCCGCGCGCTTTTTCGAGCCGGCCCCCGGTCTGAACCTCCACCTGGGCGCCCGTATCCGGACGGGTGCCTGGCGCCGCTGACGGCCACTTTACCCCGCCGCTCCCGGCGCCTACTTTGACGCATGAACCGCTCACCCGCCCGCCGATGACCGAGCTGCCCCCTTCCAGGGACCGTCGGAAGCCCGCACCGCCCGCAGTCACGCGTGCATTGAGCGACACCAGCAGCCCTGCGCGCGCCTCATTCGCCGCACCGTTCGCAGCCGGCCGCACGCTGTCGAGCCCGCGCTCGCAGATCCCGCAGGCAGCTGCCGTGGCAGCCGCGACCGGCGACGGGCCTGATGAGGCCTGGACCATGCTCGCCGAGGAGGGCGCCGCCATGCCGGTCTGGGACACGCACGAGACGCTGCCGCAGGATCAGCCGGCTGAGTTTCCGCTCGATGCGTTCTTCATCCCGGAGTATGCGCGGTCGGTCGTGACCAGCGCGCCTGGAGACGGAGACGAGATCGCCGGCAGGGTCGCCGAACGGCTCGACGAGCTGTCGCGGAGGGTCAGGGAGCGGGGGCTGACGGCGCTCGGCGAGACGACCGATCCGGACGAACTGACCCGCCTGCTCGCCGGCGTCATCGCCGGTTTCGTGACGCGCCGGGCCTGAGTTCAGCCGGCCGCCCACTCCGGCATCGTGCCCACCGACACGCCGAACGCCGTCAGCACGAGCGTGTAGACGAGCGCCGTGATCAGGCCGATGAACAGCACATTCAGCAGGAGTCCGGCCCTGGCCATCTGCGGAATCGTCACGTAGCCACTGCCGTACACGATCGCGTTGGGCGGGGTGGCGACCGGCAGCATGAACGCGCAGCTCGCCGCCAGTGCGGCCGGGATCACGAGCAGGAACGGATTCTCGCCCACTCCGATAGCGAGCGAGGCGATGACCGGCAGGAACGCGGCTGCCGTCGCGGTATTGCTCGTCAGCTCCGTCAGAAAGATCACGACGGCGGTGACCAGCACGACGAGCAGCACCACCGGCACGTCATCGAGAGCCGAGAGCGCAGTGCCGATCCATTGCGCGAGCCCCGTCGCTGCGACCGCGTCCGCGAGCGCCAGGCCCCCGCCGAAGAGCAGGAGAACCCCCCACGGCAGCTTCTCGGCCGTCTCCCAGTCCATCAGGAATTCGCCGCGCTTCAGGTCGAGCGGCACCAGGAACGTCAGGAGGGCGGCCGCGACGGCGATCCCCGTGTCCGTTAGACCGGGCAGCCGGCCCGCGAGCAGCGGCCGCGCGATCCAGAGGGTGGCGGTCATGACGAAGATGCCGCCGATCCAGCGCTCCGCGCGGCTCATCCTGCCGAGCTGCCGGTATTGCGCCCGAATAGCGCCCCGTCCGGCGCTCACCTCTGCGGTGCCGATGGGGAACGCGACGCGGGTCAGCAGCAACCAGCACAGCGGCAGAGAGACAATGACGAGCGGCAGCCCAACGATCATCCACCGCGCGAAGCCGATCTCGACGCCGTATGTCGTGAGCATGAACGCGGCCAGGAGCGCGTTCGGCGGGGTGCCGATCAGAGTGGCCAGGCCGCCGATAGAAGCGGCGTACGCGATGCCGAGCATCATGCAGACGCCGAAGTTGAACTCTCCGGTGTCCTCACCTCCCGGCGGCCGTACCAGCTGGACGACCGATGCGCCGATCGGCAGCATCATCACTGTGGTGGCCGTGTTGCTCACCCACATGCTGATGAACGCCGTCGCGGCCATGAAGCCGAAGACGACTGTCGAGGCTCGTACGCCCATCATGCCGACTACCGCGAGCGCGACGCGACGATGCAGCCCGTGCCGCTGCATGGCGAGCGCGAGCACGAACCCGCCGAGGAACAGGAAGATGACGGGATTCGCGAACGGCGCGGCCGCCGCTGCCACCGGCATGATGCCGAACAGCGGGAACAGCACCAGGGGAATCAGCGCTGTCGCGGGAATGGGCACTGCCTCGGTGATCCACCAGATCGCCATGAAGATACCGATGGCCGCCGTGTACCACGCCTGCAGCGACATGCCGGCGGGCGGCGGCAGCAGAGGCAGCACCAGCAGGACGAGCGGTCCCGCCAGCAGGCCGATCAGCCGGCGCGGCAGTGGGCCGGTCATGCGCCGGTCAGCCGCCCGTCAGCTCGGTGCTGAGGCGACGCAGCTTCTCGCGCGCCGCCGGGTCGTACGCCTGCGCATTGGCACGCGCCGGCCGCGCACCGTTGAAGTACTGGCCGCTGTCGTAGTCGGCCGCGATCACGTGCATCACGGCGTCCGCACCTTCCGCGACGGTCGCTCTCGGCCGGATGCCCGCTTCCTCGACCATCTGCGTGTCCATCAGCGTCGCGGGGTGTAGTGCGGCGACGACGATGCCGGTGCCCTCGAGCTCCGCGGCGAGGTCCATCGTGAACAGCACCTGCGCCAGCTTGCTCTGTGCGTACGCACGCGAGCCGCTGTAATCACGTTCCAGCATGACATTGTCGAAGACGAGCGGCGCCTGCGCCGTGGATGAGACGTGCACGATGCGGCCGCCGCCCGTCTCCACCATCAGCGGCAGCAGCATGCGGGTCAGCAGAAAGCCGGCGAGGTAGTTGACGGCGAAATGCAGCTCGTGACCATCCTCGCTGAGCTGCCTCTCAGCAGAGCTGTTCAGCCATATGCCTGCATTGTTGACGACCAGGTCGAGCCGCTCGTGATCGCGCAGGACGTCATGAGCGAGCCTGCGTACCTGATCGAGCGAAGCGAAGTCCGCCGCGTAGAAGGTCGCGCTGCCCGTGCCGCTGCGCTTGATCTCGGCGACGAGGGCCTCGCCCCGCTCGCGGTTCCTGCCGTGCACGATGACGTGCACACCCGTCGCTGCGAGCCGGCGCGCAACCTCGCGGCCGAGTCCGTCCGTCGACCCGGTGACGAGCGCGACGCGGGCCTGTGCCGCTGCCGATGAGGGCATTGTCCCCATCCCGGACACCAGGACTGCGACCACCGCGGCTCCTGTCAAGCGGAGCATGCGTCGTCTGCGGAGGGTCATCGTGCGGCCTTCTGCCAGAGAAGCGGGAACCGATCGGGATTATATCCCGCGGCCGTCTGCAGCGGCAACGGTTACGCGCGCCGGCAACGGTGCGGCACAGCGGCAACGGTGCGGCGGCGGCCGCGTCAATGCAGAGGGCATGGCAGGGGCGCGCGCGCATCGTGCGTTTCGTCGGGGCACGGCAGTAACGAGGTAGATTGGTAAATCGTCTTCGCAACGGTGGATCCGAGAAATGATGCTGACGACAGCCGCGCTCGCCTTGGCTCTTGCCGCCCAAGATCCTGGAATCGCGCAAGTACCGGTGCAGCGCATTAGCGGAGGGCCCATTGTGCAGGGCGAATGGAGATGCGCCGTGAGATCGGGATTCGGGTAAGACAAGGAGGCCATCGTGTCGGGGGCGAAGTGACCACTCGGGCTCCCGATCGGCGACCGGTGCCCTGTTGACACCCCTGACGGCGGTCAGTTGACCACGCGTCGAGGCTCCGCGCCTTCCGTGGCGCATCGACCCCCGTATGGGAGGTCAATCGACCGCGGTATCAAATAACGTTCACGTGTGGGCGATTCTGCGGCAAGGCGACCAGAGTTCGCGTCATCCCTGACCGTCGCCAGTCCGCTCCTCGGACACCTCCTCGGATTTCCCCGAGGACTCGGCTCAATTATATTGTCCGAGAGCAGGCACTCGGCGCCTGTGCCCTATGTGTACCCTAGCCACGAACCGGACCTGGGGCACGGGGAAAGCGAAGCCGGAAAGACGTTGCTAGACAATAAGATACAGGGTCCGCGCCCGTAGCTCAGGTGGATAGAGCACAAGTTTCCTAAACTTGGGGCCACAGGTTCGAGTCCTGTCGGGCGCATCTTCGTTCCACGCCGATCAGAAAGTGGTGCCCATGCGCCTCCGCGTGTTGATCCTGGCGCTCGCAGTCGCCGTTCCTGCGCATGCGCAGCAGGGCGCGACGCCGTCCGCCGACCGCCAGCCTCTGCTGTCAGATTTCATCGGCGCGAGCATCACCGAGCCGCCGCCCGGCAACGATCCGTCCTACGTGAAGCACGTCGATGCCGGCGGGATCCCCGTGCTCGGCTCGGCCGTCGTGCCGGATGTGGCGCTGCTCGTGGCGCGCGACATCATCAACGACATGCTGTCGAAGCGGCCGGACGTGCGGGCGGAGCTGATCCGCTCGGGCCTGCGACTGGTCGTCATGGCGGAGAGCGAGCAGACGAGCGACGTGCCGGAGCACAGCACGTGGGACGTGCCCGCGCCTGACGACTGGCGGCTGACGGTCGGAGAGCGTGAGCGCTACCACCAGCCTGGCGGGATCGGCTCGATGACGGCGCAGCAGTACTGGGACCGCCGCGCGCGCGGCATGGACGACAACCCGACGACGTGTGCGACGGAGAACCTGCTCGGCATCCCGGGCACCCGCTACTACGGCGAGAACATCTGCGTGCATGAGTTCGTGCACAGCATGATGCAGTACGGCCTGCAATTCTCCGATCCGGCGCTCTACGCCGACATTCAGGACGCGTACAGGCTGGCGATGGCCGAGGGGCTGTGGGAAGGGCAGTACGCGACGACCAACGCGAAGGAGTATTTCGCCGAGGCGGCGCAGACGTACTTCTGGTCGAACATCGAATTCTACGACGACGGCCGGCGCGTACAGTCGCCGGAGGATCTGAAGTCCTACGATCCGCGGGTGTACGCGTTGCTCGAGCGGGTGTTCAGGAGCAGCCACATCCCGCTGGACGTGTACCACGGCAGGAACCTGCGACCGGCACGCCGTCCGGAGCAGAGCGTTCAGTAGACGCGGCAGTCCACACAAACGACAGAGCGGAGAATGCAGATGCGCAACCGGATCGCGGCTGTTGCCTTGTTCACGTGCATCCTCCCGGCGGGCATCCCGCCGGCAGACCTCGCCGCCCAGGAGAGCGGGCCGGTCGCCATTGTAGGCGCGACGGTCATCGACGGCACCGGCGCCGCGCCGATGAGCGATGCGACCATCCTGATCAGCGGCGGTCGCATCACCGCCATCGGACCGCGGTCACAGGTGGATGTGCCGCTGGGAGCACAGACGGTGGATGGTACGGGCAAGTACGTGGTGCCGGGTTTCATTGACGCCAACGTGCACATGTCGCTCTACGGCGCCGGCGAGTCGTTCGTGCGGTACGAACAACAGAATGTCGACCTCACGCTCGAGTCGGCGCAACTCCATCTCAAGCACGGCATCACGACCGTACGGGACAGCTACGGCTCGCTGCTGGCGCTGGTGGAGGTGCGCGACCGCATCGCCCGCGGCGAGGTCGACGGCCCGCGCATCCTGGCGGCCGGCAACATCGTGGGGTGGGGCGGACCCTACTCGATCAGTTTCGCACTGACCCGCCAGTCGGGGCTGTCGCTGTTCCAGGAGCAGATCAACGACTTCATCACGCAGGGTTCCGGCGAAGATCTGATGGAGATGACGCCGGCAGAGCTGCGCGTCGCCATCAACCGGTACCTCGACAAGGGACCCGACTTCATCAAGTTCGGCGGCACCAGCCATTTCTCGGACCCGGTGATGATCGGGTTTTCACCGGCGGCTCAGCAGGTGATGGTGGAGGAAGCGCACAAGCGCGGACTGGTCGCCGAAACGCATTCGACCAGCTCGGAGGGGCTACGGCTGTCGCTCGAGGCGGGTGTGGACCTGGTGCAGCATCCGGAGATACTGCCGGGCGAGATGTCCGACGAGATGGTCCGCATGTTCGTGGATCGCGGGGTCATCTGCTCGATGCTGTCGAACACGATCACGGGCGAGCCATGGGAGCGGCACCTGAAGCGGCTGGAGGACCGATCGGAGAGCGAGGACACCGCAACCGTGGTGCAGCGGAAGAAGACGTCGGTCGAGCTGCGCGAGGAGCGGGACGCAGCGGGCCACGGCATGCAGGTCCGGCGCACGAACGCGGAGAAGCTGATCCGCGCCGGCTGCATCACCACGATCGGCACGGACAACTACCTGGGCTCAGCGCCGGAGTTCCGTCGGGAGCCCAAGGCGCTGAACCAGGAGATGGGCATCGGCAGCATCATCGCGATCGAAGGTCTGGTCGAGCTCGGCATGACGCCGATGCAGGCTCTGGTCGCCGCGACGCGCAATGGCGCTCTCGCGACGAAAGGTATTGCCGACTACGGCACGCTCGAAGTCGGGAAACTGGCCGACCTGCTCGTCCTGGACGCTGATCCGCTGGCCGACATCAGCAACATCCGCAAGCTCTCGGTCGTCATGAAGCGTGGCGAAGTCATTGATCGCGACGCCCTGCCCATCAAGCCCGTCTGGCACGGGCGCTGACCGCGCGGGAACCACGACGACCTGGAACCGCGCGGTGTCGCCGGCCGCGATCGCAGAGACGGTGACGGTTCCGGGTCGTATTCCGCGGATGCGGCCGTCGGCGGCGACACTGACGTAGCTGGACGCAGACGCGCGCCACGCGATCCAGTCGTCGCGCCGCGACCCGTCCGGCGCGCGCACCTCTGCGGCGAGCTGCATCTGCTGGCCGACCTCCAGCGTATCGACGGTCTGCAGCAGGTGCACGGTCGAACCTGGGGGCGCTGCGGGCGTCACGGGACGCAGCGCCGAGCGTGCCGGTGCCGGCGCTTCGGGCAGGTCCGGCGCGATCCCCGTCATCTCCCAACCGATCAGCGAGATCGGTATGAGCCCCGCGTCGAGGAAGCCGTCCATGAACGTGCTCAGCTCGAATGCAGAGCCGAGCTGCGTCGCGCGGGCGGCAATTAGCTGCTCCATCTGCGGCGTGCCTGTGAGATAGCCGACGCCGTAGCCGGGCTGCCTCAGGTACAGCTCGAGGTCGTGCCACATCGTGCTGCTGTTCTCCGGCAGCCAGCCCTTCGGCGTGTTGTCGATGTTGAACTGGAACGCCTCCATGATGGACATTTCGTTGCCGTGCATCTTCAGGTCGCTCATCGCGCGGACGGCACGGAGCGCGAGCAGGTTGTACGCGAGCTCACGCGCACGCGGCCGGTCGTCGAGGCTGCCGAGGTTCATCAGGATCTGCTCCATCGCGGTAGCGAGACCGTCCTGGCGCTGCGCGTCCACGAAATACAGTCGGCGCGCACCGCGAATGGGTCGGTCGTCGAGCGACCGCCGCCGCGCGTCGGGCGAATGCACGAGGAAATCGTGCGGCAGCAGCGGCATCGGATCCCGGTAGTTGACGTTCTGAAAATAGTCCAGTGGCGCCGTCGTCTGGAATCCGCCGGGCGGCGACACCTGGATGAAGTCCGGCACGGTCATGATGTTTTCGCGTTGCAGGAAGTCGAGCATGGCCTGCTGCGCCTCTGTGTGCCGCGCTACGTATTCCTCGCGCGTGTCGATCACGTCGAACGGCGGCAGAGCCCGGTTGCGGTGCTCCTCGAACGCCATGAGCGCGAGCGCGCGGTCGAGCTCGCGCTCGCCGAGCGTCTCGAGCTCTGACCAGCTCCAGGGCAGCAGCATGACGTTGTGCATGAACCACGTATAGTTCTCGACGCCGATGCCCGCTGCCGCGCGCAGGTCCGGCCGGATCCCCTCGAGCCAGGTCCGGAAGGACCGCACACTGCCCAGCGCCCGCTCCGCGTCGGGGACCAGGCTCGGGTGATGAGCGCGCAGTTCGTCCACGAACTCGAGCAGCAGGCCCTCCTCCCGCGCCTTGCTGCGCACACCGAGCAGTGCCAGGTCGGCAGCCGGCTCGGTCAGGTTCTGCTGCGCCTGTGTCAGTATGCCCGGAATCGCGCGCAGGCGCTGCTGCAGGGCAGGGATCCGGTCCGGTTCCAGCGGCAGCGACGGCAGGCCCGCAGCGCCGTGCATCTTCGGACCGAACTGGAAGTTGATCACCACGTAGAACGCGGGGTCGCGAGACCATGGCCTCAGCACGCGGTGGTCGAATTCCATGCCGGCCATCTCCGCCTTCACGACGCGGTAATCGACGCGGTCGGCGAGCGACCAGCCCGCTGTATCGAGTGCTGCGAGCCGCCGCTGCAGCTGGCGGAGCGCGTCGTGCTTCTGCTGCATCGCCGCGGTCGTGTAGTCGGGGACGCCGGCGGTCACCGACGGTACGGTCAGCGCGGTGAACTCGCTGTACAGCGACACCAGGTCGTCATGCGTGCTCCGAACCGGCGCCTGAGCGGCCGCGGCGTCGCACAGGAGGAGGCACAGGGCAGACAGTGTGTATCGGCTCATGGCACAGGACTCCTGGTCGGGGCGTGAAGCACGGAGCGCGCAGGTCGGTTACCTTGATATACTTCGGGGCGATGCGGGCGACAAGTCGGACGGAGTGGCGATGACAGAGCGCGAAGCTGCCGGTCCTGCTGCACGCAGACTGGCGTTACACCTGGAGCCGCGCGCCGAGCGTGCGGTCAGGCGCGGTCACCCGTGGGTCTACGCGGAGGGCATCCGGCGCCAGCGCTCCGAAGGCACGACCGGCGATCTCGCTGTCCTGTTCGACCGTGACGACCGTTTCCTCGCCATCGGACTCTACGACCCCGCTTCGCCCATCCGTGTCCGCGTGCTGCAGCACGGAACACCCGCGACGATCGATGCCGCATGGATCGCTGGCCGTATCGCCGAAGCCTGGCAGCTGCGTGAGCCGCTGCTGGCACAGGACACGACGGGCTTCCGCGTCGTGCATGGCGAGAATGATGGGCTGCCCGGCCTGATCGTGGACCGGTACGGCGACAGTGCAGTCGTCAAGCTCTATACCGCCGCATGGGTACCATACCTGCCCGCAGTCGTGGCCGCACTGCAGTCGGTGTTCCGGCCCGTGCGCACAGTCCTCCGGCTGAGCCGCGCTGTCGCGCGCGCCGGCCCGGCACTGCGCGGTCTCTCGGAAGGCACGACGCTGCACGGCTCGCCGCCAGATGGTCCCGTGCTGTTCCACGAATTCGGCGTCACCTTCGAATCCGATCTGCTGCACGGGCAGAAAACCGGGTTCTTCCTCGATCAACGCGACAACCGCGCGCGCGTCGAGCGCCTGTCAGCCGGCCGGTCGGTCCTGAACGTATTCGCCTATACGGGCGGTTTCTCGCTGTTCGCAGCGCGCGGCGGCGCGACGGCGATCGACAGCCTCGACATCAGCCGGCCTGCGCTCGCGGCCGCCGAGCGCAACTTCGGGCACAATCGCAGCGATCCGCGCATTGCCGCGGCCACCCACCGCACTGTGCAGGGCGACGCGTTCGCGGTCCTCGCCGGGGTGGCGGAGCGGGGAGCTCGCTACGGCATGGTCGTGCTCGACCCGCCGGCATTTGCCAAGTCGCGCGCCGAGGTCGATGTCGCGTTGCAGAGCTATCAGACGCTCACCCGCCTGGGCCTCAATGTGCTCGCCCCGGGCGGAATCCTCGTCGCGGCTTCATGCTCGAGCCGCGTGAGCGCGCAGGCCTTCGCGGATGCCGTCGCCACGGCGGCGGCCGGCGCCGGGCGGCCGCTCGACATCCTGGAACAGACCGGTCACCCACTCGACCACCCGATCGGGTTCGCCGAGGGCGCCTACCTGAAGTGCATCTTCGCGCGGGCATAGCGCCGCCTCAGTGAGCGGCCAGGGCCCTCTCATAGAGCGCTATGGCATCCGCATGCTTCACCACCCCGACGAGACGTCCGCTGTCGCGGTCCACGACGGGAATCGAAGCCATGCCGCGCGCACCCATGCCTCGAATCGCGTCGAGCAGCGTGTCGTCCAGGTCAACGGCGTCAGCCGGGCCGGCGAGGTCGGCGGCGACGAGCAGGTGCGCGAGGTCCGGACCATCGCGAGCGAGTCGTGCGAGATCGGCGACGGTGATGATACCCTTCAGGCGCAGCTCGCGGTCGACTACTGGAAATTCCGTTTGCGTACCGGCGCCGAGGTGCTCGAGCAGCTGCGCAACGGTCGCAGTTTCGCCTATAACCTGCGGGTCCCGCTGAAGTGCCCTGGACACCGTGATGTGCGCAAGCACGTGCTCGTCCCGTCCGTGTCCGATCCGTTCGCCCCGGCGACGCAACCAGCCGCTGTACAGCGAGTCGTCCTCGTGGTGTCTCGCGACGATGAACGCGATAACGGTCGTCAGCATGAGCGGCATCATGATCGCGTAGTCGTTGGTCATCTCGAAGACGATCAGAATGCCGGTCAGCGGAGCGTGCGTTGCCGCCGCCACGACGGCAGACATGCCGACGAGGGCATAGGCCTCGGGTCGGATTGCGAGGGCCGGAAACAGCGCCGCGAGCGCCGCGCCGATGCCGCCGCCCGTCGCGGCGCCCACGAAGAGCGCCGGCGTGAACACGCCGCCTGAGCCTCCGCTGTTGAGCGTGATGGAGGTCGCTACCATCTTGCCCGCGACCAGAAGCAGCAGCACGTACCACTCCAGTCGACCGAAGAGCTCCAGTGGAAAAGCGAGATGGCCGTTGCCGGCAAGGACTCCGCCGGAGATCATGACGATGATGCCGACGAGCAGCCCTCCGACGATCGGCTTCGCGATCGCGGGAATCCGCAGGCGCGCCACCCAACTCTCGGTGCTGAAGTACGTGCGCACGAAGAGCACACCGACGAGACCCGCCACCACACCCAGCATCGGGTAGAATGCCAGGATCTCTACCACGCTGTCGAAGCCGTACTCGGCAGGGACGGGAAAGGCCGGGTGATTGCCGAAGACGGCCTGCGACACGACCGCCGCCATCACGCTCGCGACAACTACCGGCGGGAACGCGCTGATGGCCAGGGATCCGAGGATTTCCTCGAGGGCGAAGAACGCGCCCGCCAACGGTGCATTGAAGGCGGCGGAGATGCCCGCGGCCGCGCCTGCAGCCACGAGGATGCGAACGCGGTCCGGCCCGAACCGGAAGATCTGCCCGAGCATGGAACCGAACGCAGCGCCGAGCACGGCGACCGGCCCCTCGCTCCCCGCCGACCCGCCCGCACCGAGCGTGACCGCGCTCGCGCCGGTCCGGGCAAGCGCGGGTACCGTCGGTATCACACCGTCGTTTCGCGCAACCGCGAGCTGTACATCGGGGATGTTCAGGCCATCCAGTCCGCGCCCGATCCGGCGCATGATCCACCACGCCGCGACGAACCCGGCGCTCGTGACGATCGGGCGGTAGAGCGGGTGACCGGCTGCCAGAACGGAAACGGGCTTCGCGTACAGCACAACCCATGCGATGTCGATTGCGCGGTAGAACACTACGACGCCCAGCGCTGTCGCCGAACCGATCACCATCGCGAAGCCAAGCAGGATCGTGTTCTCGCTCAGGCCCAGCCCGTCGAAGCGATTCACGAGCCCGCTCCACTGGCGCCTCGTGCTGAAGCGCAGACGGCGCGGGTTCGGACGCCACCAGGCGGGCCCGGACATCGCTACTGTGTCGGAAAGTTTGACATCAACGTAAGATGCGCCCGTGCCGGTCTGCTGCAACCCCTGGGGTCCGCTATCCGGCAACCCGCGCCAGCCTGGCCGGGAGCGGCACCACCCTTGCGCGGGACCCGGCCGGGCGCAGCCGGCATGGCAACGTCGTGCAACGACAACCCGATGCGTGTGACAAGAACGAATCTGCTGATCCTGTCGCTGATTGTGCTGCCGACGGCATCCTCTGCCCAACAGCTCCCGCAGCCTGTCGGCTACGTCAATGATTTCGCGGATGTGATCCCGGCAGAACGGGAAGCGGCCATGCAGCGCGTCATCGACGAGGTGCGGCAGAAGTCGGGCGGCGAGATCGTGGTCGTCACGCTGGCGTCGCTCGAAGGGCGCGGCATCGACGAGACCGCGCTGCGCATCGGACGTGAGTGGCGCGTCGGTCAGTCGGGACAGCCTGGCGACGCGGCGCGCAACACGGGCGTCGTGATCCTCGTGGTGCCTAGCGAGCGCCAGGTACGGGTCGAGCTGGGCCTTGGCGCCAACGCATTCATCACGGCTACGGAAGCCGGCCGCATCCAGGACCAGTACATGCTGCCCGCGTTCCGCCGCGAGGACTACGGCGAGGGCATTCAGCGCGGCGTCGAAGCGATCGCGCTGCAATTCGCCGAGCGGTTCGACTTCGAGCTGACTGGCGACATCCAGCCGATACCGGCGCCGCAGCAGCGCGCTCCCCGTGGCGGGATGCGCTCGCTGCTGATCTGGCTCATCGTGCTGGCTCTGATCATCTCGATGTTCAGCGGCCGCGGCGGCGGTCGCGGGCGGCGCGGCTGTCTCCCGCTGTTCATTCCTTTCCCGATGGGTGGGCGCGGCTTCGGTGGCGGTTTCGGCGGTGGCGGTTTCGGCGGTGGCGGCTTCGGCGGTGGCGGCTTCGGCGGCTTCGGTGGTGGTGGCGGTTTTGGCGGCGGCGGCATTGGACGCAGCTGGTGAGGAGCGGATAGGATGAAGGATCCACGGACGCTGGCAGACAGTTTCGTGCGCGACCTGCGCGGTGTGCTGAACAAACGCGTTCGCGCGGCATCGCTGTTCGGCTCCGCGGCGCGCGGTGAGTGGATCGAGGGAACCAGCGACGTGAACGTGCTGGTGCTGCTCGACGACATTGACGCGCAGGTGCTCGCCGAGGCTGCAGCCGTCACCAACCCTGCCATCGCGAAAGGGCTGCGACCGCTGCTGATGGAGGTCGACGAATGGGGTCGTGCCGCCGACGTGTTCACCATCGAGCTGGCCGACATGAAGGATGCAGCAGTGCCGCTGCACGGCGACGACCCCGCCGCGGCGCACGTGGTGAACCCGGCGATCATGCGGCTGCAGGCGGAGCGGGAGCTGCGGGCGAAGCTGCTTCACCTCCATGCCGGCATGCTGATGGCTGCGGACGACAGCGCGCGTCTGGGCCAGCTCTTCGTGCACGCACTGCCTTCGTTCACGACATACATGCGGACCGCACTCCGCCTGGCCAGTCAGCCCGTACCGCGGGAGAGCGCGGCCGTGATCCGGAGCGCGTGCACGCTCGCGGACGCGGACCCGTCTGCGTTCCTGCGCGTGCTCGAAACGCGCCTGGCCGGGAAGCCGATGAAGGTCGGCCTTCGCGAGCCGATCGCCGATCAGTTCAACAGCGCGGCCGAGAAGATCGCCGCATTCATCGATGCCTTCGGGAGGTAATGCCCAATGACCAGTCGCCTTTGCGCCGTTCTGCTGCTTGCCCTGCTGACGAGCGGCTGTGGCTACAACCGTATCCAGGAGCTCGATGAGCAGGCGGTGCAGATGAAATCCAACATTGACACGGAGCTCCAGCGCCGGAACGACCTGATCCCGAACCTCGTCGCTACGGTGGACGAGGTAGCGCGGTTCGAGCAGGAGACACAGACGGGAGTGGCGCAGGCGCGAAGCGGGCTCAGCCAGGCGCAGCAGCAGATGGACCAGGCACTGCAATCGGACGCGGATCCGGCTCAGGTGAGCGCAGCCAACGAACAGGTGCAGCGCAACCTGGACCTGTTCATCAACATAGCTGTCGAGGCATATCCGACGCTCCGCGCGAACGAAAATTTCATCCGTCTTCAGGATGAGCTGACGGAGACGGAGAACCGCATATCCGTTTCGCGGCGGGACTACAATGAAGCGGTGACGACGTACAACACGTACATTCGCCGCTTCCCGCAGGTGATAACGGCGAAGGTGATCGGCGCCGATCGGCGCGAGCAGTTCGAGGCGCCGGAAGCGACGCGCACGGCGCCCACAGTGGATTTCGATCAGTAGTGTCGAGGCTGGAGGCCGTCAGCCTTCGAACCGCGACGTGATCGGCAGCCGGCGGTCCTTGCCGAAGGCGCGCGACGTGATCTTCACGCCGGGCGCCGCCTGCCGCCGCTTGTACTCGGCGCGGTCCACCAGGCTCACGACGCGACGCACGACGGTTTCATCGTGACCGGCCTCGACCATCTCGCGCACGCTCCAGTCATCCTCGATGTAGCGTTCCAGTATCGCGTCCAGCTCCGGGTATGGCGGCAGTGAATCCTGGTCGGTCTGATCCGGTCGCAGCTCCGCCGACGGCGGCTTCTCGATGCTGTTCGCGGGGATCACAGGCCCGCCAGGCTGCGTGTTGCGCCAGCGCGCGAGCTCGTACACCAGCGTCTTCGGCACATCCTTGATGACGGCGAAGCCGCCGGCCATGTCGCCGTACAGCGTCGCATAGCCGACGGCCATCTCGCTCTTGTTGCCCGTCGTCAGCAGCATCCAGCCGAACTTGTTCGACAGGGCCATGAGCAGCAGCCCGCGCGCGCGCGCCTGGAGGTTCTCCTCGGCGATGTCGGGCGCGCGACCCGCGAACACCGGGCGCAGCGCCTCGAGCGCCCCTTCGAAGACGGGCTCAATGCCCAGCTCGATGAGCTCGATGCCGAGCAGCCGGGCGAGCTCATCTGCGTCAGCACGGCTGCCGACTGACGAGTAGCGGCCGGGAAGCTTCACGCCGGTGACGGCGGCAGGGCCGAGCGCGTCCGTCGCGATCGCCGCGACGAGAGCGGAATCGATACCGCCGGACAGGCCGAGCACGACGCGCTGGAAGCCGTTCTTGCGGACGTAGTCACGCGTGCCGAGCACGAGAGCGGCATGGACTTCCCCGAGGTCGTCGTGCACCACGCGTGCTGCGCTGACGACGGGGAGCCGCGAGTCCTGCCTGACCGGCTCCGGCGAGCCGGTGACGAGCCGCTCGATGCCGTGCGGCTCGCCGCGCAGCGCGTGGCGCCGACGCGGATCATGAAGCCGCGCGCGGAACACCCGCTCGAGCTCGACGTCGCAGACCAGCAGATGCTCCTCGAATGCAGGCGCCTCCGCGAGCAGCTCGCCCTCCGCCCCGAAGATGAGGCTGTTGCCATCGAAGACGAGCTCGTCCTGGCCGCCGACCATGTTGATGTAGGCGAGCACGACGGCGTAGTCGGACGCGCGGGTCGAGAGCATGCGCTGGCGCGCGCGCCACTTGCCGCGCTGGTAGGGCGAAGCGTTGATGTTCACGATCACGTCTGCACCAGCGCGGGCCAGGCGCGCCGCCGGCCCGCCCGGCAGCCAGATGTCCTCGCATATGCACACGCCCAGCCACGTGCCGTGGATCTGCACGAGGACCTCGCCGATGCCCGGCTTGAAGTAGCGGAGCTCGTCGAACACGCCGTAGTTCGGGAGACGCTGTTTGTGGCAGGTCGCGATCCAGCGGCCGTCGTGCAGCAGCGCCGCCGCATTGAAGAGGTCGAACCTGCGATCGACGAAGCCGACGACGGCGGTGAGGCCGGCCGTGTCCGCGGCGAGGGTCTCGATGGCGTCGCGATTCGCGTCGATGAAGGAAGGCTTCAGCAGCAGGTCCTCGGGTGGATATCCGCACACCGCGAGCTCCGGGAACGCGACGACGTCCACACCCAGCGACCGCGCCTCGGCGAGACGCGTCCGGATCGCGTCCACGTTCGCATCGAGGGCGCCGACCGTGGGATTCATCTGGGCCAGCCCGATTCTCAGAGCGCTCATGCGTCTAAGATCCGCAGTGGCCCGGCGTGCGGCAAGGCGGGTACCGCCGGCGAAGCCGGCTCTGTATCTTTGAGCCAGCCTGAACTCGAGCCCACGGAGCCCGCTTGTACCCCGAGATACTGCGCATCGGCGACTTCGCCATCACGAGCTTCGGGCTCATGATGTTCCTCTCGTTCGTGACCGCCGCGTGGATCACGGGCAAGCAGCTCGAGCGCTACGGCATGCCGAAGGAGCTCGCGTGGGATGTTCTGGCCTGGGTCGCGATCGGCGGCATTGCCGGCGCCAAGCTGTACTACCTAGGCCTTCACATCGAGGATCTCATCGCGGACCCGATGGGTCAGGCCCTCAGCCGCGGCGGCCTGGTCTGGTACGGCGGCCTGATCGGCGGTGTCGTCGCGTACTACTTCCAGATCAGGTCGAAGAAGCTGCCGGTGGCGACGATGTTCGACGCGACCGCGCCGGCGCTCGCGATCGGCTACGCGGTCGGGCGGATCGGCTGCTTTCTCGTCGGCGATGATTACGGCAAGTACACTGACGGGCCATTCGGCATTGCGTTCCCGCAGGGCGCGCCTGTGAGCACGGCCGGATACCTCCGCAGCATCGGCGAGACCAACGTCCCGGCCAGCATTGCCGACAGCGTGGTCGTGCCGGTACACCCCACGCAGCTCTACGAGGTCGGCCTGGCGCTGATCATGTTCGCCATCCTGTGGCGCCTGGGACGGCACCGCGGTCTTCGCGCGGGTCAGCTCTTCGCCGTGTACCTCGCTCTCTACGGTGTGGAGCGATTCATGATCGAGTTCGTGCGCGCGAAGAGCGACCGCTTCGTGCTGGGTCTGTCGACATCGCAGATAGCGAGCATCACGCTGCTCGCGATCGCCGCATTCCTTTGGTGGCGGCAGAGCCGCAAGGCCGCACCCGCTCCGCTCACGGCTGCCGCAGGTGGCTCATCGCAGCGCCGGAAGGCCGTCGCCGGCAGCCGCTGACGGGCCGGCGATGGCGGCGCTGAGCAACCGCCCCGGCCGGCGGCTCGCTCCTTGCCACGCATCATGCCATGACGCGCTCCCCGACTGCCTGTGCCCTCGCATTCGGCATCCTGATGTTCGCACCGCTGAAGGCGGTGGGGCAGGCTGTAGCCGTGCCGACCGCGCCGGCGCCGGAGCCTTCGGCCGAACAGTGGTTCCGTCCGGGCACGTGGATGTTCACCGCGGAGCTCGGCGGCGCGGCGTTCTCCGACTTCCAGAGCGGTGAGGCGCAGTCCACGTCGGTGCCTCCGGCGCTGGGCGAGTTCGAGCGGCGCATCTCCGCCCGCACATCAGTCAGCATCGGCGGCCGGGTCAGCTACTGGATCGGCCGGAGCTGGGGTCTGCGCGCGGCGGGCGCGTTCGTGCCCACTCGTTTCAGTGTCTGGAACGAGGATTCGGCGCAGCGCATGCTGGACAGTGAGAGCGTGGACGGCGAGGAAGAGGTGCCCGCGTCGCTCGGCGTCTGGCTGGCCGACGTCGCACTGGTGTTCCGCTTTCCCCACAGTTTCGGACGGGTGGTCCCCTACGGCCTGGCTGGAGGCGGTGTCGTGCACTACCGACCGGGGCCTGAAGAAGACCTGCCACCGGAAGCCCGGCGCCGTTTCGCCGACGGCCCGCGCACCAGCCCGGCCGCCCTGTTCGGCGTGGGTGCCGTGATACCGCTGGAGCGGCACGAGCTGCTGCTGTCGTTCGAGCTGACGAACCACCTCGCTGGAACGCCGCTGGATGACGAAGGTGCCGGCGAGTCCTTCGAGATCTCCGGTGTTCCCGTAGAGCTATCGCCGGCGGGCAGCGCCGGCTCAGACGGCGTCGGCCTGACCAGCAATCTCAGGCTCAGCCTCGGCCTCACGCTCCCGCTGCGCCACTAGACCGGCCCTGCGTGAATTTCGCGCCGCGACTCTGCCGAGCGTCCCGATGCGCGATCCGTGACGCGCAGCACGAGGACGTGCGGGCCGCGGATCGCAGGATCGAGCGGCAGGTTCAAAGCGATCGAATGGACGCCGCGCTCGCCGTCCGTCCACCACGCCACCCGCGGCTTCGACGCCGGGCCGATCACACCCAGAGCTTCACCTGCCCACCGCGCCAGGCGACCCACTGCCGAGGGCGTCCCCGCGGGCTCCAGGGCGAGCTCGATACCGAGCTGCGCACCTGCGTCGGACAGGCCGTATACCTCGGCATAGACGCCGAGCGTATCGCCCCGCTGAACCACGAGCGACGTGTGCGCGCGCAGCACGGGATCGTCCGACCCGTTGGGCAACAGCGAGCCGGTGAATGGCGCGCAGATCAACAGATCCGACACAACAGGTCCGGTCTGCGCCGGCAGCCCCTCGAGAGCAAAGCGCGCACGGGCTCCGACGAGCGCCGCCGTATCGAGCGCCTCCACGCCGTATACGATCCGACCCGCGGGTACACGCAGGCGGAGCGTGAACAGGGCGCTGTCGCCCTTCCACACGGCTTCATCCACAATGCCGTGCCGGGCGCCGAACGTGCTGTCGTAAGCAATGAGTCCCACTGGCACGACCCGCCGGCGAGCGTCGGCGACGACTGTGTCGCGCACCACGAGGCCGTCCGCCCTCAGCACTGCGCTGCCGTCTGCGAGGAAGCGCGTGATCTGATGTTGCAGCTCGAGCACCCGCGGCACGGCCTGGAACGCATATGCCGAGCGGGCTCGCGCGCTGTACAATGCGGGACGCGCGCCCGGCCGGGACGGTCCGGGAATGCCCTCCGAGAGGCGTGCGGGCGCGTAAGCGCGCTGCGCCGTATCCCAGTACTCCGTGAGGCCGGGGCGCCCGCCGAGTGGCAATGGGGCCGCCGCCCGATTGCGCGTCCGCGCCACCGGCGTGCCGTACCGCACAGTCAGCTCGCGGAGGTCCTCGCCCCAGCGCGACATGCCCGACATCCCGGGCGACGCGGCGAGCAGCGCGGCCTGCGCGTGACGCGACATGTGCTCGACCCAGCTCTCGTTAGCGGGCGTCATCCAGAAGGGATCGGCGAGCCGCCAGAACCGGCGCTCATACTCCGCCCGGCCGTCCGGGTCCGCAGCGACACGACTGCGCTCCGACGGATCCAGCAGCCATTCCGGGTCGAGCCATCCGCGGCGCTCTTCCGGATCCAGCCTCGCCAGGGCCCGCGCGAAGTGGAGCTCTGCCGCGTCGTCGCTCCCCGCGGCGTGCAGCGCGAGCCCCAGCAGCAGCTCCTGCCAGAGCGTATCCGGCGACGCGGCCGCGAACTCCCGCGCGGCGCCCACTGCCTCGGCCGCGCGTCCGTCGGCGACCAGGAGTCGGACGAGCGCGCCGGCGGCCGCCAGCTCACCCGGCGCCGCGGTGAAAAAGCGCGTGCCCGCATCCACCGCGGCGGCTCGAGCGGTCGCGACGTCTTCGTGTTCCGGCTCCGACGGCGGAACGGTGGTCGAGTCGAAGCGCAGGCAGAATCGGCCGACTACTTCATCGCAGTCGGTGCCGCCGCCAGTCTGCCACGAGAACGGCGCCCGGTTGCGGAGCGCGCGCTCGTAGCGGGCCTCCGCCTGACGCGCCGCGTCCCGCAGCGCTCGCACGGAATCGGCGGGCAGGACCGCGCCGGCCTGTACCTGCACGAACAGTGTGAGGAAGAGAAGTACCATACTCCGAACCGAGTGGACTTTTTCTTGCAGCCGCGCCGCACGATTGCATACGATTTTGGCCGGGAGGGCCGCACATGAGCAGAACCCAGCCAGGCGCCGTCATCATCGATCAGCTTCGCGACCGAATCGTGACGGGCCTCTATTTCGGAAACTGGCAGCCGGGCGAGCGTCTGCCAAGCATTCGTGACATAGCTGACGCTGAGTCCGTGGACCGGAAGACCGCCGCCGCTGCATATCACCGGCTGGCTCAGGAAGGGCTGGTCGAGGTGAAGGCGCGCTCGGGCGTGTTCCTGAGAGACGAGCGGTCGAACGGCCCCGGCCGGTCGGGTCCGATGGAGAAGCTCCAGAGGCGGTGGCTCAAGAACACGTACGATGGCGCACGCTCCCTGGGCCTCGAAACCGCGACCGTGCTGCGCCTGTTCCGGTCGGTTGCCGAGGTCGAGGCGACGCCGGTTCCGGTGATCGAAGAAGACATGGCGACCGCCCGCACCATTGCCGAGGAGCTGCGCGAATGCGCGTCCCTGGACGCGCGACCGGTGCGACTCCAGGAGGCGGTCGAGTCGCCGACGTTCGCCGCGACTTCGTTCGTCGTGACTACGCCCTACTACGCCGGCAGGGTAAGCGTGCTGATGCCGGACAGGCTGGTCATCACTGCGACCCTGTCGCTCGACCTGCTGCACACGCTGATGGAGCGCGTGACGAGCGGCACTATCCTGGTCGTCGTGCCGAGCGAGTGGATCGCGTCGCGGGTCGCAGCCGCGCTCAGGCAGCGCGCACCGAACATGGATCGCACGCGCATCGTCGTTGCGGGCCGGTCCGCCGAACTGCGCCAGTTCCGCGCCGAAGCCGGATGCGTGTTCGTCTGGCCGGGCTGCGACGACGTGCGCACCGCGTTCGAAGGCGACGACTGTGTGAAGCCCGTGCGGTTGCTGTCGGAAGGGACCGTGGACCACGTGCGTACGGTCGTGCTGGACACCGCGCTTCAGCGCCTGGCGGCGAACGCGATGCCTGCGCCCGCTCCGGTTTCCGTCACGTTCAGTAGGTCCAGCGGCGCCGTACCTCGACCAGGAATTGCGGCCGCGGCTCGCTGAGCGGCAGAGCGAGGCCTGCACTCCTGAGCGTGCGTCCGCGGTAGACGGGCTCGAGGGCGAGACGCAACCGGGACTGCTCGTCGAACGTCCAGTCGAGTCGGATCGTCCAGGCCTTGAGCGCGTTCTCCTCCGAGCCGAACAGGGCGGCAATGCCGGTTTCCACCGTCAGGAACACATCCTCCCTGATCTGACGCCCCAGCACGAAGGTCGGCGTGCCGAGCCCGCCGAATGGCCCGGTACCCAACCGGACCTGGAAGATGTCGAGGCCGAGCCCGCCGAGTGACCGCTCGAGCTCGAGCGCGAGCAGCTCGGCGGCGCCGCCGAAGAACGTCTCCTGCAGGATTGCCTCGCCCGGCAGCACGCCGCCGCCGAGCGCGAAGCTCGGGCGGCCGAACAGCAGGAAGCTCAGCAGCTCCGACTCGGCCACGACTGCGCCGCCACCGCCAGCGAGCGCGAGCGTCGGATTGTCCAGCGTACCGGTGATGCGCACATCCACATCGAGCTGGCGTCCGCCGGGATCCATGACGATGCGACGAGCCGTGATGTCCACGACGGGATTCGGCTCCGGCAGGCCGCGGAACCGCACCTGCGCCGCGACGATCTCGAACCGGCGCACGATCGGTCCGGCGACGAGCGTGTACTGGCCGCGCGTACCCTGGAGGGTGCCGGTGATCGGCATCGCATCGCCGTTCTTGTTGACGACCAGCTCGCCCGTCAGCTGCGCCCGCGCCTGCAGCGCGACGAACCAGGCGCCGTCGCCGACGGTCACACGCAGGTCGTTGATCTGCAGGTTCCCCAGCCAGTCGGCCGCCGCCGGTTCATCCAGCGGACGGGCCTCGAACGGGCGTGTGATGTCCGCCAGCTCGGCACTCAGTGCATTGCCGAACTGCGGAATCTCGACATAGCCATCCTCGACCAGCAGACCGCCGCTGAGCTGGATCGCGTCGAGACCGCCGACCAGGGCGAGTCGCCCGCTCACCGCCGCGTCATCCTGGTCGTCCACGCCGATGGGACGGAACCTGTCCAGGGTCACCGTCAGATCGAGGCGCGGCTCATCCAGCCGCTCGAGGACGATCTGGCCGCCTACGACAGCCCAGCCGTCGCTGCGCGCGCGCAGATCCGTGATGACCAGGCTCTGGCCGTCGAAGTCCACGCCGCCCGTGATCTCCGTGTAACGCTGATTCAGCTCCGGGACTGTAACGGAGCCGCCCACCAGGGCTAACGTGCCGGCGACCTCGGGCGCGTCGGCGGTGCCGCCGAGCGTCACATTGGCGTTGACCACGCCGGTCACCTCGCGGACGCGCGGTACCATGGCCGCGAGCGGTGCGAGCGCGAAATGGTCCGCGGTCACCGAGCCGCTCAGCGGCAGCCCGTCGAGCAGGCGGAAGCCGATGGAATCTCCGAGACTCAGCATTGACGGCAGGGTGGCCTCGATGTCGAGCTGGCCGGCACTGTCCACGACGATGCGCGCGTCGATCCGTGTTTGCCGGTCGAGGTAGACGATCTTGCCAGCCAGCACCTGCAGCGGCACCTGTCCGACGGCCGCTCTGTCCACGCTGAAAACGACGTCGAGACGGGGCGTTTCCGTGCCGCCCATCACAGTGCCTTCCGCCGACAGCAGGCCGTCCACCCGCACCGGCTGACCCAGCAGGCGCTGCACGTCGCCCAGCGGGAACGCGGCGACCTCGAATTGCGCGTCGACGCGGCCGCGCGGCAGAATGCGACCGGCAAGGAAAATCCTGCCGTCGCTTCGCTCCGCTTCGATCAGCAGGCTGTCGATGTTCACGAGGCCGTCCTCGGTCCATTCGATTTCCGTCGGTGCGGTAAGGGACCATATCTCCTCAGCCAGGTCCAGGCGCGCCCGTTCCACGACGATGCGGCCAGGCAGGCCGGCCGTGGGCACGGTGCCGTTGGCCAGTACCTCGAGAATGCCGCCGTCATCCCGGGTCGCCGCCAATTCGAACGTCAGCGACGGCGACGCAAGACGGAGCGACAGCCGGCCCTCTTCGTACGAGCCGGCCGTGGGCGTGACCACGTTCGTGAGCTGCGCGTCCACCACGGCCTCGGGCAGATCACCCGCGAGGAGGACGTCGTATTCCGCGGCGAGTGTGCCTGCCGCCCAGCCGCCGACCCGGACCTCCGTGCCGCTGGCGGAGCCGGCGAGGCGCATCCGGTCGAGCGTGCCGGCCACACTGCCCGTCGCCGCGATCGCGCCAAGGGCGACCGAATCGGCGACGACCGGCAGGTACGGACCGAACGGCGCGAGCGACGTGACGGAGAGCGCGTATGTGACCGCCCCGCTCTGCGGCTCCAGGAAGCGCCAGTCACCCTCAGCGGCCACGTCGGCCGTCGCCAGGGATGCGACCAGCGTTTCTACGCCCAGCGTGCCGCTGTTGATCGAGGCGACGACGTGCAGCGTATCGTCCGCCGTCGTCTGCCAGCCCGTGAACCGGCCCGCCATGAAGAGGTCGGCGTTCATCGTGGCCGGATCGAAGCCGCTCCCGGCCAGGGTGAACCGTGCGGTCAGCGAGGCTGGCGGCACCGCGGGCTCCAGTACTGCCTCGAGATCGACCCCGAGGATGCTGCCGGCCAGGTCGTAGCGTGGCACGTCGCCGGTGAGGTCCAGGACGCCCTCCACGAGGGCGACTCCGGCCCCGAGCTCGAGGCGCACATCGACATCGAGCGGCGCCTCGCCCGGCGGCCCGGTCAGTGAAACGCGGCCGGTGACGCTGCCGCCGACCGGCAAGGCGGGCGCGAAGGCGCGCAGAGCGGCGAGCGGCACGCGGTCGAGATCGACATCCACCTGCCGCAACACGAACCCCGACGAAGCCATCAGCAGGGTGCCGGAGAGACCGGCTGTAAAAGGTTCCGGCACTGCACCGGTGGTGAGCGTCGCGATCAGGTCGAAGGCGATGTCGCCTCCCGACCCGCTCACGCTGCCGGCCACAGAGCCGCCGTAGGGAAGGGGACTGCCGGTGAAGTCCTCCACCAGGGCGAGCGTGAGCGGCTCGAGCTGCAGGTCGGCCGCAATCAGCTCGAACCGCTCCAGGCCGATGAACGCCGTGAATGAGCCGAGCACCCGGCTGTCGCCGCTCTCCGCTTCCAGCTCCGTCAGCGTGACGCGCGTGTCGTCCGGCTGCGCCGGCTCCACGGCGAACGTGAACGTCGCGGTGCCGGTCTCGGGGAAACCCTCTGGCGTCATGAACGCGACATCGGCGAAATCGACACCGAGGGCAGTGCCGGTGGCCGTCACGCCGTAGCCGGGCTCCGTCGGGTCCCAAACGCCGTCCAGCGACGCGAACCGCGCGTCGGCCAGTGCTGCGCTGGCGACCTCGAAGCGCACGGTGCCGTCGGGGAACTGGAACAGGCCGTCGGTCAGCTGCACCGCCAGGTCGGCCGCCGGCTCGGCCTGCACGAACCGCGCGCTGACATCCGCGGCGCGCAGGTACGGTTCGGGCACGCCCGGCTGCGAGAACACGACGACCGGCAGCACGCCCTCGACCCCGCGGAACGCGAAACGCTGCGCGGACCGGCTGACCTCGACGTCGCCGTTGTCTATCCTCACGTTGTGCAACTGCACGATACGCCGCCGGCCGCCCGGGGGGGCGCCGCCGCCACCATCCAGCAGCTCCTCGAAAACCTGCTCGTAGTTCCAGTCGCCCGACCCGCCTTCGCGCAGAGTAACGATCGGACGGGTGACGACCACGTCGCTGATGATGACGTCGCCGCGCTGGGCTGACCTCGTGTCGAGCCGCCCGCGCGCGGACTCCGCCCGCAGGAAACGCGTGCCGCTGTCCTCGTTCCAGACGACGTCCCGCAGCACGATCGTGAGCGGACCCTTCAGCGGCCGCGCCGACACCGGCCGGCTCGCCAGCCTGCGCTCGACGCCCGCTTCGCGCGCACCGATCAGGGGGCCGCCCTCTTCCTTCCCGCTGTGCGCGCGGCGCTGGTCGCCGCCGATCGGGGCCGGTTCGTGGGCGACGGCGGAATCGGCCGGGGTCACGGGCGCGGGCGGGCCGCTGCCGCCAATTCCAGTGACGAAGAAGTAGACCAGGACGGCTGCCGTCAGCAGCCCGGCGACCACGCCGGCCGCGATGAGAGGCCACTCGTCCCGCGAGAGAAAACGCCGCGTCATCTCAGAACGCGTGACCGACACCGAGGTGGACCTGGAGCCGGCTGAACAGGCTGCCAGGCGACGGCTGGTACTCATCCATGATGCGGCGCAGCCGGCCCGTCTCAATGTCCGTGAAGAGCACGGGTGCGCTCGGCCGGCCGTACGGATTGTAGCCGACGTCCACGCGGACCGGACCGACTGGCGTCTGGAGCCGCAGGCCGGCGCCCGGCGTGACGCGCCAGTCCGCAGACCCGAGGTCCCACACGCTGCGCGTGCCGACCGCGCCGGCGTCCACGAATACCGCCAGCCGCAGCAGGTGGGAAAGGAACGGCGACGGCAGACGCAGCTCGGCGTTCACGACACCCAGCGACGTGCCGCCCGTCGGTACGAACTGCGGCGACTCGGCCAGCGTCGTGTCGCCCGCCTCGATCACGAGCGAGTCCGAGTCCGTCACGTATACACCCGGCCCGAGCGCGTTGCGCTCGTATCCGCGTACCGTCGACGCGCCGCCCGCGTAGAACCGGTCTTCGGGCGGAAGGAATTGCCCCATGGTGGGATCGACGACGGCCGTCCGGAAGAAGTTTCCCAGCCGCAGCGACACCGCGCCCACCCAGCCCGGTCGCGGCTGCATGTAGTACGACCCCTCCCCGGTCCAGCGGAAGAAGTTGATATCAGAGCCGAGCCACGGCGTCGCATACGTCACGCTCGTGCGCGTCGTGTACCCGCCCGTGGGATCGAGCGGGTTGTTCGTCGCTTCGAGGAAGTACGTCGACCCCAATTCGTTGCGGAACCGCGCGCGCGACAGCGAGTCGATCGTCTCGGGCTCGCACACCAGGAAGGCCGCACAGAACAGCGCTGCGCTCGCCCGCGTCTGGCCATGCTCCAGGTCGATACCGGCCGTCGCGCCGCTGCGCGCACCCAGGCGGCGCGTGACGCTTGCACCTCCACCCACGGCCTGGCGGCTGAACACGCCCGGCTCCGACAGACGCTCCGCATACGCCTTCAGACCCAGCTGATTGCGCGGGTTCAGGAAGTACGGCTGCGTCAGATCCGCAGAGAAGCGGTAGTCGAACTGGTTGCCTCCGAATACGCTGTCCTCGGGCAGGCTCGGGCAGATACGGCTGCCGGCGCCGACGGCGAACGGCTCGCCGACGCCCAGCCGCGACAGTGATGCTCCCGCGGCCAGACGCCGCGCGCCCCCGCCGAAACTGCGATTCACCCAGTTGGCTTCCGTCCGCAGACACTCTTCCGTGCCGAAGCCGACCGCCGTTTCCACCTCATGGACCGGCGCCTCCGAAATCTGCACAACCACGGTCGACGTGGTGCTGTCCTGCGGCGCAGCCTGCAGCGAATCCGGCGCGACCGTCACGGACGCCAGCGACACCAGCTCCAGGGCGTACAGGTTGCGCTGGCTCTCGAGCAGCGTCGAGCTCAGCAGGATGTCGCCCCTGCGAACCTCGAGCTGTCGCAGTGCCGCCGCACGGCCGAGGTTTTCAGCGCCCAGTACGATGATCGAATCAACCGTCACGCGCGGTCCCGCGATCGCATCGATCGTCGCCTCCGCACGGTTGTCCACCGTGTCCGCCGAGAAGCTCCGCAGCACCTCCGCGTATGCGTGCCCCTGCTGCTGCAGCGTCCGCAGCACCACGTCAGCCGACTCGATGAATCGTCCGAGGTGAAAGATGTCGCCCGGCTGGAGGGGGAGTGTGGCGGCGATCGAATCGGGATCCGCCACGGGCTCGGTGCCGGTGACAGCCAGGTAGTCCAGCACGATCGGCTCGCCACGCTCGATCGTGAACGTCACGTTGCCATTGTCATCGTCGGGCTGCACCGACGGCACCACCCGCGTACCGAAATAGCCCGCGACGCGATAGAACCGCTCCAGGGCAACTACGTCGCTCAGCACGCGGCCCGGGCTCAGCCGGTGCTCCTCCCGGCCGATCCGTGTGAACGGCACGCAGATCGGCAGACCGAGGAAGTTGCAGCGCGACGGCTTCGTCTCCACGATCTGCAGCAGCGTGTCGGCACTGAACGGATCCGTGTTCTCGAACAGCACGTCATCAATCCGGAGGCCGGCATTTTCCGCCAACTCGGGGTACAACTCGTTCGCGGTAGACCGCGCGCTGCACGCACCCAGTACGACTGCGCCAGCCAGCCCGATCAGCCGCATGCTCCCGCCCCAACGCCGCACCGCCTCTGCCCTCCATTATTTCCAGATCGCCACCGCCTCCCGGAGTACCGCTCCGATGCAAGCGACAAGCCACGCGCACAGCTTGACGCACCTGCGCACGGTCACTAATTTCCTCTGCTGTTTTGCGCGGCGTCCCGCCGGACCGCCCGCGCCGCCCGCTGCGGTTGCGAGCGGTGCACCAGCCGCCTTCTGAAACTCCACAAGTGAAGACATGACCACGCGTCACCCGACCGCCCGCCGCGTACACCGGCAGAATGCAGCACCGGACGACGTTTTCGTCGCCGGCGTCCTGGAGTCCAGCGTCTGGGCGCAGCAGCACGGCCGCAAGCTGCTCATCGGCGCCGTCATCGCTGCCGTTCTGATCGCTGCCGCGACGATTGCGCTGATGAACCGCTCCGACCGACGCGCTGAAGCGGCGGCACAGCTGAACCAGGTGCGCGCGGTCGCAATGAGCGGCAACGCGCAGCTCGCGATCAGGGAGCTGGAGCAGTTCGTCGAGCAGTATGGCGGCACACCGGCGGCCACGGAAGCAAAGCTGCTGCTCGGCAACGCGTACTTCAAGGCGGGCCGGCATGAGCAGGCGGCCACGACCGTAGAACCGCTGACGGACGATCTGGAGACGATCGCAGGCGTGAACGCGGCGTTCCTGCTGGCGGCGGCCCACGAGGCGGCAGACACAAATGCCGATGCCGAGGCCGTCTACCTCCGGATCGCCGAAGATGCCCGTTTCCTGTTCCAGCGCCAGGATGCTCTCGACAACGCCGCCCGCATGCGTCTGCAGAACGGCGACGCGGCCGGCGCCGCCGCACTCTATGACCAGCTCCTGGAGATCACGCCGATCAACTCGCCCGAGCGCCAGATCTACCAGCTGCGCCTCGGTGAGGCTCAGGCTGCAGCCGCAACGGGCAACACGGCGGGCGCGTCGGTCCCGCCCACGGCCGGAGCCGCGGCGGGAACCGTCGCCGCTCCGGCGCAGCCGACCGACACCGCGCGCTAGGGGGGGCAGTGCCGAGCCGGGTGAGCGTGAAGGCCAGAGCGGGAGCAACCTGCTCCCGGCGTGGCCAGCCGGCCCGATCGACCTGACGGTCGGGTGCGGTGGCACCTGAACACGGGGCCTTCTCCACGCCCGCGTAGCCGTGCCACGTCGCGCTCGTTCTCAAACGTGCGCAGACGGCGACAAGGCTTCCAGCTCGTCGCGGCAGAGAGGCCGATCGCCGCAGGAGGGCGCTAATTGCCCGATGATTGCCCGGGGCGGCCGCGCGGGCGCGGAGTTGGGCTGACTGCCCGCGGCGGCGGCCGGGGCGCGGCGCGGGCGCGCAAGCGGGCTACCTGCACACTCGACGCGGCGACTGCTCCGGCTGGGGGCGTTGACCGGCTACGAGGCGGAAAACTGCACAAGCGCGCCGGCGCCGCGCGTCACGTGTGGAGTTTTCCGCTTCCGAGACGGGCAAACTGCACAACCCGGCGGTTCCGGAACGTCGAGTGTGCAATTGTCCGGGGTCGGGCGCCGGCGCGGCCCGACTCCAGCCGCGGCGCGGGTCGCGGAGGTATTATGGCCGGCCGCAGCATAGGAAGTGTCGTGCCGCGGTGCCTGATCGACTGCGCATAATAAGTATTATGTAAACTAACGCGGTGGACAACTCCCACTTGCCTTCGTTTTTTGCCCACATTCGGCTCAAGCTGCCCCACCCCCGCTGATGTACGGCCTGGCAGCGCTGATGATCGCCGCGCCCGTAGCACTCTACCCGTTCTCGCGGCAGGTATGGCTTGCATAATGCGACCTCATCTTCCAGCCGCCCGAGCCCGCGGATTTTGCCCCGCCGGCGTCCTGATCGGCGAGGTGTCACGTCGCGCGATGTGGAGCTATGTAACATGGCGTCCTGCAATCGGTTAGCGCGCATGACATCATGTAATGCGCGACTCCAGAAAAGGAGCGCTTACAGCCTCCCCGCCAGGGACAGAAAACGGAGTTTCCACACCCTCCAGACCGCTTCGCGAATGATCTTCCTGGACATTTTCGATTCACCGGTGGTCCGGTCCACGAAGACGATCGGTATCTCTCCGATGGAAAAGCCGCGCTTCCAGGCGCGGAGGCTGATCTCGATCTGAAAGGAGTAGCCCTCGGACTCGACGCGGTCGAGATCGATGCCTTCCAGCACGCGCCGGTGAAAGGCCTTGAAGCCGCCCGTCGCGTCCCAGAGCGGCACGCCGGTCACGATGCGGGCGTAGGCATTTGCGAAGTAGGAGAGAAGCAGGCGGCTGATCGGCCAGTTGACGACGGTCACGCGCCCGTCCAGGTAGCGTGACCCGAGCACGAAGTCGTAGCTGCCGAGCGCTTCCAGGAACTGGGGCAGGTGTGCGGGATCGTGGGAGAAGTCGGCGTCCATCTCGAAGAGCCAGTCATAGCCGCGCTCGAGCCCCCAGCGGAAGCCTGCCAGGTAGGCAGTGCCGAGCCCGAGCTTCGCTGCGCGGTGAATCACGCTGATCCGGGGTGATCCGGCTGCCAGAGCGTCGGCGACGGCGCCTGTGCCGTCGGGCGAGGCGTCGTCGATGACGAGCACGTCGAGGCGGTCGTCCTGTGCCAGGATGAGCGGCAGGAGACGCGGCAGGTTTTCGCGCTCGTTGTACGTCGGAATGATGACGAGCCCGCGCTCGCCGGGTCCTTTCACGTCGGCTCCTCCTCGTTCGAATCACGGTTCGGGAACAGCGGCAGCAGGGCGAGCGGCACGAGCTCGGCGGCGGTGAACCACAGCCGTGACGAGGCGCTGACTACCAGAGCTGCCCCGGCGCCCGGCAGGACGGGTTGGAGCAGGACCAGCATGGCCGCTTCGCGAACGCCGATGCCGGCCGGCGCCAGCACGAAAAGATAGCCGGCCAGATAGGAAGCCGCGACGGCGCCGGAGAGGTATCGCGGTGCTGTGACGGCGGTCGGCTCGAACGCGGCGACGAAGAGCGTGAACGCGGCGCCGAGCACCACCCAGGAGGCAGCGTACGCTGCGGCCCAGATCGCCGCATCGGCCGGCCGCACCCTGTCGGCGAGGTCGAAGGCGCCGGCGATGCGGGAGCCGGCGGCATCCCCGACCGCTGCGAGGACACGATGGCGGAATCCGCGCCCAATGGGCGTCGCGACGAGCAGCCAGAGCGCAGCGCTTCCCGCGACGAGCATGGCCGCGCCCAGGGCGAGCGGGAGCGCCGCGCCGGAGGGAGCGCTGGCGGCGCCGGCGCTGCCTGCCGCCGGGTCGAGTACAGTCCTCCATTCGGGCAGCACGACACCCAGGAACAGCAGGCCGGTGGTGAGGAACCCGAACTGCCCGAGAACGGCGGTGGCGGCGGCCGGAGCGGGCGGCAGTCCCGCGCGCTGCGCCAGCACGGCCAGTCCCGCGAGCTGCCAGAGCTTGCCGGGGATGTAGCGGCCGAGGCTCGAGAGGAAATAGACGCGCAGGCTGGTGTGGACGGAGGGTCGCCCGATGCTCAGGTCGCCCAGCATCCGGCGCCAGATCAGCGCGTGCACGAGATAGACGGCGACGAGGAGCGCGAAGGACGCGAGCAGCGGCAGAGTCGCCGGACGCCAGCGGTTCAGATCGTCCAGGGTGAGACGATCGAGCTCCGGCGCGAGGACGCGGTAGATCCCCCAGAGCACGAGTGCGAAGAGCAGCAGCTGCACCGCCCTGCGCGCGACCCTGCGGCTCGACACCCTACTTCCGGGGGCGGGCGACGAGTCCGATCCGGCGCCGGAGCACGGGAATGCGGCGGGCGAAGGCCCGCTCGGCCAGTCCCAGCAGCGGCAGGTGCGACGGCAGCCAGCGGACGGACTCGACGGAGAACCCGGCCGCATCGACGGCAGCGCGCAGCTCGGCCGCCGTCCGGACGGCGATGTGCGACGGATCCTGCCGCATGATCCCCCGTGCCCTCAGCCGCTCGAAAACGTGCTGGCGGTCCGGCGTATAGATCACGAGGACACCGTCGCCGGCGAGCACGCGCGCAGCTTCGTGGAGCACGCGAGCGAGCGTGACATCGTCCAGGTGCTCGGTCAGGTCGGCCGCCAGCAGGAGTGCTGCGCTGTCGTCCCGCAGGGGCAGCAGCACGGCGTCGCCCTGAACGAAGCGCGCGTGCTCCGCCCGCTCCGCCGCCGCGACGGCCGCCGCGGCGCGGAGTGCCGCCGGTGCGGGATCGATGCCGATCGCGAGCGCACCGCGGCGGGCCGACTCGATCGTGAAGGTACCCATGCCGCAGCCCAGATCCACCAGCATCCTGCCCGCGAGCGGCGGCATGATCGAGAAGACGTTGGCTATGCGCTGCCGGGCGAATCGGTTCCGCGTGCGGTATCGAGCGGCGAGGTCGGCGAAATACGCGTCGTCGTAATGGTCCGCGACGTCATACGCGGTCAGACCAGGCGCGGTCATGCCGTTGTGGCCGTTGTGGGCGCGGACGCGCGGCGGCGGTCGGAAACCACACCGCCGGCGATCACGCCGAGCAGCACGGCGAGCGCCGCAAGCGACAGGAGTGCGCCGGTGCGCAGTGAAGCCGCGTCGTAGCGGAAGGTGACGGTGTGCGTGCCGGCCGGCACGACGACCGCCCGGAACGTGTGATTCGCACGATGGATCGGTGCCGCGGCGCCGTCGATGCTCGCCCGCCACGCCGGGTAGTAGTTGTCCAGAATGACGAGGAGCGCCGGCCGGTCGGCCGTCACCTGCAGCGAATGACTGTCCGTCGCGCGCTCCAGCCAGGTGATGTTCCAGCGGGCGCCCGCCTGGGGCGCTGCCGCGTCGGTGGGCAGCGGCTCGGCCAGGATGGCCGTCGTCGCCGCATCGAAGTCCGGCGAGAGCAGCCTGTCGATTGCCGCGTCGCCCTCCACGATCTCGGTGCTGCCGACGACGTACGCACGCGGCAGCGCATCCAGGTTCCTGTATATGACGGCGCGGCCGCCCGCGTAGACTTCCTGCATGCGCGGGTGCTGTAGCCTGGCGGGAGCAACGAAGTATACGGTGTTGGTGACGTTCGCCAGCCGCAGTTCCGACAGCAGCAGGTTGTCGGCGCCGTCGCCGCCGACCAGCGCGCGGTAGCGTCCGATCTCGTTGCCGTGATGGCCGGTGAGCTGCTCGAGCCCGTGTATGGCGAAGTCGTTCTGGTTGTATATGCTGCCCATCTGCAGCGGGCCGGCCAGGTCCATGACGCGGAACGGATCGCCGTCGTCGCGCAGGCGTTGCAGCTGCTCGATCACGTCGTCGGGCCGGAGCAGTGTCGTCTGCCCGATCTGCTCGTTCATCAGCGCGGTGTGGCGCAGGAACGGTCGATCGACGCGGTACAGGTCGAGGGCGGCGAGTACCGCGAGCAGGAGCAGCAGCGCCCGTGCCGGAATGACCCGTCGGCTCGCCAGCTCCCACGCGCCCGCCACGCACAGCGCAAGCACGAACGCGATCCAGAAGCCGGCGCTGATGTACGGCATGTTCGCTGCGAGCGCGGCCTGTCTGCCGGGATCGATGTCCCGGTAGAAGACGGCCGTCCACGCGCTCGTCAGCACGCCCGACGTGGCGAGCAGCGCGAGCACGGCGAAGACGCCGGTCGTGATCCGGAGCGTGCGCCGCGCCCTCGCGATGTCGGCGTCGGCGCGACCGTCGATCAGCCAGTCCTGCAGCTGCTGCGCGCCGAGCGCGCCCAGCGTCGCGACGGCGAGGCCGTACAGGAAGATGATGATCGACCACGAGCGGAACAGGCTCACGCCGGGGATCAGGTAGAACAGCCGGCCGAGCGGCGTGCTGCCGGCGAGCGCGTGCAGGATCGTCAACAGGGCGAGCCCGGCGAAAAACCACACCTGCGCAGTGCGCCGCGCCACGAGCAGCACCGGGATCAGCAGCAGCGGTACCAGCCCGGCATACTCGCTGTTGAGCTTCAGCGGGTTCTTGCCCCAGTATCCCGCCGGTGGGCGCGTCGTGGAGGTCTGTGCGACCTCGCCGACGAACTCGGGCACCACCAGCGACACCACCTCCTCGGCGTTCAGCGAGTATGTCGAGGACCACGCGTACCCGCGTTCACCCTGCTCCGCCCGGTCGGCGCGATGCGAGTACTCCTGCAGGTATTCGAGCGGCGGCAGGAACTGGACGGCGGCCGCACCGACACCGAGCACGCCGGCAACCGCGAACACGCCGATCTGCTTCAGCGCATCACCGCGTTTCAGCTGCCACACGCGGAACATGAAGTACAGCGAGACGCCCCACACGCAGTAGTACGCGGCCTGCATGTGCGATGTGAAGAGCACGAGAGCCAGGCCGAGCGAGAAGATCGCGAAGTCCCGCATCCGGCGCGACGCGACGGCGCGCTCCGTCAGCCAGAACAGCAGCGGCGCCAGCGCGGACACGAACAGTTTGCCGTCGCCGCCGGGCAGGACCAGGGAAACCAGATCGGCACCCATCATGTAGACGAGGCCGCCGAACAGCGCTGGCGTGCGGTCGAGCCTCAGCCCGCGATGCAGCCACAGGTACGTGAACATGCCGGCGAGGAATACGTGCAGCGCCATCTTGAGGCCCCACATCGTCGCCGCATTCACGAAGAACATTGCGAGCGACGGCGGATAGAAGATGTCGCCGTGCATCCCCTCGACGAACGGCAGGCCGCCGAACAGCAGCGGGTCCCAGTGCGGCATCCGCTGGAAGGTCTGCACGAACTCCGTGTAGAAGTTGCGCGCGAAGTAGCTCAGCGCGATGCTGTCCCTTCCGAGCGCCGTCGTGCCAAACAGCAGGAACTCGCGAAACAGGACCACCGTCACCGCGGCGTAGACGAGTACCGGAGTCCAGGCCGGCAGCATGCCGGACGCCGGCGTGACTGGCGCGCGGCCCGGCCGGGATGCGGCGACGGTGTCGCGCCGGGTCCGCCTGGTCGTCATCAGCGCTTCCTCCTCACCATCTCGTAGATCTCCTCGTGCCGCCGCGCCAGCCGGGCGATGCTCCAGCGCGCGACCACGCGCTCGCGCGCGGTCCTGCCTGCGGCGGCGAGGTCGTCGCGCTTCAGCAGCATCGACAATGCGTCTGCGAGCGACTGCGGATTCGCGGGCTCGAACAGCGTGCCCGTGCTCTCGTCCACGATCTCCGGCAGGCCGCCGACGCGCGACGCCGCCACCGGCACACCGCAGCTCATCGCTTCCAGTGCTGCAACACTCGTCGCTTCCATCAGCGATGGAAACACTGCGACGTCCGACGACGCCAGCAGCGCCGGCATCTGGTCGTTCGGCCTGCTGCCTAGAAACGTCACCATCTCGCGCACGCCGAGCTCATCGACCAGCGCCTCCAGCCGCGGTCGCTCAGGCCCGTCGCCGACCAGCACCGCATCCACCTCCACCCGCCCCTGCAGCAGCGGCAGCGCGCGGATGAAATACTCCACACCGTTCTTCTCGAACAGCCGCCGCGGCACGATCACCCGCACCCTGCCCCTGCCCCCGCCCCCACCCCAGCCGCTCCCCCGCTCCCCCGCTCCCCCGCTCCCCGGCGCAAAAAGCGCAGTATCGACACCGTTGGTCAGCGCCTCTGCGTGCGGGTGCGGGTACAGGTCGAGCGCAACGTCGCGGATTTCCTCGCTCGCCGCCAGCAGCCAGTCCGCCGATTTCACGATGCGTCGCAGCACCGGCCGCCACGCGGCCTTGCGGGCCAGCTTCAGAAAATGCGATGTGTGCAGCGTCACGACGAGCGGCAGCCCGAGCTTCGCCTTCGCACACATACCCGGCACGGCGGAGGCGAAGGTCTGAGCGTGCAGCACGTCGGCATTGCGGGCCAGGCGAAGGTAATGCGGGATAGTGTTCAGCGTGTGCGCTGCCCAGCCGGCCGGCGTGCGCTTCTGCGGAAACCATTTCCGCACCACCTCGATGCCGGCCATGTTCTCGCGCGGCGCCAGGCCGGGCTGCGAGAGCGACGTCAGCATGGTGACATCGTGTCCGAGCCGCACCAGCTCGCGGCACAGGTAGTACGCGTGGCTCTCGAGGCCGCCGACCTCCGGCGGGAAATAGATGCACTGCTGCAGGATCTTCACGGCCGCCAGTCGTCGGTGCGCCGTGCAGCGCCGGTGAGCCGGTGCACGACGATGTCGGCGATGCGCTCCCCTGCCCCGCCGTCACCGTACGGATTCGCGACGGCGCTCCCCTCGAATCTCCCATCGAGCACGTCGGAAGCGCCGTTCACGATGGCGGCGCGATCGGTGCCGACGAGGCGCGCCAGGCCCGCCTCCACCGCTTCGGGACGCTCCGTGACTTCCCGCAGCACGAGCACGGGCGTGCCGAAGCTCGGCGCCTCCTCCTGGATGCCGCCGGAGTCCGTGATCGCGAGCACCGCATGCTTCAGCGCGAGCATGAGGTCGAGGTAGTCGAGCGGCTCCGCCAGCAGGATGCGATCGTGACCGCCCAGGACCTCGTGAGCGGGCCGCAGCACATTCGGGTTCGGGTGCACCGGGTAGAGCAGCAGCACGTCGCGGTAGCGGTCGGCGATGTCGCGCAGCGCGCGGAACGCCTCGCGCAGCGGCGCGCCGAACGCCTCGCGCCGGTGCGCCGTCACCAGGATCAACCGTCTGCCGGACGCCAGTGCATCGCGCAGCGCGCGGCTGGATGGCTCGTGCTGCAGCGCAGCGATCCGCTGCAGCGCATCGACCACGGTGTTGCCCGTGACGTGGATGGCATGGTCCGGGACGTTCTCGGCCAGCAGGTTCCGCCGCGCCAGGGGCGTGGGCGCGAAATGCACGTCGGCAGCCACACCCGTCATGCGCCGCAGGATCTCTTCCGGGAACGGCCGCATACGATCGCCGCTGCGCAGACCCGCTTCGACGTGGCCGACGGTGATCTTCTCGAAGAAGCCAACCAGCGCGCCGAAGAAGACGCTCGCGGTGTCGCCCTGCACCAGCAGCAGATCGGGCGAGCACTCACGCACCACGCCGCGCAGACCGTCGAGGCAGCCGTGCGCGACATCGTACAGATCCTGCCCGTCCTTCATGATGCCGAGGCTCCAGTCGGCGCGCAGATCGAAGACGTCCGCGACCTGATCCAGCAGCGCCGCGTGCTGACCGGTCAGCACGACTCGCACGTCCACCTCGGCCGGGCGCGCGCGCAGAGCGTCCACGACCGGCGCCAGCTTGATGCCCTCCGGGCGGGTGCCGATCGCGACGAGCACCCGGGGCCGGGCGCGAGCGGTCACCTGGGCGCCGTGTCGGGGGGATTGCCGGCCCGCGGGCCGCCACGCGCGAAGTCGCGGCGCAGCGCGTCCAGCTCCGCGTGCTGCTGCGCCATCAGCTCTGCCATGAAGCCGAAGCCGAAGAGCAGGAACCCCAGCACCTCGAGCAGGATCACGAGGTAGAGCAGCGGTCGAAAACCGAACGGCGGCATCGCGCCGAGCACGCGCAGCACGATAGTAAGGCCGCCGATGATCACGCCGCCGGCTGCGAGTGCGAGCCCGCTGATGCCGAACAGCATCATCGGCTTGCGCGCGAAGAAGAGGAAGAACCAGACCGACAGCATGTCGAGCAGACCGACGACGATGCGGCTCTTGCCGGAGTATTTCGCGACGCCGTGCCGCCGCGGATACAGCTCGATGTCGATCTCGGTGATGGTATAGCCGCGAGCGTACGCCAGTACCACGAAGAAACGATGCCAGTCATGGCGCAGCCGGACCTCGTCCAGGATGTCGCGCCGGAACGCCTTCATCGAGTTCGTATCCGATACCGGAATGTCGAAGATGGCGCGGCTCAACCTGTTGTAGATGCTGGAGACAGCGGCCTTCTCGTAGTGTCCGACCTTACGGCCGGTCACGATATCGAAGCCGTCGTGCAGACGCTTCAGGAATCGCGGAATCTCATCCGGCGTGTGCTGCAGATCGGCATCGAACAGCACCAGCCACGTCGCGCGCGTGTGCTCGGCGCCGGTCACGACTGCTTCGGTCTTGCCGAAATTGCGACGGTGCCGGATGACACGGAACCGGTCCCAGTCCGCCGCCATGGACTCGGCCAGGTCAGCGGTGCCGTCCGTGGAGCCGTCGTCGACCAGCAGCACTTCACCGTCCAGGCCATGCCGGTCGAACGCGGCCCGCAGCTCGCGCACGAGCGCAGGTATGTTGTCGGCTTCGTTCCAGGCGGGGATGATGACGGCGAAGTCGCGTACCGCCTCACTCGTGAGGTAGCCTGCTGCGTCCGGCTCCGCCGTCGGGGCGCGCTGCGTCATGATCGCATCGCGTCCTCAGACGCGTTTGCGCATACGGGCGGAAAGGATGCCGAGCTGGTCGCGATACTTCGCGACGGTGCGCCTGGCGATCTGAATGCCCTCGTCCTTCAGGATGTTCACGATCGCCTGGTCAGTCAGCGGCCGCTTCGGCTGCTCGTCCGACACCAGCTTCTGGATCTTCGCCTTGATCCCGCGCGCGCTCACATCCTCGCCCGACGTCGTGGAGAGACCGCTGGAGAAGAAGAACTTGAGCGGCAGCACGCCCCGCGGTGTCTGCACGAACTTCTCGTTCGTCACGCGCGAGACCGTGGACTCGTGCATGTTGATGACTTCGGCGACCTCGCGCAGCGTCAGCGGCTTCAGATACTGCACGCCCTTCTCGAAGAACTCGCGCTGCCGGTCCACGATGAAGTTCATCACCTTCAGCATGGTCTGACGGCGCTGCTCGATCGCCTGGATCATCCAGTTCGCGCTGTTCAGCTTGTTGGAGATGAACTCCTTGTTCTCACCCTTGAACTTGCTCTTGTCCCGCGCAATGTCGCGGTACGCCTTCGACAGCTTCAGGCGCGGCAGGCTCGTGTCGTTCAGAAAGACGAGGTACTCGCCATCGATCTTCTCGACGATCAGGTCAGGCGTGATGTAGTTGTCGGACGGCGCGGCGTACTTGAGGCCGGGCTTCGGATCGAGCTTCGCGACCTCGTCCGCAGCCGTCTGCACGTCCTTCGGCGTGATGGACAGATCCTTCGAGATCTCGGACCAGCGGTGGTTGATCAGCTGGTCGAAGTACTCGCGCACGATGCGGTACGCGAGCGTGTCCTCCATCTCGGCGTCCTGCAGCTGCAGTGACAGGCACTCGCGCAGGTCGCGCGCGGCGATGCCGGGGGGATCGAACGACTGGATCGTCCGCAGCATCTCGTCGCCCTCGAGGGCAGAGAACGGCTCCAGCTCCTCACCCGCGTCGCGGGCCCACGCGCCGCCCTCTTCCTCGATCCAGTTGTTGACGCCGCCCACCACCTCGTCCAGCGCGCAGGTGAGGTAACCGTTCTCATCGATGTTGCCGATCAGCTCCTCGCCCAGCAGCACCTCGCGCGGTGACAGCCGCAGCAGCATCAGCTGGTCGCGCAGATGATCGTAGAGATCCCGCGACTCGACCGAGACCGGCTCGTAGTATTCCTTCTCCTCGTACTCCTGCCGCCGACCGCCTGCCTCGAAGCCATCCAGGAGGATCTCCTCCCAGTCGATCTCCTCTGACTTCTCCTTCTCTTCCTTTTCCTTGTCCTTCTCCTGCGGCGCCATCTCGTCCTCGGTGACCTGGGGCTCTTCCAGGTCGAGGAACGGATTGTTCAGCATTTCCTGCTTGATGTGCTGCTGCAGATCGAGGAGCGGCATGTACAGGAGATCCATCGCCTGATACAGGCGAGGATTGATCTTCATCTCCTGCTTGAGCTGCGTACCCTGATAGAGACCGGTTTTCATATGCTCACGCCACTGCTTCGGGCCGGGCGTAACGCTCTCGCATCCGCGCCGTCAGCGTCGGGCCAAAATAGATTTCAGCCACTTCCTCATTCCATACCAGTTCGGCAACGGTGCCCGATACGCGCACCCTGCCGTCGTACATGATGTATGCCCGATCCACGATATCGAGTGTCTGTTCGACGTTGTGATCCGTGATGATGACGCCGATGCCGCGGTGACGCAGGTCGGACACGATCTGCTGGATGTCATGGACCGCGATCGGATCGACACCGGCGAACGGCTCATCGAGCAGCATGAACTTAGGCTCCGCGACCAGGGCGCGGGTGATCTCGAGCCTGCGCCGTTCGCCGCCCGACAGGGAGTAAGCCTTCGACTTGCGCAGGTGCCGCAGTCCGAGCTCGTCGAGCAGCGCCTCGAGCCGCGCCTTCCGCGCGGCGCGCTTGAGCGGCATCGTCTCCAGAATGGCGAGGATGTTCTGCTCGACGGTCAGCTTGCGGAAGATCGACGGCTCCTGTGCGAGGTAGCCGATGCCGGCCCGTGCGCGCTTGTACATCGGCACGCGCGTAAGCTCGCGATCATCCAGGAAAACCTGCCCTCGGTCCGGACCGATCAGGCCGACCATCATGTAGAATGTCGTCGTCTTGCCGGCGCCGTTGGGGCCGAGCAGGCCCACGATCTCACCCTGGGACACATCGACATCGACCTCCGCCACGACACGCCGCTTCCTGTACGTCTTGACGAGGCCGCGTGCAGCGAGTGTGCTGCCGCCCGGAACCAGCGTCGCACCGGGATGCTCGGAAGCGAACCCCCCGCGATCCGGGGCGTAGAGCAAGTTCCTTACCGTCTCGTCGAGGCGTGCCGCCGCCGATTGCGGGTCGGCAGAAACCTCTGCCCACAGGTCCGGCGCGAGACGAACCCGCTCCCATGAGCCGCCTGCCGGCTCGCCATGCGCAATGCCGTCGCCACTCAGTCGGGCAAGTACGTGATCCTCGAGGTAGCCGCCGGTCTGGTCGGGCGAATCGCTGGCTGCGGGTCCCTCCAGCAGACCCGGGCCCTCATCGTGCTCCGACACACCTGCAACATACGCCCGGGTGATGGCGGCCAGCCAGTCGCTGCGATCGAGCGCGCCGCCCGCGTCGGCGCGGCGCACCAGCTCCGCCACGCCGATGGCGACCGACGCGTCGTGCGCCTTCAGTCCGGTCGCGTATTCTTCCAGTCTCATTGCTGCTCCGGCGGCCGATCGCCGTCCCCATCGGTTGCCGCACCCGCAACCTGTGTCGGCTGCAGGTATGTGCCTTTCGCGTCGCCGGCGGCGCTCACGAGCGAGACCACGCCATCGGAGAATGTGACGTCGATGTGGGCAGCGGACACGTAGCTGATCGAGAGCTTCGCCTCGGGCGCATCCTCGTCGCGCATCCGATACACGGACTGCGCCGGTGCACCGACGGCACTGAGCCGTTCCATGATGCGCTCCTGCGCTTCCGGGTCGACGGCCGCGGCGGGGTTGGCGGCGAAGGCCGCGCGCACGGTGTCGCCGCGCATCCAGTCGGACGAGATGAGTGCCATCTCCCGGGGCGGCAGCTCGGGCAGCAGCGCGAGGAGCGAGTCGGGCGTCAGACGCTCGCCGTACGCGTTGCCGATGGCCACGGCTGCAGTGATCTGCTGGCCGGGTGCGAGCACGTCGATGGAGTCGGCCTCGAACCGGTAGCTGTCGGTTTCGGCGCGCGCCTGCGGGTCGGGATCGGCACCGGCGGCGGGAGGCCATTCCATCGCCACCATCCGCGTCACGCCACCATCCTCGAAGAACAGGCGGATCGCCGGTGCAGTAACCTCCATGTCCTCGGCGGACAGGACTGCACGGTGGCGCGTCAGCACCTCACGCAACTCGTCGCCTTCGCCGATCAGCGCGTTGATCGAGTCGCCGCGCAGCTGCTGCGCCGGCATCTCGACGACCGCATTCACCGCGACCGCCAGCGAGCCCGGTATCCCTTCGGCAGCCTGCGTATACTCGATCGAGTTGCCGGTAGTCCTCACCGAGTCGCGCGTCATGACCGCGCGGCCGACGGCGTGGAACGTCTGCTCCCCGATCACGGTGATGTGCGTCGCATCGATGAGCGTGCTGTCTGCCGGCTGACCTGCCGGTTGCGGTTCGCCAGCTGTCGCAGGAGCGCGGAACAGCACGGCGTGCGCAGCGCCTGTCGGCGAGCTGGCTTCCATGCGCGCGATCGGCCGGTCCTCCGTCTCCTGATAGTAGTCCAGCAGCTGGCTGCTGATCGTGGAGCCCGTGCGCCGGTCCCGCACGACCACATTGCCCACCGCCTGCAGCAGTTGCTGCGCGGAATGGAACGTGGCCTGGTCGGCGGTCAGCGTGCGCTCCGGATCCTGCACCTGCACGTCGCCGTACAGCTCGATCCGCTGCTCCGCGCGAATAACCGTCGCCTGATCGGCGAGGATCCGCCGATCGCCGTCGCAGCGCACGTCGGCGCCGCCGGTCATGACAATGACCTCAATGGGCGTACCGGCGTTGAACGTCTGCCACTCGCTGCCGGCGACACGCTCCGCAATGCAGCCCGACTGGGCATGCAGGGAGGCGGCGGCGCCGAGCAGGACCAGGATCGCGCACGACGCGCCGATGATACGCATCAGAAGAGCTGCAGGCCGGTGCCGGAGCCGCCCTGGATCGTGAAGTTGCGGAACTGGTCGTCGGAGCTGAAGGAATCGCCGCGGATCTCCTGGCCGTCCGCCGTGCGCGATCGCGTCGCGACATCACTCCATATGCGATTCTGGGTCGGGTCGTAGTGCAGCTCTTCCGTCCAGACGGTGCGCCCCTGCGCTCCGTGCACGACGAGCACGACATCGCCGCGTGCGACCATGGCGTTCGTCGAGCGGTTCAACTCGCCGGAAGCGGAAGTCAGTGTCGCCTGATGGCCGCCGATCTCGTCGTACAGCTCCAGCTCCACGCTCTTGAGGCTCACGACGGCCGAGTCATTGAACATGAGCGTCGTGTCGGCGTGCAGGTTCGCGCGGCGCACGCCATTGACCGTGGTGATGTGCTCGACACCGAATGCGACCTGGTCGGCCGGCAGCGACTGATAGTTTTCATCGACGGGTGCCGTCGATCCGTTGCACCCGGCGAGGATGGCAGCCAGGGCCGCGAGTGCGATCCGTTTCATACCATCATCATACCGCGTTCGCACGCAAAAGGTCGTGCAGATGGACGATGCCGACCAGACGCTGCTCGCCGTCCACGACCGGGAGTGCCATGATGCCGTGCGTCTCCATGATGTAGACGGCCGCCGCCGCGAGCTCCCCGGGGCCCGTCAGCTTCGGGCCGGCGTTCATGACCGCGCCGACCGGCGTATCGAAAATGTCTTCCTGGCGCTCCATCCGCCGGGTCAGGTCCCCCGATGTCACCACGCCGACCACCCGGCCGCCGTCATCCACCACAGGGACAGTGCCCCGCTTCTCGGCGAGCAGGACGACGCACTGCCGCATGGGCGCATCGGGCCCCAGCGACGGGTAGCCGTGGGCGACCATGACGTCGCGCACCCGCAGCGTCAGCTTCCGGCCGAGCGTGCCGCCCGGATGGATGCGCGCGAAGTCATCGCGGGTGAAGCCGCGGCTCTGCAGCAGCGCGACGGCGAGCGCATCGCCCATGGCGAGAGCGGCCGTGCTCGAGGTGGTCGGCGCGAGGTCGAACGGACAGGCTTCCTCATCCACTGCGCAGTCGAGCAGCGCGTCAGCAGCGCGGCCGAGGCTGGAGTCCGTCCGCCCGGTGAGCGCGACGATCGGCACGCCCAGTCGCTTGAGGTACTCGATCAATCCGGCCAGCTCGCTCGATTCGCCGCTCTTCGAGAGCAGGATCGCGATATCGTCGCGGCTCACGATGCCCAGATCGCCGTGCAGTCCCTCGACGGGGTGCAGGAAGATTGCAGGCGTGCCCGTGGACGTGAGTGTCGCTGCGATCTTGCGCGCGATGATGCCGCTCTTGCCGATGCCGCTCACGATGACGCGGCCGCGCGCGTCCAGGATCAGACGGGCTGCCTCCTCGAAGGCGGAACCCAGTCGCGCCTCGAGGCTGAGCAGCGCAGCGGCCTCCATCCGCAGCACGCGGCGGCCGGCCTCGGCCAGTGTCGCCGTCTCAGCCGCCGCGGGCACTTGCGGCCTCCTGCGCTTCGTGCACGGCCGCCCGCACGGCGAGCACGCGACCCAGCAGTGCGGGCAGCCGTTCGAGCTGCAGCATGTTGGACCCGTCGGAGGGCGCGCGCTCCGGCTGCGGATGAACCTCGAGGAAAAGAGCGTCCGCGCCCGCAGCCATGGCGGCGAGCACGAGCGGCTGGATGAATTGCGGGTCACCGCCGCTCGCGCCATCGGCGCGGCCGGGCCGCTGAACGCTGTGCGTGCCGTCGAAGATGACCGGCGCGTGCGCCGCTTCGCGCAGCCGGGCGAACGCGCGCATGTCCACGATGAGATCGCCGTAGCCGAAGGCGGTGCCGCGCTCCGTCACGGCGACGGCCGCCGCACCTGCGCTGCGCGCCTTCCCGACCGCGCCCGCCATGTCCTCCGGCGCCATCCACTGGCCCTTCTTGATGTTCAGTGTCGCTCCCGTCGCTGCTGCCGCCTCGATCAGGTCCGTCTGCCGGCTGAGGAACGCAGGGATCTGCAGCACGTCGGCGACCTTTGCCACCTCGGCGCACTGCGCCGCCTCGTGCACGTCCGTGACGACAGCCAGACCGGAATGCGACTTCACCCGCTCCAGCCCGCGCAGTCCCCGCTCCAGGCCGGGTCCCCGGGCCGCGCCGGGCCTGCTGCGGTTCGCCTTGTCGAACGACGCCTTGAAGATGATCGGGACCCCGGTCTGCACCTGCAGCTGCGCCAGCACATCGGCTATCCGCAGGTTCAGCGCGTCATCCTCGAGCACGCAGGGTCCGGCGAGCAGAAAGAACTCACCGCCGTCGAACAGACCGGCAACACTCACCGCGTCCTCATGCGCCCACTGCCTCGTGCGGCGCGCGCGCCTCGCTGCCCGCCCCGTCACGACGGGTGAGTGCCGCGCCGACGAACGCGCTGAACAGCGGGTGCGCGCGGTTCGGCCGGGACTTCAGCTCCGGATGGAACTGACAGCCGAGGTACCACGGGTGCTCCGACAGCTCGACGATCTCGACCAGGTCGCCATCGGGCGACAGGCCGCTGAACTGCATGCCATTGCGGCCGAGCAGCTCGCGGTACGCGTTGTTCACCTCATAGCGGTGACGGTGGCGCTCGCTGATCTCCAGCGTGCCGTAGGCCGCAGCCGCGTGCGACCCCTTCGTCAGCCGCGCCGGGTACGCTCCGAGACGCATGGTGCCGCCCATGTCCGTCACCTGCCGCTGCGAGTCCATCAGGCAGATCACCGCCTCAGTCAGGTCGCCGTTGAACTCGGCCGAGTTCGACTCGCTCAGGCCGCAGACGTTGCGCGCATACTCGATCACGGCGCACTGCAGGCCGAGGCACACGCCGAAGAAGGGCAGCTCGTTGACGCGCGCCCAGCGCACCGCGTCTAGCATGCCCTCCACGCCGCGCACGCCGAAGCCGCCCGGGATGAGCAGGCCGTCGTAGTCCTTCAGCAGATCGGCACCGATGCCGCGCTCGAAATCCTCACTCGACAGCCAGTCGATGTCGACTCCGACATCGTTCGCGATGCCGCCGTGGATCAATGCTTCCTGTATCGATTTGTACGAATCGACGAGCGACGTGTACTTGCCGACGACTGCTATGCGCACGCGGCCGTTCCGCGGGCTCTGCACGCGCGACACCATCCGCTCCCAGCTCGCCATGTCCGGCTGCCCCGCCTGCAGACCGAGCTTCGCGATGATCAGGTCGTCCAGCTTCTGCTGCCGGTACGCCAGCGGCACCTCGTAGATCGTGTCCACATCCTGCGCCTCGATGACGCCGGCCGGATCGACGTTTGTGAACAGTGCCGTCTTCCGCTTCAGCTCATCCGAGAGCGGGCGGTCCGTACGACAGATCAGCACGTCCGGCTGAATCCCGATCTCCATCAGCTCACGCACCGAGTGCTGTGTCGGCTTCGTCTTCAGCTCGCCCGCCGCCGCGATATAGGGGATCAGCGTCAGGTGGATGAACATCGTGTGCTCCCGCCCGACGTCCTGCCGGAACTGACGGATCGCCTCGAGGAACGGCAGCGACTCGATGTCGCCGACCGTGCCGCCGATCTC